>JAZQCI010000120.1:0-6914 GCA_045546175.1 Lachnospiraceae bacterium | reverse complement strand
TCGAGTTTGATACTGCCCTCGGCCGCCTTGACAAGGCCGGAGATGGCGTGCATTGTTGTCGTTTTACCGGCGCCGTTCGCGCCGATCATTGTCACGATCTCGCCGTCGCGTACCTCAAAGGAGATGCCCTTGATGGCTTCGATCATGCCGTATTTTACCTTAAGGTCTGTTACTTTTAGCATTTATCAGTCTCCTAAATACGCTTTGATGACTTCCGGATTGGACTGGATCTCTTCCGGCGTTCCCTGCGCCAGCATCATGCCGTAGTTGAGCACGGTGATCCTCTCGCAGATTCCCATGACCAGCTTCATGTCGTGCTCGATCAGAAGGATCGCGATCCCGAAGTGGTCGCGGACGAAACGGATCATATCCATCAGCTCTTCCGTCTCCTGCGGGTTCATGCCGGCTGCCGGCTCGTCCAGAAGAAGGAGTTTGGGATTGGTGGCGAGCGCTCTGGCGATCTCCAAGCGTCTCTGGGCGCCGTAAGGGAGATTGCTGGCGAGATAATCCGCATAGTCGTCCAGTTCCATGATCTTCAGAAGATCTCTTGCTTTTTCGTCGATCTCCTTCTCGCTTGCGAAGAACTTCGGCAGGCGCAGAATCGCCGTGATCGGCGAGTAAGGAGTGACGTTGTGGAATCCCGTCTTGACGTTGTCCAGTACCGACAGGTTGCCGAACAGGCGGATGTTCTGGAAGGTTCTGGCGATGCCCGCCTTGTTGATGTCCACGACGCTCTTTCCGGCCGTGTCCTTGCCGTCAAAGAATATTTTGCCCCTCGTAGGCTTATAGACCTTGGTCAGAAGATTGAAGACCGTGGTCTTACCGGCTCCGTTGGGGCCGATCAGGCCTGCGATCTCGCCGTCAAAGACCTGGAGGTTCAGATCATTTACCGCAGTCAGACCGCCGAAGTCAATGCCGAGCTCCTGCACATCAAGGATAGGAGTCTTTCCGTTTTCAGCCATTTTCTCAGCCATCTCACGCACCTCCTTTCGCCTTGCCCGCAAACAGGCTCTTCCACTTGGTCATGAGCCATTCGTTGTTGGTCACCAGCATGATCACGATCAGGACGACCGCGTAGATCAGCATTCTGTAGTCCTGCAGCGAGCGGAGCAGCTCCGGAAGCAGGATCAGGACGACGGTGGATATGATCGTGCCGGTCATATTGCCAAGTCCGCCCAGAACGACGTAAACGAGGATCAGGATCGAAGTATTGAAATCAAATTTGTTGGGTACCAGAGTGGAATAATTCAGTCCGTAGAGGGCACCCGCCGCGCCCGCAAGCGCCGCCGATGTGACAAAAGCGAGCATCTTGGTCTTGGAGATCGGAATTCCGACCGATTCCGCGGCGATGCGGTTGTCTCTTGCCGCCATGATGGCTCTTCCGCTTCTGGAGAACATCATATTATAGACGATCAGGAGCGCGATGACGATCAGAACGGCGCCGACGGTGAAGTTGGCAATCTTCTGTGTTCCGGTGGCGCCCATGGGTCCGTTCAGGAGCATCTTGCCGCCCGGCTGGAGCTTGAAGTTGCTCTGCACGAAGCTTACGTGCAGGCCCTCCGAATCCATTCCGATGTAGGCGTTCATGAAGATACTCTTGATGATCTGTCCGAAAGCCAGTGTGACGATGGCCAGATAGTCGCCCTGCAATGTGAGGACCGGGATACCGATCACGAATCCGAACAGGGCCGCGAGTATGGCTCCGCAGATGATCGCGATGATCAGCCTGGGGATCCCCGCAGGGATGGAAGCTGCCAGCATTCCCGACACACATACGCCGCAGAACGCGCCGACGCTCATAAATCCTGCCTGTCCGAGGTTGAGCTCGCCCGACACACCTACGTTGAGGTTGAGGCCGATGGCCGCCACCACATAGCAGGTGATCGGAACCAAAAGGCTGGTAAAGAGGCTGTTCAGGTTTCCGGTCTTCATCAGGATCTCAACCGCTATGTAAGCGATGATCACGATGGCAAAAGAGAGAAAGCGGCCTCTCTGTTTTTTGTCTCCGCCAAAGGAGAGTAAACTTTTCTTTTCTTTCATCTTATCTCCCCCTTTTAGACCTTGACGTTGATCTTCTTGCCCAGAAGGCCGGTAGGCTTGAACATGAGGATCAGAATGAGAACGCCGAATACGATGGCGTCAGACAGCTGTGTGGAAATGTAGGCCTTTGCGAAGATCTCAATGATACCAAGCAGAAGTCCGCCTACAAAAGCGCCCGGAATCGACCCGATGCCGCCGAATACGGCCGCCGTAAACGCTTTGATACCTGGCATGGAGCCCATGGTCGGATACACGGACGGATAGGTCGAGGCCAGCAGCACAGAAGCGATGGCGGCGAGGCCGGAACCGATGGCGAACGTGATGGAAATGATCATGTTCACGTTAATTCCCATCAGCATGGACGCGCCTTTATCTTCCGAGCACGCGCGCATCGCGCTGCCCGTCTTTGTTTTGTTAATAAAGAGTGTGAGGCAGACCATGACAATGATACAGGTCACGATCGTGATCAGTGTCAGGTAGGACACGGACGCGGAGCCCAGTGAAATGCCTCCTGTGCTGATCACGGACGGGAACACCTTGCTAGAGGACGACCACAAAAGCTGCGCGCCGTTCTGGAGGAAATAGCTCACGCCGATCGCAGTGATCAGAACAGCCAGGCTGGGTGCCTGTCTCAGAGGCTTGTAGGCAAGTCTCTCGATCACCACGCCAAGGACCGTACACACCGCCATAGCGGCAAGAACGGCCAGAGGAAACGGTAAAGAGAATTTAGTGATGGCGAAGAATGCTATATAGGCTCCGACCATAATGATGTCACCATGTGCGAAATTGAGCATCTTGGCAATGCCGTACACCATCGTGTATCCGAGCGCAATGATGGCGTACACACTGCCCAGCCCCAATCCGTTGATCAAATAGGATAGAAACTGCATGTCTGTCTTCCTCTCTTTAATATGAGATAGTCATCTGAGGGTAAATAATACAGGAAGCCCGCACGGAGGCGGGCTCTAGCCTGTTTACAATTTGAGTACTTTCACAATTTTCCGACTGAAATAGATCAGTCTTCAACACCTACATAGACGCCGTCCTTGATCACGACAGCCTTGGGGGACTTTGTGACTTCGCCGTTTGCGTTCCACTTCATCTCGGAGCCTGTAAGGCCGCTGAAGGTCATGGTGGTAAACTGCTCTACGAGCTTTGTGCAGATCTCATCGGAGCTCATGTCCGTTGTTACGCCTGCCGCCTCGCAAGCCTGTGCGATCGCGTATACGCAGTCATAAGCATCTGCCGCGAACTGGTTCGGGACCTCACCGAATTTCTCTTTGTACTTGGTGACAAAGTTCACGGTGAGCTCATCGGTAGCATCTGCCGAGAAAGGAGTCAGCAGGTAAACGCCCTCTGCCAGAGAAGTATCGAAGCCTTCAAGGCCGAGGATTCCGTCCATACCGTCAACACCGAAGAAAGTGGGCTTGTAACCCATTCCGTTCGCCTGTGTGAGGATCAGGGAAGCGGGATCATAGTAGATGGGCAGGAACAGGATGTCAGCGCCTGCTTCCTGTGCTTTTCCGAGCTGTACGGTGAAGTCCTGCGCGTTGGAATCATCGAATGTGCCTTCGCTGTAGACAACATTGAGACCCTTAGCAGCTGCTTCCGCCATGAATGTGTCGAAAATGCCCTTGGAATAGTTGTCATCGTTCTTGTAGATGATACCGACCTTGGTTCCCAGTTCGGGATGTGCAGAGATGTAGTCCGCACTTGCAGTTCCCTGGTTAGGGTCTGTGAAGCACATCTGGAAGACATTTCCGAAAGCGCCGGAAAGGTTGTCGGGATCCGCGTAGATAACGGATGTGGAAGATCCGGAAGGAGTGATCGCGAAGATCTTATCCTCCGCATAGGAAGGGGAAACTGCCGCGCCGGGAGCGGAAGTTACGGTTGCAAGGGAAGCCTGCATGCCCCAGTCCTTGAGTACGCCGTAAGCGGTGACTGCCTTCTCGGGATCGTGTGCGTCATCCTGCATGTTGAGCTCGAACTGAAGTCCGCCCTTGGCATTGATCTCTTCAACCGCGATCTCAGCTGCGTTCTTGACGGCCTGACCGTAAACAGCTGCGGGGCCTGTCAGAGGTCCGGATCCGCCGATCTTGATCGCCGCGCCTGTGCTCTCGGCCGCCTCAGTTGCCGCACCGCTTTCAGCGGGTGCGCTCTCGGAGCTGCTCGCGCCGCTTGAACCGCCGCATGCCGTCATAGCTGCTGCCATACAAACGGACAGAGCCACTGCAAGACTTGACTTGATGATTTTTTTCATAATTAACTATCCTCCCTTATGAAAATTCGGCTCTTTGAATCGCCAATGAAGTAATTATAAAATTTTCATAACTTCATTGCAATAGCGTTTCAAAGCATTACAACAAGATTTTCCGCATTTCGCGGTTTTCCCCGATATTTTCTGTTATTTTTCGGTTTCTTCCCTCTTTTTTGCCTCTGCCAGATTAGCGGCGGACAGCCTGAGATAGAACGCCGTGTTCGTCATGCTCCCCGCAAGGTCCTTCTCTGTCGCCTTGCGGACCACTCTGGCCGGACTTCCCACCGCGACGCTCCCGTCGGGGATCACTGTTCCGCTTGTGACAAGGGCCCCTGCGCCGATCACACAGTTTTTGCCGATCACCGCGCCGTTCATGACGGTGGCGTGCATGCCGATCAGGGAGTTGTCTCCCACCGTGCATCCGTGGAGAAGGGCCAGGTGTCCCACGGAAACGTTTTTCCCGACGATCGTCGGAAGCCCTTCGTGGGTGTGGATCACACAGTTGTCCTGTATATTTGAATTCTCTCCCACTACGATCCGGTCCGCGTCGCCCCGCAGCACGGCGTTAAACCAGACACTGCTGTTTTTTTCCAGAGTGACGTCGCCGATCACTCTGGCTCCTTCTGCAATGAATACCGATTCATGTATATGTCCCATACTGTATTTCCTCCTGTCCGAGTCTTCGCATATAGTTTCCTTCGCCCGGGCAGCGCCAAGTTCGGTGATGCCCAAAGCCGAATGATATGCTATTATAACTAATAAAGAACTGAACGGCAAATGCCCCCGGGGCGCGGCCGTCAGCCGTCTGTGAGAGGCCCGGCAGCGCCGGTCTTCTCTGATTTGTTCAAAAATATCAGGAAAGTGTGAGATATGTATAATTGTCCTAATTGCAGCGGAAATCTGAGTTTTGACATCGCCTCACAGAAGCTGATGTGCGACTATTGCAAGACGCAGCTGGACCCCTATGAATACGAGAAGACACGGGACGCTGAGGAAAACGATATGTTCGGCGTCACCGTCTTCACCTGCCCGCAGTGCGGCGGCGAGATCATGACGACAAACGTCACGGCGGCCGGCTTCTGCACTTACTGCGGCGCCTCGACCATCCTGGACAGCAGGATGAGCAGTGAAAAGCGCCCAGCTCATATCATTCCCTTTACGCGCACCAAGGAGGACTGCCGGAAGGCCTACTCTTCCCTTGTCAGAAAGGCTCTGTTTGCCCCGCGCGAGTTGAGGGACCCGGAGTTTCTGGACCGGTTCCGCGGAATCTATATCCCCTACTGGGTCTACAACTATTCCTTCGGCGGAAATATGGACCTGACGGGAATCAAGTCCTATCGGCGCGGCGATTACAAGATCACTGAGCACTACAGGCTCTCGGGAGAAGTGAGCGCGGACTACAAGGGCCTTACCCACGACGCCTCCTCCTCTTTCGACGACAATGTCGCCGCCGGGATCGCGCCTTTCGAGGCTGCGAAGCTCCAGCCCTTCACGCCTTCTATTCTCTGCGGTTTTTACGCCGACGCTCCCGATGTGGACAGTTCGGTTTATGAGGAAGATATTTTGGACGCCATTTCCGAGGATTCCATCAGCCGGCTCTCCGGAGCGCCCGTCTATAGAGACGCGGGCGTCAGGATGCCGTCGACCGGTGAATTTAAAGGAAAGCTGCGCGGCCCCTACTTAAATGTCCGGGAAGAAAAACCTGTCTGCGCCTATCTTCCCGTCTGGTTTCTGACCTACAGAAAGAATGACCGCGTCGCGTATGCCGTCATGAACGGAAGTACCGGTAAGATCACCGCCGACCTGCCCGTAGAACCTGTCAAATACCTGCTGGGGAGCATTCTCCTGGCAATCCCGATCTTCGCGGTCCTGGCCTTTTTCTTTACCATGACAGGCCAGATGGTACTGACAGCTTCCTCTGTGCTGGCCCTGATCAGCCTCGTCTTCTACGGGACCGAGATCGCCGCGATCTCCAAAAAGGATTCCCGCTCGGGCGACAAAGGCTTCCGGTCCGATTCCGCCGACACTGCGGCGGACACAAAAACAGATAGTTTCGACGGGAAGAAGATCGTCTCCCGGTTTTCCAGGATAGGGGGGACCCTGATCTGGGTCGCCGCCGTGATCTTCATCGTGATTCCCAGGTTTCTCGATATTCTGGGCCGCCTTGTTACGGATCACCTGCATCTCACCGTTTTTAAGATCTACGGAGGACTCTCTCTCGCTCTTCTTCTGGGCGCCGTGATCTACGCCTTCTCCGGTGCCAAAACAGAGATGGCCAAAAAGAATCTGCTCTTACACGCCCTCGGATCCATCCTGGCCGTCATCGCGTCGGCAGCGGTCCTGATCTGGAATCCGGTCAGCGACCTGTGGTTCTACGGCGGGTCCATCCTTGCGGCCGTCGGCGTATGCCTCACCTTTATGGGGATCATCGGCAAATACAATATTTTGGCGACAAGGCCGCTCCCCACATTTTATGTAGGTAATTGCGAAACTCGCTCCACGAGTTCGTAAACCTGAACAAAGTAAGACCGAGATCCGGCTATGCCGGATTTCATTGATCAAAACTGGTGGGTAATGCCACACTTTTGTGGATACCCACACCGAACCTTGAGAATTG
>JAZQCI010000119.1:0-48222 GCA_045546175.1 Lachnospiraceae bacterium | reverse complement strand
GACTCCATCAGGCAGCTCACCGACGCGCTCGACAGGATCTTTCTGGAGGGCGGAAGAGGCAATGTCGTGATCACAGGAGATGAAGGAGCGGGAACTCTCAGCCTTGCAAGGGAACTGGTACTGCGGTACCGGCAGAAGAATCCCAATTTCGTCGGCCAGATCGCCAAATCGGAAGGCAGATACATAACCAGGGAGAATGTTCTTCGCGTGATCCCGAGAATGCCCTTCGGCGCTCTGATCATTGAGAGAGCTTCCATGATGAGCGAGGAAGGAGCGGCGGCGCTCTGTGAGATGATCGCCGTGCCGGAGCGCAGCATCCTGATCATAATGATCGACAGAAAGGGCGTCATGGACGCGTTTTTGAATGATCATCCGAGAATGAAAGAGATGTTCCCTGCAAGGGTCGACATAGCGGCCCTGAGCGTGGATACTCTTCTCGGCTATGCAAGAGAGTACGCAGGAAAGCTGCAGTGCGAGATCGATGAGTACGGGATCAGTGCCCTGCAGAGCAGGATCATGTCCATGCAGACGGTAGAGCACAGCGTCACACTCGAAGACATCCGGGATATCGTCGACGAGGCAATCTACTACGCAAGCCGCAAGACGATTTCGAGCCTTGTGGATTCTTTCTCCCGCAGAAAGGGAGGAGCACAGAGGATTATTCTGAGGGATAAGGATTTCCTTCATTATTGAGATACATTAATATCGGCGCTCGCCAAAGAAGCGGATTGGGGTCTGACTTTTGGCGGGGCGCAGCAGGCACCCGGGATCCGACGCGGAAAAGACGCGGGAGAAAGGGACGCAAAATCAGTATCAGGAGGTAGGGTATTATGGCAGTCAAGAAAGCAGCAACGACTACGAAGAGCAGTACGGCAGCAAAGAAAACGAAGGCGGCTAAGAGCGGGGGAACTGCAGCAAAAGCGGTAAAGAAGCCGGCCGCGCTCAAGGAACCCAAGGACAACAGAGTGTTCATCTCCAATGATGACGCCTATTGGTTCGGCAACGGCACGCACTATCAGATCTACAAAAAGCTCGGTTCCCATCCGTCCGAGGAGAACGGCGAGAAGGGCATTTTCTTTGCGGTCTGGGCGCCCAACGCCAAGGCTGTCCACGTGGTCGGAACCTTCAACGGATGGAACGAGGAACAGTATCCGATGAAGGAATTCAACGCGGGAGGAATCTGGACGCTGTTCATTCCCGGCATCGGCGAGGGAGAACTGTACAAATACTGCATCACGACCGCTAACGGCAGTAAGAAGTACAAGGCAGATCCTTATGCGAACTGGTCGGAACTTCGCCCCGGAAACGCGTCCCGCACCGTGGATATTTCGGGTTATAAATGGGGCGACACCCGCTGGATGAACGCCCGCAAGGGGAAGGACCCCAACCGCGAGCCTCTGGCCGTTTACGAGTGCCATATCGGCTCCTGGATGAAGCATCCCGACGGAACGGCGGACGGCTTCTACAACTACAGAGAGTTCGCTGACCGCCTGGTCGACTATCTCAAGGTCATGAAATTTACCCATGTGGAACTCATGGGCATTTCCGAGCATCCTTTTGACGGATCCTGGGGCTATCAGGTGACGGGCTACTATGCTCCCACATCCAGATACGGCCATCCGAAGGATTTCATGTACCTGGTGGACACTCTGCACAAGAACAATATCGGTGTCATCCTCGACTGGGTGCCCGCTCACTTCTGCCCCGATGATTTCGGCCTGGCCGAATTCGACGGCACCTGCATCTATGAAGATCCCGATCCGCGCCGCGGCCAGCATCCCGACTGGGGCACAAGGATCTTCAACCTGGCAAAGCATGAAGTCTCCAACTTCCTGATCGCAAATGTGCGCTACTGGATCAACGAGTACCACATCGACGGAATCCGAGTCGACGCAGTGGCTTCCATGCTGTATCTGGACTACGGCAAGAAGGAAGGACAGTGGCTTCCCAACAAGTACGGCGGAAACGAGAACCTCGACGCGATCGAGTTCTTCAAGCACCTCAACTCGGTGATCAAAGGCGAGTATCCGGGATTCCTTACTATTGCCGAGGAGTCCACAGCATGGCCCAAGATCACGGCAAAGCCCGAGGACGGAGGACTTGGATTCTCCTTCAAGTGGAACATGGGCTGGATGCACGATTTCTGCGAGTACATGAAGCTTGACCCGATCATGAGAAAGGGCGATCACAACGGACTCACCTTCGCGATGAGCTACAACGGTGCGGAGAAGTATATTTTGCCTCTGTCCCACGACGAGGTCGTGCACCTCAAGTGCTCCATGGTCAACAAGATGCCCGGCTACAAGGTGGACAAGTACGCGAACCTGCGCGTAGGCTACACCTTCATGTTCGGCCACGAGGGCAAAAAATTGCTGTTCATGGGACAGGAATTCGGACAGGAGCACGAGTGGAACGAAGCGACGGAGCTCGAGTGGTGGAGACTGGAAGAAGGCAAGGACGACAACTATCTCAACATCGGGATGAAGTATTACGTACAGAGACTTCTGGAGATCTACAGAAGCCACAAGTGCATGTTCGAGATCGACGACGACTGGGCGGGCTTTGAGTGGATCAACGCGGACGACGCGGACAGAAGCATCTATTCCTTCTTCCGCAAGTGCCCTTCCCAGAAGAAGAGCCTTCTGTTTATCCTGAATATGACGCCCATGAAGCGCGAAGGCTACAGAGTGGGAGTTCCGGTGCGCAAGCAGTACAAGTGCATCCTCAACAGCACAGAGCTTGTATTCGGCGGCGCCGGCGAGACGAGTGTTCCGGAAGTACTCAAGGCCAAGAAGGGTGAGTGTGATGGACGTGAGCAGTACATCGAGTTTGATCTTCCGGCGTATGGAGCGGTTATTTTTGAATTTTCGTTATAAGGGGTTGTTACTATGAAAAAGAGTCATGAGTCGGCGGAAGATTATCTGGAGACTATCCTGATCCTCCGTGAGAGAAAAGGGAATGTCAGATCGATCGATATCGTCAATGAGATGAACTATTCAAAGCCCAGCATCAGTATCGCTATGAAGAAACTCAAATCCGAGGGCATGGTGGAGATGGACCTGAATGGCTATATCACTCTGACTCCGTTGGGAGAAAAAATCGCGCAGAGGACCTACAGAAGACATCAGCTTCTGGAAAAAGTACTGGTGGCGATGGGAGTCGATGAAGAGACGGCCTCGGAAGAGGCGTGCCGCATTGAACATGTAATCGACGAGAATACTTACGAAAAGATCAACGAATTCTACGAAAAGCACATGTCCGGTGCCAATCAGTAGGAGACCAAAGCAGCGGCTCGTCTGACGAGCCATGACAAGGAGGCTGTTGTGGGAACTATTCTGAAGGTTCCGCATATAGAGCAGACAGACGAATGGCCGGCAGGCGATGAGTGCCTGTGCGCAGTGATGCTTCTGCGATATCTCGGAATCAGGATCAGCGTGAATGAATTTGTAGACTTCTTTCTGCCGCAGGGACAGATGAGGCGCAAGGAGGGGCAGCTGAGCGGCCCCGATCCGGACAAGGAGTTCGCCGGAAGTCCTTATGACAGGAATTCCTACGGATGCTATCCGGGGGTGCTCGTCAAGGCGATGAACGACTGCTTCGCGCAGAAAGGGCTGCCTTACAGGGCGGAAGACGCGACGGGAAAATCGACCGACGAGCTTCTGGCGGAAGGCATAAACAAAGGAGTGCCGGTCATTTACTGGGCGAGCGAAGGAATGAAGCCGACCCATCCCGGATACAGCTGGCTGTGCAAGAAGGACGGCAGGACAGTCCGATGGATCGACGGGGCGCAGTGTATGCTCCTGATCGGCAGCGACGTCAACGAACTGATCTTTAACGACCCTATGCTGACGGAAGGCGCCGCTCATTACTCCAGGATGACCGCGGTGAAGCGGCATGCGGAGCTGGACAAGCGAGCGGTGATCGTCAGACTTGGTCTGTAAGGGAATGGAAAAAACAGGCAGCCAGTTCTTTATCATGCATGCAGACGCGGCCTATCTGGATGGCCAGTACGCGGCGTTCGGCAAGGTAGTAAAGGGAATCGAAGTCGTCGACAAGATCGCCTCCGTTCCCACGAACAGGTGGAACAACAGGCCTTATGAGGACCAGGTCATCGATACGATCAGAATTGTGGAAGAACAGTAAGCAGAGGCTCGTATGGCGAGTCCTGACAATGTGAGAAGAGACTCCGTACACCGGATGGTGGTGTGCGGAGTTTTTCTTTTCAGGGGGAGGGGCGGCCTGTGCAGTGCGGAGGCCCGCTCTGCGCGCCTTGTTCCTGAGCGCGTAAGGACGCGGCCTTTTCACTAAAAATACACAAAAGCACAGGGGAATCGATTTATACTGAAGAGAGGCAGAAAGAAGAATGCCGGGAGAGACTGACAAGAGATTTGATCCGACAGTTGGATTTTGCGATCTTTTGACGTATAACTCTTAGGGGGCAATCCCCGGTAAAGAAAAGCATTAAAGAAAAGAGTAAATATTATGGTTGATTTTATTCAGAAGAATAAGAAATGGATCGCGATCGCTGCTGTGGCACTGATCATAGCCGCGGTGCTGATCTTCAGGCGCGCAGGATCAGGCAGTCTGAATGAAGGAACAGCCTATGTGGAGACGGTTGAAAACCTGACGGGACAGAACGCGTCCCTGGGCATGATCAACCGCTATTCGGGCGTCATCGAGCCGCAGGGAACCTGGTCGGTGTCCAAAAACAGCGATGTCGACGTCAAGGAGATCTTCGTCTCGGAAGGTGATGAAGTAAAAGAGGGCGAAGTCCTCTTTGCTTATGATACGACTAAATATGAGGAAGACCTCAGGCAGGCGGAGATAGACCTGGAGCGGCTGCACAATGAATATGACAGCACGGTGGAAGCGATCGCGCAGCTGGAGAAAGAAAAGAGGGAAGCTTCCTCTTCGGAGCAGGCCAACTACACGGTCCAGATCAAGGAGCAGAATCTCTCCCTCAAGGACAAGGAACTGGACATCGAGATGAAAGAAGCGGAGATCGAAAAGCTCGAGGACAACATCGAGAATGCGGAAGTGACGAGCGGGATCGACGGCGTCGTAAAGAGCATCAACGAGGGCGGCTCTTCGTCCAACCAGGGCTCCGGCGACAATAGCTTCATCACAGTAATGAAAGTGGGCAACTACCGGGTAAAGGGAACCGTAAACGAGCAAAATATAGGCGACCTCTACGTGGACGCGCCCGTCATCGTCCATTCGAGGGTCAATGACAATACCTGGAAGGGGACGATCACCAAGATTGACACAGAGAACGCGGTCAGCTCGGAAGGCGGGAACTTCATGGGGGTGAACTCCGAGAGCAGCAGGAGCACCCGCTATCCTTTTTATGTGGAACTTGACAGCAGCGAAGGCCTGATCATGGGACAGCACGTCTACGTGGAGCCCGACCTGGAGCAGGGAGAAGAAGGCATGACCGAAGGCATCTGGCTTCCTTCCTATATGGTGGATCAGACCGATCCGGAGCACCCTTTTGTCTGGAAGGATTCCCACGGCAGGCTGGCCAAACAGGAAGTCACGATCGCGGAAGTCAGGGAGGAGCTGGACAAGGTGAAGATCTCAGACGGCCTGACGCTCGAAGATGCTATCTGCGTTCCCGATCCGTCTCTGAGCGCCGGCATGAAGACGGCGCCGATGAGTGAAAAGCCTGCGGAAGAAACCGGCGACGGTAGCGGAGAGATGAATGATTCCGCCGAAGCGGCGCCTGCGCAGACAGAGGGAATTCCGGAAGGCATGGAAGGCTCGCCCGAAGGAGAGGTGCCTGCCGGCGAGGAGGGCGTGCCCGAAGGAGGAGAGGGGCCTGCCGGCGAAGAAAGTACACCCGCAGAAGGGCTTCTTGATGTGGTCGGAGGGCAGTGATGAAGAAGATCGTGGAGTGCAGAAATCTTTTCAAGAGCTATTACCAGGGCAAAATAGAGGTTTCTGTACTTAAGAACATAAATTTTACCATGGAAGAAGGGGACTACACGGCGATCATCGGTCCTTCCGGATCCGGCAAGTCCACGCTGATGAACCTGATCGGCTGCCTGGATAAGGCTACAAGCGGCAGTCTTTTGATCGATGAGAGGGACGTGGGGAGCCTGACGGAAAACGAACTGGCGGATCTGCGCCTTGAGAAGATCGGATTTGTCTTTCAGAATTTCCAGCTGTTGGGAGGGCAGACGGCCCTCGAAAATGTGGAGCTGCCCCTGACCTACGCCAACATATCGCGCAGAGTGAGGCGGGAAAGGGCGGAGCAGGCACTGGCCCGCGTAGGACTCACGGACAGGATGGACTTTCTGCCCAACCAGCTCTCCGGCGGCCAGAAGCAGAGAGTGGCGATCGCGAGAGCGCTCGTCAACAACCCGAGGATCGTCCTTGCGGACGAGCCGACGGGAGCGCTGGACTCCCACTCGGGAGCCCAGGTCATGGATCTGTTCGAAGAACTCAACGCCGAAGGCGTGACAGTGCTCATGATCACGCACGACCAGGGGATCGCCGGGCGCGCCAGGAACAGAGTGGAGATCCGGGACGGAGAACTGGGACACGTGGAAGAAGGATGAGACGGAGCGGGACGCAGGGGCTCACTGTGTGAGTTTTGATTAAAGCGGAACGAAATCGAATCCGGAGGAGAACTGGAAATGTTTAACAACCTCAAAGGAAATAAAAAGAAAGTGATGGCAGGAGGCATCTCCCTGGTCCTTGCGGCGGCGATTGTCGCAGGGATCGTGGCAGGGGTGCGCTCGACCACTTCCTCGACAGTGGCAGTGCTGCCGGTCGCTGACCTCAATTACGGCAATTACCTGGACTGGCAGAACAGTGTGACCGGTATGATCACCACGGAGGCCGAGCAGAATGTCTATCTGTCCGATACGGAAAAGGTTGAGGAAGTGCTGGTGCAGGAGGGACAGGCCGTCCACAAGGGCGACGTGCTGCTTCGCTACGACACCAGGGGCACCGAGCTCAAGCTCGAGAAGGAAAAGCTCAATCGGGAGAAAATAGAGCTCGCGATCACGGTCGCCAAGGAAAATATCAAGATCCTGGAAAATACTTCACCGACTTCCGACGGGGGAGATTTTGACCTGGTATGGGATTTTGGCGAATTCGACCAGGTGGACACACTCAGCAAGGCGCAGGTGCACGAGCACATCCTGAAGGCGGACGCAAAGCCTGTCAGTGACGATCCCGAGGACGTGTTCCTGGGATCGGAAGAAACGCCCTATGTCTTTCTGTGCAAAGGCGATTCGGTCGTAATCACCAGGGACTTTATCAAAAAATGGCAGAAAGCGGCGGCAAAGAAAAAGGCAAAGCATCTCTACATAGCTCTGCAGGTCAGAGACAGCGCCCAGGCGCTGCAGAAAGCGTGGATCACGGATATCATGCTTCTGGATCCTCTGTATGACATCGAAGTGGACACGGCGACGGGAAAAACAAGCTATGCCTCCATGAACAAGCCGGAAGAACTGGCACAGCTTCTGAGGAAGATCCTGACGGATGTCCCGGAGGAGGAGCGCGGCGCATGGCTGGCAGCTCTCATGGATAAGCTCCTGATCACACCGGAATCCGATAAAAAGGAAGAGCAGCTGGCAGAGCGCGGAGCGCTGCTTGCGGGGATGCTTAATGAGCTGTGCGGGAATGACCTTTACAAGGAGAATTTTGCAGAGGAGTTTGCGGCAGCGGCGGCTCTTCTGGACGGGAAGACGCTCTCCGTCATGTTTAAGGGACTCTCGGAGAACCTGACAACAGAGCAGATCGAAGGGATCGATTCGGACTCTCTGGCTGCCATGTTGACGATGCTTTTGGAGAATGCCAGAAAGGAGCAGATTCAGGCGATGGAGCCGGTGGTTCTGTCTGCTTTTCTGCAGAAGCTTTCGGCGAAGCAGATTGGGGAGCTGGATCCAAGTGTTATAGCAACGTTTTTAAACGGGTTAAGCGAAACTCAGATTAAAGAACTGGACAATAAGGTTCTTACCAAACTATTCACGGAGATGACAGACACTCAAATTGCAAGTCTGGATCCGGAAAAAATGGAAGCGTTCTTTAAGAACCTGACTGATGAACAGCTTCAGGCACTCATTGACTTGAGACGCGAAAAAATAGAGGAGTTGCTGGCGAGACAGAAGGATGAAGAAAAGGATGAAATTGTTCCGCCTGTGAATTCGGAAAACACTGATCTGACTAAGGAAGAAGAGACTCCGGCGGAGCCTTCGAAGCCGGAAGAGGAGTCGAAAGAGCCGACACAAGAGCCTGCACAGGAGTCCGAGGAGCCGAAAGAGCCTGCACCGGAGCCTGAGGAGCAGCCCCAGGTGTCCGAGGAGCCGGCGCAGGTGCCTGAGGAGGAGACTCAGGAGGAGCCTGGGGAGGAACCGGCCCAGGATGATAACGCAGCCGGCGGAGAGTCGGTTCCCGCGACAGCCTCGGCACCCGGCACGGGCACGGGAAGCGGAAGTCAGCTCCTGTCTGGTGACGTCAGCTACTCGAGCGATGAGCTGGCAAAAGCGAGACGGGAAGCCCAGGATAAGCTCAGAGACTTGCAGGTGGACCTCAAGGAGTCCGAGATCAAGATTGAGAAGGCCCAGAATGCGCTGGACAAGGGCGTTGTGACCGCCGGCATGGACGGCATCATCAAGACGGCGGGAGATCCGAAGGCACCGCCGACGGACGGAAGCGCGTTTATCACTGTCTCCGGAACTGAGGGACTCTATGTAAAGAGCGGCATCAAGGAGAGCAAACTGGGGACCATCAAAGAAGGGGACATAGTCATGGTGACTTCCTGGCAGACCGGCGGGCAGTACCCGGCGGAGATCAAGAGCATTTCCCCTTACCCCGACAGCACGGGGATGTTTGACGGCAGCGGCACGGAAACGTATTATCCTTTTACGGCCGTTGTGAATGACAAGAGTGCTCAGATGATGAACGGCGAGTGGGTCGAGGTATCTTACACGACTTCCGAGAGTGCCGGGTCGAGCAATACTTTGACAGTGCTGAAAGCTTTTGTCAGGGAAGAAGGCAACAAAAAATATGTCTACAAGCGGGATGAAAACGGAAAACTTGCAAAGCAGTACATCATCACCGGGACGCTGAGCGATAACGGATACGAAGTGCTCGACGGGCTGAGCGCGAGCGACTGGGTCGCGTTCCCTTACGGCAAAAACGTGAAAGAGGGGGCAAAGACCAGAGAGGCGTCGATGAGAGAGCTTTATGAGTGAGAGGGAGCCGGGCGGTGCGGCGGCTCGCGGGGCGAGCCGTGAGTGATGCACACGAGTGCGGAGAGGAAGAAGCTGCCTTACGGCAGCCCGCACGCGGCGCGGCGAGCTCGCACGGTGATGTTTAAGTGATGCACACGCGTGCGGAGCGGAAGAAGCTGCCTTATGGCAGCCCGCACGCGGCGCGGCGAGCTCGCACGGCGAGCCGTGAATTGAGATTGATCCGTGGACAGACATGAGGAGTACGGATATGAGCGAAAATATCAGGCTTGCGCTGAAAGGAATCTGGTCGCATAAGCTGCGTTCCTTTCTGACCATGCTGGGTGTGATCATCGGTATCGCATCGATCATAGCCATCGTTTCCACTATCAAGGGGACGAACGAGCAGATCATGCAGAATCTGATCGGCGCAGGAAATAATAACGTGACGATCTCTCTGCAACAGGGAGAATCGGAATACTGGATGGACGCGGGAATGCCCGGGAATGTGATTCCGGTCACGGATTCGCAGGTCAAAGAGATCCGGGAACTGGACGGAGTGGCGGACGCATCTTTTTATCTGAAGAGAAAATACGCCTCCGAGATCACGGCAGGCGTCAATTCCCTTACGGGAGGAAGTCTCTTCGGGGTGGATTCCCACTATTTATCGACAGTCGGATACATCGTCTATCAGGGAAGGCCTTTTGTGGAATCGGATTATAAGAGATTCCGCAAAGTGGCGCTTCTGGATGAGAAGGCCGGGCAGCTTCTGTTTCCCGGAAAAGACCCGGTCGGACGGACGGTTGATCTTCTGGGAGAGCCTTTTATTGTGGTGGGCCTGATCAGAAAAGCGGACAATTTCCAGCCGGTGATCGAGACTTTGCAGGATTACGAGACGTACACCCGGGAGGAGTTCGGACTTGTCCTGATTCCCGACGCGGACTGGCCGATCCTGTACAATTACGATGAGCCGCAGGACTGCGTCGTGAGGGCGGTGTCCACGGAAAGGATGAGCGAAGTGGGCCGGAAGGTCGAGCAGATCATGAAAAGATCTGTGGGAGGAAGCAGCTCGGGAGAAGATGCGGTCTCCTACAAGGCGGAGGACCTTCTGGAGAAGGCGCGCAACAAGCAGGAACTGGCCAACAGCACCAACAGCCTGCTGATCTGGATCGCCAGTATTGCTCTTCTGGTCGGCGGAATCGGCGTCATGAACATCATGCTGGTCTCCGTGACGGAGAGAACCAATGAGATCGGACTCAAAAAGGCCCTCGGAGCGAGGAACAGCCGGATTCTGGCACAATTTCTTACCGAGGCCGTGGTGCTCACAAGTCTGGGCGGCATCATTGGCGTCATATCGGGCATCATCCTCGCGGAAGTTATTTCCAAAGCGGCCGGCACGCCGGTCGCGATCAGCATACCGGCTATTGTTCTGAGTGTTCTGTTTTCGATGGCTATTGGCGTGATCTTCGGATTTCTGCCGTCCGTACAGGCGGCGAATCTTAATCCTATTGATGCGCTCAGGAGAGAGTGATGTGTCACGGGGACGTATCTAGTGACACACTGCTGATCAGGTGCCGCAGGAGGTATGTCCTGCGGCATTTGTTCAGCATTGTGGTTGATTTGAGTTGTCACTGCTGATCAGGTGCCGCAGGAGTTATGTCCTGCGGCATTTGTTCAGCATTGTGACTGATTTGGGCTGCTAATGCTAATCTAGTGCCGCAGGAGGTATGTCCTGCGGCACTTGTTCAGCATTGGGGCTGATTTGAGCTGCTAATGCTAATCAGGTGCCGCAGGAGGTATGTCCTGCAGCATTTGTTCAGCATTATGGCTGATTTGGACTGTTAATGCTAATCAGGGTGCCGCAGGAGTTATGTCCTGCGGCATTCGTTCAGCATTGTGGTTGATTTGAGTTGCCACTGCTGATCAGGTGCCGCAGGAGGTATGTCCTGCGGCACACCCTGCGAGCTTTGCACACAAAAAACCGGACTCCAAAGTCCGGTTTTTGCTGTAAAATCATGTTATCATCACCCGGAATCACAGATGATCCGGTATCACAGAATTCCTTTCAGATTGTTAAGAATTCCTGCGGCGACTTCAGGCTTATTCATTGTATAGACATGGATATGTCCGCAGCCGTTGGCAATCAGATCAATGATCTGGTGGGAGGCGTACAGGATTCCTGCCTGCTGCATAGCCTCGGGAGAGTCCCCGAAGCGGTCCGCCAGAGCGGTGAGCTCGGGCGGGATCACACAGCCGGAAAGCTGGATCGAGCGCTCCATCTGACGGCGGCTGGTGACGGGCATGATACCGGCAAGAATAGGAACGGTGACGCCCGCTTCTCTGAGGCGATAGAGGTAATTGTAATAGATTGAGTTGTTGAAGAACATCTGCGTAGTCAAAAAGTCGCAGCCTGCGTCCACTTTTTCTTTGATGTGCCTGATGTCCTCATCTTTATTGAAGGCGTCAGGATGTTTCTCGGGGTAGCAGGCACCTCCGATGCAGGCCTCTGGATAATCTCTTCGGATTTCCTCGACAAGCTGTATGGCGTGTTCGTAGTAGCGGGGGCTGGGAAAATCCATCCCGGCCGGGATGTCGCCTCTGAGAGCGAGTATGTTTTGTATACCTGCGTCTTTTATTCTGGCAATCTGATCGTGCACACTGTCTCTGGTTGAGCTGATACAGGTGAGGTGGGCCATAGAAGCCACTCCTTCTTCCATAATATCCTGTGAGATCTCGACAGTGTAGCGGCTGGTGCCGCCGCCTGCTCCATAAGTACAACTGACGAAGGCGGGCTTCAGGCGGGCTATCTCACGTACAGTGGCGCGCACGGAATCAAGCTTAACATCGGATTTTGGAGGGAATACCTCCATGGAAATGGTTATCGGTTCAGATTTAAGTATTTCGCTGATCTTCATAATAATTCTCCATTCCGCCGCCGCTGTTCGACGGCACAATTCTTCCATGTTAAAGTACGCTTTAACACTTTGACACAGTATATCATAGAAGTATTAAGGATGCCAGTAAGGAGATTTGTCATCGCGTAAGCCAGAGGAGACCGACGAACAAGAATTATTTTCCAAATCGTATGGTTGTGCAGGGCAAGTGCCGGGCTGGTTCCGGCCAAGGGTGACCGACGAACAAGAATTATTTTCCATATCGTATGGCTGTGCAGAGCAAGTGCCAGGCTGGTTCTGGTCAGAGGTGACCGACGAATAAGAATTATTTTCCATATCGTATGGGTGAGCAGATCAAGTGCCGGGCAGGTTCCGGCCAAGGGTGACCGACGAAAAACAATTGTTTTCCATATCGTATGGTTGTGCAGGGCAAGTGCCGGGCTGGTTCCGCCCGGAGGAGCCCGACGAACAAGAATAATTATCCAAATCGTATGGTTGTGCAGGGCAAGTTTAGTAAAAACTCAAAGGAGAACACTATGAAAACAGACACAGAACTCAGGCAGGAAATCCAGAAGATCGACCACAGGGGCTACCCGGCCTACAAGGGCCTGGCGGGCGGCTGGAAATTCAGAGCCTTCGACCTGAACATAGACCACGTGCAGGGAGACCCCTTTGCGGCGCCTTCCAAAGTGAGTGTGAAGGTGCGGGGAGACAGGAGCGGATTTCCGCCCGCTTTGTACAAGAGCGAAGTGAGGAAGACGGCCTTTGAGGACGGGCTTCTGAGAGCTTTTGCGGCAGAGGCGTCAAAATATTCCTTCAAAGCGTCCGGCTCCGGAAAGAGCGGGCTGATCGAGTGCTCGAGGCCGGGGCAGGAAATCCTGAAGAGGACGTCCTGCGAGGTGGAGCAGGCGAGCGGAGATATTCTGCTGCGCCTGGAGATCGGCTTTCCGGCAAACGGGAGGTCGGTCAACGCGGGAGAATTGATCAAGATTCTTTTCGATTTTCTGCCGAGGATTGTGGAGAGGGCACTTTTTTGGCACAAGGAAGATGAGGAAAGGCTCACCGCAGCGGCGGAGCTGGCCGACGACCAGGCTGCCGTGCGAAGGTTCTTGAAAGAAAACGGGCTGGTTGCTTTTATCGCCGACGGGGCGGTCCTGCCCAGGGAGAGCGGCGTCTCGCAAAGGCCCATGAGAAATGCCGTGTCTTTCCGGTCGCCGGAGGAGATGCGGGTGACGATCCCGCTGCCGAACCGGGGAGACGTGACCGGAATGGGGATTCCCAAGGGGATCACGCTGATCGTGGGCGGCGGCTATCACGGGAAGTCAACGCTGCTGCAGGCGCTGGAGCGGGGCGTCTACAACCATGTGGGCGGCGACGGAAGAGAGCTGGTGATCACGGAGGAGACAGCTGTAAAGCTACGCGCGGAAGACGGCAGGAGAATCTGCGGGACGGATATCTCCATGTTTATCAATAACCTGCCCAGCGGGGCGGACTGCAGCCATTTCTACTCCGAGAATGCGAGCGGGAGCACTTCCCAGGCGGCCGGAACGGTGGAAGCCATTGAGGCCGGGTGCCGGACGTTCCTGATCGACGAGGACACCTGCGCGACCAACTTCATGCTGCGCGACGAGCTGATGGCGAGCGTCGTGGAGGGGGAGAAGGAGCCGATCACGCCCTTTATCGCCAGGGTGCGCGCTCTGTACGAGAAGGAGGGAATCTCCACGGTGCTGGTGGCGGGCAGTTCGGGCGCCTATTTCCATGTGGCGGACAGGGTGATCCAGATGGACGAGTATGTGCCGTTTGCGATCACCGCCAAGGCGAAGGCAGCGGCGCAGAAGTTTGACAGCCGGGGAGCGGAGAAGATCTCTGCCGCGTATCCGGGCAGGCCGTCTTTTGACAGAAGGCCTCTGCCGGGAAGACGGCCGGAAAGCCACGGAGGACGCGTCAAGTCCAAAGTGACCGGCAAGGACAGCTTCAGCCTGAACCGGGAGAGCGTGGACCTGAGGGGTGTCGAGCAGATCGTGGACAGGGAGCAGGTGCAGGCGTTGGCCCAGTGCCTGAAGGTGCTGGAGGCAGAGTGCTTTGACGGAAAGCGCACGGTTTCGGAGGCGCTGGAGCTATTGCGCCAAAAGATTGATAAGGGCGGACTGACCTCCCTGGCGGACAGCAGGTATAACATCCCGGCCATGGCCATGCCCAGGATCCAGGAGATCTACAGCTGCGTGAACCGCTACAGGAGCCTTCGACTGGCAAAATAATAATCATGGCAAATACAGCCGGGAAAAAAAATTGTGTCAAAAAAATAACTATCCGATTGTCCTGAAAGATAAACAATTAAGTTGGTCTGTTGGTCGTTTTTTGTGATATATTGTGTTCAAGGATGATTACAACATTAGTTTAGGAGGTATTACAAATGAGTGCTTATGGCTTTGGCGGAATGATTAAAAAACTGAAAGCAAATCCCAAGACGATTGTCTTCACAGAGGGAACAGATGCAAGAATCCTTGAGGCGGCTTCCCGTCTTCTGGCAAGCAATTTCCTGACCCCTATTCTGGTCGGCAACGTAGACGAGATTACGGATGCAGCGGAAGAGGAAGGCTACAACATTCGCGGCGCACAGATCATCGATCCTCTCAAGTATGATCGCTTTGACGAGATGGTTGATGTTTTCTGCGAACTGAGAAAGAGCAAAGGAATGACCCCCGAGAAGGCCAGACCGATCCTCTCTCAGCCTAACTATTTCGGAACCATGCTTGTAAAGATGGGTATTGCGGACTGCCTGCTGGGCGGCGCCACCTATTCCACAGCTGACACGGTTCGTCCTGCTCTGCAGATCATCAAGACGAAACCCGGCAACAGCATCGTTTCTTCCTGCTTCATTCTGGTCCGCGGCGCGGCTACCGGTGAAAGAGAAGTTATCGCCATGGGCGACTGTGCGATCAACATCAATCCTACAGAGGATGATCTGGTTGAGATCTGCGGCGAGACCGCTGAGTGCGCGAAGGTATTCGGTATCGATCCCAAGGTCGCTTTCCTTTCCTTCTCCACAGCAGGATCCGCTAAGGATGATTCTGTAACCAAGATGCAGAATGCCACAAAGAAGGCTCAGGCGAAGTATCCTGATCTTCCGATCGACGGCGAGATGCAGTTCGACGCAGCTGTTGCACCCAACGTAGGCCAGCAGAAGAAGCCCGGCTCCAAGGTTGCAGGCTATGCCAACACCTTCATCTTCCCTGACATCAACGCAGGCAACATCGGCTACAAGATTGCTCAGCGTATGGGTAACTTCGAAGCTTACGGCCCGATCCTCCTGGGTCTGAACGCTCAGATCAACGACCTCTCCCGCGGCTGCAACGCGATCGAGGTTTATTCCATGGCTATCATCACAGCTGCTATGGCATAACTCGGATTTTGGGATAAAAACTACATGAATGAGCCGTAAATAGTCAGTATTTTAGTGGTTTTAGTACTTCTATTACGGCCAGTCCACTTGTATAATGCAAGCGTCGGTGCGTCTGCGGGACAACCCGCAGGCGCGCTTTTTACTTATAGAGAATTGCTGTAATGGAGGAATTGCTATGGGAACAAATTCACCGGCCGAGATTCTGCAGATCTGGATCGGAAACGGAACAAAAAAGGCAAATCTGCCGATCGCCAAAATGTTTTTGCTGGGAACCTTCGCCGGCATCTATATCGGGCTGGGCTCGCATGTATTTCTGATCGCCACGGCGGGCGCGGAGACGGGATTCGAGCAGATGATGGGCAAGCTCGTGGGAGCCTCTCTCTTTCCCGCGGGACTTATGATGGTCATCCTGTGCGGGGCGGAGCTGTTCACGGGAAACTGTCTGCTGACGCTGGCGCTGGCGGATAAAAAGATTTCCATGAAGCAGATGCTGACCAACTGGGTGGTGGTCTACCTGGGTAACTTTGCGGGCGCACTGTTTCTGTCCGCCCTTCTGGCCGGGAGCGGCCTGTACGGCGGCGCGCTCGGAGAGAGAGCGGTAGCTGTGGCGACTTCCAAAGTGGCGATGAGCTTCGGGGAGGGCCTGATCCGAGGCGTCCTCTGCAATATTTTGGTCGTTCTGGCCTGCTGGATGCAGGCGGGAGCCAAGGACCTGGCCGGAAAGATCCTGGCCATCTGGTTCCCCATCGCCATGTTTGTCTTTGCGGGCTTTGAGCACAGCGTGGCTAACATGACTTACATTCCCCTCGGAATGATGCTGGGAGCTCCCGTGAGCGCGGGACAGATGCTGATCGGAAATCTCCTCCCTGTCACAATCGGAAATATCATCGGCGGAGGCCTGATCGTTCCCGCCGCCTATTACTATATCTACAAGCCGCAGGCCTGAATAGTTACCAATATCGGAAGCACTATGGTAAAATAAAAAGTAGTATAGATATTTTCCATATTGTATTCAGGGAGGTTACCTATGAGGGAATGGAGCAGAGACGAGCGCTACAGAGTGCTTCAGAGCGCGGATGAGATCAGGGATCTTCACGAAAGAATTTCGAAATCGGTCTACCGACAGCTGTACCACGTGCAGCCCGTGACAGGCCTGTCCAGCGATCCGAACGGATTTACTTATCACAAAGGGGTATGGCACCTGTTCTATCAGTGGTGCCCTTGGGGAGCCGTCCACGGACTCAAGTACTGGTACCACGTGACCAGCGAGGACCTCGTGCACTGGAAGAATGCCGGCGTCGGCCTCAAGCCCGACCGCGACTACGACAACAAGGGCACGCATTCCGGTTCCGCGATCTCGGCAGGAGACGATCTGTATTTCTTCTACACGGGAAACCACAGGGACGAGAACTGGGTACGCACACCCTGGACCTGCGCCGCCTATCTGGGTGAAGACGGCAAGCCGGTCAAACTCCCCGAGCCTCTGTTCGGCCCCCGCGACGACTACAGCGAGCATCAGAGAGATCCCAAGGTCATCTACAACGAAGAGAAACAGATGTATTACATCCTGATCGGCGCACAGACCTTGGACAAAAAAGGAACGATCCTGATCTATAAATCCAAGGAGCTTCTGAGCGGATGGAGCTTCGCCGGACAGCTCCATGTGCCGGGCTACGAGAGCTTCGGCGGCATGTGGGAGTGCCCTTACATCGTCAATATCAGCGGCAAGGACCTGCTTATCTTCTCCCCTCAGTACACGAAACTTCCGGGCAGGGCCGAGAGCACAAACCACAACGTCTATCTGATTGGAACGATGGACTATGACACGCTGACCTTCACGCCGGATGGCGATTATCAGTATCTGGACTTCGGCTTTGACTTCTATGCGGCCCAGGGCGCTTCCAATGTGGGCGATCCCGACAAGGCCATCCTGATCGGCTGGATCGGACTTCCGGACAACCACTACTGCACGGAGCCCGAGGACTGGGAGGGCAGCATGAGCCTGCCCAGAGAGCTTCGCATCGTAGACGGAAAGCTCATTCAGACTCCGGTGCCCGGCGTCTATGACCTGCGCGACGGAGAACTGCCTGCGAACGGCATGATCCCTGCGGCCTGCGAGATCCAGGTGCTCTTCGGCGACTCAGACGCGGATTTCAACCTGTTCACAAAGGCGGACGGAAGCGGCGGCCTGACCATGCACTACGATGCGGCCAGAGGCGTCTGCACCTTCGACAAGAGGGGCATGACCAACCGCTGCAACGAGCAGGTCGGCGAAGTGCTGGAGATGCCTCTTAAGAAAGGCCTGAGAAAACTGGAGATCTTCGTTGACAGAAGCTCCGTGGAATATTTTGCAAACGACGGAGAAGCGACGTTTACAGCCCACAGCTACCCGACATCCGAGGAGTTCAATTACGCGGCCCAGGGCGACGTACAGGTCAAAATATGGAAGATCAAACCGTCCGTCAAGGATGATTTCGTAGTCTGAGGCCCGGAACCTGAAAGGAGACCAGAATCATGAAGAAGGTTTTTGCAAGTGATTTTGATGGGACACTGTATTTCTACAAGGCGGAGGACGACCGCAAGCTCCCAGCCGAGAACGTGGAAAAGATTCGCGAGTATCAGAAGGCCGGACATCTCTTCGGTCTGTGCACCGGCAGACAGGTGGGCGGCCTGACCCCCTTCATTACAGGATTTGTGGAGCCGGATTTCTTTATCACCAGCAGCGGCGCCAACATCGTGGACAAGGACCTGAAGGAGATCAGAAAGCGCGGCGTGGATCCGGTCGTGGCCCAGGAGATCCTTGACAAGTACGGCATCGAGAATTACAGGTTCACGCTGGACGTCGAAGGCGATATCTGCGTATTTGCCCCCATGGATTATCCGGGCAAGTACTATGTCGTCAAGAGCGTCGCGGACTGCCCCAAGGGGCTGATCCACCAGGTCAGCATCCACACGGAGAGCCTGGACGAGGCGGAGAGAATGGCCGCGGAGATCAACGAGATCTGGGGCGAGAGCGTAAACGCGTTCCAGAACGTCATCGAGATCGACATCGCGCCCAAGGGATGCTCCAAGGGCAAGGGTGTTGAGTTCCTGCGCGAGTACATGAGAGAGACTTACGGAGAGATCAAGCTGTACGGAATCGGCGATTCCGTCAACGACCTGCCGCTCCTTGAGGCCTCCGACGTCTCCTATACCTTCCCTTACGCGCCGGAGAGCGTGCAGAAGAAGGCGACGAAGGTGGTGGAGACGATCGTGGACGCGCTGGAAGACAGCATGAAGGACGAGATTTGAACTGCATATGAGATAATAAGAAGCAGGAGCATGGGGCGAATGGCTTCATGCTCCTTTATTCTGACCGGGAAGGATAGAAAATGAGTCAGGTTTTAAGAGACGCCAGAAGATACGAAGAAGAAAAAGAGAAATTGATCAAGGCCGAAGACCGCCCGGCCTTCCATTTAAGCGCCAGAGTGGGCTGGATGAACGACCCGAACGGATTCTCCTGTTACGACGGGCAGTATCACATGTTTTATCAGTACCATCCATACGACTCCCACTGGGGACCGATGCACTGGGGACACGCGGTGAGCGAGGACCTGATCCACTGGAGCTACCTGCCGGCAGCCATGGCGCCTGACCGGCCTTACGACCGGGACGGCTGCTACTCCGGAAGCGCGATTACGCTCGAGGACGGCAGACAGATGCTCATGTACACCGGACGGACCCTGATCATCGATGAAGACGGGGTAGAGCAGGAAGTGCAGACGCAGAACCTGGCGTTCGGCGACGGCGACAACTACGTAAAGTACGCCAGAAATCCGGTGATCACGGGCAAGGACCTCCCGGAGGGAGGAAATCCCTACGCCTTTAGGGATCCCATGGTCTGGACGGAGGAGGACGGCACATTTCGCGCGGTCCTGGCCAACCAGGATGTCCACCACGGCGGCCAGATCCTGCTCTACAGGAGCGAGGACGGCGTCCACTGGTCCTTTGTGAAGCCTCTGATCAAGGACGACCACAAACTGGGACAGATGTGGGAATGTCCGGGCTTCTTCGAGCTCGGCGGCAAGTACGTGCTTTTGGCCAGCGCCCAGGATATGCTGCCTTCCGGACTGGAGTATCACAACGGGAACGGCACTTTCTGCATGATCGGCAGCTATAACAGGGAGACCTGCGATTTCAAGCCGGAGAGAGATCACGCCATCGACTACGGGATCGACTTCTATGCGCCTCAGACCATCCTGACGCCCGACGGAAGGCGCGTCATGATCGGCTGGATGCAGAACTGGGATACCTGCAACCTGCACACCAAGTCCACGCCCTGGTTCGGGCAGATGAGCATACCGAGGGAGCTGTCTGTAGTAAACGGGCGGCTCTACCAGAGGCCTGTGCGGGAGCTGGAAGCGCTGCGAACTGAACCGGTCCGCTACAGAGACGTCCTCGTAGAGGACGGCGAAGTCACCCTGGCGGATGTGAGCGGCCGTCTCATCGACCTGGAGCTGGAAGTGGAGCCCGTGGAGGGCAAAGAGATCTACAGGAAGTTTGCCATGCGCTTTGCGCAAAATGAGACATTCCATACGGGCGTGAGTTTCCGCCCCTATGAATCCACGGTCAAAATAGACCGGAAATTCTCGGGCTCTCGCAGGGCGATCATTCACCAGAGACGGGCGGAAGTCAGCCACGACAGCGGCAGGTTAAAGCTGCGGCTGATCCTGGACAGATTCAGCGCCGAGATCTTTGTGAACGACGGGGAGAAGGTGCTCACGGCCACCATCTATACGGATGCGGCGGCAGACGGAATCTCCTTTGTCTGCAGCGGCGCCGCAAAAATTAACGTGACAAAATACACATTGAAGGAAATGTGATGTTTGTTTCATTTTTGCACGCGTTACGGTGTGGTGAACGCTTGATTTGAACTCGATTTGGAATATACTAAATATATATACTGTTCAAATCCCAGGATAAGCGGCTAAGCAGCTGCATAATGAAAGAACGACAATAATCGGAGGGGGCTCAACATGGCAACTTTAAAGCAGACAAAGAAAAAATTTACAAGCGCGATCAACGCGGCGAAGATCAGTGTTCTTGCGATCGAGGATGACCGCATTCTCATCGACCTGAACGGCGACAAAATAGCGGATGCGGCTCTTGTTGACACAACAGGAAACGGCTCGCCGGATCTGCTCGCTCTCGACCTGACGGGAGACGGCAAATTCAATCTGTACCTGGACGATACAAACGACAACAGTTTCCCGGATACCGCTTATGTCGACGAGAACGGTGACGGCAATATTAAGCTTCTGAGCATGGGCGAGACGATCAAGAGCAAGTCTCAGCTGAAGCTTGTAAAGATTTATGCGACCCTGGTCAACGATGAAGCGACGGAAGACGAGACATATGACGCGCTTCGCGCTCTTGCGAAAGTTGTCAAGGAGCTGCAGAAGAGGACCAAGAAGTAATCGGTAAGAAAAATACGTAATCGAATCGGACCGAATCGGAGGCTGTGAAGAGTGCCGTACATTCTTCACAGTCTTTTTTTATTTTACTTTCGCCCTATGATGTGGTAAAGTTGTATTCGAATTATATTTAGCACGCTGAAGTGACGGCGTATATTTGCGCTTTTCGTTTCGGGGGATCTGGGAAAGCGAAAGAAGCGCCGACTCGGCGAAGGAAGGGGAAAAGATGTTTGCACAACTCATTAGCACCATTGACAGTTTCCTGTGGGGATGGCCATTGATCATTCTGCTGTTCGGCACGCATATCTTTATGACGATCCGGACCGGGTTCATCCAGAAGGACATTTTCAAGGCGATCAAGATGTCTGTCACAGCTGACGAGGACTCGGAGGGCGATGTTTCTCAGTTCGGCGCACTGACGACGGCACTTTCTTCTACGATCGGAACCGGCAATATTATCGGCGTCGGCACGGCGATCGCCATGGGCGGACCGGGATCGGTCTTCTGGATGTGGATGACCGGTATCTTCGGCATCGCGACCAAATATGCGGAGACCCTCATCGGCGTAAAGTACAGAGTAAAGAGTGAGAACGGCACCATGATCGGCGGCGCCATGTACGCGCTGGACCGCGGCCTGAATGCCAAGTGGGCGGGCATTCTGTTCTCCTCTCTCGCGGCGCTGTGCGCCTTCGGTATCGGATGCACCGTGCAGGCAAACGCCGTCGTGGCAAATATAACAACAAATTTCAGCGTCAGCCCTATCATCGTAGCAGTGATCCTGAGCGCGATCGTGGCGCTGGTCATCATCGGCGGCATTCAGTCCATCACCAAAGTGTCCGAGAGGCTGGTTCCTTTTATGGCAGCTTTCTATGTACTGGGATGTCTGGTCATCCTGGTCATGAACGCGGACGTCCTGGGACAGGCCATCGGCGTCATCATCTCTTCCGCCTTCACGACTAAGGCAGTCGGCGGCGGTTTCGTGGGAAGCACCATCGCGAGCGCCTGCCGTTACGGCTTCGCGCGCGGACTCTTCTCCAATGAGTCCGGTATGGGTTCCGCTCCTCTGGTCGCCTCCGCGGCACAGACCCGCAATCCCAAGAGACAGGCTCTGGTCTCCATGACCGGTACTTTCTGGGATACGGTCGTCATCTGCCTTATGACCGGCCTTGTCCTGGTCTCCAGTATCATCAAGCACCCCAGCATCGACGGCCTCTCCGGAAACGGAAGTGAGCTGACCAGTCTGGCTTTTGGCATGATCCCTTACATCGGAGTGCCGATCCTGGTGGTAGGCCTGATCACATTTGCTTTCTCGACCATCCTGGGCTGGTACTACTACGGCGAGAGATGCGCCGTCTACCTGTTCGGCGAGAAGGTCATCATGCTCTACAAGATCCTCTGGGTAATCGGTATTTTCGTCGGTTCCCTGGTGGAGCTGAACCTGATCTGGGATCTGGCGGACCTGCTCAACGGCCTTATGGCCATTCCCAACATCATTGCGGTACTGCTCCTGAGCAATGTGATCGCGGCGGAGACCAGGAAGTACAGCGGTTCGCACATCAACGACAGGGACGATACGGAGATCCCCGTGCTCAAGAACGCCAACAAGGGTGTACTGTAAGTATACAGCGGGAACATATTGAAATCTTTTTATGGGCGCTGTCGCACTAAGAATTATTCTTAGGGCGGCGGCCCTTTTTTATGGACAGGGATGGATGGGCCCGGGGAAAAGGTGTTGAATTCGCGGAGTTTCTGGTTGATCCTTCCTGCGCTCCGGAGCGAGGGAAGGATCTGTGTGAATCCCTGCGAATTCAATGCAGATTAGAAGGAACATGATGCACAAGCGTAGGATTATCAACTTCCCGCTTAGTGCGACAGCCCCTTATCTGGTACAATAGTAGCGGAGACGAAAGTTTCCGTTGATACGAATAATCAGGAGGTGTCAAAATAGTATGAGCGGTGAAGAATTACTGGAAATCATGCAGAGAAGAAGGAGCGTCCGCAGCTATTCCGGCGAGCCGGTGCCCATGGAGAAACTGAACCTGATCCTGCAGGCGGGCATGCTGGCGCCGTCCGGCCGGGCCATCCGCCCCTGGGAGCTGATCGTCGTCAGGGACAAACAGAAGCTGATCGACCTGTCGAGCAGCCGGATGGGCGGAGCCGCCAGAATGCTGGCGGGAGCGGACCTGGCCATTGCAGTGGTGGGAGATGAGGAGAAGTCCGACGTCTGGACCGAGGACTGCTGCTGCGTCATGGAAAATATGCACTTGATGGCGAGCGCGTTGGGCGTAGCCAGCTGCTGGATCCAGGGCCGCGAGAGAATGGCCATGGACGGTGAGACGGCGGAGGAATATGCCCGCACTATTTTGCAGTATCCTGCAGAGTGCAGGCTGGAGGCGATTCTGTCCCTGGGAATGCCCGAGCAGGAGTGGCCGTCGACGCCGCTGGACGCACTGCCTTACGGAAAGATCCACATCAATAAATACTGAAGATACGCACGCGGCGCGGCTCGCGCGGCGAGCCGTAACGGATAATTATGAGCGGTTCGCCCGGCGAGCCTGAAACAGAAAGAGGTGTCTTATGCCCCCTGGAGGTCATGGAATGGGGTTCGGCCCCGGAAGCAGAAACTTTATGTCCGAGGAAGAAAAGCAAAATCTCCCGCAGGTGACGCCGGCGCTCTTAAAGCGCGTCTTTTCCTATCTGGCGCCCTACTGGAAGCAGTTCGCGCTGACGCTTCTGTGCATCGTCTTCTCCTCGATCATGTCGCTGATGCCTTCGATTCTCACCGGTAAGATCATCGACGAAGGCCTGATCGGCAGGAATTTCGAAAAGCTGATCTTCTATATCGTGCTGTCTCTGGCGGTGACCGCCGGCGCCAACCTGATCGGCGTGGCGGAGAGCTACCTCAACACCTGGATCGCGCAGCACATCACGTTTGATATGCGAAACCAGATGTACAGCCATCTGCAGAACATGTCACAGCGCTTTTTTACGTCCAACAATCAGGGCGACATCATCACGCGCATGACCAGCGACATCGACGGGGTCAAAACAGTGATTTCCGGCACGTTCACCAGCATCCTTTCCAATTCGATCACGCTGATCGTGGCGCTGGTGGCCATGTACCGCAAGAACTGGATCCTGGCGACGGTGGGCATCATCATTGTGCCGCTCTTTACGATCCCCACCAGAAAGGCGGGGCAGAAGCGCTGGAGTCTCACAAGGGAGGCGCAGGCCTGCAACGACGAAATCAACGGCATTCTGGGAGAGACCATGTCCGTCAGCGGACAGACGCTGGTCAAGCTCTTCTGCAAAGAGGAATACGAATATAACCGCTATGAAAATGCCAACCGCAAGATGATCGAGCTCAATATCAGAGAGAGCATGGCCGGACGCTGGTTCCGAGTCGTGTTGTCCACGATCACAAGCGTGGGCCCCATGCTGCTGTATCTGGTGGGCGGCATTCTGATGCTGCGCTACAACTCTGATCTCACGGTCGGTGACATCACGGTGCTCGTGGCCCTTCTGGGCAGGATGTACGGCCCTGTGAATTCGCTGCTCAACATCCAGGTCGACTGGATGCGGTCCATGGCTATGTTCTCCAGGATCTTTGACTATTTTGACATGCCTGTGGAGATCAAGAACGCGCCCGACGCGATCACGCCGGACCACGCGGAGGGAAATGTGGAGTTCAAGCATGTGAACTTCCACTATGAGCCCTCCAGACAGATCCTGAAGGACGTCAGCTTCAAGCTGGAGACCGGGCACAGCATCGCAATCGTCGGGCCTTCGGGCTCGGGCAAGAGCACGCTGGTGAACCTGATCCCGCGCCTGTACGACGCTGTGAGCGGCGAAGTGGACTTCGACGGGATTGATGTCAAGAAGCTGGACCTGAAGTTCCTGCGCGGCAATATCGGCGTTGTGACCCAGGACACTTACCTGTTCAACGGCACCATCCGCGACAATCTGCTCTACGTAAAGCCCGAGGCCTCCGAGGAGGAGCTGATCGACGCCTGCGAGAGGGCCAATATCTACGACTTCATCTCCCGGCAGCCGGATGGGCTGGACACCATGGTCGGAAACCGGGGACTCAAGCTCTCGGGCGGCGAGAAGCAGAGGCTGTCCATCGCGCGCGTGCTGCTGCGCGACCCGGCGCTGCTCATCTTCGACGAGGCGACTTCGGCGCTGGATTCCATCTCCGAGCGCAAGATCCAGGACGCGATCGACCCGCTGGTCTCTTCCAGGACCAGTATTCTGATCGCGCACAGGCTGTCCACTATTCTGGCGGCGGATGAAATCCTGGTGATCAAGGACGGCATGATCGCGGAGCGCGGCAAGCACAAGGACCTGGTCAAGGCGGGCGGCGTCTACACGGAGCTCTACGAGACGCAGTTTAAGGGCGCCATGGAGCTGCCGGAAGAAGAGCAGGAGCCGGAGGGACCCATCGGCATGGACGGCGGCGGCTCCTACAGCGGACCGCGCCCCGTGCGCAGAAGGACTGCCGAGGAGCGGCGGCGCAGGCAGGAGGAGATGGAAGAGGACATCCGTCTCTACGGGGATCCCTACGAGGAGTTCCGGGAAGAGATGATCAGAAAGAACGAGCAGGGGTACGGCTCGGACCATTAAACATAAGTGGGGTAAGAGGGCAGATTTTGCCGTTGACAGCAACCGGCATGCGGCAGCTCGCAGAGCGAGCAGCGCCTGCCTGCCGGAGGAGAGGCAGCGAAATGAGCAGAGAGGACAGCAAGAACAGAATATGGATCTTTGAACAGGCCCCGATCCCGCAGGCTGTGTTCACCATGGCCATTCCGACCATCATCACGCAGCTGATCAACATTATCTACAATTTCGCGGACGCCTGGTATGTGGGGCGGACAGGGAGCCCGGCCATGGTGGCGGCGCTCTCCGTGAGCCTTCCGATCTATGTCATCATCATGGCGCTGGCCAACCTGTTCGGAATCGGCGGCTCCAGCGCGATCTCCAGGGCACTGGGCCGGAAGGAGACGGACCGGGCGCGCAAAATATTCGCTTTCAGCCTGTACGGAGGGCTGGCGGCGGCGGTAGTCTATGGAATCGTCCTGTTCTTCGTGCGACCCTGGCTGATTCCCTTAATCGGCGGAAATGAGGAATCTTACGCCTACATCTATGACTACATGTTCTGGACCATGGTGGTGGGCGCCATCCCGACGCTGGGAAACGCGCTCTGCGGGCATCTGGTGCGGTCCATCGGCGCGGCGAAGGAGGCCGGCTTTGGCATGTCGCTGGGCGGCGTGCTCAACATCATCCTGGATCCGCTGTTCATGTTCGTGCTGCTGCCACGAGGGATGGAAGTGACGGGCGCGGCGATCGCGACCTGCCTGTCCAATACGATTGCGCTGGGCTATTTTTTGATCTATGTGTACCGGCACCGGGACAATCCGGTGTTCACCTTCTCGCCGGGCGATCTGACCGTCGGGGAGAGCATTCCGGGAGAGGTCTTCTCCATCGGGTCGGCGGCAGCCCTGCAGACCTTCCTGGCCATGGTCTCCAACATCTTCGCCAACAAACTGGTGGTGGAGTACGGGAGCGCGGCGGTGGCGGGCATGGGCATCGCCAAAAAAGTGAACATGATCGCCTTCAACACCTGCATGGGCCTGACCCAGGGCGTTCTGCCGCTCATCGCCTACAATTACGGCGCCCGGAAATTCGAGCGCATGGAGAAGACGATCAAATTTACGGCCGGCGTGGCGCTGGCTTTCACGATCTGCTGCACCATCCTGTTCCGGACGTTTGCGCCGCAGCTGATCACTTTCTTCATCGACGAGCCGGCCAGCGTGGAATTCGGCACGCAGTTTTTGAGCGTCATCGCCTTTGCGGCGCCGCTCTGCGCGCTGTCCTATATGGCCAACACCATCTTCCAGGCGGCGGGACTGAGGCGCTATTCCCTTATTCTCTCGATCATGAGAAAAGGCGTCGTGGACATTCCGGCCATGATCCTCTTCAAGATGCTGATCGGGCTGAACGGAGTCACGCTGGCGACGCCCTTTGCGGAGGTCACGTCGGCGATTACGGCAGGGGTGCTCTATTACAGGTTCCGAAAACAGCTGAAGCAGTGAGGAGTACGGGATGTCGTCGGGGCGGGGGCTCTATGCCGGGTTCCGGAAACAGCTGAAGCAATGAAGATTCCGGCGCGGAGGCCCAGTCTATGGGGCCTTGACCGGCAATGAAGAACAGCAAAAAAGGCTGCACCTGCTGAGAAGTTCACCGGCAGGTGCAGCCTTTTTGATCATAGCTGATATATATTTACTTTGCGTTTGCGTTCGCCTTCGCGGATCTTCTGGAGAGCACATACATGACGGCGATCAGGATCACGAGACCGATCAGCAGGGACAGGAACACGTTCTTGGTAAGGCCTGCCACGATGTAGGTCAGAGCGGAGATCGCCGCGCAGGTCATCGCGTAAGGGATCTGCGTGGATACGTGATTCAAGTGGTTGCACTGCGCGCCGGCCGAGGACATAATAGTCGTATCGGAGATAGGGGAGCAGTGGTCGCCGCAGACAGCGCCTGCCATGCAGGCGGACATGGCGATGATCATCAGCTGATAGTCAGTCGACTGGAAGCAGGCGACGACGATCGGGATCAGGATACCGAAAGTACCCCAGCTGGTTCCGGTCGCGAAGGAGAGGCCTACGGCGATAAGGAAGATGATGAAGGGCAGGAAGCCCGCAAGGCCGGCTGCCTTGTTCTGGATGATGTAGGCGACGAATTCCTTGGCGCCGAGACTGTCTGTCATGGCCTTGAGAGACCATGCGAAAGTCAGGATCAGGATGGCGGGAACCATCTGCTTGAAGCCCTCGGGAATGCATTCCATGATGGAGGCGAAGTCGAGGGACTTGCGGATCATGTAAAAGCCCATGGTCAGGATCAGGGCACAGAAGGAGCCGAGCACCAGGCCTACGGAAGCGTCAGAGTTGGCAAAAGATTCAATAAAGCTGGTTCCGCTGAAGAATCCGCCCGTGTAGATCATGCCGATGACACAGCCGATGACCAGTGTGACGATCGGGAAGAGCATGTCGATGACCTTGCCGTCGGCCTTGTCCTTGGAAGTGTCGACGTTTGCATAGGGACGGTCTTCCGTGGTGTACAGATCGCCATAGTTGACGGCGTTATATTCATGTCTGTACATGGGGCCGTACTCTATTTTCATAATGACCATGAGGACCATCATGGCGATGGTGAACAGGGCGTAGTAGTTATAAGGAATGGACTTGATGAAAAGCGCGATGCCGTTCTCGCCTTCCACGAATCCGGAAACGGCGGCCGCCCAGGAGGAGATCGGAGCGATGATGCAGACAGGAGCTGCGGTCGCGTCGATCAGGTAGGCGAGCTTGGCGCGGGAAATCTTATGCTTGTCGGTGACGGGGCGCATGACACTGCCGACAGTCAGGCAGTTAAAATAGTCATCGATGAAAATCAGGCAGCCAAGGGCAATGGTGGCCAGCTGAGCGCCTTCTCTGGTAGTGATCTTCTCGGAAGCCCAGTTGCCGAAGGCAGCACTGCCGCCGGTGCGGTTCATGAGCTGGACCATGACACCCAAGATGACCAGGAAGACCAGAATACCTACGTTGTAGGAGTCAGAGAGAACTGCGATGACGCCATCGGTAAAGATGTGATTCAGCGTTCCCTCGAAGTTATAGCCCGAGTAAAGCAGCGCACCGGAGATGATTCCGATGAACAGGGAGCTGTAAACTTCCTTGGTGATCAGCGCGAGTGCGATCGCGATGACGGGAGGCACCAGAGACCAGGCGGTCTGCTGCACGGACTCCGCATTTGTCATGAAGGCCATCGCGATGATGAGGATCACGACGATACACATTGCGATCAGTGAGATTGAAAATTTAGATTCTTTCTTTTGCATATTTTTCCCCCTCAAGAAATTAATGAAAAAGGTATACTTTAGTATAGTAATACAGTGGCGGATTACAGTCAAATAGTTGCGGAAAATTCGGAGAGTAAAATCATGGAGAAAAAGAAACTGACGCTCGAAGTCATCGAGCGGCTCAAAAAGGAATATCCCGAGGCAAAATGTACATTAGATTACGATAAAGCGTGGCAGCTGCTGGTCAGCGTCAGGCTGGCGGCGCAGTGCACGGACGCGCGGGTGGACCAGATCACCCCCAAACTCTATGAGAAGTTTCCCTCGGTCGCCGCTCTCGCGGAGACAACGGCGGAGGAAATCGAGAAGATCGTGCGCCCCTGCGGCCTGGGCCCCAGCAAAGCCAGGGACATCTCGGCCTGCATGAAGGTCCTTCACGAAAAATATAATGATAACGTGCCGGAGACCTTCGAGGAGCTCCTCGCGCTGCCCGGCGTCGGCCGCAAGAGCGCCAACCTGATCATGGGCGACGTCTTCGGCAAGCCGGCAATCGTCACGGACACCCACTGCATCCGCCTCTGCAACCTGATCGGCCTGGTGGACGGCGTCAAGGAGCCCGCCAAAGTAGAGCGGGAGCTGTGGAAGATCATACCCCCGGAGGAGGGGAACGACCTCTGTCACAGATTTGTGCTGCACGGGCGCGCGGTCTGCGTCGCCCGGCGGCCGCGGTGCGCGGAGTGCTGCCTGAAGGATATCTGCAGGTATGGGAAAACGGTGGAGGATTGAACACTGACGGCAAAAATTTCCTGTTTAAATAGTGCCTTCTAAATCAATTGCCTCTCTGGAAACCCACAACATGTGAAATCCACCCTCTCTGGACTCTTGTTTCGTGAAAATCATTCATCATAAAAGATATTTACATTCAACCGAAAGCGCGTATAATAACGAATGTCGGTGACTTAATGGTCAAAAGAATTCATCAGTAAGATGAAATAAATTCATTAATAGAGGGACATTCGATGAAAAACACGGTTGAGATCAGATGGCATGGAAGAGGCGGCCAGGGTGCCAAGACAGCGGCACTGCTTCTGGCGGATGTGGCATTCAAGACAGGATGCTGCGTACAGGGATTTCCGGAGTACGGTCCGGAGCGCATGGGTGCTCCCATCACGGCGTTCAACAGGATCAGCGAGGACAAGATCCGCGTTCATTCCAATATTTATGATCCCGACTATGTGGTGGTCGTAGACGAGACACTTCTGCACTCTGTCCATGTGACAGACGGCCTTAAGGAGGACGGTGCGATCATCGTCAATACAGCAAAGAGCGCCGACGAGATCAGGCCTTTACTGCGCGGCTATGAAGGCAGAGTCCTGACAGTAGACGCAAGACATATTTCTGAGAAAACACTCGGAAAGAATTTTCCCAACACGCCTATGCTGGCTGCGACAGCGGCGGTGACCGGCATTATGTCCAGGGAGAATTTCCTGAAGGAAATGGAAGCTTCTTTTGCGCACAAATTTGCTAAGAAGCCGGAAGTGATTAAAGGGAATATGGCGGCGCTTGAGATGGCGTATGATAAGGCGGAGATCGAAATGGCCAGGGAAGCCGGAAGCTCTGAAAAGAAGTCCGGCGCGTCTTCCAAGGAAATGAAGCGGAGCGCCTGATCACGAAAGACTTTGAATACGAGAGTAGTTGGAACCCCCGTCTTCAGACGGGGATTTCTTTTTCTCAAGGGGATAATACCTTAGGAGACAATACCTCAAGGGTATACCTCCTGAATAATTTAGAAGGGACAACAACCAATGCGAACCGATATCACCAAGATAAATGAGAGATCCCCCTACACGGATCTCACCGAAGGGCTTCAGCTCTATGCCGGAGGCACCTCCCGCCTGTTCAAGACGGGGGAATGGAGAACGAATACACCGGTACTGGATCAGGACAAGTGCAGGCAGTGCCTGCTGTGCGCGCCTGTCTGTCCTGATTCCTGTATTCCGGTGCAGGGCGGAAAGAGGCTGGATTTTGACTACGATCACTGCAAAGGATGCGGAATCTGCGTCAAGGCGTGCCCCTTCGGCGCGATCACGATGAAGGAGGGGATCGAAGCATGAGCAAAAAAGAAGTGAATGTGATGAAGAGCAGATCGATCCCGGAGCGTATGTCCGGAAATGAGGCGGTTTCCTATGCGATCCGCCAGGTGAATCCCGACGTCATGCCGGCGTTTCCGATCACGCCGTCCACGGAGATTCCGCAGATGGTATCCACTTTTATCGCCAACGGAGAGATCGACACGGAGTTCATTCCGGTGGAGAGTGAGCACTCGGCCATGTCGGCGGCCATCGGCGCGGAAGCGGCGGGCGCCAGGACAATGACGGCGACTTCTTCCGCAGGCCTTGCGCTGATGTGGGAAGAGCTGCTGCTGGCGGCCTCTAACAGGCTGCCCATCGCGCTGACGCTGGTCAACCGCACACTTTCCGGCCCGATCAACATCAACTGCGACCACTCCGACGGAATGGGCGCGCGGGATACGGGATGGATCCAGATCTACGCGGAGAACAACCAGGAGGCCTATGACAATTACATTCAGGCCTTTCCGATCGCCGAAGATCCCAGGGTGCACCTGCCGATCATGATCTGCCAGGACGGCTTTATCACAAGTCACGCCGTCGAAAATATAGAGCTTCTGGAGGACGAACCGGTGAAGGCCTTTGTGGGCGATTATGAGCCGGAGGAATTCCTGCTCAATCCCGGAAAGCCGGTCGCAGTGGGACCTTACTCGGTATCCGCTTATGCTATGGAAGCCAAAAAAGCGCAGGAAGCCGCGATGGAGCGCGCCGGAGAGGTCATCCTCGAGGTGGCGGAGCGCTTTGCGCAGATGTCCGGAAGAAGCTACGGGTTCTTCGAGGAATACAGAACGGAAGATGCGGACTACCTGATGGTCATCATGGGCTCCGCGGCGGGAACGGCCAAGGCGGCCGTCGACATGCTGCGGGAGGAAGGACACAAGGTCGGAGTTTTGAAGCTCCGCGTGTTCAGGCCTTTCCCGGAGAAGGAGATCGCAGAGGCGATTAAGAGAAGCGGCTGCAAGGCCGTGGCGATCATGGACCGCTGCGAGAGCTACAACGGATGCAGCGGACCGCTCGGAAGCGAGATCCCGGCCGGCCTTTACAGAAGCAAGGTCATGGTCGATACGGTCAACTATATCTACGGACTGGCGGGCAGAGACTTCACGGTGGACCACGTCCGGGAGATCTTTGCGGAGCTTGAGCAGGTGGCAAAAGGCGAAAAAGAAGCGCCGAATCACAGATATATCGGGCTCAGAGAGTGATAAGATAACGGATACATCGGACTCAGAGAGTGATAAGATAATATGAAAGCAAATGATTACAGCCTTAAAACAATGATGGAAAAGCCCGAGCGCCTCGCGCCCGGTCACCGCATGTGCGCGGGATGCGGCGCCACGATCGGCGTCAGAGCCGTGCTGCGCGCGCTTCACGAGGAAGATCAGGCGGTCATCGGCAACGCGACGGGATGCCTGGAAGTTTCTTCCTATATGTATCCTTACAGCGCCTGGCAGGACAGCTACATCCACAACGCGTTCGAAAATGCGGGCGCGACGCTCAGCGGCGTGGAGACGGCTTACAAAGCCCTGAAGAAGAAAGGGAAGCTGACCGACAAGGACAATTTCAAGTTCATCACCTTCGGCGGTGACGGCGGAACTTACGATATCGGTTTCCAATCGCTCTCCGGCGCGATGGAACGTGGACACGATATGGTCTATGTGTGTTATGATAATGGTGCATACATGAACACCGGAATCCAGAGGTCGTCGGCGACGCCCATGTTCGCGGATACGACCACGACGCCCGCAGGCAAGGTATCAAACGGCAAAATACAGTACCGCAAGGACCTCAGCGCTATCATCGCGGAGCATTATGTGCCCTATGTGGCGCAGACTACTTTGACAAGAGATTTCAAGGACCTGCACAGAAAGGCAGAGACTGCCATCTATACAAAAGGTGCGGCTTTCCTCAACATGATGACGCCCTGCCCCAGAGGCTGGCGCTACGATATGAGCGAGATCATGGAGATCTGCAGGCTGGCAGTGGAGACCTGCTACTGGCCGCTCTTCGAAGTGGTCGAGGGCAAGTGGATCCTGAACTATGAGCCCAAGAATAAGCTTCCGATCGAAGATTTCCTGAAGCCCCAGGGCAGATTCAAGCATCTGTTTAAGCCCGGGAACGAGGAACTGATCGAGCTCTTCCAGAAGGAAGTGGACAAGAGATGGGAGGATCTTCAGTATCGCTGTGCCAGAGGCTGATTCCGGTTAATACGGAGGTGACCAATGACTCTTCTCAGTTATCAGATATTCAAGACCGTCGCGGAGGCGGGAAGCTTTCATAAGGCGGCGGACCTCATAGGGCTGACCCCGTCCGCCATCAGCCACGCCGTTTCTTCTATGGAAAAGGAGCTCGGTTTCTCTGTTTTTACAAGGAAGAAAGCAGGCGTCACGCTGACGAGCTACGGAGAGCACCTGATGCCCTATGTGAACGCGGTCCTCAACAGCGAGGAGAGCCTGCAGCAGGCGGTGGCAGAGTTCAACGGCCTCAAACAGGGAACTGTAAAAGTGGGCGTGTTCTCCAGTGTCTGCACGAGCTGGATGCCCGATATCATCAAGTCCTTCGGGGAGACGTATCCCGCCATCGAGATCGAGGTCTTCCAGGGAACATATGATGACGTGAGCTACTGGATCCGGAACGGAATCGTGGACTTCGGCTTTTTGTCCACGTCCAGCGCGGGAGACCTCAACATCCGGCCCTTCTACAGAGACCCGCTCCTGTGCATTGTCCCCAAGAACTTCGAGAAGGAGCTGCCGGGCGACAAGATGTCCATCGCCGAGATGGAAAAGCTGCGCTTTGTCGTGCAGCGGGAGTCCACGGACGCGGATATCCAGAACTATATGAAGCAGAACCACCTGGACATCCAGACCAGATATCACGTGGTGGACGACCTCTCCACTGTCGTCATGGTGGCGGCGGGATTCGGGATCTGCATCATGCCCGAACTCGTCATGAATGACATCCCTTACGACGTGCGCCAGTACAGAATGGAGCCCGACGCGGCCAGGATCATAGGCCTCGCGGCCATTAATCCGCAGCTGATGGCGCCGGCGGTCCGCACGCTGTACGGACATATCCTCAGCAAATATTCCAATATGGACTGAGAGCTATATTTTGACAGCAGCTCAATGCAATCGTTGCATAAAATTAACCGTTCCGCAGAAAAATCTTTACAGTGACAGAATCTCTTTACAGTGACAGAAGCACCGCGCTTTCTGTCACTATCTTTTTACCTGTGCTATAATAATAGTTCAGGGGAGATGTCTCAAAAGACCTGATTAATAGAGTTCTGATTAATATAGTTCTGACGCGGAGGATCCGACATGGAAATGATACAGTTTCTGGAGGCCGACAAAGAGCAGCTCATGAGCGGGCTGGCCGCAGCCGGGACGCCCGAAAAGGCGCAGAGTGTCCTGGAGAAAGAGTTTGACAGGCTCCTTCTGCACTACAATGAGGAGTGCATGGAGGAAAAAGTCAGGGACACGGCGAGGTACCTGCTGCAGGCGGCCAAGATGATGGTTCCGATGCTGAGTGCGGCAGACGATGTAAAGATCTGGGCCAAGAGCAGTTCGGGCCCGGAGTCCGAGGGAAAGTTTGAGCTTTCCGTTCCCGCGATCGCCTGTCTGGCAGCAGGAGCGGTGTTTCTGATAGGATCCGTCGTGGGACCTGCGGCCGCTGCGGGGAACAGCTTCTCGATGCCGGCTTTTCTGGGCGGGCTTCCGGCCTCCATTCTGGGCGGCGTCCTGCTGTTTTTTGCCGGAAGAGTGTCCCGAAACAGAAAAGTACAGGCAGGCGCGGGCGAGCAGCAGACGGAAGTCAAGGTCAACGCAGAAAAGGTTTACAGCTGCATGAGAGCCCTGGTCCTGTCCATCGATAAGAGCCTCGGAGAGCTCTCGGATGCCGTCAGCTATGAGAAGAGCCAGCTCCCGCCGTCTTCCGGCAACGGGATTTCGCCCGAGGAAGCCGATTTCTTCTCGAATTTGCTGGAAACTGCCTACAGCCTGCGGGAGGAGAACCCCGACGAGACGTCCGAGAGAGAGATGATCTCGACGACCCGCTACTACCTGCACCGCAGACAGGTGGAGACGGTGGAGTTCGGAGGCGGCAAAAGAGAGTGGTTTGAGCTGCTTCCCGGAAAGCAGGATATGACGCTGCGCCCGGCTCTTGTGAGGGATGGAACTCTGATCCGCAAGGGACTTGCCGTGACGGCGCTGTGAAGGAGATAAAATGGACCGCTATTATGGATTTGACCTGGGAGACGCGGAGAGCGCCGTCTCCTGTTTGAATAAAAGTGATGTGACGGTTCCGCGCATTATACCGGTGGGGGAAGTGGGGAGCTTTGTGACCGCCTATGCCAGGCGCCGGGACGGCGCACTCGTCATCGGCGAGGCCGCCTGTTACGACCCCGAAGCGGTGGAGCGCAAGATCCGGTTCAAGAGCCGCTTTCTGACCGACACGGGAAGCCGCAGGGACATCAAGTCTTTCGCTGCGGGCGTGCTCGGAGAACTGTACATGAGCGGAGACCTGGTCAAGGGGGAAGACGTCTGCTTCTACGTGGGCTGTCCCGCCGGCTGGGATAAAACGGCGAGGGAGCGCTACAGAGAATTGTTCGAGGAGGCGGGCTATCCGCCGGTGCGCATTATCTCGGAGTCGCGCGCCGCGCTGGTCAGTGCCTGCCAGTCCAAACATTTCCAGGTGGGTTACGATATTTTGTCCAAACCTGTGCTGGTAGTGGATATAGGGTCGTCGACGACAGACTTCGCCTATATCATGGGCGGCAAGGAAGTAGAGCTGCAGACGGCGGGCGAAGTGGCGCTGGGGGGCGGCCTCATGGACGAGGTGATCCTGGGGTGTGCGCTTGATTCGTCGGTCAGAGGAAACAGGATCCGGGAGATCTTCGAGCAGAGTCCGCCCTGGAGAAGTTACTGCGAGTTTGCGGCCAGAAGGCTCAAGGAAAAATATTTTGCCGACGAAGAGTACTGGAAAGAGCATGACTGCATACAGTCTGTCATCATAAGTTATGAGAAGCCCGTCAGGCTTCAGCTTTTTATGAACGCGAGCACGGCGGACCGCGTCCTGAACAAGGAAATCCGGCAGCTGGGCGGCAGGAGCTTCAAGGAAGTTTTCATGGAAAGCCTCCGACAGGTCCGCGAGAAGATCCAGGGGGATCTGCCGGAACTGGTCTTTCTGACCGGCGGCGTCTCAAAGCTTCCGGCTGTGAGAGACTGGTGCAGGGAAGCTTTCCCGGAATCCGTCGTGATCACAGGGGCGGAGCCGGAGTTCTCGGTCTGCCGGGGCCTCGCCTGGAGCGGCAGGATTGACGAGGAGCTCAGGCAGTTCCGGTCTGAGATCCGGGAACTGGTGAACTCCAGCGTGGTGGAGAGGATCGTCGGCGCCCATATCGACGAGCTCTATCGCAGCACCGTTGACATGTTGGTCCGGCCGATCCTGGAAAACGCGGCCATGCCGGTCTTCGACAGATGGAGAGAGGGCGAGATCGAGCGGCTCTCCGACATCAACAAGGAGATGGAGAAGGAAATCGAGAAATACCTGCACACGCAGGAGGTACAGGAGATGCTGGTCCGTCCCGTGGCCCAGTGGCTCAAACCCATCTCCTATGAGCTGGAGGAGATGACCATGCCCATCTGCATCCGACACGGCGTGCCCTACAGGGCTCTGAGCCTGACCTCTTTCCTTTCAATCTCCGACCTGGACATCAAGGTGGACGCCAAGGAGGTGTTCGCGGTAGAGGAGCTCACATGGATGATCGATACGATCATTTCCATTCTGATCGGGCTTTTGTGCGGCGGCAGCGGCATCGCCCTGATCTCCGGCGGCATCACGGGCGTTGTGGCCGGGGCCACGATCTCGCTGATGCTCCTGATCCTCGGAAAAGAAAAGATGGAGGAGGCGGCGATGAACATGGTGATCCCGCGTCCCATGAGGAAACTTGTTCCCAGAGGTTATTTCATGTCGCGCATCGAGAAGATCAGCGACGAAGTAAAGAGCACCTTCTACAAGACTCTTGAAAAAGACAAAAATGAGGAGATCACAGAGCGCCTTGTGAACGAGATCTCTGAGCAGATCGAGCAGTGCCTCATGAAAATGGCGGAAGTCGTGGAGATCCCTCTGGGATGAGGAGGCTGATCCGGGCGGCGCGCGCCGCAGGACCTGACAGCAACTGTTCGGCATATTGTCGAATCAAACAATAAGAACTTAGAAAGGAAGAAACGATGTACATTACCTGTCTTGATATGGAAGGAGTTCTGGTACCCGAGATCTGGATCGCTTTTTCTGAGGTGAGCGGAATCCCCGAGCTGAGAAGGACGACAAGGGACGAGCCCGACTACGATAAGCTCATGAAGTGGAGGATCGGGATCCTCAAGGAGCACGGCCTCGGCCTCAAGGAGATCCAGGACGTCATTGCCAAAATAGAGCCCCTGCCGGGAGCAAGAGAATTTCTGGACGAGCTTCGCTCCTTCACGCAGGTGATCATCATCAGCGACACCTTCACGGAGTTTGCCATGCCCCTCATGGAGAAGCTGGGATGGCCCACGCTCTTTTGCAACTCCCTGGAAGTGGCTCCGAGCGGCGAGATCACGGGCTACAAGATGCGCATTCAGCAGTCCAAGCTCAGCACCGTAAAGGCGCTGCAGTCCATCGGGTTCGACACGATCGCCAGCGGAGACAGCTACAACGACCTGGATATGATCCTGGCCAGCAAAGCCGGCTATCTCTTCCGGACCACGGAGAAGATCAAGCAGGACTATCCGCAGCTGCCCGCTTTTGAGGAATTTGACGAGCTGATGGGAGCCATCAAGAAGGAGATGGGGATTATCAAATAAGGGATCGGAACAGGTCCGCTGTGCCGCGAAAGTGTATTTTTTCGGGTACAGCGGACCGTTTTATGTCCCGGGACGCGCAGAGAGAAGGCACTGAGAACAGAGCGGCTGGGCCCGATGTGAAAACGATTACAAAACAATTTCGCCCTTTGCTGCGCTACTGTTGTAAATATAACCAAAATCACGAAAAATAATCGATTTATATATTGCATATTAACCAACATGGTGGTAAGATAAAAACAAGTTAAATATGAGTTTTGCCTAGAGAGGAGAGAATATGGCAGTAATTGGGATTGGGGATCCTGTTGCTATTGTCGTGTTTTCTTTTTTTTATGCAAAATGGGGAACCAAATGGGAAGAGAATTTGTTGAAGCGATCGAAGCAGCGCCTATTGTGGCTGCGGTCAAAGATGATGCCGGACTGGAAATGTGTCTGAAGTCGGATGTGGATGCGGTGTTTATCCTTTACGGAGACATCTGCACCATCGCGGATATAGTGGCAAGGGTAAAGGACGCCGGTAAGATCGCCATGGTTCACATGGATCTTATTAACGGACTGAGCCCGAGAGACATATCCTTGGATTTCATTCGCAAGTATACCAGGGCAGACGGAATCATCACGACGAAGAACAACCTGATCACACATGCGAAGGAGATCGGCCTCGCGACGGTATTACGTCATTTTGTGCTTGACAGCATGGCTCTCATCAACATCGAGAGACAGTCACATACCGGCCGGGAATCCCAGCCTGATATGATCGAGATCCTTCCCGGGATCATAATTCCGAAGATGATCAAGAAGATCTGCGCTATGAGCAGAGTTCCGGTGATCTGCGGAGGACTGATCCAGGAGAAGGAAGATGTTCTGAACGCGCTCGCGAGCGGCGCGGCGGCAATCTCAACAACATGCTCTGAAGTCTGGTTCATGTAATGGGGACACATGCCGGCATGCTGGGGGCGTGACGGCAAAGTTAGAAGGAGGTATTTTATGGCAAAATATGTAATGGCATTGGATGCAGGCACGACCAGTAACAGATGTATCCTCTTCAACGAAAAGGGCGAAATCTGCAGCATGGCTCAGAAGGAATTTACTCAGTATTATCCTCAGCCGGGCTGGGTTGAGCACGACGCAAGCGAGATCTGGCAGACACAGCTCTCCGTTGCTCGTAAGGCTATGCAGGATGTTGGGGCCACTTACAAAGACATTGCTGCCATCGGTATTACTAACCAGCGTGAAACCGTTATCGTATGGGATAAGAAGACAGGGCAGCCCGTCTATCACGCAATCGTGTGGCAGTGCCGCAGAACCGCTGATATGAAGGCTGAGCTGATGGAGAAATATCCCGACATCGCTGACAGCGCTTATCACAAAACCGGCCTTGTATTCGACCCTTATTTCTCCGGCACAAAGCTTCGCTGGATCCTGAACAATGTTGAGGGACTCCGCGCAAGAGCAGAGAAGGGCGAGCTCGCATTCGGTACCGTAGACAGCTGGCTGATCTACAAGCTGACCAAGGGCAGAGTACACGCAACCGATTATTCCAACGCTTCCAGAACACTTCTGTTCAACATTAATACAATGGAGTGGGACGACGAGCTCTGCGAGAGACTTGAAATCCCGAAGAGCATGCTTCCCGAGGCAAAGCCTTCCAGCGGCGACTACGGCGAGTCCGATCCCGAGTTCTTCGGCGGCCCGATCCCGATCCGCGGCGTTGCAGGTGACCAGCAGGCGGCTCTGTTCGGCCAGACATGCTACACACCCGGCGAAGCTAAGAACACCTACGGCACAGGCTGCTTCATGCTGATGAACATCGGCGACAAGCCCCTGTATCCCAACAACGGCCTTCTGACCACAATCGCATGGGGCCTTGACGGCAAGGTTGAGTACGCACTCGAAGGTTCCGTATTCGTAGCAGGCGCTGCGATCCAGTGGCTGCGTGACGAGCTGAAGATTGTTGATCAGTCTCCGGATTCCGAGTACTTCGCAACAAGAGTTAAAGATACAAACGGCTGCTACGTCGTTCCCGCATTTACCGGTCTGGGCGCTCCTTACTGGGATCCCTATGCACGCGGAGCAATCGTAGGCCTGACCCGCGGCGTCAACAAGTATCACCTGATCCGCGCAACCCTTGAGTCCCTGGCATTCCAGACCAGCGATGTTCTGGCAGCTATGGAAGAAGGCTCCGGCGTTAAGCTGAGCGCTCTGAAGGTCGACGGCGGCGCCTGCAAGAACAACTTCCTCATGCAGTTCCAGTCCGACATCATCAACGCTAAGGTTCAGAGACCTCAGTGCGTTGAGACAACCGCTATGGGCGCTTCCTATCTGGCAGGCCTGGCAGTAGGCTTCTGGAGCAGCAAGGACGACGTCATCAAGAACTGGGCACTTGACAGAGAGTTCGAGCCTGAGATGGATGACGAGACCAGAGCAAAAGAGATCAAGCAGTGGAAGAAAGCCGTCAGCAAGACTCTCGGCTGGGCAAAAGACTGAGACTGAGCAGTTTTTTGACTTGATCAAAACAGTACTTATCGCATAACTGAATATGGATATTCCCGGTCTGCGGGTCAGGGGTGAAGGCCCGCAGAACCGGTTCAGTCAATGACTGAGGGATATCAATAGAACTTTTAATGTTTTTATTTAAGAAAGGGGTAAAATTATGCAGGCTTATTTAGCAGAATTTATCGGAACAGCTATGCTGGTTCTTCTCGGTGACGGCGTTTGCTGTAACGTCAATCTTGAAGGCTCCGGAATGAAGGGAAGTGGCGTTGTTCACATCCTTATCGGCTGGGGTATGGCAGTTATGGTTCCCGCATTTTCCTTCGGCGCTATGTCCGGCGCACACTTCAATCCCGCAGTTACCATCGGCGCTGCAATGCGCGGCGGCATGAGCTGGGGCCAGGTTCCCGGATATATCGTTGCTCAGATGCTGGGCGGCTTTGTAGGCGCGGCGATCCTGATCGTTCTCTATGGTGACCAGATCAAGGCTACTGCTGATGATGCAACCGTTCGCGGCTGCTTCGCTACAGGCCCTTCCATCCGCAACACAGTGAACAACTTCCTGTCCGAGTTCGTAGCTACTTTCATTCTCGTATTCACACTGGCATCCATCCCCGCAGAGGCAGGCGCTTCCGGAGCTTCCTGGATCCTTGTATACGGCGTCATCGTAGCATGCGGCGCTTCCTTCGGCGGACTTACCGGATATGCAATGAACGCAGCAAGAGATGCTGCTCCTCGTCTTGCTTATCAGGTTCTTGCTCCTAACTTCGGCAAGAAGGATCCCGATTGGGCTTACGGCTGGATTCCGGTAGTAGCTCCGATCTGCGGCTCAGTCGTTGCTTCTCTGCTTTACATGGCAATTCACTGATCAGAGTTAAATATAAGTCAATAGAACTTAGCACTAGATAATGTAAACTAGCTTGAGGGGAGGACGGTGGTCACCTACCGCCCTCCCTTTGTGCTCAAATGGAAAGGAGATGAGTCCGTGTTATACGATGTAATTATCATCGGAGCCGGCGTCACCGGATCCGCAGTAGCAAGAGAACTCTCCCGCTACAAACTCAACGTTTGCGTACTTGAAAAAGAAGAAGATGTCTGCTGCGGCACGTCCAAGGCAAACAGCGCGATCGTTCACGCAGGATTCGATGCTGCAGAAGGCTCCCTGATGGCACGCTTCAACGTGCGCGGAAATGAAATGATGGGAGATCTGGCAAAAGATCTCGATATCCCGTTCAAGAGAAACGGCGCGATGGTCGTCTGCATCCACGAGTCCGAGAAAGACGGTCTCAAGGAACTCTATGACAGAGGAATCGCGAACGGCGTCAAAGAGCTGAAGATCCTGAACAGAGAAGAATGTTTGGAAATCGAGCCCAACCTGTCCGACAAAGTAGTGGCAGCCCTGTATGCTCCCACAAGCGGCATTATCTGCCCCTTCATGCTCAACATCGCTATGGCGGAGAACGCCAATGTCAACGGCGTTGATTTCTTCTTTAATACCAAGGTTGAGAAGCTCACACCCGACACATGCAAGAAATGCGGCCAGCCGATCTGGAAGATCCGCACCAACAACGGCGAGTACAAGACCCGCTACGTCATCAACGCGGCAGGCGTCTACGCTGACTATTTCCACAATATGGTCTCCGAGAAGAAGATCCATATCACTCCCAGGCGCGGCGACTACTGCCTGCTCGACAAGACAGTAGGAAATCACGTGTCCCACACCATCTTCCCGCAGCCCACAAAGCTCGGCAAGGGCGTCCTTGTATCCCCTACCATCCACGGCAACCTGATCGTAGGTCCCACCGCTGTGGATATCGAGAACAAGGAAGGCAACAACACGACGGCAGCAGGCATCGCTGACCTGATCGCCAAGGCAGGCGACCACGTTCGCAACCTGCCCATCCGCCAGGTCATCACATCCTTCGCAGGCCTGCGTGCCCACGAGGATCACCATGAGTTCATCCTTGGCGAAGTAGAGGACGCTCCTCACTTCATCGACTGCGCGGGCATTGAGTCCCCCGGACTTACTTCCAGCCCTGCCATCGGCGAGTACATCGGCCAGATGATGAAAGAGAAACTGAATGCCGAGGAGAAGGAAGACTGGGTAGGAACCCGCAAGGGCATCCTCAATCCCGCCGACCTCTCCATCGAAGAGAGAAATGAACTTATTAAGAAGAATCCCGCTTACGGCCGCATCATCTGCCGCTGCGAGTCCGTCACGGAAGGCGAGATCATCGACGCGATCCACAGACCGCTCGGTGCGCGCTCCCTCGACGGCGTCAAGCGCAGAACAAGAGCAGGCATGGGACGCTGCCAGGCAGGTTTCTGCTCACCTCGTACCATGGAGATCATCAATCGTGAACTTGGTCTTCCTCTCACCGAGATCACCAAGAGCGGCGGAGACTCCAAGCTTGTGATCGAGAGAACAAAGGGGGTAGAGGCATGACAAGTTATGATATCGTAATCGTCGGCGGAGGCCCCGCAGGCCTCGCGGCTGCTGTAGCTGCCAAAAAGGCAGGAACAGACAGCATTCTGATCATTGAGCGTGACAAAGAGCTCGGCGGTATCCTGAACCAGTGCATCCACAACGGATTCGGTCTTCACACCTTCAAGGAAGAGCTGACCGGCCCCGAGTACGCCTACAGGTTCATCCAGCAGGTCTACGACCTGGAGATCGAGTACAAGCTCGACACCATGGTCATGGACATTTCCACCGATAAGGTCGTCACCGCCATGAACCGCACGGACGGTATGTTCCAGATCAAGGCCGGCGCAGTGATCCTGGCCATGGGATGCAGAGAGAGGCCCAGAGGAGCCCTGAACATCCCCGGATATCGTCCGGCAGGTATCTACAGTGCAGGTACCGCACAGAGACTGGTCAACATGGAAGGCTATATGCCCGGCCGTGAAGTCGTCATCCTCGGTTCCGGTGATATCGGACTGATCATGGCAAGACGTATGACCTTTGAAGGCGCCATCGTAAAGGTGGTCGCAGAGCTGATGCCTTTCTCCGGCGGCCTCAAGAGAAACATCGTCCAGTGTCTGGACGACTACGGCATTCCGCTTAAGCTCTCCCACACCGTCGTGGACATCGAGGGCAAGGAGCGCGTGACGGCTGTCACCATCGCCGAAGTCGGCCCCGACATGAAGCCGATCCCCGGAACGGAAGAGAGATACACCTGCGACACACTGCTTCTGTCCACAGGTCTGATCCCTGAGAACGAGCTGTCCAGAAACGCGGGCGTCTCCATCAACCCCGTCACCAACGGCCCCGTCGTCAACGAGATCCTCGAGACCAGCATTCCCGGCGTCTTCGCATGCGGCAACGTCCTTCATGTGCATGACCTGGTCGACTACGTATCTGAGGAAGCTACTCGCGCAGGCGAGAACGCGGCAAAATATGTCCAGAACGGCTGCAAGGACCAGGAAGGCGGCAACATCATCCAGCTCAAGGCTGTCGAGGGTGCACGCTACACCGTTCCCTGCACGATCAATCCCGAGAGAATGGACGATCTGCTCACCGTCCGTTTCCGCGTCGGCGCAGTCTTCAAAGACTCTTATGTCAGTGTCTATTTTGACGACGAGCGCGTGATGCACAAGAAGAAGAGAATCATGGCTCCCGGCGAGATGGAGCAGGTAGTCCTGCAGAAGAAGAAGATCGCCGAGAAACCGGATCTGAAGACTATAACCATCAAGATTGAGGCGGAATAAGGAGGCAGAATATGGAAAAGAGAAATCTTACATGTATCGGCTGCCCCATGGGCTGCCAGATCACGGTAGAGTTTGAAGGCGAGGAAGTCTTCAGCGTGACAGGCAATACCTGCGCGATCGGCGACAAGTATGCCCGCCAGGAGGTCACACATCCGGAGCGCACAGTCACTTCCACAGTCGTGGTAGTCGGCGGCGCCAAGGAGAGGACCAGCGTCAAGACCAGTTCGAACATTCCCAAGGACAAGATCTTCCAGTGCATGGACGAGATCAACAAGGTCCGCGCGCAGGCACCGCTTAAGATCGGCGATGTCGTTATCAAGGGCGTCTGCGGCACCGATGTGGATGTCATTGTAACAAAGAACTGCGATATCGCGTAATGCGGTGCGGGGGCCCGCATTTGGCTGCGGCCTCATGAATAAAGGAAAAGAAGAGGGTCTGCAGGGAACTGCAGGCCCTCTTATTGTGTGGAGCAATGAGCCATGCGCGGACAGGACTGTTATAAAGGGGCGTTAAACTATGGCGTTACAAAGGGCCCTCATGCTATAATCGGAGCATCGGAAGCCTGCAGAGGGACTTTCGTGAGTGAGGGAGGAAATGGAATGGAAAAACTGTCTTTTAATTATGAGGTGTTTGATGCCGGAGCCGGCAGGATCTATACGATCCTCAGCAGAGCGTCGATGCCTTCTCTGATCCTGGGCGTGCTGCTCATGATGACGATCAATTCCGGACTCTTTACAGGATTCGCGAATCTGCCGCAGGCTGTCAAGATCCTGTTTCTCGCAGTGGTCGTAGTCTACATAGTTCCCGGGCTTTTTCTGTTCCCGACCGTCTGGATGCTTCGGACGTGGAGGAACAGGGCACTCAAGAACTGCTATGTAATGGCAGGGAGGAAAGTGGTGGAGTACCATAAAATCTCTGACCAGACCATCAGCAGCAAGGCGGAGAATGTCTATGTGGCAACCCAGATCAAGAAAGTCGAGGAGAAAAAGTCCAAATATATCATTCACGGAAATGTGGTTGAAAAGTCGACAGGACATCAGAGCGGGGAACTGGTGATTCCGAAAGCTTTTGAAAAAATGGAAGTCATTAAGAGAGCAGCCAGGTACAGATGAGCCGGGGCTCGCTCCGCGAGCTTTGAAGATATGTGAGCATGAACGGCAACGGTGAAAGGGGGGAAATTCAGGGATGGAGGATAAGAGCAGGTTTACACTGGAAGACTGGGACGCGCCTGTTTATATCGGAACGGAAGAACTGCGTCACGCACTGGTCCACATGCAGCTCGAGAACAAGGTAATCGACGGCTTCAGGCTGTTGGACTATTCATCCGTGCAACTTCCGGAGTGGGAAGATCCGGATGATCAGGTAATGATCCCGGCCTTCGCGGCGCTGTCAAGTCCGCTGATCATCCTGTTTACGGACGGAACACGGCTGGAGATGTATATGCAGGACCAATCTGTGTTCAGACTCTCTGTCAACAGTATCCCTCTGGAAGCCATAAAGAAGGAAGTAACGTTCAATACGCTGGACAAGCTGTTCGCGAGGGTGCTCGGAACTTCCATCGTGTTTATAGAGGTGCAGGTCACGGAAGATTTTCCGGTAGTGGCCAGAGATTACGCGGAGCAGTTCAAGGGGCACAAGGAATTTATTGATTCGGTGCTGTTCTGTCTGGATTCCGGAGATGCGCTGGAGCTCTATTCCTGGGGGAATGAAGGAGAAGTAGATCTTCTGGATGAGAGCGGAAATATTATCATGATCGGGATGAATGATTTCCTGGGGTGATGGAGACGAGAATATTTCGGTTGAGTTAGACTTATACTGACGCCCAATTGGTTGCGGAGAGTGCTCTGCGACCGCTTGGGCGTCATTTTGTCTGGATTTATCGCATAGTGACGGCGGAGTGGTTGCGGAGGGTGCTCCCCCTTTCACAGAATCCAACTCAGGCTGAACAACCTCTCAAGGCTGATAAAAACCCCTCTCAGAATCCAACCCAAGCTGCCTAACCTGTCAATTTTCCTTAAGCCTCGTCGTAATCCAGTAGGCTCCCATAGTCTGTCCGGGCTGCTCAGTGACATCGTCGTCGAGATACTCGGCGAGGAGGGGAGAAATCTTCGAGGCGTCCCACTCTTTTGCCTGAGAGACGGTGGAATACTCGATCTCTGCATACCAGAATTCAGTGGGTAGTCCTTCATCGACGTGATTGACTTCCAGTTTGAGGCCGTCCGGCAGGGCGTAGGTGCGGCGGACTTTGGGGATGAGAGGAAGGCCGATCAGGTCCTCCAGTTCAAGAAACTTTTCTTTGGTGATATCCATCTCGATTTCCTTGCGGACAAGGCCGGCACCGGATTTGAAGCAGAGCACATACTCTATGTTGCCGCCGGTCATAGCCTCCTCGCGGATGCGGACCGTAGGGCGGACGCTTACATATCCCTGGCGCATACTCTGCTCATAGAGCATCTGCAGGCCGAGCTGCTCGGAAGGCCAGCCGGTGACCATCCATTTTCTCTCTATTTCCATATTAAATACTCCTCTTTGAAATCCAAATCTGCCCGGTGGGCGATCTGTGCTATACTTTACAATAGTCTAGCGAATTCCCGGAATGATTTCCAGTCATACTTGCAAGAACGAGTACCTGCCGGCTTGCGCCGCAGCAACCGGCGTTGCAGAAACACGCGCTGCAGCAATTGGCGCAGCAGCTGGCTCAGCAACAACCGGCGCTGCAGCAATCGGCGCTGCACCAACTCGCGCCGTAGCAGCACACATCGCGAGCCACAACTAATTTGCCAAAGGAGATATTTCATGGAAAAGAGCGGAAAAGGGCGCTTGGCGCTTCTGGATACACTGCGAGGGCTGACACTGATCAGCATGATCCTGTACCATGCCTGCTGGGATGCCGTCTATATGCTTGGGGCGGACTGGCCTTGGTACGGGAGCCGCGGCGGCTACATCTGGCAGCAGAGCATCTGCTGGACCTTTATTCTGCTGTCCGGCTTCTGCGTTCCGCTCTCCAAAAGGCTCCTGCGGCGAGGTCTGGTGGTGTTTGGCGCGGGGGCGCTTGTGATGCTGGTCACAAATATAGTTCTGCCCGAGGACAGGGTCATTTTCGGGGTGCTCACACTGATCGGTTCGTGCATGCTGCTCATGGTGCCTCTGAGAAAATGGCTTGACCCGGCATCTGCGCAGGAAAAGAGCGGAACCGGAGCAGCCCGGAGTAATAGGCTTGCTGTCGCCTGCCTGATCATCTTCGCGGCGTTGTTTGTTCTCTTTAAGGATGTGAATGCAGGGGTGATCGGAACCGGAATGCTGCACAGGATTTTGCCTGTGATTCCCAAATGGACGGTCCGGCTTCCTGAAGGCTGGTACCGGAATCTTGCGACGGCATACATCGGATTTCCGCCGGCAAACTTTTTTTCAACGGATTATTTCTCATTGCTGCCGTGGTGTTTCCTGTATCTGTGCGGCTATGAGCTTCACCTGATCCTGCGGGACAAGGGCGCTTTGAAGTCACCGATCTTTAAGAAGGAGATAAAGCCGCTGTCCTTTATGGGAAGAAATTCGCTGGTCATCTATCTTTTGCATCAGCCGGTACTGTACCTGTTCGTGCTTCTTTACAGCGCGTTGAAGTGAACTGCCCGCCGCCTGCGCTTATTGCTGAGAGGAGGGGGATTTTGCTGTTACTTAGGTAAAGCCGGATTCCAGCTGAACTTGAGAAATAGCGCCGGATAGTGTATAGTAGGGCTTAACTCCAAGTTAAGAATATGTAGAATTGTGGATATACACTGTATATGAAATAGGGGCTGATTCCAATGCGAATTTGCTTTCAGGCGTGTTTAAACAGGCATCCTCTGATGCTGTCATCAATCGGGATTTATAGGCTCTGATTCAATAGAAGGTCTGATTTGATAGTAAGACATAAATTGGGTATGCAAAATAAATCCAAAAAGTATACTTATATAGTACGTTAAATAACAGGCTCGATAGATCGTTTTTTCAACCATCACTATTCTGTTTTTTAATAATCCAGAGGGAAAAATAAAGAATTGATAAAAAAAGTTGATTTTTGATACGAATTTATTACAATATTGTTTAGAATAATAGAACGAATTACAATTCAAAAAAGTATACCTTTTTTACTTTATCGGCTGCTATGAGGACTATGAGGACGCCGTGCAGGCACGCTTGATTGCTGAAAAAAAGATACATGGCGCTTTTTTGCGGGCGAATGAGATCTGGCAGGAGAAGTATCTTCAGGATCCGGAGTGGGGAGAGA
>JAZQCI010000118.1:0-24625 GCA_045546175.1 Lachnospiraceae bacterium | reverse complement strand
TTGATTCCTGATGGTGCTAAAACAGCTCGTCGTTTTCGCCGATTCAGATGTGTCGCTCCGCTTAGAAACTGTCGCCGATCAGGCTGCAATATTCTCAAATACCGTGTCGCCGGCGCCGCTCAGAATTCGTCGCTCAACAACTGCACGCTAAACTTGATCCATCAAAAAAGAGGACGCCGCTCCTGCTGATTAATCAGCAAGATGCGACGCCCCCTTTTTTGTTTCGCATGGCGGGAGCTTATTCTCATTGGGCACAGATCTCCAAGAGAGGAACGGCATTGACAGGCTTTCATGTAAGAAAGATTTGTGAGAGGGGGGTTGTCGCGGGCCCAGCTCGACCGCGCGGAGCGCGGCCTCGCTGTATGTTGGCGGCGTTCTCATCTGCCGATCTTGATGTCAGTCAGGAACTCATAGTACTGCGCGATCGCGCTGTGGTCTTTCTGGCCGCCTTCATGGTTGTGCATCCACTGCAGGATCTCCTGGACTGCTGCCGTCATGGGAACAGGTGCGCCTACGCTGTGCGCGCAGTCAAGCGCGTTGTTCAGGTCCTTGATGTGAAGGTCGATCTTGAAGCCGGGCTTGTCATCTCCCGCGATCATCATAGGTGCCTTCGCGTTCATGACGGTGGAGCCTGCAAGGCCGCCCTTGATCGCCTCGAAGACGAGCTGAGGGTCTACGCCTGCCTTCTGCGCCATTGTGAAAGCTTCCGCCACTGCCTGGATGTTGCAGGCGACAACGATCTGGTTTGCAAGCTTTGTGGTGTTGCCTGCGCCGACTTCGCCGCAGCGGACGATGGAAGCGCCCATGGTCTCAAGGAGGGGTTTGAACTTGTCGAAGATCTCCTGTTTGCCGCCTACCATGAAGGAAAGCGTTCCGTCAATAGCCTTGGGCTCGCCGCCGGATACAGGCGCGTCGAGCATCTCAACGCCCTTCTTAGCCAGCTCTGCCGCGATCTCTTTGCTCGCCACAGGGTTGATGGAGCTCATATCGATGAACACCTGTCCCTCTTTCATGTAATTAGAAACACCGTTCGCGCCGAGCATAACAGCTTTTACATGGGGGGAGTTGGGGAGCATGGTCAGAACGACGTCGCAAGTCTCACCGATCTCTTTGTTGGTTGCCTGCTTAGCGCCGCAGGAAACAACGTCATCTACAGCCGCCTGGTTCAGGTCGCTGACGAGCAGGTCTGTAAAGCCGCCCTTAAGAATATTCTTTGCCATGGGTCTTCCCATGATTCCAAGTCCGATCAAACCGATTTTCATTATATTTTGTCCTCCTTACTACGTGATGTTGCTTGTTGCCTGAATCAAAGCAGTCCTGCTGTCTCCATTGCCTTTCTGATCTTGTCCAGGACAGGTCCCTCCGCTGTGGGAAGGTTGGGCAGATAAGGATCGCCCACGTTCTGTCCCCTGAGGTTTGCCATATCCTTGGCCGCGACCGGGAAGGACGCGCCGTCCATGGAGAGACGGACGGGATTGAGCTTGAACTGTGCCTCCAGGGATCCCTTGATATCGCCGGCCACGAATTTTTCATATACATCCCCTATCAGGCCAGGCATGAAGTTCCCTGCTGTGCATACGCCGCCGACAGCACCGATGCACATGGAAGCATAGAGAAGTGTATCCTTACCGCCGAATACCTTGAATCCGACGTCGCGGCAGCGTCTGACGCACTCCTCTGTGAGTGTGATATCACCGGAAGTATCTTTCATTCCTACGATATTGGGCACGGTGTGCGCAAGGCGGTCGATCATATCCGCGGAAATGCCGTAACCGACGCGTCCGGGATTGTTGTAGATGAGGACCGGCGTATCCGGGATGGCATCCGCGATCGTTTTAAAGTGAGTGTAGAGTTCCTCCGCCGTGGGCTTTAAGAACATGGGCTGCAGAATGGAGACACAGGATGCTCCGTTTGCCACCGCCATCTTCGCAAGCCGCACACATTTGCGGGTGCCAATCGCTCCAATGCCAAAATATACAGGTACGCGCCCTGCAGCCTGATCCACCATGATCTTCAGGCCGCGCTCCATCTCGTCTTCCTCGATCTGGTAGAATTCGCCATTTGACCCAAACGCCAGAATCCCGTGCATTCCGCCGTTTATGACAAAATCTACCTGCCTGCGCATTCCCTCCTCATCGATCTTCTCTTCCTTATCGATGACTGTGATGATCGGAACTACAACTCCCTTGATAAAGTCTGTATTCATCAATTCTCTCCTTGATCAAGCCTGATAATAAGCGACAGATTCCAGGTATCCCAACTTCTCGATCTTCTCCAGATCCATTCTTACCGGCATACCGGGAATATCAGACCGCAAGGTAAAGCGGCTGTCTTTAAAAGTCGGAACATTCAGCATTAGTTCATGTACCGGCTCAGAGATCGGTGCATGGAATTCTATTCGCTCATTATCCCCATAAAGCGCTCCGAAATAGGCGTTATAAGCGCCGCGTCCGCCGGACTGGAATTCCAACCCGTTCTCACGGCACAGATCCCTGATCTTCAGCAGATCGTCAATCCTGCTCATACGCCCGAGCGAAGGCTGGAGAATATCGATTCCTTTCTCGACATAGGGCTCATATGCATAGTACACTCGCATGGATTCTCCGGCGGAGAGCTTCTGCTTAACGCCCATTTCTTTCATTCTTTTGATCCCATTATAATCCGCGCTGTGGATCGGCTCTTCCACCCACTCCAGGTCATAGGGTTCCGCAAGGCGGCAGAATTCGACTGCCTGCTCTACTGTGAATTTCTGGTTGCAGTCAACAGCTATGCGGGACCTTCCTGCCAGAGCAGCCTTTACTTTTTCAATGCGTCTCAGGTCGCGCTCCATATCCAGGATCTCGCCCAGTTCACCGTGTGAGGATCCAACCTTAAACTTTACTGTAGCAGTTCCTTCCTCAGCATATCGGCACATCTCTTCCACAAGTTCCTCATCTTCCCGGATAATAGCGCCGCCGCCTTTATAAGCAGCTGCCCAGTCTTTCTCGGCGCCAAGGAAACGATGAATTGGTTTTTCTGCCCTCTGTGCGAGGATGTCCAGCATCATGAGCTCGAGCGTGCCGACATTTACGGCATCCGCACTCTGAAAGCCCGCATTCCTTATTTTCCAGTACTGCTCGTGTTTCCAAGCGCGGAAACTCTTCTTCTCACCGTTCAGGATTTTCGGCAGCATGCTGCTCACAAAGTTTCTGGATACGGTATAATGCGCGCAAGCACCGGTATCGTCATAGAGTTCCAGATAACCTTGCTCCGGAACATTCATCCCCATTCCTCCTGTCGCGTCGCGGAAAGGCTTGGGAAGCGGGATTGAACGAAAGTTATAAAACACCGCTTTGGTAAAACGGATCTGATCTTCAAAATTGAATCCTGCTGTATTTTCACTAATCTTCATGGACTCTTTCCTCCCTTCGCAGCAATCGGTTTCCCTCTGTTATTTCTTTCAATACTCTTCCTTTTCAAGCAGCCGCCTTGCGCTTCTTGAGGTACTCAGAAATGCTCGGCCATACGACACAGAACACTGCCAGCAGCAGGAGCGCCAGAGAAAGCGGACGTGTGAAGAAGGATGCATAACTTCCTTTATCCATACTGATCGCTCTTCGGAAATAGCCCTCAAGTTTCGATGACAGGATGAAGGCAAGAACCAGGGGGCTGGTAGGAAGTCCGCCGATGGACATGAAAAGCGATAACAGGCACAGTGCAAGCATAACATAAATGTTGAACATTGTATTCGAAATTCCGTATCCTCCGATATATGCAATGATCAGGATCACCGAATACAGGAAGTGATAAGGGATGAGAACAATATGACCCTGAGATTGTCAAAATAGTCCTTGATCCTGATACCGAATCCCTTGCCTGCAGACGCGTTCGCATCAGGCATCTTGGCTTCTCCTCTTGCGGAGTCGCGGATGATCTGACACATAGCGAACATACCGAGCATCTGTGCAACTGTGGAAATACCTGATCATTTCGATATCAAGCTGCTTCCAGAAGTATGCCTTCCGTCCAAAGAAGAGACGGAGCATATTGTCATCTCCCTCTTCCCAAAGCGATTCCACATACTCTGCTTTCTTTCTCGGGCCCATATCTTCATCCCAGATATGCCTTGCGATTGCCGCTACATCCAGTTTGCTCTTGTCGACATAGTCAAAAGTATAGAACTTCGGAGGTTCCTCATACTGTGCGAAGTACTTCAGTACCTGAATCACGTCCTTTTCCTCGTAGGGAGGAATCATCTCACCGAGGAAGTATGTGTCACGGATCTGGTCGGCCATTTCATGAAGGGTGGTTTCCGACAGGAACTCTTCATCAGCCTTGAAAGCCTTGAACAGATCCGGAAGTGCCTCCATCATATTGTGATAAGCTTCCTGTGTGCTGTCATACACCATGACCTGGTAAGAATGATCCATTCCATTCTCTTCGAGATATGTAAAGGCATACATCCCGATCGGTACACGCTGCTCGAATGGAACTCGCTCGATTGCCGTAGTATCGACAGAGTCATCCAGGATCGCCGCAAATTCCTCGATCTTCTCCCAGTCATCCAGTCCCAGATTATCTCCAAAAGCTTCATCGGTATAACGGCTTTCGAATATTGGCTTTGATAGGATCCCCCTGTTGATCAGGTCTTTCAGTCCGATCTGATAGGTGATGCCGATATCTCCACTTACAGCTCTTCCGGACCTGACACCGTCAGTAAACAGCTTCGCAAGAAGCCCCTGTTCATTTGCCGCTGTTCTTAGGGGTGTCGCTGTAAGGCCAATAACCTTTGTATTTTTAACTTTCTCTTTGACGTGATCAATGATCTTTCTATATGTCTTCGCTGTGGAATGGTGCGCCTCATCAATGACCAGATAGATCTCATCATCGCCGTTGAGCCATTTGTCCAGTGCTTCCATGTTCCTGCCGATGCTGTCCTTGCTTGCGATAAGCAGGTTGTCGCCCGGCACGATATCCTTAGTCCTGTCATGGCTCGTAGAACCGGATACGATCCGGTAAGAGAAAGACGATACATTCGGAAGATTCTCTGCGTAGGCATACTTCTGGAATGACTCCGCCGCCTGGTCAAGGAGCATCTGCCTGTGTGCGATCCAGAGTATTTTCTTATGATTGTTAAGAGCGTGCCTCAGCAGCCACATGGATGCAGTATAGGTCTTTCCTCCGCCTGTCGGCAGGACCACCAGTGTGCTGTAGCTGGGAGATTCATCTATGATATCAAGGTTCTTCATGGCCTTTTTCTGATGGTCATAGGGAGTCCTTTTGTTTTTACCCCGCTTGGCGGAGACTATCCTCGGACACGAAGTACAGACAAATGAGGCCCATTATTCTGTAACCGATAAGAGACACCTTGCTGACCTTCACAAGAAGCTGACCGGAGAAGAAGCTCATACTGAAAATAAGAACATAAATACCCCTGTGATCAATGGGTGACAAATCATTCTCCAATGATATGAACTATCACCCACTGTCACCCAATTAAAACCATGACAATCATCTAAAAAATGTATTATTCTGAACCGCTCAAAAGTCCCAAAAACATGATAAAACCGGGACTTTTCAGTCCCGGTTCTCAAGCGTCCGCGAGGTGACTCGAACACCCGACCTACCGCTTAGGAGGCGGTCGCTCTATCCAACTGAGCTACGCAGACAAATATGATGTTCTGAACTTATAAACTCAGAACATTAATATTATACACTTTTTTGACAAATATGGAAGACCTATTTTAAGGCCTGCGGACCGCGCCGTCGCACTCTTTTATTTTCTACAGGTCCTCAAACGAGAGATTCTCATCCGGGAAATTGACGACTCCCTGCATCCAGACAACGCCCTTAAATCTCCTGCCGGGAGCGGGCTCCCCGAAGAGGTCCTTGGCGTTGATGCAGACTTTAAAGAGAAGGTCTCCGCACATGATCGTCAGGATCCAGATTTTCTCCTTCGTGATCGGGTTCTCGGTGATCCGGCATTTGTCGATCTCGCCGAGCACCGAGTACAGGTCGCACTCCACGCCGGTGGGCATAAAGGTGGAATCTACAATGGTGTAGATATCGTCCTCCTGAAGCTTGTCCATGATCACCGCATACATGTCCATGTCCTGCATGGTGAGATTTTTCATGGCGTCTTCATCGCCGCTGCGCGCCATATTCATCAGGTTGCGCCGCGCCATGTCCTTCTCTCTCGTGTCCTCGATCTCCTCTTCTGTCTTGAGAATCGGCAGCATCACGGTTCCGCTGATGCACAGACCGGAAAGACATACGCTCGTCCCGGGGATCCGTTCCATCTGCGGGGCGCCGTATTTGAGGAACTCGACCGAATTGATCAGACGGAAGATCAGCGTCGTGCCGACACTCAGGTCATCTACAACACCTGCATAAGTATGCCCTTCAATCCTCTCTTCCACGCTCACCTGCTCGATGGAGCTGACGGACTCGCTGATAAAATAGGGAAAGAGCGCCTCGCCGCTGAAATCATTATCTTCATCGAACACGCCGACGGCACAGACCCCATATCCGTTTCCGTAGTCGACGCGGAGCTCCGCCAGCATGGCGTCCTCGTCCGACGGATCGGTGATATAAGATCTGTGCTCGGCTTTCTCCAGCACATCATCTATCAAGTTATATGTATCTCGGGCCTTCATCGGCTCTGAAAACCCTATAGCCCTGAAGTACTTGTGCAAAATATACCTCTAAATAAACATATGTTCATTATCAGTGTTTGGGCATCATCACTTCCATGCCGCCCATGTAGGGACGAAGGACAACCGGGATCTTGACGGATCCGTCTGCCTGCAGGTTGTTCTCGAGGAATGCGATCAGCATTCTGGGAGATGCCACAACAGTATTATTCAGTGTGTGTGCAAGATACTTCTTGCCGTCAGCGCCGTTCACGCGGATCTTGAGGCGTCTTGCCTGTGCGTCGCCCAGGTTGGAGCAGCTGCCGACTTCGAAGTATTTCTTTTGTCTGGGAGACCATGCTTCCACGTCGCAGGACTTGACCTTGAGGTCCGCCAGGTCACCGGAGCAGCACTCGAGCGTTCTGACCGGGATATCCATGCTGCGGAAGATCTCGACTGTGTAGCTCCAAAGCTTGTCGTACCATTCCATGGATTCTTCGGGCTTGCAGACAACGATCATTTCCTGCTTCTCGAACTGGTGAATTCTGTAGACGCCGCGCTCCTCGATGCCGTGCGCACCTTTTTCCTTGCGGAAGCAAGGGCTGTAGCTGGTGAGCGTCTGAGGAAGCTTCTCCTCGGGGATGATCTGGTCGATGAACTTACCGATCATGGAGTGCTCGGATGTTCCGATCAGATAGAGGTCCTCGCCTTCGATCTTGTACATCATGGCATCCATCTCCGCGAAGGACATGACGCCGGAGACGACAGCACTGCGGATCATGAAAGGCGGAATATGATAATTGAATCCCTTGCCGATCATGAAATCTCTCGCATAGGAGAGAACTGCGGAATGGAGTCTGGCGATGTCGCCCATCAGATAGTAGAAACCATTTCCGGATACGCGGCCCGCGCTGTCCAGATCGATTCCGTCGAAAGTATCCATGATATCGGTGTGATAAGGAATCTCGAAATCCGGGACAACCGGCTCGCCGTATTTCTGGATTTCAACGTTGTGGGAATCGTCGGGACCGATCGGAACGGAAGGATCGATGATGTTAGGGATCACCATCATATCCTTGAGGACGATCTCGTCCGCTTCCTTCTTAATGGCGTCGAGCTGCTCGAGGCGCTCAGCCATCGCATTGACCTTTGCCTTGACTTCTTCGACCTCTGCCATCTTGGAGGGATCTTTCTTGGCCTGTCCCATGAGTTTTCCGATCTCTTTGGAGAGTTTCTTTCTCTCCGCGCGGATCTGGTCTGCCTCGCCCTGTGCGGCGCGACTCTTTTCATCATATTCAATTACTTCATCGACAAGGGGAAGTTTCACATCCTGAAACTTTTTGCGAATATTCTCTTTGACGATTTCCGGATTTTCTCTCAAAAACTTAACATCAATCATTTTCTGTCACCTTCCTTGTTCCGGCTTTATTACTGCATTACTGCGCGCAATATTATACCATGTTTCCTTTGGTTTTCCTAACATATTTGTAATTATTCAGTGATCCGTCAGCTTGTCGATGATCTTATCAAGGTCATCACTGTTGTAGAAATCGATCAGCAGTTTCCCGTGGCCGTTTCTCTTTTTCTGAATGGAGACTTTGGTATGCAGAGTCTGCTGCAGTCTCTCCTCGATCTGCTTATAGATGATCGCGATACTCGGATCTTCTTCCTGCTGCTTCGTCTCGGGCTTTTTAGTGTCCGTTTCATCCCGGCTGCTCAGGATCTCCTTGACCTTCTTTTCCGTCTCACGCACGCTGAGTTTCTTGTCTACGATTTCCTTTGCCGTCGACAACTGCTTCTCAGGATCTTCCAGGGGAAGAAGAGCTCTGGCATGTCCCATACTGATCTCGCCGTCGATCACCATCTTCTGAACGTTCTCTTCCAGCTTGAGGAGCCTGAGTGAATTTGCCACAGCGGACCGGCTCTTGGAAACCCGCTGCGCCACTTCTTCCTGTCCCAGGCCGAACTCATCCATGAGGCGCTTATAGGCTATGGCTTCTTCAATAGGGTTCAGGTTCTCTCTCTGAATATTCTCAACGAGCGACAGCTCCAAGATTTCCTTCTCCGTATAGTCCCTGACAATTACAGGGATTTCTTTTAGTCCTGCTTTCAAGGCGGCTCTCCAGCGCCTCTCGCCGGCTATGATCTCATAGTAGCCGTCTCTCTTTTGAACCAGGATGGGCTGCAGGAGACCATAGGTCTTAATGGATTCGGAGAGTTCCTCTAGCTTGTCATCGTCAAATTTCTTTCTGGGCTGCTCCCTGTTCGGCTCCACCTCAGAGATTCTCACGATGACGGCATTCTTAAGACTGTCGGATGACTTTTCTGCCTGCTCTTTTGTTTCCGGATCCTTAGTACCCTGATTTTTGTTATCTTGAATCTTACTATCCTGACCTCTGGATTTCCGGCTCTTAGGGCTCTTATTCTCTTGTTCCTGCTTCTCGTCGCTCTCCGAAAGCTGCCTGACTTGTTCAGGTTTCTCTGTTTTTTCTTCGGATGTTTCACGTGAAACATTTTTCACTTCCTTGCGTGAAACATCTTTTTCTCTCCTTGTTTCCGGAAAGAGACTCGGAAATGATTCCTCAGAATCTTCCTCATCATCAGCAAACAGAATCTCAACGCTGTCTGAGTCTGCCGACTTCATCGCTTGTTCAACTTCTTCCCTCATAGGGATCAAGGCGTCCAGACCTCTTCCTAAACCGCCGTGTTTTCTCGCCATTCTTTCTTTTACCCCTCTATCTTAGTATATGCTCTGAATTTGCGCTTCTGATCTGACAATCAAAGCAGGGAAATCATTTATCAGTTACTCACCAAATCCTTTTCGATCACTTCTTTGGCAAGTGATCTGTAAGCCTCTGCGCCGGACGATCTTTTGTCATACACCGTGATCGGCTCTCCGTAGCTGGGCGCTTCCGCCAGGCGGATATTTCTGGGTATGACCGTTTCGTAGATGTGCTGCTCCACATGTTCTTTGACATTCTCAACCACCTGGGCGGAGAGATTGGTCCTCGCGTCAAACATTGTGAATACGATTCCCTCTATATCCAGCTTTCTGTTCAATCTCGCCTTTACCAGATTGATGGTGTGAATCAGCTGGCTGAGTCCCTCCAGCGCGTAATATTCGCACTGAATGGGCACGATCACGGAATCCGCCGCCACCATGGCATTGACTGTCAAAATATTGAGTGAAGGAGGACAGTCCATAATAATATAGTCATAATCATCCCTGATATAGTCCAGCGCGTCCCTGAGAATGAACTCTTTTCTCGGGATTCCGATCAGTTCGATCTCTGAAGCTGCCAGATTGACATTGGCCGCGATCAGATCGATGCCGTCCAGGATTCCCCTGATGATACATTCATTGATCGTGCAGTCATCCAAAAGAAGCTCATAAACTGTATTTTCCTGTTTGTTCTTGTCAATGCCGAACCCGCTGGTACAGTTTCCCTGAGGGTCTATGTCCACGACAAGGATTTTTTTTCCTTCCTGTGCAAGTGCGGCAGAGAGGTTGATCGCCGTTGTCGTCTTGCCGACGCCGCCTTTTTGATTTGCAACCGCTATAATCTTTCCCATAGTTATCTCCATTCAGTATCAATCAGTATCCCCAAGTCAGAAGCTCCCAGTCCTCGCGTTTGACTCTTCCCAGATACCATTCCCAATTCTCATAATCATAGTCCGGCTCCCAGGCGCCGCCTCCCTCCTTGGGAGAGTGGAAATTGCTGGTAAAGACGATACATTCGTCATACTTCTTGTCCGTATTCAGAGTTCTAATATAGCTGAGATTGTCGGTGCACTTCTGATCATCCGTATAGCTGATCTCATAGAGCGTGCAGCCTTCCCAGGTATTAAACTCTGCAAGGATCTTTTTAATCGCGGCGTCCATATCCTCGCGGCTGTAAAGCTCCGAGGTCTTATAATCAATCTTTACATCGGCCGAGACTGATGCTGTTTCTGAAGCAGCATCTGCAGCATCCGGAACACTCTTGACATCAGTTTCTGCCGTCTCCCCGGTCTGTTCCGGACTGTCTTTCTTATTTCCGCAGGCTGTCAGAGCCATAGCCAGAGCAAAAGTCGTGATCATACAGAACACGATACACCTCATATTCTTAAGTTTAATCATACTGTTCCTCCGTTCTTTCCAAAATTTTAAAGCCCGCAGATCGGGCCTTGTATCAAACATGGTCATAAATGCAATTATCTCAGAGGAAAAACCTCTGAGATAACTATAACACATGACATCTATTAAATCTATGAAGCGTGGCGGCAGCAATTTGCATTCGTGCGATAGTTCACTTAATAGGTTCTTTCCCGGGCGTTCCCGCTTTTCTTGGATATTTGGAAGGCGTGGCGCTTACTTTCTCAATTTTCACAAGAGATCTCTGATAATCTGTTCCCGGAAGAGTGAAAAATACTGTCTCTGCGTTTTCACCTCCGAGCACTTTGACCGCCTTTTTGCTCTGGTCGATTTCCATCTGCACTGCTTCCGTCTTATAAGAGATGAAAAATCCGCCCTTTTTCACGAAAGGAAGACAGTACTCGGACAGAGTGGCCAGATTAGCGACAGCTCTTGAACAACAGATATCCTGTTTCTCCCTGTAGTTCTTGTTTCTGGCCAGTTCTTCCGCCCTCGCATGAATACAGGTGACATTAGTTAGGCCGAGCTTTTGAACCGTATCTTCAAGGAATTTGATTCTCTTGTTCAGTGAATCCATGAGAACGACTTTGACATTAGGAAATACAATGGCGATTGGCAGTCCGGGAAATCCGGCACCTGTTCCCATATCGAGAAGAGTAAGTCCTCGGTCTAATGTTTCACGTGAAACAATTTTTGTGATTGTCAGACTGTCCAGGAAGTGTTTCTCGTAGACATCCTTTTCTTCTGTGATCGCCGTCAGGTTCATGACGGCATTCCACTCCAGCAAATTCTTATAATAAGTATCAAAGGAAGAGAGCATTCTTTCGTCAATGCTGATTCCGATCTCCTCAGCATTTTTAATAAAATCCTGCTTGATGCTTTCAGTCATTGAACGAATCCTTTCTTTCTGTTCTCATTTCGGTATTTGCTTCTGTTCCGGCTCCTGTCATTTGTCCCGAATTAAACTGTGCTCTGAACTTTTCCAGATAGATCAGGAGAACAGCGACGTCGGCAGGCGTCACGCCCGACAGGCGGCCGGCCTGCCCGATGGAAGAAGGTCTGAATTCCTTCAGTTTCTGCCTCGCCTCAAGGCGCAGGCTTCCCACATCGTCATAATCGATTTTCTCGGGAATCTTTCGATTCTCCATCTTCTCAAACTGTTCCACCTGTCTTCTCTGTCTGGCAATGTAGCCCTCGTAGCGGATATTAATCTCTACCTGCTCCGTTACTTCCCTCGGAAGAGGTTTTCTGTCGGGATCGAGCCCGGCGACCTGTTCATAGCCGAGTTCCGGTCTGCACATGAGCTCCGCCAGGCTGCAGGCTGTCTTGAGATCAGCGGAATTATGGGCGCGCAGATATTCCTGGTTCTCTCTGGCCGCTCCGATCCGAATATTCTTAAGTCTTCGGATCTCATCCTCGATCATCTTCTCCTTTTCGCAGACATGGTCGTACTGCTCCTGACTGATGAGACCAACCCTATATCCGTACTTGCGCAGACGAAGGTCCGCGTTGTCCTGCCTGAGCAGCAGTCTGTACTCGGCGCGGGAGGTCATCATTCTGTAGGGCTCTCTGTTGTCCTTTGTCACCAGATCGTCGATCAGTACGCCTATATAGGCTTCTGAGCGCTTGAGCACCAGAGGCTCCTTGCCCATGATCTTCATAGCTGCGTTTATTCCCGCCATGAGTCCCTGCGCCGCCGCTTCTTCATAGCCGCTGCTTCCGTTGAACTGGCCGGCGCAGAAGAGTCCGTCCACATCTCTTGTCTCAAGTGTGAGTTTGAGCAGATTTGCATTAATGCAGTCATATTCGATGGCATAGGCATTCTTGACGATCACACAGTTCTCGAGACCGGGGACCGTCCTGTACATTCTCTGCTGGACATCGTCCGGCATAGAAGAGGACATGCCGTCCACATAGACTTCATTGGTGCCGCGTCCCTCGGGTTCGATGAAGACCTGGTGTCTTGTCTTTTCCGCAAATTTAACTACCTTGTCCTCAATGGAAGGGCAGTATCTGGGTCCGGTTCCCTCTATGATTCCGGCATAGATGGGAGAGCGGTCTATATTTTGGCGGATGATCGTGTGGGTCTCCTCATTGGTATAAGTCAAGTAGCAGGGGACCTGCTCGATCTGGACGTCAGCCGGATCCGTGGAATAGGAGAAGGGGATCACGACCTTATCTCCCTCCTGGATCGTCATCTTGGAGTAATCCAGAGTCCTGCCGTCCATTCTGGCCGGCGTTCCTGTCTTAAATCTGCGGAGCGGAATGCCGATCCCGTTGAGAGAATCCTTGAGGCCTGTCGATCTCTGCATGCCGCTGGGACCGGTCTCCGTGATGGATTCTCCCACCAGGCACCTGGCGTTGAGATAAGTGCCGGTGCAGATGATTGCCGCCTCACATCTGTAAACAGTGCCGGTATGGATTCTGACGCCGACAACTTTTCTGTTTTCCGTGAGAATTTCAGTGACTTCCGCCTGGCGAATGGTCAGATTCTCCTGGCTCTCCAGCACCTGCCTCATAGCCTTGGAGTACTCCGCCTTATCTGCCTGCGTACGGAGAGAGTGGACAGCTGGGCCCTTAGAGACATTGAGCATCTTGGACTGGATGAAAGTCTTATCTATATTTTTTCCCATCTCACCGCCCAGGGCATCGATCTCCCTGACCAGATGGCCCTTGGAGGATCCCCCGATGTGCGGATTGCAGGGCATCATGGCAATGCTGTCCACATTCATTGTAAAGATCACGGTCTTAAGCCCGAGCCGGCTGCAGGCCAGCGCGGCCTCGACACCGGCGTGGCCGGCTCCGATCACACACACCTGTGTATCGATATGGTATTCCATATTTTGTCCTTTCCTGTTAAGGCTCGCGGAATGAGCCGCTGCGCCGTATTTACTTTCCCAAACAGAATTTGGAGAAGATTTCTTCCACCAGATCGTCCTCCACAGCTTCTCCCAAAATAGTGCCGAGCACACGGTAAGCGTTCATGAGGTCAATGGAGAAAAAGTCCTCGCTCATCCCGTTCTCGATACTGTCCTCCACAAGACAGATGGACTCAAGAGCTTCCTTTACCGCATTCTTATGTCTGAGATTACTGATAAATATTTCGTTCTTCTCCGCGATCTCGCCGGTGTGGAAGAGACCGGAGACATACTCTCCGAGCTGTTCCATTCCTTCTCCGGTCTGCAGAGAGCTGTAGAGTATTGCAGGGCAGTCTGCGCCCTTGGATGTGAACAGGTTCCTTACTGCTTCTTCCTGCACCAGACTGGTCAGGTCGGTCTTATTCATGAGAAGGATGCATTTCTTACCCTCCTGCATTTTGCCGATAATTCTCTCCGCGATCTCCTCATCTTCCATGGACAGAGCTCTGGAACTGTCGATCACGAACAGGATCAGATCTGCGCTGTCCAGCGCCTGCTGCGCCCTGTGAACGCCGATCTGCTCGACTTTATCCTCGGTCTGCCGGATGCCGGCCGTATCTGTCAGATGCAGAAGTACGCCGCCCACCCTGACTGTCTCGCTGAGCGTGTCCCTGGTCGTCCCCTCGATCTCCGTCACAATGGCTCTCTCTTCGCCGGCCAGATGGTTGAGAAGAGAAGATTTTCCCACATTGGGCCTTCCGACAATAGCTGTTCTGATTCCCTCTTTGAGGATCCTGCCTTCCTCGGCGTGGGAGAGAAGAGAGCGCATCTCTCTTTCCAGCCCCTGACAGGTTTCCATGAGTCTGTCGGGGTATCCGTCCAGACTGTAATTTTCGGGATCGTCCAGCGCCGATTCAATAAAAGCGATCTCATAGAGGATCTTCTCACGAAGCTCTTTGATCCTGGCGGAGACTGCGCCTTCCAACTGCGCGGCAGAAGTCTTTCTGGCAAATTCGTTTCCGGAGGAGATCAGGTCCATGACAGCCTCCGCCCTGGCCAGATCGATCCTTCCGCCGAGAAAAGCTCTCTTGGTAAACTCACCGGGCTCCGCCATCCTGGCGCCGCACTTCAGGACCAGTTCCAGAATCCGGTTCATCAGGAACATACCGCCGTGCGTGTTGATCTCCACAGTATCCTCCGTCGTATAACTGTGAGGGCTCTTCATCCAGGAGAGCATGACCTCATCGATAAGGCTTTCGTTCCCCTTCTCATCGGTCTCCACTATATAGCCGAACCGGATCGTACCGGGTCTCCACTGATCGATCTGTGTCCTGTCCCTCTTAGGAGTGCGATACAGCGCAGATCCTATAGCCGCCGCATCCGGACCGCTGATCCTGATAATTCCGATCCCGGCCTCTGACATCGCAGTCGCGATGGCCGCGATCGTATCATTCTGCAGGTGATCATAGATAAGAGCCATAACTGTTAACCCTTTCCAAAATATAGAAAACATCCCTTTTTGGGACATCTTCTGCTTCATTACAACTCAGAATACAATAATCTCAAAATAAAAGAAAGAGCCGGGCACTTATCTTGTAAGTGTACCGGCCCTTAATTTCATTTTACGATCATTCAGCGTCGGACTGATGATCTGCTTCATTATCAAACTCAGCAGCATTGTCAGTTCCGCGGCGGCTGTCCCTGGATTCGCGGAAATCGCGTCCCCTTCTTTCTCCGCGGCCGTTTCTTCCTTTGCCGTTTCTGCCGCGGCCACCCTTGGAAGGACGCTCCTCTACCAGCAGATTCTCGCCGTTCTCATCCTTCTTGAGAGCTACCACAACCTTGCGATAAGGCTCCTCGCCTTCGCTGTAGGTGGTGATGTACTTCTCATTCTGAAGTTCAGAATGGATAATCCTTCTCTCATAAGGATTCATGGGCTCGAGTGCTACAGGCTGTCTGGTCCTCTTTACCTTGAATGCGATATTCTTGGCAAGATTCTCAAGAGTCTTCTTTCTTCTCTCCCTGTAATTCTCAGTGTCAGCCTTGACATGGATGTAGCCGTCTACGTCCTTATTGACTACCAGAGATACGAGATACTGAAGGGAATCGAGAGTCTGTCCTCTCTTTCCGATCAGAACGCCCATGTCATCCCCTTCCATATTAACGGTGAGGATTCCTGTCTCTTTCTGATAATCTTCGGTGATCTCCACATCCATATCCATGGTAGCGAAGACGCCTACAAGAAAATCATGCGCGGCCTTCTTTACCTCGGCGATCTTCTCGTCGGTGAGCTGGGGAATCACTGCCTTCTTCCTGGGAGCGGGGGCTGCTTTTTCCTCGCTCTGAGGAGCTGCCTGGGCGGGCTCTGCCGCTTCCTCGGACTTTTTGGAAGCGGAAGACTTTTTCTTGTTCTTCTTGTTTGTCTTCTTATTCTCCTTTTCCTTGTCCTTCAGCTCTTTTTTCTCGCTCTTTTCAGCCTTCTCTGCCTCTTTCTTTTCCGCTTTCGCTTCCTTCTCAGGCTTTACCGGAGCTTTCTGCTCTGTCCCGGATGCGGGAGCAGCAGCAGTTTCTTCTTTTTTCTCGGCGGGCTTAACGGTCTTGGCGGTCTTGGCGGCGAGATCTTTCTTTACTTTCTTCTCTGCCTTGCCGATCACGTCTTCAAGAATTGCCTGCGCGGTGCCGTCCTTGACTCTTGCCTTTATGATGGCAGGCTTTGCACCGATTCCGAGAAAACCGGACTTTTCTTTCTGTACGATTATATAATCCAGTCGATTGCTGGTCACAGACAATCTCTGGCAGGCTGTGGTAATAGCGTCATCCACAGTCCTCTCTGTGATTTCGATATATTCCATGGACATATATTATCCTTTCTTGCCCTGCTTTTTTGTCGAACTTGTGTTCGAATCATTAAAGCTGCTGACCATATTGGCTTTTTCGGCAAGACTGCCGGCCTTGTATTTTTTGCCGTTTGTCTGTCTGGCCTGCTGTGCCTTTCTCTCGGAGTCTTCGCTGACATTCGTACCTGTTCTGTCCTTCATCCTTCTGGTGTTCATGGATGAATAAGTACTCATGGTACTGCTGCTGACGCGATTCTTGTCCTTCTTGCCTTCTTTTTCTTCCTTTTCCTTCATCTTCTCAAGATTCTTCTCGACCATAGCGTCGATATCCATCTTGTCGATCTGCTTGTTGATTACGACCTGCTGGATGCAGCGGATCACAGCACCGGCGATCCAGTACAGACCCATACCGTTGGGAAGTGACCAGCAGAAGAATGCTGACATCAGAGGCATCATGATATTCATGGTCTTCATCTGCTGCGCCATCTGATCATTGGAGCCGTTGTCAGCCTGAGGCATGAGAGCGACGTTCAGATACTGCGTCAGGGCCGCCAGTACAGGAATGATGAGAGCGACGATGCACAGAACGTAAGTCTTATTGGCAATAGCCTCTCTGAACAGCGAAGAAGGTGAATTTGCCATATTCAGACCGAGGAAATTATTGTACCTGGTCAGATTGGAAACAGTGGTGCTGATATCACTCTGGAGATCCGTGAAATGTTCGCTCAGAGCTGTCCAGTCCGCGCTGTTGAATTTGTTGAGCACATCGATGAATGTATTCTGTACATATTCAGTGACGCCGTTCACAAAATTCTCATTTTCAAACTGCTTTGTGAAATATCTCGCGGCATTCGTAGACTGCAGATAAGTACCTGTCGGATCCACTTCGCGCAGCTTATCCACCAGAGGGAAGAAAACCTGCTTGATCATGGGAACATAGGCAGGGATGTTGTAAAATACGCGATACAGAGCGAGCAGGATGGGCATCTGGATCAGGAGCTGCACACAGCTGCCGGTAGCGGATACGCCGTATTTGCCGTATACTTCTTTGATCTCGGCCTGCTGTCTCTCCATGGATTCAGGATCCTTGCGGCCTTCATATTTCTTGTTGATCTTGTTGAGCTCCGGCTGCATCTTGCGCTGCAGCTTGGAGAATTTCTGCTGCTTGATGGTAAGCGGCAGCATGGCCATATAGATCAGTACGGTCATGATGATGATAGCCAGACCTATATTGGGAATTCCAATCATATTGAGAACGTAGAAAATGCCGTTCATGAACATTCCCAGCAAACTGGCTATGGGTCCGATAATCATTCCGCTGGACTTGGTTAAAAACATTTAGTCCTCCTTAAGGATTAGTCAAAATACTGCCTGCGGGCAGTTTCAGGGAACAGGATCATATCCTCCGTGAGAGAAGGGATTACATCTGAGAATTCTCCAAAGGGCAAGAAGCCCTCCCTTAATCGCGCCGTATTTTTCCACCGCTTCCAGTCCGTATTCCGAACAAGTGGGAATATAAGGGCATTTTGTGCTCTTAATAGGAGATAGATACTTTCTGTAGAATTTAATCATCCATATGAGTATTTTTTTTGCCATAGATTCCAGCCTTCCCCGCCAAATGCAGAAGCGCGCCCTCTACCCTGTGATAGTCGGCATCCTTAGCCCTGGTCCGCGCCACGACTACCATGTCCAAACCACTATTGAACATCTGCTCGTGCAGTCGATAACTTTCACGGATCAACCTTGTGATCCTGTGTCTGACGACGCTGTTTCCCACCTTCTTGCTCACGGAGATCCCGATCCTGTTCTTCCCCATACCATTTCCACACACGTACAGGACAAGATCGCGGTTCACATATGATTTTCCGGTGGAGTAGCATTTTCTGAAATCTTCGTTTTTCTTCAGAGATTCCATTCTCACTTTACCCTAAGTTAAAGGCTCGCGGTGCGAGCCGCCGCGCTTTGTGCGCATCTTATTACATAACAAAGAAAGCCACATTGCTGCGGCTTTCAGATTGTCTGTCAAACGGTTAATTTCTTTCTGCCCTTAGCTCTTCTGGCTGCGAGAACCTTTCTTCCGCCGGGTGTGCTCATTCTGGATCTGAATCCGTGAACCTTAAAGCGCTGTCTTCTCTTGGGCTGATATGTCATTTTCATGTATGGTATCCTCCTTAAATCAAGTTGCTTTCTAAACTATTAATACTTACCGAAGATGTGCGGTAATCCGCCGCCCTATAAAGAGAAATCTTCACAGGCAGTTCCTCCTGCGGGCCATCCGGCTGCTCTGTGTGGCGAACAGCATTCTTATTATATAGATTTTCATTTCCCGGGTCAAGTAAAACTTATTGAAAATCCTTTATTTATCAGCTTTTTTGACCTTCTAAATATTGAATCTCAAAATTTTTTTTTACAAGATATTGGGGGTATCCCACTTATCCACATTTCCACATTGTTACTTTCCATATATCCACATTTTGTGGAAATGTTGTGGATAACCCCCTTTTTTGGGCATATTTTATCCACAAATGGGCCTTTTATGCCTTTTTTGTCCCCCTTATATAATAGTGGATTATTTATTAAACATAATGTTATCCACAATCTTATCAACATTTATCTTTAGTTTGACAAATTTGAACAATTTTTACATTTATATTAAAATACTCATTAACTTACGATGGGGGTTTATCTTATTATGAACAAAGAGATCATCAAACAGAGCTGGCAGAATATTAAGGAACACATCCGTGACAATTACGGGCTCAGCAATATTTCTTACAAGACCTGGATCGAGGACCTGGAGATCGCCTATATCGAGGATAATCTGGTCGTCATCCGGATTCCTTCCGACAACCAGTTCAAACTAACCTATATTTCCAAGAATTACAGCGATTTCTTCCGCGTCACGATCTCCGAGCTTCTCGGGGAGGAATATGACATTCGATTTGTCCTGGACCAGGAAGAAGTTCCCGCCGCGCAGGAGCCTGCACCGGTAAAGACTGCCGACCGAGCCAAAATAGAGAGCGCCCATCTGAATCCGAAGTATCGGTTCGATACCTTCATCGTCGGGAGCAACAACATGTTCGCGCACTCCGCCTGTCTCGCAGTGTCCGAGTCTCCCGGCAACACTTATAATCCTCTGTTCCTCTACGGAGGAGCCGGACTGGGCAAGACGCACCTCATGCACTCGATCGGACACTTTATATTGGAACAAAATCCTAACATGAGAGTTCTGTATGTCACTTCGGAGCAGTTCACCAACGAAGTGATCGAGTCCATCCGCGGAGGTAATTCCACCTCAATGGCAAGGCTGCGCGACAAGTACCGCACCGTCGATGTCCTGCTTATAGACGACATACAATTTATAATAGGAAAAGAGTCTACACAGGAAGAGTTCTTCCACACCTTCAATGAGCTGCATCAGGCCGGAAAACAGATCGTCCTTTCCTCCGACCGTCCGCCTAAGGAAATGGAAACTCTCGACGAGAGATTCCGGTCCCGGTTCGAGTGGGGACTGATCGCCGACATCCAGCCGCCCAGCTATGAGACCAGAATGGCAATCCTGAGAAAGAATGTGGAGAGTTCCCACTTCAAGGTCGATGACCAGGTACTGGAGTACATCGCTACTAATATTAAGTCCAACATCCGTGAACTGGAAGGCGCGATCAAGAAGATCAACGCCTACTCAAGACTTAATAATGTAGAGATCACTCTTGAAAACGCCAAGGAAGCCCTCAAGGATATGATCTATCCGGATAAGAACGACGTCGTCACGCCCGAAAGGATCCTGAGCGTTGTATGCGACCACTACGGCGTAAAGCCCGCTGCGATCATGTCCCATAAGAAAGACAGCGAGATCGTCGTTCCCAGGCAGATCGTCATGTACCTGTGCAAGAACTATACGGATATCACCTATGACGCGATCGCCAAGATGCTGGGCAAGAAAGACCACTCGACGATCATGCACGGCGCCAACAAGATCAAGAACGATCTTCCCGATAACGATGAACTGAGGGGAAATATTGAGATCATCCTCAAAAAACTGAACCTCAAGCCTTGAACACAGAGGCCGCAGTTCGCTTCACGGACACTGACTTGTGGATAAGGCTGTGGAAAAAAGGAGGAATCTCCGGGGATGTATTGTTAAATATGTGGATACTGCTAATTTGCCCTTTTAAGCCATTTTGTACCCTCCCACATACTCCTATTTGAGAGTGTGGACAGAAAATCAATTTTAAACGGTAAATCCGCAGTCATTTCCACACCGTTTCATTGTATTTTAAGTCAAAAAATACTATAATAAAGAGTGGTTATCCACATTTTCACAGGCTCTAATACGAAGATTACTATTTTTTCTTTACAATAAGAGCGCGATGAGAGACAAAAGCTGACCACTCACCAATTGCGGAAGGAACAAAGTTTATATGGAACTGAGAATTGCTAAATCTTATCTTTCACAGGGAATACAGATCGTGTCCAAGGCGGTGCCCAGCAAGACTACAATGTCGATCCTGGAATGCATCCTGATCGATGCTTCCGGTAACGATATCCGGCTCATTGCCAATGATATGGAACTGGGAATAGAGACAGTCGTCTCCGGAATGATCCTCTCAAGAGGAATCATCGCTGTCGACGCGCAGATTTTCTCCAGTATTGTAAGAAAGCTTCCCGATGACGATGTCATTATCGTGACCGAGGGTGAGAAGATCACGATCACATGCCAGAAAGCCAAGTTTACAATCCTTGGCAAGGACGGCGCCGATTTCGCGTATCTTCCCGAGATCGAGAAGAAGAATGAAGTGATGATTTCTCAGTTCACACTCAGGGACCTGATCAACCGGACGATCTTCTCTATCTCCGGCAACGAGAGCAGCGGCATGATGACCGGCGAGCTCATGGAAATCAGAGACAACAGGCTCAGGATGGTCGCCCTGGACGGACACCGCATCGCGATCCGCAACGTGGAGCTCAGCAATTCCTATGAGGACAGGAAGGTCATCGTTCCCGGCAAGACCCTCAGTGAGATCAGCAAGATTCTTTCCGGAGATACGGATAAGTTTGTCAGCATCTATTTCACGGACAAACACGCGCTGTTTGAGTTTGATGACACAGTCGTGGTGTCCAGACTGATCGAGGGAGAATATTACAGAATCGACAAGATGCTCTCCAGCAGCTATCAGACCAGGGTCACCGTGCAGAGAAGAGAGTTCCTCAGCTGCATCGACAGAGCTACGCTCCTTGTGAAAGAAGAGGATAAGAAGCCCGTCATCATCATGATCGGCGATGACAGCATGGAGCTGAAGATCAATACGACGCTTGGAAGCATGGACGAAGTGATCGAGATCACCAAGGACGGAGCTGATATGAACATCGGTTTCAACCCTAAGTTCCTCATCGACGCACTCAGGGCCATCGACAGCGAGGAGATCACTCTCTATCTGGTCAGTCCTAAAGCGCCTTGCTTTATCAGAGACGCGGAAGAGACATACTGCTATCTGATCCTTCCCGTAAACTTTATCACAATCGACTGATACGGAGTAAAACATGGATCTGGAAATCAGAGATGAATTTATCAAACTTGGGCAGGCGCTTAAGCTTGCGGGGATCGCGGCCTCGGGAATCGAGGCCAAGATGCTTATTGAAGACGGTGTAGTTCTGGTCAACGGCGAGACGGAGACCAGAAGAGGGAAAAAGCTCAGAGACGGAGACACTGTCTCCGTGCAGGGCAATACTTTCACCGTTCGCGCAGCGGAGTAAGACACTTTTATGATCATAAAGTCATTGGAACTTTCTAATTTCAGAAATTATGAGTCTTTGCAGCTGGAGTTTTCCGAGGGAACCAATATATTCTACGGAGACAACGCCCAGGGCAAGACGAACATTCTGGAATCTCTTTACATGATCTCTACCACCAAGTCTCACAGAGGCGTCAAGGACAGAGATCTGATCAGGTTCGGACAGGAGGAAGCCCATATCCGCACTGTACTGATCAAGAATGATCTGGATTATCAGGTGGATATGCATTTGAGAAAGAGCAAGACCAAGGGAATTGCCATCAACGGACAGAGGATTCGAAAGGCTTCCGAACTGATCGGACTACTTCATATCGTTTTCTTTTCTCCTGAAGATCTCAGTATTGTAAAAGACGGGCCGGCACAGAGACGACGCTTTCTGGATATGGAGCTGTGTCAGCTGGACGCTTCTTATCTTCATGATCTGAACCAATATAACAAGACCATTGACCAGAGGAACAAACTTCTCAAGGACGTATGGCAGTTTCCGCAGCTGGCGGATACTCTGGACGTCTGGGATGATCAGCTGGTCACATACGGATCCAGAATAATTGCGAGAAGAAAAGAGTTTATAGAGGAACTGGCGCAGATCGTGGGAACGATTCACGAGAAGCTGTCGGGAGGAAGAGAGAAGCTGGTCATTTCCTATGAGCCCAATTGCAGCGAACAGGATCTGGCTGCCAGATTAAGGGACTCCAGAAATAAAGATATTCATCTGAAGATGACAAGCGCGGGACCGCACAGGGATGATTTTTCCTTTGTCGGCAACGAGATCGACCTCAGAAAATTCGGTTCCCAGGGGCAGCAGAGGACTTGTGCCCTCTCACTGAAACTGGCGGAAATTGAGCTGGTCACGAGGCTGATCGGCGACAAACCTGTCCTGATGCTGGACGACGTTCTCTCCGAACTGGACAGCCGCAGGCAGAATTACCTTATGAACACGATCGGCGGGATTCAGACAATGATCACCTGCACGGGACTGGATGAATTTGTAAATAATAGATTTGAGATCGATCAGCTGTACCATATTGAGAACGGACAGGTAGCAGGAGGTTAAGCATTTAATGGACAGAAACGAATTTGACAACGATTTGAAAGACACTACCCAAGTCGGAACATATACAGCAGATAATATCCAGGTGCTTGAGGGACTCGAGGCCGTCCGCAAGAGACCGGGCATGTACATCGGAACTACTTCTTCCAGAGGTCTTCACCATCTGGTCTATGAGATCGTGGACAACTCGGTGGATGAGGCGCTGGCAGGTTACTGTACACATATCGAGGTGACGATCAATGAGGACGGGAGCGTCACGGTAGAAGATAACGGAAGAGGCGTCCCCGTCGGCATCAACCACAAGACAGGAAGAAACGCGGTGGACCTTGTATTTACCGAGCTCCATGCAGGCGGTAAATTCGGCGGCGGCGGATATAAGGTTTCCGGAGGACTTCACGGCGTCGGAGCTTCCGTCGTCAACGCGCTCTCCGAGTGGCTCGATGTGCAGATCAAACAGGGCGGGGTCATCTATCACCAGAGATTCTCGAGAGGTAAGACAACAGTGCCTCTTGAAAAGCTGGGAACCTGCGATATTTCTGACACCGGGACCAAGGTATCCTTTATGCCGGATTCTCTCATGTTTCAGGAGACCACCGTCTTTGATTACGGCACGCTCAAACAGCGCCTGAGAGAAATGGCATTTCTCACAAAGGGACTTAAGATCACGCTCACGGACCTTCGTGTGGAACCGTCCGAAGAAGGAGAAGAGCCGAAGAAACCCAGGACCCATACTTTCTGCTATGAGGGTGGCATCAAGGAGTTCGTCGCTTACTTAAACCGCGGAAAGACGGCGATTTATCCGGAAATCCCCTATTTTGAAGGGATGAAGAACAATGTATATGTGGAAGTCGCTTTCCAGCACAACGATTCCTACAACAACAGCGAATACAGTTTTGTAAATAACATCAACACACCGGAAGGCGGCATGCATCTGGTGGGCTTCAGAAATGCGCTCACTAAGACCTTCAACGATTACGGACGAAGGAACAAGATTCTCAAGGACAATGACCAGAACCTCTCCGGAGATGATATCCGAGAGGGAATCACCGCAATCATCAGCATCAAGATTGAGAATCCCCAGTTTGAAGGACAGACTAAGCAAAAGCTTGGTAATTCAGAAGCAAGAGGTGCTGTAGATTCAGTTGTATCAGAACATCTTACATATTTCTTAGAGCAGAACCCTCAGGTTGCAAAGACAATTTGTGAAAAATCTATATTAGCACAGCGTGCAAGAGATGCTGCTCGTAAAGCAAGGGATTTAACCAGAAGAAAAACAGCTCTTGAAGGTGCTGCTCTTCCCGGTAAATTAGCTGACTGTTCCGACAAAGATCCTAAAAATTG
>JAZQCI010000117.1:0-89336 GCA_045546175.1 Lachnospiraceae bacterium | reverse complement strand
AGCAGAACGTGCTCACGAGTCTGAGCCATAACACCGTCGGTAGCAGCAACTACGAGGATAGCGCCGTCCATCTGAGCAGCACCGGTGATCATGTTCTTGACATAGTCAGCGTGGCCGGGGCAGTCAACGTGTGCATAGTGTCTCTTAGCTGTCTCATACTCGATGTGAGCTGTGGAGATGGTGATTCCTCTCTCTCTCTCTTCGGGAGCCTTGTCGATCTGATCGAAAGCAACAGCAGTTCCGCCCTGTCTTACAGCAAGAACGGATGTGATAGCAGCGGTAAGAGTTGTCTTACCATGGTCAACGTGACCGATTGTACCGATGTTGCAGTGCGGTTTTGTTCTGTCAAAATGAGCCTTTGCCATTTCTCAATTCCTCCTTAAATAATTTGAGATACAACTTTTTTGATTTTCATTATAGCTGCAATGACTGTTCTCAATTTAAGGGTCGTATAAACAGTCACTGCTACGATTATAATCAAATTGTAATAAGAATGCAATCACTTTTCGTTGAGGATCTTCTCGGCCACATTCTTCGGCACGGGTTCGTACTTATCAAAGAACATGGAGTAATTGCCGCGTCCCTGTGTCTTGGAACGGAGATCCGTCGCATATCCGAACATCTCGGACAGCGGAACGAATCCTGTTACCATCTTGCCGCCGCCGATATCTTCCATGCCGCTGATTCTGCCGCGGCGGGAGTTGATATCACCGATGACATCGCCCATGTATTCCTCGGGCATGGTAACTTCGACTCTCATGATGGGCTCAAGGAGTACAGGAGATGCTTTCTTCATAGCTTCCTTGAAGCACATGGATCCTGCGATGTGGAATGCCATCTCAGAGGAGTCGACCTCGTGATAAGATCCGTCATATACTGTAGCGTGAACGCCGACCACAGGGTATCCGCCCAAGTTACCGGCCTTCATAGCCTCTTCAATACCTTCGCCGACAGCCGGGATATATTCCTTAGGAATATTTCCGCCGACGACTTCGGAATCAAATTTGTAAAGTTCGTCGCCGTTTGCGTCCATGGGCTCGAAGCGGACTTTGCAGTGTCCGTACTGGCCGCGGCCGCCCGACTGCTTCGCGTACTTGTATTCCTGTTCGACGTTCTTGGTAAATGTCTCTTTGTACGCAACCTGAGGTGCGCCGACATTCGCCTCGACCTTGAACTCACGAAGAAGTCTGTCTACGATGATCTCCAGATGGAGCTCACCCATACCGGCGATGATTGTCTGGCCTGTCTCCTTGTCAGTGTGCTGCTTGAAGGTAGGATCCTCCTCAGCCAGCTTGGCAAGTGCTTCGGCCATCTTGCCCTGACCAGCCTTGGTCTTGGGCTCGATCGCGAGCTCGATAACGGGCTCCGGGAACTCCATGGACTCAAGGATGACCGGACTGGTCTCCGCGCAGAGTGTGTCGCCCGTTGCCGTAAACTTGAGGCCTACCGCCGCAGCGATATCGCCGGAGTATACCTTCTCAAGTTCTGTTCTCTTGTTCGCGTGCATCTGAAGGATACGTCCGAGACGCTCCTTCTTGTCCTTCGTAGCATTCAGGATGTAAGATCCGGAATTGGCGACACCGGAATATACACGGAAGAATGCAAGCTTTCCTACGAAGGGATCGGTCATGATCTTGAATGCGAGCGCTGCGAAAGGCTCGTCGTCGGAGGAATGTCTCTCGACTTCGTTTCCGTCAAGATCAGTACCTTTTATTGCGGGAATGTCAAGAGGTGAAGGCATGAATTCGACGACCGCATCGATCATCTTCTGAATGCCCTTGTTCTTGTAAGCGGAGCCGCAGACTACAGGGACTGCTCTGCACTCGCAGGTTGCCTTGCGAAGCGCGGCCTTCATCTCGTCCACAGAAGGCTCCTCGCCTTCAAGATACATCATCATCAGGTCCTCATCGAGGTCGCAGATCTTCTCGACCATCTCGGAGCGATACAGTTCCGCATCCTCCTTGAACTGATCCGGGATCTCACCGATGGTGATGTTGTCACCCTTGTCATCATTATATGTATATGCTTCCATCTCGAACAGGTCGATGATACCGGTAAAAGTATCTTCAGCGCCCATAGGGATCTGGATCATGATGGCGTTCTTGCCGAGCCTGTTGCGGATCTGTTCTACAGAACCGTAATAATCAGCTCCGATGACGTCCATCTTATTGATGAAAGCCATACGAGGCACATTGTATGTATCAGCCTGGCGCCATACATTCTCCGCCTGGGGTTCTACGCCGCCTCTCGCGCTGAATACGCCTACGGCGCCGTCCAGTACGCGAAGAGAACGCTCTACTTCGACAGTAAAGTCAACGTGTCCGGGAGTATCAATAATATTGATGCGGTGCTCGAGAGCGCCTTCCTTGGGCACATTGTGAACATGCAGAGTCCAGTGGCATGTTGTCGCCGCTGATGTGATCGTGATACCGCGCTCCTGCTCCTGGGCCATCCAGTCCATAGTTGCAGTACCGTCATGTGTATCACCGATCTTATAGTTTACACCGGTATAGTACAGAATACGTTCCGTGAGTGTAGTCTTACCGGCATCAATGTGCGCCATAATACCGATATTCCTGGTTCTCTCCAGGGGATATTCTCTAGTTGACACAGATTTCTCTTCCTCCTAATGTGTATAATAACTTCAAGCAGCAGTCCCGTTATAGTCAGGCTGCGATCAGAATCTGTAGTGAGAGAAAGCTCTGTTGGCATCTGCCATCTTGTGCATGTCTTCTTTTCTCTTAACAGAAGCGCCTGTGTTATTGAACGCATCAAGAATCTCTCCGGCCAGTTTGTCTTCCATGGTCTTCTCGCCTCTCTTACGGGAGAACATGACCATCCAGCGAAGAGCGAGAGCCTGACGTCTCTCAGGTCTGACTTCGATCGGAACCTGGTAGGTAGCACCACCGATTCGTCTAGCTTTAACTTCAAGGACAGGCATGATGTTGTTCATGGCTGTCTCAAATACTTCGAGTGCGGGCTTGCCAGCCTTCGCCTCAACCTTGCCGAATGCACCGTATACAATCTTCTGTGCTACGCCTTTCTTGCCGTCGAGCATGACAGCGTTGATCAGCTTTGTAACAACCTTGTTGTTGTATAAAGGATCGGCAAGTACTTCTCTTTTTTGTACATGTCCTTTACGCGGCACGTTACTTCCCTCCTTATCAATGGATAATTCATCGGTACTCACTATTAGATATGTGTTCGTGCTGTGATCTATCTGTAAATAGAATTCCAACACTTACAGGTATCAGTTTATAGTAAATATCTTACTTTCCAGCCTTAGGTCTCTTCGCGCCATACTTGGAGCGAGCCTGACGTCTGTTGGCAACACCTGCTGTATCCAGGGTACCGCGGATAATGTGATATCTGGTACCGGGCAGATCTTTAACTCTTCCGCCTCTGATCAGGACAACGCTGTGCTCCTGCAGATTGTGACCCTCGCCGGGAATGTAGGATGTAACCTCGATTCCATTGGAGAGACGCACTCTTGCGATTTTACGCAGTGCGGAGTTAGGCTTCTTGGGGGTTGCAGTCTTAACCGCTGTGCAAACACCGCGCTTCTGCGGGGAGCTGGCGTCAATAGCCTTCTTCTTAAGGGAGTTCATTCCCTTCTGCAGTGCAGGAGCAGTAGATTTCTTGACGGAAGTCTGACGACCCTTTCTTACTAACTGGTTAAATGTTGGCATTCTATTTCACCTCCTTCTTATAAAATAAACATGGTGCAGCTCCTAAGAGCCACACCATGATATTATATGAGTCCGATCTGCACTTGTCAATTACTTTTTCACTCTTCGACACCGGAATTCACAACTTCTTCCGCCGCGATATCGGTGACCGTCTCTAAGGCCTGAAGGTTGTCTTCGCTTTCCAGTGCTTCGGCCGCCTCAGCGTCTGCCATCTTGCGAAGGCGCGCGTCGGTGCTGAGTCTGGTGCTGCGGTATCTCTTCATTCCGGTTCCCGCAGGAATCAGCTTGCCGAGGATGACGTTCTCCTTCAGTCCGATCAGAGGATCGATACGTCCGTGGATGGCCGCGTCGGTGAGGACCTTCGTGGTCTCCTGGAAGGAAGCTGCTGACAGGAAGGAACTTGTTGCAAGAGCCGCCTTGGTGATACCGAGGATGATCTGCTTGCCTTCTGCCGGCTGCATGTCGAGGGAGATGAGTCTCTCGTTCTCGTCCTCGAATTCAAGAACATCGACGAGGCTTCCGGGAAGGAACTTCGTATCTCCGCTGTTCTCGATCCTGATCTTGCCGAGCATCTGTCTGACAATGACTTCGATATGCTTATCGCAGATATCAACGCCCTGCAGACGATAAACTTTCTGTACCTCGCGGAGCAGATAATTCTGGACCGCACGGATTCCCTTGATCTTCATCAGGTCATGAGGGTTGACACTGCCTTCCGTCAGCTCATCGCCGGCTTCGATCACCTGGCCGTCAACGACCTTGATTCTGGATCCATAAGGGATCGGATACTCTTTGGACTCTCCCGTCTCATCACTTGTGACAATGACTTCACGGCTCTTCTTGTTGTCAGGGATGGTGACCGTTCCGCTAAGTTCGGAGATGATCGCAAGTCCCTTCGGCTTACCCGCCTCGAACAGCTCCTCGACACGGGGAAGACCCTGTGTGATGTCGCCGCCGGCGACGCCGCCGGTGTGGAATGTTCTCATGGTCAGCTGTGTGCCGGGCTCACCGATGGACTGTGCCGCGATGATACCGACCGCTTCGCCTACCTGAACCATTTCTCCGGTCGCCATGTTGGCGCCGTAGCACTTGGCGCAGATGCCCATGTGGGATCTGCAGGTCAGGATCGTGCGGATCTTAAGACTGTCGATCGCGCCTCCGCGCTTGCCTACGCCTCTCTCAAGGATCGCCGCGGCGCGGCTGGGTGTGACCATGTGATTCTTCTTGACAATAATATTGCCTTCCGCATCCTTGACATCTTCACAGACAACGCGGCCTGTGATTCTGTCCTTGAGATCCTCGATCATGGCCTTGCCGTCCGTAAACGCCTTGACCGTCATGCCGGGGATGGACTCCTTGCCTTCGCAGCAGTCGACTTCCCTGATGATGAGCTCCTGGGAGACATCGACCATTCGTCTTGTCAGGTAACCGGAGTCTGCGGTACGCAGAGCCGTATCGGACAGACCCTTACGGGCGCCGTGTGCGGACATGAAGTACTCCAGAACGTCCAGACCTTCGCGGAAGTTGGACTTGATCGGCAGCTCGATAGCACGGCCGGTCGTATCTGCCATCAGTCCGCGCATACCTGCCAGCTGTTTGATCTGCTGGTTGCTGCCTCGAGCTCCGGAATCGGCCATCATGAAGATGTTGTTGTACTTATCCAAACTGGAGAGCAGCACGTCTCTGAGTTCGTTATCCGTCTCCGTCCATGTATCCACAACAGCTCTGTATCTCTCTTCCTCGGTCATCAGACCTCTGCGGAAGTTCTTGGAGATCACGTCGACTGTCTCCTGTGCTTTCTTGAGCAGTTCCTTCTTCTGCGGAGGAACCGTGATGTCCGCGATGGAAACGGTCATGGCTGCGACTGTGGAATACTTATATCCCATAGCCTTGATCAGGTCGAGCACTTCGGCAGTCTTGAAGGTGCCGTGGGTGTCGATGATCGCCTGCAGGATCTTCTTGAGGTCTTTTTTCTTGACCAGGAAATCAACTTCGGGAAGCAGATAGTTTTCGGGCTTTCTGCGATCCACGAATCCGAGATCCTGAGGAATGATCTCATTGAACAGAAGCCTGCCGAGGGAGGTATCGATGATGCCGGTTACGATTTCTCCGTCCTCTCTGGTCTTGCTGACCCTGACTCTGATCTTGGAATGGAGCGTAATGTAGTGATTCTCGTAAGCGAGGATCGCTTCGTTCATGCTGTGGAAGCATCTTCCCTCGCCGGGCTCTCCGTCTCTCTGCTGTGTCAGATAGTAGATACCCAGAACCATATCCTGAGAAGGAACAGCGACCGGGCCGCCGTCCGAAGGCTTCAGCAGGTTGTTGGGAGACAGGAGCAGGAATCTGCACTCTGCCTGCGCTTCAACGGAAAGAGGAAGGTGGATAGCCATCTGGTCGCCGTCGAAGTCTGCGTTGAACGCGGTACAGACCAGGGGATGAAGCTTGATCGCCTTACCCTCTACGAGGATGGGCTCAAAAGCCTGAATTCCGAGTCTGTGCAGCGTAGGTGCGCGGTTGAGCATTACGGGATGCTCTTTGATTACGTCCTCGAGGATATCCCAGACCTGGGGATCCACGCGCTCGACGAGCTTCTTCGCGTTCTTGATATTCTGAGAAATATTTCTCTTTTCAAGTTCCTTCATGACGAAGGGCTTGAAGAGCTCAAGAGCCATCTCCTTCGGCACGCCGCACTGATAGATCTTCAGTTCGGGGCCGACGACGATAACGCTTCGTCCGGAGTAGTCGACACGCTTGCCCAGAAGGTTCTGTCTGAAACGTCCGCCCTTACCCTTGAGCATGTCGGACAGAGACTTGAGTGCTCTGTTGCCGGGGCCCGTTACGGGGCGGCCGCGTCTGCCGTTGTCGATCAGGGCGTCAACCGCTTCCTGAAGCATTCTCTTCTCGTTTCTGACGATGATATCGGGAGCACCCAGCTCCAGAAGTCTCTTCAGACGATTGTTTCTGTTGATGATCCTTCTGTAAACGTCATTGAGGTCGGAAGTAGCAAATCTGCCGCCGTCGAGCTGTACCATGGGACGAAGATCCGGAGGAATGACCGGGATGCAGTCCATGATCATCCAGGAAGGAGAATTTCCGGACTCGCGGAAGGCCTCGATGACTTCCAGTCTCTTGATGATCCTGGCTCTCTTCTGGCCCTGCACGGTCTCCATCTGCTCACTCAGTTCCTGGTACTCTTCCTCGACCTTGACGTCAAGGAGCAGCTGCTTGATCGCCTCCGCACCCATTCCGGCGCGGAACTTGTTGCCGTATTTCTCTCTTGCTTCCTGGTATTCGTGCTCTGTCAGGACCTGCTTGTACTGAAGATCGGTCGATCCTTTGTCCAGTACAATGTAGGAGGCAAAATACAGAACTCTCTCGAGCACCTTCGGAGAGAGGTCAAGGATCAGGCCCATTCTGCTGGGGATTCCCTTGAAATACCAGATGTGGGAAACAGGTGCTGCGAGCTCAATGTGACCCATTCTCTCGCGGCGGACGCTGGATTTTGTGATCTCAACGCCGCACCTGTCGCAGATCACGCCTTTATAGCGGATCTTTTTATATTTGCCGCAATAGCACTCCCAGTCCTTTTTGGGTCCGAAGATCCTCTCACAGAACAGGCCGTCTCTCTCAGGCTTCAGTGTTCTGTAGTTGATCGTCTCGGGTTTTGTCACTTCACCGTGAGACCATTCTCTGATCTTTTCCGGTGAAGCAAGCCCGATCTTGATCGCTTCAAAAGCAACCGGCTGATAGTTTTGCTGTTTCGTATTAGGCATTAGTAATCCTCCCCGGAATCTTCGCTTGTGTAGCCGTCGTTATCCAGATTAAGAGCTTCTAATTCAATATCGTCGCCGAAACCATCCAGATCATCGCTGTCCGAATTTCCGTCAGGCTCAGGCTCTACATCTTCCAGCTCACCTGCCGCGTTAAATTCTTTGCTGCTGAATCCGCCGCGCTCAAGCTGCGCCTGATCGGGACTGCCGTAGTCCTTGAAGTTGTTCTTCATCTCGAAGCGGTACACAGAGGAATCGCCGTAATCGATGTCCTCTTTGATCTCAACGACTTCACCCTTCTCATCGAGAACCTGCACGTCAAGTCCCAGTGCCTGGAGCTCTTTGAGAAGGACCTTGAAGGACTCCGGAATTCCGGACTCGGGAATATTCTCTCCCTTAATGATCGCTTCGTAGGTCTTGACACGGCCGACTACGTCGTCCGACTTGATCGTCAGAATCTCCTGCAGTGTATAAGCCGCGCCGTATGCCTCCAGTGCCCAGACTTCCATTTCTCCGAAACGCTGGCCGCCGAACTGAGCCTTGCCGCCCAGAGGCTGCTGTGTTACCAGGGAGTAAGGGCCTGTGGAACGGGCGTGGATCTTATCGTCTACCAGGTGGTGGAGCTTGAGGTAATGCATGTGGCCGATCGTAACAGGGTTATCGAACAGCTCGCCCGTACGTCCGTCTCTGAGCCAGACCTTGCCGTCTCTGGAGATCGGAACGCCCTTCCACAGTTCTCTGTGGGCGCGGTTGTCATACAGGTATTTCATTATCTCGGGACGTACGGACTCTTTATATTTTGCCTCGAAGTCGTCCCAATCCATATTTACATAGTCATTTGCGAGGTCAAGGGCGTCCATGATGTCGTCCTGGCTCGCGCCGTCGAAGTTGGGAGTCGCCACGTTGAATCCGAGCGCTTCCGCAGCAAGGGACAGGTGGATCTCCAGGATCTGTCCGATGTTCATACGGGAAGGAACGCCCAGGGGGTTCAGCACGATGTCCAGAGGACGACCGTTGGGAAGATAAGGCATATCTTCGATGGGCAGAACTCTGGAGACAACACCCTTGTTTCCGTGACGGCCTGCCATCTTATCGCCGACGGAGATCTTTCTCTTCTGTGCGATATAGATGCGGACCGCTTTGTTGACGCCGGGGCTGAGCTCGTCACCGTTCTCGCGCTCAAACACCTTGGTGTCAACGATGATGCCGTACTCGCCGTGAGGAACCTTCAGGGAAGTGTCACGCACTTCTCTTGCCTTTTCGCCGAAGATGGCGCGCAGGAGCTTCTCCTCCGCGGTCAGTTCCGTCTCTCCCTTGGGAGTGACCTTGCCGACCAGGATATCACCTGCACGGACCTCCGCGCCGATGCGGATGATTCCGTTCTCATCCAGATCCTTGAGTGCGTCCTCGCCTACGCCGGGCACATCTCTCGTAATCTCTTCCGCGCCGAGCTTTGTATCTCTGGCTTCGCAGTCATATTCCTCAATATGAACAGATGTATATACGTCATCTCTGACAAGGCGCTCACTCAGAAGGACCGCGTCCTCGTAGTTGTATCCTTCCCAGGTCATGAAACCGATCAGAGGGTTCTTGCCCAGTGCAAGCTCACCGTTGCAGGTGGAAGGGCCGTCTGCGATGATCTGGCCTTCCGCCACTCTCTCGCCGGTAAAGACGATCGGCTTCTGGTTGTAGCAGTTGCTCTGGTTAGAGCGCTCAAACTTGGACAGGTGAATCTCTTCCCTGGTGCCGTCGTCGTAAGCCATCTTGATCGTTGTGGCGTCAACGAACTCAACAACACCTGCCTTGGGGGAGATCACGCACACGCCCGAGTCGCGGGCTGCCTTGGACTCCATACCGGTGCCGACTGCCGGCGCCTCTGTGGTAAGGAGCGGAACTGCCTGTCTCTGCATGTTCGATCCCATCAGCGCGCGGTTAGCGTCGTCGTTCTGAAGGAAAGGAACCAGGGATGTCGCGACAGAGAATACCATTCTCGGGGATACGTCCATATATTCGAAAACTGTCTTCCTATAAGAAGAAGTCTCGGTTCTGTAACGGCCGGATACGTTGTTGTCGACAAAATATCCATTCTCGTCCAGAGGTGTGCTCGCCTGCGCCACATGGTAATTATCTTCTTCATCGGCCGTCATATAGACGACTTCGTCGGTGACGCGCGGGTTCATCGGATCGCTCTGGTCGACCTTTCTGTAAGGTGCCTCAATAAAACCATACTCGTTGATACGCGCATAGCTTGCCAGGGAGTTGATCAGACCGATGTTGGGACCTTCGGGAGTCTCGATCGGGCACATTCTTCCGTAGTGAGTATAGTGAACGTCTCGGACCTCGAATCCTGCACGGTCTCTGGAAAGACCGCCGGGACCAAGTGCGGACAGACGTCTCTTGTGTGTAAGCTCACCCAGAGGGTTGTTCTGGTCCATGAACTGGGACAGCTGGGAAGATCCGAAGAACTCCTTGACCGCCGCCTGTACGGGCTTGATATTGATCAGGCCCTGGGGAGAGATCTCCTCGGAGCTGTCATGAGTCGTCATTCTCTCGCGGACAACTCTCTCCATTCTGGAGAGACCGATCCGGTACTGGTTCTGAAGAAGTTCACCGACGCTGCGGATTCTTCTGTTGCCCAGATGGTCGATGTCGTCGCTGCCGCCGATCCCGTATTCCAGATGCATGTTGTAGTTGATGGAAGCAAGGATATCTTCCTTCGTAATGTGCTTCGGGATCAGCTCGTGAACGCTCTTTCTGAGGGCGTCCGCAAGCGCTTCGGGATCCGTATTGTCCTGATACTGAAGGAGGATCTCTCTCAGTGCGGGATAGTAAACCAGCTCTGTGATTCCGAGTTCTTCGGGATCGCAGTCCACGTAGTGTGTGATGTCAACCATCAGGTTGCTGAGCACCTTGACATTGCGCTCTTCCGTGCGGATCCACACATAGGGGATCGCGCTGTTCTGGATCTCGTCGGCCATCTCTCTTGTTACGACTTCGCCGGCTGTTCCCAGAATATCGCCGTTTGCCTCATCCACTACGTCTTCCGCCAGGATCTGGTCCTTGATACGGCTTCTGAAAGCGAGCTTCTTATTGAATTTGTATCTGCCGACCTTGGCGAGGTCATATCTGCGGGGATCAAAGAACATCGCATTGATCAGGCTGTCCGCGCTCTCGACGGAAAGCGGCTCACCGGGACGGATCTTCTTGTACAGTTCCAGAAGACCGCTCTCATAGTTGTTGGAGATATCCTTAACAAAGCTGGCGCGGATCTTGGGCTCATCGCCGAAGAGATCAAGGATCTCCTCATCGGTGCCGATTCCGAGCGCACGAATGAGGACCGTGACAGGAACCTTCCTGGTGCGGTCTACTCTGACATAGAATACGTCGTTCGCGTCCGTCTCATACTCCAGCCAGGCGCCTCTGTTAGGGATCACCGTGCAGGAGAAGAGCTTCTTGCCGAATTTATCCTTATCAATTCCGTAATAGATGCCGGGGGAACGGACCAGCTGGCTGACGATGACACGCTCTGCGCCGTTGATCACAAACGTCCCTGTGTTCGTCATAAGAGGAAGATCTCCCATGAAGATCTCCTGTTCCTTGAATTCCTTGTCGTTTTCCTTGTCGAAAAGACGCACTTTAACCATAAGAGGCGCTGCATAAGTAGCATCTCTTTCCTTGCACTTTTCGATGGAATACTTAACTTTATCTTCGCAAAGTTTATAGCTGACAAAGGACAGACTCAGCCTTCCGCTGAAGTCCTCGATCGGAGAGATATCATCAAAGACCTCCTGCAGACCCTTCTCAAGAAACCACTTGTAAGAATCCGTCTGCACCTCGATCAGGTTGGGCATGGGCAGCACTTCCTTCTGACGCTGATAACTCATGCGCATGCTCTTGCCTTCCCCTATAGGATGTATCCTGTATTTTTCCATCTGGTTCACCCCGTATTGTATGAAATCTATATATAATGTGTCTGTACGCGCCCTTTGCCCTCCGACAGCTATGTAACTATTTTCGGGCAGCACAAAAACTCGGCACGCAAAAAAGATGCGAATAATATTCTATCATCGCATTGTCCAGCAGTCAATAATTATTTTTTAACAATTTGTGAATGAAGTATTAATAACCAGTCTCCTGATACAAGCCCCGCATGGCGGGCAACTTCTATACCGATATGAAATCCGGCCGTCCTGATGGACAGCCGGATCCCTTGAGTTCATTTTCTGATTGAGAGCAATTACTTGATAGTAACAGTAGCTCCAACTTCCTCGAGCTTAGCCTTGATGGACTCAGCCTCATCCTTAGGAAGACCTTCCTTGATTACCTTCGGAGCGCCTTCGACGGCTTCCTTAGCTTCCTTCAGGCCAAGGCCGGTGATCTCACGGACAACCTTGATAACCTTAATCTTCTGAGCACCGAAGCTTGTCAGCTCAACGTCAAACTCAGTCTTCTCTTCAACTGCCTCTGCGGGGCCGGCTGCGACAACTGCAACACCTGCAGCTGCGGAAACACCTAACTCTTCCTCACAAGCCTTAACCAGCTCGTTGAGTTCCATAACAGTAAGTTCTTTGATCGCATCGATGATCTCAGCGTTTGTTAACTTTGCCATTGTATTTACCTCCATGTAAATTAGTTTGAAATAAAACTTCTAAATAAATGATCACTTCCAAATAAATGATCAGAATCGTAAAGACTTCTGCAGATGAAGTTATTAAGCTTCTGCGGGAGCCTCTGCTGCCTGCTCGCCGTCCTTCTCCGCGATCTGCTTGATAACGCGCGCGAAGCTGGAGATCGGAGCCTGCCAGCTGCCGAACAGTCTGCCCAGAAGAACTTCTCTTGTGGGGATCTTAGCGACCTCACCGAGTTCTGCGGGATTCACAACCTTGCCTTCTACAACGCCGCCCTTGATCTCGAGCTTCTCAGCCTTCTTGGCGAACTCGCACAGGATACGAGCGGGAGCTGTAGCATCATCCTTGGAAACTGCCAGAGCACTGGGTCCGTTCAGAAGATCGGAGAGACCTTCGCAATCTGTGCCCTTGCACGCGAAATTCATCATGGTGTTCTTATAAACCTTATAAGTTACACCGGCTTCGCGGAGCTGTTTGCGGAGCTCTGTGTCCTGCTGAACTGTCAGACCTCTGTGGTCAACGAGAACCACTGACTGTGCACCGTCGATCGCTGCGGAAATTTCCTTGACGACCGGCTGTTTCAATTCAACCTTTGCCATTTTGTTACCTCCTTATAGATTTTGGAGCCGAAACGAAGAAAAAACCCGTCTTCGCGAAGACGGGTGAAAATTCAAATCCACTTCAGCATGCATCTGCATGTCTGGGGTGTCGATCCACATCCTCGGCAGGCAGATCACTCTTTACGCCTTGCGGCACCTGCTGTCTTCGGCTTGGCTTTTAACCTTAGATATCTTACCATTCGGTTATGTATTTGTCAACAGCTATTTTGCTTTGATTCGATTACCTTTTCTTATTACGCTGTTTTGCCGCGATCTGATTCAGCACCTACTCCTGTGTGAAGTAGCCATTTTCATCTATGACCACTCCCGGGGACACGCTCTGCATCTCATCGAGGACTCTCTGCTTCTCCGGCCCTTCCATGGTGCTCACGCCGCGGTACTGCAGCATGGGGATGAACTGCAGGGAACTGATCGAAGGTTCTTTCGTATTCACTGTCACCCGGAGCACTCCCGTATCCCGTGCCGCCGCGCCAAAAAAGTAATTGCCCAGGCTGTAAAAGACGGGAACGTCATCCACGTATTCTATATTTTGCAAAACATGCGGGTGGGATCCCACGATCAGATCTGCGCCCGCCTCCGCCAGTTCCTGCGCTTTGGTCGTCTGGCTCCAGTCCTGGGCGGGCATCTTCTCCGTCCCCCAGTGCGTGTAGACGATGACCAGGTCCGCTTTCTCTTTGGCCTCACGGATCTTCTCGCACAGACGCGTGGTATCCAGCATGCGGAAGACGCCCGGGCTGTCCTCGCCAGCCTCTCTCGTGTCGGGGTTCTCATAGCGCTCAATCTCCGTCGCGTTCAGGATCGCGACCGTCATTCCGTTCGCGATGCAGTAAGCGGTCTGCTCCGCGTCCTCGATATTGCGGCCGGCCCCGATATAGGGGATCCCCTCCTCATCCAGAGTGTCGAAGGTGTCAAGGGCACCCTCTTCTCCGTAATCATAGACGTGGTTGTTGGCCAGCGCCGCGATATCTGTCCCCATCTCTCCCAGCCACTGCGCGGTCCACGGAGGGCAGCGGAAGGTGAAGGTCTTGCCCGCGGTGGGCGTTCCCCTGTCCGTATAGGGAAATTCGTTATTGACCACAAGGAAATCGGCGCCCGTCAGCGTCTCCCAGGTCGCGTCGTCAAAGCACGCCCGGATCCCGTCCGAATAGGCGATGGAGCTCCACGGATTCTGCCCCGTCTCAAATATGATATCGCCGACAAAGACGATTGAGATCTCACCGTCAGACGCGGGGCCGTTTTCAGGAGCGATCCATTTGCCGTCCTCTCTTGTGAGGACTTTTCCGGAAGCAGTGATGATGGCTTTGGCCCCTTCCGGGTCCATGGCCTTTTTCCTGAACTCCTCAACTGTCGGCTTGACCTGCGACAGAACCGCCTCTGCGGCCCTCTTCACCATGATCTCCTGCGCGCCGAGGATCTCTGCCTCCGCTCCGGGAGTGGCGGGCCAGATCAGGGCAGCGCATGCGACTGCCGCTGTAAGTGCTGCTGTGATCGCGATCTTTTTCCTGAACACTGTGGTCATGAACACTGTGGTGCTCCTTTCATTTTTGTGACACACCCCGTGACCCAAGAAAAGGAGTTCCAGCAGGAACTCCTCTCCTCTTAATGACTTAATAACGGTTTGCAATAACCTTCACGCCGGGGCCCATGCTGGTCGCGATGGAGATGCTCTTGAGATACTGACCCTTAACTGCGGCGGGCTTAGCCTTAACGAGCGCAGCCATCAGTGCGTCATAGTTCTCCATGAGCTGTTCCTGTGTAAAGGAAGCCTTGCCGATCGGGCAGTGGATGATGTTGGACTTGTCAAGTCTGTACTCGATCTTACCGGCTTTGATGTCGTTGATTGCCTTTGTTACATCCATAGTAACTGTGCCAGCCTTAGGGTTGGGCATCAGTCCCTTAGGACCAAGGACGCGGCCGAGACGACCGACAACGCTCATCATATCAGGTGTAGCAACTACTACGTCAAAATCCAGCCAGCCTTCGTTCTGGATCTTGGGAAGAAGCTCCTGGCCGCCAACATAATCAGCGCCTGCCGCCTGTGCTTCGTCGAGCTTTGCGCCCTTAGCGAATACAAGGACTCTGACCTTCTTACCGGTTCCTGCGGGAAGTACTACCGCGCCGCGGATCTGCTGATCGGCGTGACGGCCGTCGCAGCTTGTGCGGATGTGAATTTCAACAGTCTCATCAAATTTCGCAGATGCAGTTTCCTTTGCAAGAGCAATTGCCTCTGCGGGCTCATATAATTTAGCGCGGTCAACCTTCTTGGAGGCTTCCGCAAATCTCTTTCCGTGCTTCATCTTCTATTCCTCCTGTGTGTTTCTCAGTCCTGGACTGTGATTCCCATGCTTCTGGCGGTTCCGGCGATCATGCTCATAGCTGCTTCGAGGGAAGCTGCGTTGAGGTCGGGCATCTTCATTTCCGCGATCTCTTTGATCTGATCCTTGGTGACAGAACCGACTTTCTGCTTGTTCGGAACACCGGAGGCCTTCTGCAGGCCTGCTGCCTTCTTAAGAAGAACAGGTGCCGGCGGAGTCTTGGTGATGAAACTGAAAGATCTGTCAGAGTAGACAGTGATGACGACAGGGATGATCAGATCACCCATGTCAGCGGTCTTAGCATTGAACTGCTTGGTGAATTCCATGATGTTGACACCGTGCTGTCCGAGTGCAGGACCTACCGGCGGAGCAGGAGTTGCCTTGCCGGCCTTAATCTGCAATTTGATGTAACCAGTTACCTTTTTTGCCATTGTTTCCTCCTTTGTGGTACTATGCGCAGCTCTTACGCTGCTCCCACTGTTTGCGGCGGCTTTGCCGCCTGTTTCTATATATCAGACGAAAGTGTTCCGTCTCATATAACTGATCGTGATGACCCACCGATCCGCAAATCAGCCGAGCTTTCTGACCTCCGCGAAGCTGATCTCTACAGGGATCTCGCTTCCGAACATCTCTACTTTGATCGTGGTCATCTGCTTGTTGAAGTCGATCTTCTGTACCTGGCCGACCGTATCCTTCCAGATTCCGGCCACAACAGTGACAGAATCGCCGACTTCGAAGTCCACCGTGATGCTGCCCGTGTGAATGCCCAGGCTCTTCATCTCGGCTTCCGTGAGCGGCACCGGTTTGCTTCCCGGTCCCACAAATCCCGTTACGCCGCGGGTGTTGCGGACCACATACCAGGTGTCGTCATTCATGACCATATTGACAAGCACGTAGCCGGGGAACATCTTCTTGGAGACATTCTTGCGGGTACCGTTCCTGACCTCTACCGTATCCTGCATGGGAACTCTGACCTCGAAGATCTGGTTCTCAAGGTGACGGTTCTCGATCGTCTTCTCAATATTGATCTTTACCTTATTCTCATAGCCGGAATAAGTATGCGCCACATACCAGAGCGGCACGTCTGTGATCGCGCTCTCATCAAGCTGCTCTTCCTCGCCGCTGGAACCCTGCGCCTCCAGGGAAGCCTTCACTGCAGCTTCGTCAGCCGCATCTGTATCCGCTTCTCCCTGCTTAAGGACTCTCTCGGCCTCGGCTTTCTCGAGATCTGCTGCCTTCTTGGTAAAATCAGGCCTTCTGATCTCGCGGACACCCGGAAGAACGCCCGCTTTTACACGGACACCGCCGCTGCGATGCTCTTTGTTCATATCTGCCATTGACTTACCTCGTCAGTTCGCCTTAAATGTTGTCAACCATTCGATCAGGTTCTGTGCGCCGAAATCAATGACCGCAATGAGAAGCGCGGTGACAACGGTAACGCACAGTACCGCGACCAGCTGTTTCACAAGCGTATCCCGATCCGGCCATATGATCTTCCTGAATTCAGCCTTGACGCCTTTCCAGAAGGTGCTGAGCTTTGATTCCTTGGCCGTACTGTCGTTCTTTGCCATTTCACTTACCCCTTAATTACTTGGTCTCTTTGTGAGTAGTGTGTCTCTTGCAGAATCTGCAGTATTTCTTGGTCTCGATTCTCTCAGGATGAGTCTTCTTATCCTTTGTAGTATTGTAGTTGCGCTGTTTGCACTCTGTGCAGGATAATGTAATTCTTGTACGCATAACGTGTCACCTCCGCGTTAATTTTCTTCACATACAGGCATTTTTAGTGCATAAAAAAAAGACCTGTGACAATCTCGAATATTAAATTAACATACTTGACAGGCATAGTCAAGCAGTATCCGCCAAAATTTGGCCCCCGGAAAATCGAAGGATGCAGGCGGTCTGTATGAGCCTGCATCCTTCTCAGATCCGAATAATTACTTATTAAGTTCCTCTGCTGCCGCATCCAGCGACGCTCTGATCACTTTGTCCATGTCAAAATATTTATAGAGGCCAAGCCTTCCTCCGAACAGCACGTTCTTCTTCCCGTGCGCCAGTTCGTGATACTTTTCATAGACCGCGTTGTTCCTGTCGTTGTTGACGGGGTAATAAGGCTCCATTCCCTTCTGCCAGGTCGCCGGGTACTCTCTTGTGATGATGGTGCCCTTGATCGGCTCGCCTGTCTCGGAGTCCTTGCCGAACTCAAAGAACTTGTGCTCGATGATTCTGGTAAAAGGAACCTCTCTCTCGGTGTAGTTGACAACTGCGTTGCCCTGGAAGTTGTCCGTCTCAGGGAGCTCTTCGCTCTCAAATCTCAGAGAGCGATACTCGAGAGGTCCATAGCAGTCCTCGAAGAATTCATCTACCATGCCGGTGTAGAGAACCTTATTAAAGGTATCTCCGTCCATCTCGAATACGGTGCCATCGCCGTCCGCCGCCGGAACTTCCTTCACACCCTTCTTAAAATCAACTCCGAGCTTTACGGGAATGCCCGCAAGGAGCTTCTCGACGATCTGCGTGTAGCCGCCCACCGGAATACCCTGATAGGGATCGTTGAAGTAGTTGTTGTCAAAGGTGAATCGGAAAGGCAGTCTTTTAATAATGAAGGAAGGCAGTTCCTTGCAGTCTCTGCCCCACTGCTTCTCTGTATATCCCTTGATCAGCTTCGTATAGACATCCCTTCCCGCCAGGGACAGAGCCTGTTCCTCGAGGTTGGAGGGATTCTCCACAGCGGCTTCTTTCCGCTGCTTCTCGATGATCTCCATAGCCTGGGCCGGCGTCTGGATGTTCCACATCTTGCTGAAAGTGTTCATATTAAAAGGAAGATTGTAGAGTTCATCCTTGTAGCGCGCGACGGGGCAGTTAATGTAGTTGTTGAACTGTGCAAAATTCTGAACGAAGTCCCACACCTCCTTATCCGAAGTATGGAAAATGTGAGCACCGTAAACATGTACATTGATCCCGTTCTTCTTCTCTGTATAAATATTGCCCGCGATGTGGTCTCTGCGATCGATCACAAAGCATTTCTTTCCGGCCTTTGCCATCTCGTGAGCAAATACCGCGCCATATAAACCTGCACCTACGATCAGATAATCAAACTGCATATTCACCTCTTATCTACGTTCAGGATCAGACTGTCACTCTTCCGCGGATTGCTGATATTCCGGGATATGTGTGTAGTCCTCCATAATCTCAAGAACTCTCTTTCTTCCGGCTTTATTGAGCTTCCAATAGTGCTCCATCACTTTGCGGGTCGTGATCTGCGAGGAAACAGAATTTCCTTCCTCAAGGGGACTGAAATCCAACGGGTTCAAGGATAACGCCTCGCAAATTCTAATCACCGTGTTGTAAGCCATACCGTCGACGCCCCTCTCCAGTGCCGTGATCAGTGTACTGTATGGGATATTCATGGCAACGGAAAACTGCCTGATGCTCTTATACCTCGATAAAATGACTCCCTTCAGGATTTCTGCCTTTTTCTTGCTGTCCATTTCTGAAACCTCCCTCTACGCGCAATACTTTCTAGTCTAAGTCTCAGACCTCTTTCCTTCCGGAACCGCACTCCCGTGCACCGGTTAGTAACATTTAAATTCTTACTGTCACTAATTAATAATTATAGCATCATTTTTACATCAAAGACAATGCTTTCTTGTCCATTATAACATACGCTGATCTGCGCCTTGTTTGCCGCCGCGATCGCCCTGGCAGCGCTCAGCCCGATCCCGTATCCGCCTTTCTTCTGCGTCCTCGCTTCGTCCCGCCGGTAGAACCGGTCAAACAGTTTCTCCGGATTCTCTTCCACATCGGACGGGTCGATCGTATTCGACTGCCGCAGCACCGCGTATTTTCCTTCCGAAAAGGCCGTCAGCGTGATCTTTCCGCCCTCCGGCGTATATTTGACCGCATTGTCCAGAAGGATCCCGATCAGCTGCCCGATGGTATCTCTGTTGGCGTTTACCTTGATCTGCGGCGTCTCAATGATAAACTCGAGCTTTTTCTCATGTGCCGGCACTTCGAACGGCGCGGCCGCCTCTTTGATCAGCTCTCCCAGGTCAAAATATTGCATGGGGAGCTTTAAATCCGCCTCGTCCATCTTGGACAGGGTGAGAAGGTTCTGCATAAGGCCGCTCAGCCTCTTTGTCTGCGCCTTTATGTTGCGAGTCCACTTGGATTCTCCGTTAAAGAGCTCCAGCGCCTCCGTATTAGTCATGATGATCGCCAGTGGTGTCTTAAGCTCGTGCCCGGCGTTCGTCACAAACTGTTTCTGCCGCACTATATTCTCGGCGATCGGAGCGATCGCCCTGCGGGAGAGAACACTCACAAAGATGAACATCAACACCCAGGCGGCCGCCGCAATTACGAGAGAGATGACCACCACAGACAGTACCGCGGAGATCTGTGACGAGACATCTATAAAAGCGGCTGTCCTGCCCCCGTCTCTCTCGACAATATAATAGAAGAAATTTCCCAGGATCCCGGATCCTTTTGCTCTCCTGGCCGCTCTGAGTCCGTATTCCTGCGCCTCCTCGTCCGTTACGGAATAGATGTTTGCGGTGTCTGTGGACTCGACCGCATTTTCCGCGTTGTAGTTTACGAGAAAGTAGCGGACAGCCATGACGTCATCCGGAGACATCCTTCTTCTGAAGAAGGAAGACCCATTCTCCCCCTTATGTGAAGGAGGCCCGGCTTCATGTCCTTCTTCCCCGGGCTGAGGATTGGCCGATCCCTCAGCCGCGCCGTTGACGTTCGAGACACTATCATCCGCGTCTGTGCCGTCGAGGTCATCCTCATACCAGTCGTCCGTCTCCCATTCCACCGGATCTCTCCCCTCCTCCTTCATATCGTCAAAGGCCGGGGCTCCGCCGTGTTCAGCCAGCATCTGCGCCGTCCATCTGGCGTCCCTGTAGACGCCGACGCTGTATATGCCGCTGATCGCGCAGATCACCGCGAGGAGAAGGACAGTGATCGCGGTCATCGCTGTTTTGACAAATTTAAATTGCAGCTCTCTGACCATTCCGTCTCCCGTTATGTTGATAATGTGTATCCTATATTTCTCTTGGCGGTGATCTTTACGCCGGATCCCACCGCCGCGATTCTCTTTCTCAGATAGGATATGTATACCCACACGGCTCCGATGTCCGCGTCCGTGTCATACCCCCAGACCTTTTCAAGAAGATCCTCCGAGGACAGATAGATCCCGTGATTGAGCATCAGGACCTCCATCATCTGGTATTCCACCTTGGGCAGGGTGACTTTCCGGTCGCCGCAGCGAAGCTCAGAGCTGCCGCTGTCCAAAACCAGGTCGCCGAACTGTCTGACGTCCGGCTGATACTCTTCCCTGCGCCTGAGCATAGCCCTGATTCTCGCTAGAAGTTCGCCCATGGCAAAAGGTTTGGGAAGGTAATCGTCCGCCCCCGCGTCCAGGCCTTCTATGCGGTCCTCGATCTGCGACTTGGCCGTAAGGAGGAGAACCGGCGTGCGGTTTCCCTCCTTCCTGATCTGCTTGAGCACTTCGAGCCCGGTCAGCCCGGGCATCATGATATCCATGACAATGCCGTCGTAGTCGCCGGCGTGTATATAATCAAGCGCCTCTTTCCCGTCGAACACGGCGTCCACCTGGTAGCGGTGGTATTCAAGAATATCCGTGACAGCCTCGGACATGGCGGGCTCGTCTTCTGCCAGAAGAAGTTTCATATGGAAATACCCTCTTAAAATTACCTTTTGTCGTACATCACGGTACTCAGTTTGCGGTTTCCGTCGCTCCTTCCCCTGAAGGCGCCGCCTGTGTACCGGATGTTTCCGCTTCCACCTCGATCGCCGTGTAAGTTCCGTCAGGCGTCCAGCCCAGCTTCTCGGCGATCACCGGGTTGTAATAGGCGACGGCCGTATCGCGCATGCGGTCGATGGAAATCTTGGAGATGTCTCCTCTGTCCTCATAGTCATCGGCCTCATCGTCCTCGTTGTTGTAGTTGTCGGGCTTGTCGATGCCGTAGACCAGCACATCATAGGCTATATCAGCCGTGCGCTTGCCCATCTCATAGTAATCGATGCCGTAAGAAGCCAGCGCGCCCGCCTTGCACATATTCTCGTTCGAGCCGAACACTTTGGTCCCCTTTTCAAGAGAGATCCTCCCAACCATGTCCATATTTCTGGCCAGCATATCGTCATTCGGGAGATAGATCGTCCCACATTCCTCGCAGGCCTTGGTGATCACGCTCTCCATATCGCTCTCATCGCGAAAAGTATATTCACCGTAGTCCGCACCGCTGTCGCCCAGATAGCTCTTCATAAGCTTGCACTGGAAGCCCGAATTCATCTCTTCGCTGCAGTAAACGATGCCGATCCTGCCGCCGTCCGCGACGTGCACCAGATAATCTCTCTGCGATTCCATGGGAGGAAGATCCGAGATTCCAGTCACATTGCCGCCGGGCTCATTTACGGAGCTGACGCCGCCGGCAATGATATAGTCTGTGACGCCCATACCCACAATGGGAACGTCCTTCGTCGCACTGTATGCCTGTCTGAGCGCGAGGGTGCCTCCGACCACGAGCAGGTCGTCCTTGTCCTGCATGAAGTGGTCAATGATCACGTCGCAGCCCATTGTCGTGCCGTCCGCGACCTGGTAGTCGATCACTACCTCGTCTCCCATCAGTTCATTCAGGTGATCCTGAAATCCTTCTGCTGCCAGAGTCAGAGACTCATTGCCGGACTGCTGGATGATCCCCACGTAGTATTTTCCCTCTTCGTGGACGGCCGGCGTATATTTCTCAGGCACAGCGACCTCTTCCTTTGTTGTCTGGGCAGCTGCATTCTTCTCTTCTTCCGCTTGCTTTTCCTTCTTTCCTCCGCATGCCGTAAGCGCCAGCATCGCGCAGCACAAGATCACTGTCGTCAGTTTCCTGTTCATATAACTGTCCTCATTCTTCCCGTTTTTCTTCTTATTTATTGCAGAACATACAATTTCGATGCTATTATACCCCACCTACTCCCGAAAAAGAAGATGGATTTTGCCCGAAGAAAGGGAGTTTTGGCCCACTCACCCGTTCTTTCAAAAAAGTGCTTCAGGGGCTATAATCTATCTCAGCGGGAAAAAGTCCCGTTCCCACTTTTAAATGATGGCAACTGTTCAGAAAGGCAGGTAGATCTATGCAGGCCGATTCAAGAAGGCAAAGTATCATAAAGGTTCTCACCGGCTGCGCCGGACCCGTTTCCGCCGGAAAGCTTGCGGGTATGTTCGGCGTGAGCCGCCAGATCATCGTAGGTGATATAGCGCTCCTTCGGGCATCGGGCACCGATATCACCGCAACGCCCAGAGGATATGTGCTGACCAGGGGCGCGGAAGGCATCATCCACAGGATCCCGTGCAGGCACAGGCCGGAAGAGATGAAGGAGGAGCTTCAGATCCTGGTAGACAACGGCTGCCTGATCAGGGACGTCATCGTCGAGCATCCGATCTACGGCCAGCTGGTGGGGCAGCTCGACATCGCCACGCGCTACGACGTCGATGAATTTATTGCGAAAGTGTCGCAGAGCGACGCGGCGCCGCTCTCCGACCTGACGGGAGGGATCCATCTGCACACAATATTTTGCACCGATGAGGAGACCTACCGCAGGGTTCTTCAGAAGCTGAGGGAAAGTGGTTTTTTATTCGAACAATAGGTGAACTAAAAGGAGCAGGTATTGACAAAATACCTGCTTTTCATTAATAATACACAAGACGTGTCAAGACACCTGTCAACCTGCATCTTTACAGGCTTAAGGCAGAAAGGAAATGAAAATAATGAATATCAAAGAATTTCTTAAGCGCAAAAACATCGTCATATCCGCGAAGCGCTACGGAATTGACGCTCTTGGAGCAATGGCCCAAGGTCTGTTCGCTTCTCTTCTGATCGGCACGATCCTCAACACGCTGGGGACGCAGCTGGGAATCCCCGCTCTTTCCACTTGCGGCGGATATGCTTCCTCCATGAGCGGAGCGGCAATGGCGATTGCGATCGGCTATGCGCTGCAGGCTCCGCCCCTCGTCCTGTTCTCTCTCGCCACGGTCGGATACGCGGCCAACGCGCTGGGCAGCACGACACTCAGCGGCGGAAGCGGCGCGGGCGGCCCCCTGGCCGTTCTGTTCATAGCGGTCATCGCTGCCGAGTGCGGCAAAGCAGTTTCCAAGGAGACCAAAGTAGATATTCTGGTCACTCCCCTGGTCACTATTCTGGTCGGCGTCGGGCTCTCGGCACTGATCGCTCCCGCGATCGGAACGGCTGCGTCCAGCGTCGGTTCCGTCATCATGTGGGCGACGGACCTTCAGCCTTTCCTTATGGGCATCGTCGTCTCCGTAGTGATCGGTATCGCCCTCACACTCCCGATTTCTTCGGCAGCGATCTGTGCGGCACTCGGCCTCACGGGACTTGCCGGCGGCGCCGCTGTCGCGGGCTGCTGCGCGCAGATGGTCGGCTTTGCAGTGATGTCCTTTAAAGAAAATAAGTGGGGCGGCCTGATCTCCCAGGGAATCGGCACCTCCATGCTGCAGATGGGCAACATCGTGAAAAACCCCAGAATCTGGATCCCGCCCATCGTGACCAGCGCCATCACCGGCCCGATCGCGACCTGCATCTTCCACTTGCAGATGAACGATCCCGCCAGTGCCGTAGCTTCGGGCATGGGCACCTGCGGCCTGGTCGGCCAGATCGGCGTCTACGCGGGATGGGTGGCAGATGTAGCTGCCGGCACCAAGGCGTCCATCACTGCCATGGACTGGATCGGACTGATCCTGATCTCCTTCGTTCTTCCCGCAGTTCTCACTCCTCTGATCGCGATGCCGCTTCGCAAAGCGGGCTGGATCAAGGATGGTGATATGAAACTTCAGTGAGACGCAGCAAGGGGCTGCCGCATTAATGCGGCAGCCCCATTTAATTCTCAGAAAAGCTCGTTTTCTCTTTCTCTCAGTGCGACAGTATCTTGTCGTACCCTATATCACTCGTCCTCGTGAGGACTTCCGATTCCGACTACTGCGGAAACACCCGCAACAATACCCATGAGAACCACAAGAAGGGTCGTGAGACCAAGTCCCGCTAAAGCGACAATTACTCCAATATCCATATCGTCTCCTTTAATAGCTTTTACTATGCGTTACTCTTTACCGGACTGCACATCTTCCGGCGCAGCCGCCTGCTCCCCGGACTTCACATTCTCCTCCGCAGAAGGCTGCGCACTGTCCTGCGCCTCTTCGCGGACAGGCTCGTTCGGGATCAGCCTGGTCCCGCACTCAGGGCAGTACGCAACGCCCTTCGGAATCTTTGCGCCGCAGCCGGGGCACTTATCTTCTGCCTTGAGCTCGGCGATCTTCTGCTCGCCGATCGCGATCACTTCCTCTTCCGACCTGATAAATCTCACTTTCGTGTAGTACTCTCTCCAGTTCCTGAGCACAATCTCGTGGGCGGCGTCGTCCGCCTTCTCGTCGCTCAGGATTGCCGCCAGGCCTTCCGAAGTCGTCCCGTCGAAGGCATCCTTGACAAGCATCTGGCCAAGTTCGGAGTAGAGCTCATTGATCTTCCTCTTGGATTCCGAGATGCCGGCGTTCGTCTGCATGACTTCCGCGATGTCCTTCGTCTTCTGAATTGCTTCCTGGCTGCCCTGTGTTATCATCTCTTTCAGTTCATCCCAAAAGGCCATCTTTTATCTCCTATTTCAGCAGCTGCCGGAAGGCAGCATTCTTCTTTTAGCACGCATATATATCAAACATTACGCATATTTCTGAACCACCGCCGTAATCCTGGGCAGGATCTGCGATTTTCTGGAGAGCACTCCCTGCTGCAGGCTGAGTGTCTCCCCTTCCTTGTTGGGGAAGGCCTCGGCCGCCCAGGCCGCCTTGTCTCCGGCCGCAAACACCACGGAACCGTTCTCCAGAATGCTGGTAAACGCCATCAGGCACAGATCCAGCTCTTTCTTCTTCACGAACTGCTCGAGCAGTTCCTGGACCTGCGACTCCATCTGCCTTGCGATATCCGCGGACGTGACGATGACCTGCGAGATCATGGTCTTACATCCTTCGATATTGAAGAACTTGATGTCCTGATTGAGCAGCTCGTTCAGGCTCTTGCCCTTTATATTCGCGCTGACGGAGAACATGTCCTTGGCAAATTCGTCTATGTCCAGACCTGCAATCCCCGCCAGGAACTGCGCCGTCGCGATGTCCTTGGGCGTAGTCGTAGGCGACTGGAACTTCAGCGTATCCGAAAGGATCGCGCCCAGGATCAGCCCCGCCAGGTTCTTGGGAAGCGGAATCTGATTCTCGCGGAAGATGGTCGCGACGATGGTCGCGCTGCTTCCGATGATCTCGTTTCGGAATGCCACCGGCTGATTGGTCGAAAAATCATTGATCCTGTGGTGATCGATGACCTCAAGGACCTCCGCCTTCTCAATTCCTCTCACCGACTGGGAGAACTCATTGTGGTCCACCAGGATGAGTTTCTTGCTGCCCGTGTTCATGACATGGTAGCGGGAAACATATCCCAGAAGCTTCTCGTCGTCATCAATGACGGGATAGGCGTGGAAACGGCTGCGGAGCATCTTGCGCCCGGCGTCTTCCACCAGTTCCGACGCATAGAATTTAATGGGATTGGTCACCATCATCTGGGACACTCTCGGTGCAAAATAGACATAGCGGGACGTGTTCATCGTTCCGTGTCCGGATATAATGATGGAGCAGTTGCGCTCTTTTGCCAGCTCGACCACTTCCGGCGCGACATCGTCCGCCCGAACAACGATCAGCACTGCCGCTCCAAGCCGGATCATTTCTGACTGGGCCTTCGCGTCGCTTCCCGTGATGATGATCCTGTCTTTTACTTCAAATCTTGAGAGATCTTCACTTGTGATCGCAATTACGCCCACGCTTCCGTTCATCTTGCGGCCGTGCGCCTCATAGATGATCCTGCCGTTGATGGCGGTCTTTATACACTCGATCGGCGTGTCCTTGAGAAGTCTCGCCGTGCTCTCGGTATCGCCCATGGCGATATCCGCCGCGTCAGAGCGAGTCACGATGCCCAGCAGTTTGCCGTCATCGTCCACAATGCTGCAGATCTGCCGGTTGTTCTTGGCAAGGACCCTGATTGCCTCAAAAAGCGTCTTGTCCGGCGAGATCGAGACCGGCTCGTCCAGATTGATTTCGCCCAGTTTGTATCTGGCGTCGTCAAGCAGCATCGGCTCTTCAAAGCCGAAGCGCTCCAGCAGATACTTGGTCTCAGCGCTGAGCTTGCCCAGACGGCAGGGGATCGCCTTGACCCCGTTGGCCCTTTTATAAAATGCATAACCGATCGCCGCAGCAATGGAGTCTGTATCCGGATGCTTGTGGCCCGTAACGTATACACGATTTTGTTCCATATGCGTTACCCCCTGAAAATGCTGGTAAAAGCGTGCCGTGTACACGCATCTGTCAAGATGAGTTTAGCACATTAGATCACAAAAATCACCCTGCTCACTCCGTGTCTTCGAAATCTTAGGGGTTTTCCTCTCCGGACTCCCCGTCTTCGATATTTTCTTCTGTGCCAGGCGCCTGATCAGCGGACGGAGCGTCGATGACGCCGAGATATTCTTCAAGACAGATTCCCCGGGACATGATCTCCTCTGCCGCTTCCGCCCCCACGTAACGGTAGTGCCAGGGCTCGTAAGTGATCCCCGTGATTTCCTGTTTGTCATGAGGATAGCGAAGTATAAAGCCATACTCATGGCAGTGATGCATCAGCCACTGCTGCGTCCCATTATTCTCCTGCTCTTCATCGAGAATCTGCCGCCCGGAATAGACGATGTCCACCGCAAGTCCCGCTTCATGTTCGCTCGATCCGGGTACAGCCACATTTCTGGCTGTCTCTGCTCTCGCTTCTTCCTCGGTCATACCGCTGTACATGAACCTTCTGACGTCGTTCTCAAACAGTCGCTCCTGCTTGCTCCGTTGCCTGAAGGAGCTGCATACCAGGGGCGAATATCCTGCCGCCCTGCAGTCAGCCAGCATGTCCCGCAGGTGCTCTGCCGCGCACGCGTCCATCTGATGCCCGTACTCCACGCTCTCCAGCTCCGGCTCGTAATCCTCAGGCAGCAGATGCCACGGATTGACAAGAATCAGTTCTTTTTCTGTGTACATACGCCCTGTGTCCTTTTTGAGTGAATCAGAGATGTTCTGTCCGTCTTCCTGTACTTTGCTGTAGGCCGGCGACTGTGAAGCGCCGTTCTCATCCGGTCCGTAGGCCGATGACTGATCGCCGCCGTTCTCATCCGGTTCTACTTCAGCGGCCGTTTCCGTAGAGGGCGCCGCAGTCGATGCCGCCGCCGCCATCGTCGAGCCTTCATAGGCATTCTGTGAAGGCGCGGGAGACGGCTCCTCCTGCGCTTGCCCTTCTGCCGCTTGTCCGTTTATCTCATCCGCAAATCCCCTTAAGATCGGGCCTCTCTGCGAGAACAATCCGATCACGATCACGGAAGCGGCAAGCAGCATCTCTCCGGCTATAAATGCTCTGTAGCCGGAGGTTCTGTTATTACCATCGATCATATTAAGTAATGTTCCTTCACTCTAATACTGACATTTCTCTCATAGTTCCATCGCCGAACCGTTGAGTGCGGCGCTCACCAGTCTTCCTTTTCCGTCGTAGACCAGCTTGAGGGAGAAGAAGGGCTCTTCCTGTGTCAGAAGGCGGAAGAATATTTTGTCCCCCTCCCAGATATTGAGCTCGTCGATCTGACTCTTGGGGACCCATTCCAGGACGCCCTCGTCGCAGGGAACGGGCTCACCCTCGAAGCCGTCCGCCGTAAACAGGTGCATGTATTCCGTGACTCCGTCGCCGGACACAAAGGTGACGATGCCCCTGAATCTGTAGGATGTGAGCGTGTAGCCGGTCTCCTCGCGGACTTCCCGCAAAAGGCACTCCTCCGGGCTCTCGTCCTGCTCGAAATGACCGCCGACGCCGATCCATTTATCCTTATTCACATCATTTTTCTTCACTACCCGGTGAAGCATCAGATACTGCTCATCCTTCTCCAGGTAGCAGAGTGTGCTGAGCTCTGCCTGCAAGGCTTTCTCCTCCTGTTTCCATTCTCGTGTGCGCTGTTTTGCCGCATGGTCAGTAGCCGCGCACGCCAAATCCCCGCTCACCGGGTACCAGCGGGATCTCCTCCACGTCCATGTCGTCGATGCGAATCCAGTGACCGCTCCCCAGATGTGTGAGAACCCTTCCGATCCCTGCGGGCGTCCCCTGCACTTCCATCTCCACAGAGCCGTCCGGCAGGTTCTCCACCCACCCGGTCAGCCCGTAAGTGCGCGCGGCGTACATGGCCTGGTAGCGAAAACCGACTCCCTGCACCCGTCCGCGAAATATGATGTGCTCCCGCACATGGTCCCTCTCGGGATCAAATCCGGCCATTTGCGCCCCTTTCTGCTTCGCGAGCAGCGACATGAATCTCTCGTCCGGAGTAAGTTCCTGCGACGGTTCCTGAGGCTCGCTGCTCTGTGAGAACTTCTTCTCCAGACCTCCTATAGGATCAAATTTACCGTTTTCGTCCAGACAGATCTCCCTGATCTGCTCCCAGTTGTGCCTGATCAGATATAGTACCGCCGCGATTCCCATCGCCCACAGCAGGACTGCTCCGATGAGAGCGCGCATCGACTCGTGATCCATAAAAAACCTCTCAGTTTCTGTTTGCAAACCTCAGAAGCTCATTCGCGATGCTGCCGTATTCTATGTATTCCAGGTCCCCTATCCGCAGTTTCACCTGCGTCAGATTTTCTGCCGACTCCGGGTCCACGCAGTCCAGCAGGACTCTGCCTTTCTCAATTTCACTCACATACCCGCACAGCAGCTCTTCCTCTCCGTTCCTGCACACTGTGACCAGCGCTTCCGAATCCATCGCCGCTTTAAGGATCTGTGCCAAAATATGCCCTTCCGGATCAATCTTCATCTCGGGCAGTGTGAACCAGCCGTCATAGGGATGGAGCTTCGCGTATCGCATATACTTGCGGATCTTGCCCAGATAGGGCGTATCCGTGATCATCTCTCTGACCGTCCTTCGCGGCATCGCGTAATAGGCGCTGATTTTCCCCTCTTCATCGATTCCCTTAAAAACAATGTCGTCTTTATTCTGTGCGGCTATGATGCCGACCGTAAAGGCTCCCGAATCATCCGTATAGATCTCGTATAGTTTGTCCTGCATTCGATCCTCCCCAGGATTGTACTCATGATAATCTTAGTTTCAGCCATTATAAGTATATCAGCTAAGTCAAGACTCTGAAAGTGTGACAAGGGGCCGGGGCAATCGGCACATTTTGGGATGTGACAGGGGGACGTATCAGGTGACACATTTTGTCCCAAAATGTGTCAGCTGATACGTCCCCCTGTCACTCCTTCAAAATGTGCCGGTTCATCCGGCCCTTTGTTACATTGCCTATATTACATTGATTTGATGATCTCAGCCGCCTTATGCAGGTAAGCCTCCCGTACCGTCGCGGGAGCCGCGATCCTGATCTTTCCTCCGAATCGGAAGACCCAGCCGTAAAAAGCGGGACTCACAGTGATCGGCACTTTTATATAAAACTTATCCTGCGTACTCCTCCAAGTCTCCGTTTCCTGTCCGAACCGCTCCCTGATCACTTCCGCGATCTCGTCCGAACATTCGAGCGTCACTTCCGTCATCTCGCCGGTCTCCATGTCAAAAAGGCTTCTCAGGTACCGGTCGACCTTTGTCCGGTCGGGCTGCGGATCTCCGCTCTCTTCGAGGACTTTCGTCTTTCTCATCCGGTCAAGCCGGTAGACGTCCGGCTTTCCGCCCTCTTTGCAATAGCCGCATACATAGAAGTGATTATTGCTGCTCTTGATCACGACGGGAGTGAGTATAACGTGCCTTTTCTCATTTTTCCCGCCGTCCTTTGCGGGATCCAGGTAGCAGAACTCTATCTTGCGTTTCTCGCTGATGGCGTCGGAGATCTTGTCGATCGTGTAATAGAGCTGTTCACTGACTGTGCTCGCATTTTTGTCAAAATGAAGAAGTCTCTCGATCTTCCCTGCCTGATGGACACTCAGAAGGGAGAGAAGCTTGCGGATGATTTCCTTCTTCTTCTCCGTCGAGATCGACTTGCTGCTTGCAATGCCGTCCGCCAGCAGCTTGATCTCAGGCACCTCAAACATTCGGTCCCCGACAAAATAGGAATTGTAGAAGCTCTTGGTGACTACGATATCGATTCCCTCTTCGATCAGGACATCGATGTCATCCTTGACCGTTTTGCGGCTCACATTCGCGTCTTCCTTCCGCAGGAACTCGACCAGCTCGTTCGTCGTCGCCTGATGTTCCTCGTCCGTATTTTCCATCAGATATCTATAGAGGTGAATAAGCCTCTGTTTGTTGCGGATCGCACTCATTCTTACCACCTCACTACATTGACAGTACTATTCGTTAAATATTATATAATCTGCCAGTTTGACAGTCAATTGATGTTTTACATTTTGTCTCAAAATTTGATACACCTATCTCATATTCTGTTTCATGCCCCGAACTGTCAAAATATATGCGTTTTTTTGACATTCCTTCCGCACGTACTTCGGCGATGCATGATATAATAAAAAAGATTAACTAGTATGACGTATTTTTGAAGACCTGATCCGCACCATCAGGCCGTATGGGAGTTAAATCAGAAAGCGCAGTTTTCCATGGAAGATCTATTATCCTTTATTACAGGCAACCTCAGACAAAAAGGAATTACCGTAAATGAATTCTGCGAGCAGATCGGGATCTCGCGGCAGAAATTCTATCGCTTTGTCAAAGACCCTCGAAGGTTCACCGAAGATAACCTTTTATCTATTCAAACTATTCTGAACCTCAGTGAAGATGAGATCAGTGCAATGAACCGCCTCATCGTCCCCCGCCAGTTCGCGGCAGGGAGCCCGGATGTCTCCGTGTATGCTTCGCTGATCGCTGACCTCTTTGCGCGCAGACCGTCGCGGGAACTGACCGTCAATATGTACAACATCGAATATATTGATGATTCAGGCTCCACTGTCATGCATTCGCCCGACACGATCGCCCGCATTCTGGCCGGTCTCTGCGGCAATAGAAACCAACCGGAAAGTACCGGCGCCGCCGCAGGTCCTGATCCCGACACACGGCACGAGTATATGTTCACGATCTACAACTGCACGCCGTCGGATACCGAGCGCTCCGGCATGCCCTTTTTTGCCTCCCAAAAAAGCCTGCTGACGATTGCCCGTATAATCCAGCTCCTGGAGGACGCTCTCCTTCCCGCCGGCCAGCCCGACATTCATGTCCGGCATTATCTCTCCGAATCGCAGAGAAACAAATTGCTGGTCCAGGATGCGGAAGATAAGGAGGCAACCCAGTTTAATCTGCGCCTTCTCAACTGTATCCTGCCTCTTCTTTCCACCGTGGAGGACTACAAGATCAATAAAGCCATGATTCCGCGGCACTACTGGACCGATCACAGCAATTTCTGCCTTGTGAAGCACAAATACTCGCAGGCCGGTTCTCCCTCCGCTGCCGCACAGGGAAACAATACTTCGGCAGACTGGAAAAAGGATGTGGAATACTATATCCTTCTCTTCTCCGATTCCGGGGAATGCTGTGCCTGCAGGCTGGGAGAGCGGGATGTATCCCATATTTACCGCTTTCTCAGTATTGACACCAGAGACAAGATCACTCCCAACACCGTAGAAGAGTTTGCTCCGGAGAACCCCAACGAGGCCGCCTATGAGCTGGTCAAAAAAGTGAGGCTCGCCCTTATCCTCCCTGACCTTTGTTTTGACGACATTCCCAGAGAGATGTGGATGGCCCTGTACGATATGGTACAGGCCAGCAATCGGAAGGATCACTTTGAGAGCCTGTTCCGCAAACTGATCGATCCCTTCGACCAGTATGAGTTCCTGAATTTTGAAGAACTTGCCGTCGCGGGCATGAATACGCTGGAACAGAGGGCTGTAACAGCCGGCAAAAACGGCAAGATCGTGATCTGTCATCCGCAGGCGCTGCGGGATTTTGCCCGGACAGGCATTATCACGGACCTCCTCTCCGATTCAGCCGATTACATGGGCGTGGCCGACGGAGATGCGTCGCTTCGTTTTCCTGCCCCCATGGTCAGAAATCTCCTTGAACTGATCCGTTCGAACATTGTCAAAAGACAGAACTCCCCCTCCCGGGATCCTGCCAAATATGACTGCCTCAATTACTTTATAATGGATCCGCGTACTGCTTATCCGGAAATAGCCTATAGCATTTATAAAGATTACGGTGTAATCCCCTTATACACCCGCGGGCGGCACAAGAACAGGATCACTACTGTGTTTCGCAATGCCGCAGTCGGTACTCTCCTCTACAACTATGTCACCGGCACAATGGTCAGCAAGCGCGAGAACGATCTCGATTCCATGATCATGAGCGATGCGCATGCCATCGCCCTGCTCGACAAGCTGATCCTTGAAACAGAGAAAGAAGAGTGAAAAATCACTCTGATGAGCTGGTTTTTCACTCACAAGGTTTGAGTCGGAGCGCCTCAAACCTTGCAAATCGCATCGGAGAATTCGCCTTCGCGAAATTCTCATCGCGGTCTCAGCGCAAAGCGCTTCGACATGAAGGTAATAATGAAGATCATTCATTGCAGCGATCTGCATCTGGATGCGGATCTTCGAACAAAATTTGACGCGGCCCGGGCCGCGGAGCGAAGAGCAGAGCTGCTGGGCACATTCCGGCGGCTCTGTTTCTATGCTAAGGAGCAGAACGCCGCGGCTGTCCTGATCTGCGGCGATCTCTTTGACACGGACTCTCCTTCTCCCTCCGCCGTTCGCACCGTGGAGGACCTGATTCTCTCCTGCCCGGATATCCTCTTCTTCTATCTTCGCGGCAATCATGACAGTCGTCCTGCCCTCTTCCGGTCACGCCCCCGCCCCGACAATCTTTTTCTCTTTGAACAGTCCTGGAGCAGCTGGGAGCTGTCATCGGGCTCTTCCGGGGAGCGCCGCGTCTGTATTACCGGCAGGGAACCCGGCCCCGAACCTTTTACGTCCCCCGATCTTGATCCCGCCTGCCTCAACATCGTCATGCTGCACGGCCAGGTGCGGGACGGCTACTCGGCTCCGGACCCGGAAGCCCTCCCGATGAGCGCCCTGCGCGGGCGCGGGATCGACTATCTGGCTCTGGGACATCTCCACCACTACCGCTCTTTTGCCCTCGACGAGCGTGGCACGGCCGCGTACTGCGGCACGCTCGAAGGACGCGGCTTTGACGAGTGCGGAAGCTGCGGCTTCATCCTGCTCGAGACGGATGAGCACGGAAGGGGCCTGAAGAGTCATTTTGTTTCCTTCGCCTCCCGAACACTTTACCGGATCGACTGCCCGGTGACCGGCTGCACCTCGGACACGGAGATCTATGAGAGGATGGCCGGAGTTCTGGATGCCTCCCCCGCTGCCCAGACCGATCTGGTTCGCCTGGAGCTGACCGGCGAACTGGACTACGGCTGCAGCCCGGATCCCGCCTTTATTCAGAGGGAATGGGGGGATCGCTATCACTATTTTGAATACAAAAACAGCGCCGAGCCCGTGGTGCACACTGAGGATTTCCTCTGCGACGCCTCTCTCAAAGGAGAATTTGTCCGCGTCGTCAGTGCCGACGAGACGCTCAGCGGCAGAGAGCGGGCCGAAGTCCTGCGCTGCGGCCTGAGGGCGCTCTCCGGGGAGTCACTGTTCTGAAAGGAGTGCTGATGAAACTGCTTTCCTGCCACATCGAAAACTTCGGCAAATTGAGGGACTTTACCTATTACTTTGAGGACGACCTGAGTGTCCTTTTTGCCGAAAACGGCTGGGGAAAGTCCACGCTGGCCGCTTTTCTCAAGGTCATGTTCTACGGATTTGACGGCGAGAACCGAAGAAACGGAGACGGAAACGAGCGGCTGCGCTACCGCCCCTGGAGCGGCGGCGTCTACGGAGGATCCGTTACCTTTTCGAGCGGCTCGAAGACTTTCCGAATGATGCGGACCTTCGGCGCCCGCAAAAAGGAAGACAAATTCAGTCTCTATGACGATGAGACCGGCTTTATAAGCGACGAATTTACGGACCGGATCGGCGAAGAGCTCTTTTCCATCGACCGGGACTCCTTCTGCCGCACAGTTTTCTGGTCCCAGACTGACCACGAGACTTCCGCAACCACCTCGATCCAAGCCAAAATAGGAGATCTCACCGCGCAGCAGGACGACCTGCCGGCTTACGACGCAGCCGTAAAGCGCCTGCGAAAGGAAATGGAGCGGCTGAGGCCCGACCGGGCAAACGGCCTGATCCGAAAAAAGCAGGACCGGCTCGCTCTGCTCGAAGCAGATCAGGCCCGGCTGCCATCCCTGAATGCGCAGCTGCAGCAATGCATCGCCCAGGAACAGGCGCTCACCGAGCAGCTGAGCCGGATCCGCCTGCAGAAACAGCAGTACGCGCTCTCCGTCCCCGAGCGGCCCGCGCAGGAAGCTGCGGGAAGTGGGGCGGTTGCTGCTGAGGAGGTCTCAGCTGCTGAGAAAAGGCTGGCAGAAGCCCGCAAACGTCTTGCTGCTGAACAAAATCAGCTTATGGCCGCGGAGGAGCGGCTGGCAGGCGAACGCGAGAATCTTTCGGCCGCGGAGGAGAAGCTCTCTTCCCTGTATGCGACGCGTCAAAGGATACTGGCCCAAGGCAGAGAAGAACAGGAACAATACCGGCAGATCAAGGAGGATCTCCGGCAGGAACTCGAGGCCGTCACCCGCCTGCAAAATAAGCGGCGAAGCATGATCAGGGCTTTTTCCGCAGCAGGAATCCTCTTCGCAGTGATCATGTTGGCTCTGTGCCTCTTGCGCGTGATTCCGATGCCTTTCCTGTTCCTTCCGGTTTTGTCCCTTGCGGGGAGCGTGTGGCTTCTTTGGTACGCCGTTCATTCTGATCTTCCCGCAGATGATTCAGAAGAAATCCGGCGCCTCAGAAAAGAAAAAAACTGGTATAAGAGCTCTATCCGCTCACTCAGCAGAAAGCTCCGCCACATAGATGAGCGGATCCAAGGGAAGGAACTTTTGTGTGAGAAATTGCGCAACAGGCTCCGGACTATGGAGGTTGATGTGTCTGCACAGAAGAAGTCTGTGCAGGAGGCGGAAAGGAACGTGAATTCTTCTGCGAATGGCGGTTCTATTTCCATCGAAGAAGATCTCGTTTCTTCTGCAAATGGCGGTTCCTCTCCCGGAACCGGTTCCGACTCTATTCCTTCCGAAGTGGCAAGGATACTCTCTGAATTCGATATCAGGGATGAAGAATGCCGGTCCCGCCTTCAGGAAGTCCGAAGTCAGTCCGAAGAGCTGCGTGAGATGATCAGTGACTGCAGGACCTCACAGGAAAGTCTTCCCGCATTGAAAGCAGAAATCAGCACTCTCCTTGAGCAATATGACACCTGTTCAAAGACGCTCTCCTACCTCGAAGAAGCAAGAAATCTCTTCACCTCCCGCTACATGAATCCGTTCCTGCGCTCTTTTCGCCGCTACTACGGGCTGCTCACCGGCGAGTCCGCCGAGTCTGTTCAGACGGACGCCGATCTGGGCATCACGATCCTGGATCAGGGACTTCCCAGAGATCCGTCTCTCATGAGTGAAGGCACCAAGGACATGATCAGCCTCTGCCGGCGCATGGCCATGATCGACGCCATGTACCCGGGCGAGAAGCCTTTTCTGGTCCTGGATGATCCCTTCTCCAATCTGGACGATGAGCGCATAAAAGGAGGCATGCGCTTTTTGCACACTGCCTCCCTCGAATATCAAATCCTGTATCTGACCTGCCATGCGAGCAGGCTCTGAGACCGGCGCCGGGCAGGGCGCCGGTTTTTTCTTAGTCAGAAGTATTATCATTGCGAAAAGTTGTATTGGGTCGGGGTAACCGACGAGATGGGAGTTTTTTCCTCTCGTCGGGGTGTGTTTGGGCTTGTGCAGGCTGTTCCGGACAAAGGAGACCGACGAAAACCAGCTTTCTTCTCATTTCGTCGGACTGTGTTTGGCTTGTGCAGGCTGTTCCGAGCAGAGGAGACCGACGAAAACCGGCTTTCTTCTCATTTCGTCGGACTGTGTTTGGCTTGTGCAGGCTGTTCCAGGCAAAGGCGACCGACGAAAACCAGCTTTTTTCTCATTTCATCGGACTGTGTTTGGCTTGTGCAGGCTGTTCCGAGCAGAGGAGACCGACGAAAACCGGCTTTCTTCTCATTTCGTCGGACTGTGCTTGGCAGGAGACCGACGAAAAGGAATTTTTTTCATACCGTAGGGCTGTGCCAGACAAGTGCCCACTCGAGTTAACCGGTGCCGGGCAAAATAACCCCTGAGATTGAAAATCCTCAATCTCAGGGGTTCTCTTTACTCTCCGCGCTGCGCCAGCACCGCAAAATAGGCGAGAATTCCGGCCACAGTCTTGGCGTCCCGAATCTCTCCCGCGAAGATCTTTGTTCTGAGTTCCTCCACGGTGAACGCTTCCATGCCGATCTCTTCTGCTTCATCGAGCGCCTGATCACCGCTTCTGACAAGATCTTCTGCCAGATATACTTCCACTTTTTCGTCGCACCAGGCAATCGCTGTGTCGAGCCGGACCAGCCGGCTGATCTTTCCGCAGCGGTAGCCTGTCTCTTCTTCCAGCTCCCTGGAAGCTGTGATGGCAAAATCCGGATCATCCGCATCGAAAGCGCCCGCCGGCAGTTCCGTCGTCTCCCGGTCAACTGCGGGCCTGTACTGATGGATCAGCAGGATCCTGCCGTCCGGCAGTACCGGAACAACGCACGCTCCGCCCCCGCGCTTGTGGTGCACGAAGTCCCACTTTTCAACTTTTCCGTCCGGAAGCTGCATATCATCTCTGTAGAATTCCAGAACTATTCCGGACGCCGCGAGTTCTCTGCCCAGCCGTTTCAGTTTATATTCCATGTTAAACTCCCCCATTTTCGTGACTTGCGGTGTGCGCTCCCTCAACAAATCCTCGGAAGCCCCTCTCCCTGCAGTACAGTGAGTCTTCGAATTCCGCCGATCTCCGTGCGCATCAGCAGCTCGCCCGCCCCAAAGCTCTCTGCCGAGCCTGCCCCCGCACTTTCCTCTGCCTCCAGGACCTTGCCGATCACCGCTGCGCCGCTTCCGTACCGCGCCTTTTTCATGATCTCAAGCGCTCTCTCCGCCTGTTCTCCGGGCACAACGGCGACGAGCTTTCCTTCATTTCCCATATAGAGCGGATCCAGACCAAGCAGTCCACAGAAATCTCTGACCTTAGGAGAGACCGGCACCGCGTTCTCCTCCAGCATAAAGCATTTTCCCGAAGCGGCAGCCAGCTCTTTAAGCACAGTCGCAAGTCCGCCCCTGGTCACGTCTCTCAGTGTTCGGACCTCGATTCCTCCGTCCAGAAGTCCTCGGACGATCTCCCCGAGCGGCGCGCAGTCGCTCTCGATGTCCGACTCGATATTCAGGCGCTCGCCCAGGATCGCCGCGTGGTGGTCCCCCATCGTTCCCGACACCAGAACTGCGTCTGACGCCTGTGCGTTTGCCGCCGAGATCTCGACTCCGTCCGGGACAAAACCAACCCCTGTAGTGTTGATATAGAGACCGCCGTTTCCCTCGATGACCTTGGTGTCACCTGCTATGATGCTCACGCCTGCCTCTTTCGCTGTTTTGGCGAGGCTGTCCACGACCTTCTGCAGGAGGCTGACCTCAAGTCCCTCCTCGAGAATAAATCCGCAGGTCAGATATCTGGGCACGGCGCCGCGCATGAGCAGGTCGTTGACCGTCCCGCATACGCTCAGCCTCCCTATGTCTCCGCCCCGAAAGACAAGCGGCGTGACGACAAAGCTGTCCGTCGTCACCGCGATGCGGCCGCTCCCGGGCACCACTGCGCTGTCCTCCATCCGGTCCAGCACATCGTTGTCAAAAGCTGACGCGAAAATCTCGCCGATCAACTCTCCCGTGGCCTGTCCGCCGCTTCCGTGTTCCATTGTGATCCTTGCTGTCTGCAGCATTGAACGCCCTTCCTTCCCAATCCGCCTACCATGTTCATTCGCGGTGGTTTACGTAATAAGTATAGCAGTTTCCTTCCGTGGAGACCATACACGCGCCCTGCGGCCGGAGCGGCGAGCACACTTTTCCGAAAAGCGGGCACTGCGTGGGCTTCATCCTGCCCATCAGCACCTTGTCGCAGCAGCATCCCGCGTTGATCTTGTGGTCCTCGTTCAGCCCTCTGCTCCCGGCGTCCAGCTGTGCGAACTCTTCGCGCAGAATCCTTCCCGAGGCCGGGACCATGCCCATGCCCCTCCAGACCGCGTCCGATTCGTCAAAATATCGATCCACCAGCTTCTGCGCCTCTGTATTTCCTTCTCTCGTCACCACGGAGGGATAATAATTCATCACCAGATTTCCGCCGGCCTCAGTTCCCGGACTGCCGCCCTGCATTCTCTCGCACGCCATCACGATCCCGCAGAGTGCCGTCAGGATCTGCGCGCCGGTAAAGCCCGCCACGCCGAACGGGATGCTGTATTTTGCCGCGAGAGGCTCAAAAGCCTTGCTCCCCGTAACTACCGCCACATGGCCGGGTGCCAGAAATCCCTGGATGTCGGCTCCCTGCGCACACAGGCGGTCGATGATTCCCGGCATCGTGCGGAGCGCGGTCAGAATCTTCACATTTTCAATGTGATCCTCGAGGATCTGTTGGACCATCAGCGCGTAGACCGGCGCCGTTGTCTCAAATCCCACCGCCGCGAATACGAAGGTCGTATCCGGATCTTTGCTCGCCATCGGAAATATGTCCATGGGGGAATAGACCATCCTGACATTTCCGCCCCTTCCGGAGGCCTGCTGCAGGCTCATCCTGCTGCCCGGGACCCTGATCAGGTCCCCGAAGGTCACGACACAGGTGCCCGGCGTCAGGCACAGGTCGATCAGCCTGTCGATATAGGACGAAGGCGTCACACACACGGGACAGCCCGGACCTGAGATCAGGTGGATCCTGTCCGACAGAAGTCCCGGGATGCCGTTTTTGGCAATCGCGCCGGTATGACTTCCGCAGACTTCCATGATCTTCAGTTCCGGGCCGTTATATTCTTTTAAGTATTTTTTGATCTCTTCAAGATTCATATTCTATATTCCGAATTCAGAGGAGCTGATCCATCTCCTCCATGATTTTGTTCATCTCTTCCATTTCCCTGTCCGAGACTTTCTGGAGGATGCAGCCCGCGTGCACCAGCACGTTGTCGCCCGGCTCGATCTTTACCAGACCGGTCCTGGCATTCACTCTGTTTCCGTTAAAATCCACAAGGGCCGTCCGCTCTGAGACGAACAGCACCTTGCCCGGCATTGCCACACACATAGTTATCTATGACCTTTCTATTCAAGGCTCGCAGAGCGAGCCGCTGCGCCGCGTGCGGGTTGCCTGTAAGGCAACATCCTCCTTTCCGCACGCGTGTGCATCATTTAACTCAGTGGGGGCATCCCCCCCTGAGTTAATCTGCCGATTTCTCCGCCGCGGGTGTTTTCGCCGCCGGAGCCGCTTTCGCCGCGCCGGCCGCAGCCGCCTTCTCCTTGGCCGCCTTCAGGGCCGCCTCTTTTTTGGCCGCCATCTCAGCCGCTTTCTTTCTCTCCGCTTCCATCACCTCTTCCGATTTGTGGTAGGTGACGGCCGCTTTGGAGCGCCCGGGCTTCTGGTAGCCCGGAATGAGCTTCAGGCACTTTTTCGGGCACTTGGAGGCACAGTAGCCGCATGCGATGCAGTCGAAGCGGTTGATGGTCCAGGTTCCCTCATTTTTGTCCACCGTGATGCATCTGGGAGGGCAGCTGCGGACGCACAGACCGCAGGAAATGCACTGATCGATGTCGATCACGATGCGCCCTCTCATGCGCTCCGGGTAGACCGCAGGCTCTTCGGGATAATTTTTGGTGACGGGTTTGCTCACAAGGTTCTTGAGAAGTGTCCCCGTAAAATTCAGAAATGTTGACATTTGAGCTCCTTTCCCGCGCTTTACCGCTCTGTGCAGCTGATGCAGGGATCGATCGTGAGGATCAGGATCGGCACGTCCGCGTAATCCGCCCCTTTGAGGGTCTCACACAGGCCCGGAAGGTTTGCGAAAGTAGGCGTGCGGATCCTCAGACGGTTAAGATACGGTTTTCCGCTTCCTTTGACATAATAGACCGCCTCCCCTCTGGGCTGTTCAATCCGCATGAAATACTCCCCGTTCGGATTTCCTTTGACAGGTACGAAAAGGTCGCCGTCCGGGATCATGCCCATCGCCTGGCGGATCAGGTCGATGGACTGCAGGATCTCATCGATCCTGCACTGGCAGCGCGCGAAACTGTCGCCCTCATTGCTCGTGATGGGCTCGAATTCCAGGTCGCCATAGGCGCCGTAGCCGCGTGTTCTCATGTCCGTCGCGATGCCGCTGGCCCTTCCGAAGGGGCCTGCGCAGCCCAGGTCGTGGGCCTGCTGCTTCGTGAGGACGCCGACGCCGCGCAGACGAAGCTGCACGGTTTTGTCATAGAGGAAGTTCTTCCTGACCGCGATGACCTGGTCTTCCACCTCGCCCAGCTTCTCGCTGAATCTGGTCAGCATCGCCGCGTCCATATCCTTCATGACGCCGCCCACCTTGTTGACGGAGAAGATGACTCTTCCGCCGGTGGACTCCTCGATCATATCCAGGACCTGCTCGCGGATCCTCCAGCAGTGATAGAACAGGCTCTCATAGCCGAAAGCGTCTGCCAGAAGGCCCAGCCACAGAAGGTGGCTGTGCATGCGGGACAGCTCCATCCAGATCGTTCTCAGGTATCTGGCGCGATCCGGGATCTCCATGTTCATGATCTTCTCGACCGCTTCCACGTATCCCATTCCGTGGCCGAAACTGCAGATGCCGCAGGTTCTCTCCGCCACATAGACCATCTCGTTATAGTCTTTTTTGGCAATAAGACTCTCCAGTCCTCTGTGGACAAAGCCTATGGACGGGACAGCTTCTATGACCTTTTCATCCTCAATGACCAGATCCAGATGGATCGGCTCCGGCAGTACCGGATGCTGCGGGCCAAAGGGAACTACACTGATATTACCCATATTAAGCCTTACCTCCTGCGTCCTCTGCTGTGTTCTTAACCTTCGCGTCCTTGGGAAGAAGCGGTGCTTCCTCGTTGATGCGATAGAGCTTGTTCTTATAATCCAGGCTGATCATCTGTATTTTGACACCGTACATTTCCGCCATTTCGTTCTCGTAGAAGACCGCCATGGGGATGATCTGCGTGATGCTGGGGATCTCCTCGTCGAGCCCGGCCACGAGGCGCAGCGTCTTGTATTCATAAGTCTCGTCGTCGGCAAAAGAATAGCTCAGCTCATAATTGCCCTCATAGAAGGCCGCGCAGGCCTGCGAGAAGCGCAGTCCGTTCACCTTCATCTCCATGCACTTGGAGAGCAGCTCCCCTTTTTCGATCACGATCAATTCATTTTCCGGACACTTTATCATGCGCTTTCCTCTCTTCCTCTTCCTTGTGTCTGCGCTCGATCTTGTCGTGCTTGTCGCTCCTCTTCTGGAAGAGCTCAATGGCCTGAACAAGGCCGTCTATGATCGCCTGCGGCCTCGCCGCGCAGCCGGGCACATAGATGTCCACCGGCACAGTCGTATCCGCGCCTCCGAGTATGTTGTAGCACTCCTTGAAAATACCTCCTGTGCAGGCACAGGTGCCGACCGCCACCACTACCTTGGGGCGGGGCATCTGATCGTAGAGCTGCTCCACCACCGCTTTGTTCTGCGTGTTGATGCCGCCCGTGATCAGGAAAATGTCCGCCTGCAGCGGATCTCCGGTATTGACGATGCCGAACCGCTCCGCGTCATAGACGGGTGTGAGGCAGGCGAGAACTTCTATATCGCATCCGTTGCAGCTGCTTCCGTCATAGTGCAGCACCCACGGAGATTTTTTGACTTTACCCATAGTATCCTATCTCTCCTTAGTCAAGGCTCGCTTCGAAAGCCTTTATCATAGTGCAAAATATAGCCGCCGGTCATCGGATCAGCATCAGGATCAGCAAATTGACGCCGGAAGCGAAAAACGTAAACAGCCAGGTCACCTTCAGCATCTGTCCCCACTTGACGCGCGCGCAGGCGTTGTCCGCCAGGATCAGGAAGAAAAAGACGACCGAGCACAGAAGCGCCGCGCCCAGTAAACTGAGCGGGTTGGATGTCACCACAAAGAGGGCGACGATCCCCATCAGGAACGCGTTCTCATACCACTCCGTGATCGTAAAGATCGCCAGATTCTGGGCTCCCATCTCTGTTTTGACGCCCATGACCAGCTCCTGGTGGGCGTGATGGGATGTGCTGACGTCGAAGGGTGACTTTCTCATCTTGATGAGAAGGATCAGGACAAAAGAGGCAAACAGGCCCGGCATCCTGGTCAGCATGACTGTGCTGCTGCTCGCTATTTTGGCGACGCTGAAAGTCCCGGCCACCAGATAGAAGCCGACGCCCGCCAGCAGTACCGCGGGCTCATAAGTCATGATCTGGATCAGCTCTCTCGAGGAGGCGATCGTGTTGTAAGGCGAGCTCGTCACCACCGCGGCAAAATACATGAACGTGGAAGCCGTGGTGAGCACGAACAGACACATCAGGATATCGCTCCCGGCGAAAAAGATCGCGCCGGTGAAGATCATCAGTGCCAGATAGCACAGAAGGAGCGAAGACTGCAGAACGCTCACCGATATGACCTGCTTGTTAAACAGTTTAATGACATCATAAAAGGGCTGGAGGATCGGCGGTCCGATCCTGCCCTGCATCCGGGCGCTGATCTTGCGGTCCAGGCCTTCCATCAGGCCTCCCGCCAGAGGCGCCAGCAAAACATACAGAATTACCATGATTGCTGCTTTGATACTCATACCAGCACACCTCCCAGGACGAAACTGACCATGACGGCCAATACGGCTGCCGTCAGGAGCTGGCAGTAGACCATCATCTTATCCGGCTGGATCAGTCTGTCAAAATAGTAATTGGTAAGCCACAGTTTCTTCTCTTCTCCGAAGGAATCAACAAAGCCGTTGTTCTTACCGGTGTTGATACCGCTCATATAGTTGAGCTTGTAGTTGGTCTTCTGGTTCTTGGCATAGATGTAAGCCGGGATCGGGATCGCCAGGACTATGCACATGATCAGAACCATCATGACCAGGATCATACCCGGCAGGACGTTTGTAAACCTGCCGAACATCTCCACCAGGAGCGGGTCGACAAAATGCGTCGACAGCCAGGGCATCAGGACACACAGCGCGATCATCATGACCGCGTGGACCGTCAGCGAGAACGTCTCATTCTTCTGCGTGACGTCCTTCTTCATCCTCTCTCCCGTCTCATGGCTGCGGCTGATGATCTTGCCCATCCACTTTGTCCAGTAGAAGCCGGTCGTAGCCGAACCATAGGTGATAAACATAACGAGAAGAATATTATTTCTGTCCACAGCCGCTTTCAGCGCCGACCACTTGGAGATCAGCATTCCGAAAGGAGCCAGGAACATGGCGGCGATTCCGATGAACATATAGAAGCCCAGCATGGGAAGACGGTACAGCAGTCCGTGCATATCCTCGATATCGCGGCTTCCGGTCGCGTTCTCGGTGGCGCCCACATCCTGGAAAAGCAGGGATTTGGAGACCGCGTGGAACATCATCAGGAAAATACCGGCCCAGACCGTCTCATGGGCGCCGACGCCCGCGCAGGCCGTCATAAGCCCCAGGTTGGAGATCGTCGAGAAAGCCAGCACTTTTTTGCCGTCGCTCTGGGAGATCGCCATGATGGACGCCATAAAGAACGTAAATCCGCCGATAAAGACAACGACGTTTCCGGTCGCGGTGTCGCCCATAGCGGGCGCAAGGCGGAAAAGCACATAGATTCCTGCCTTGACCATCGTCGCGGAGTGCAGCAGCGCGGAAGAAGGCGTGGGCGCGACCATGGCCCCCATCAGCCACGTGGAGAACGGCAGCTGCGCCGCCTTTGTGAGTGCCGCAAAAGCGATCAGAGCCACTGCAATGGTCGCAGAATCAATGTCCATCTGCGCATATTCGATGAGCTTATGGAACGAGACGCAGTTCATCGTCTGGGCAAAATAGAGAATACCGGCTGCCAGCGCCACGCCGCCCAGTAGGTTCATCCACAGTGCCCGGAAAGAATTGTTGATGGCCTCCGGCTCTTTGGTGTATCCGATCAGAAGGAAGGAGCACACACTGGTCACCTCCCAGAAAAAGTCGATCCACAGAAGGCTCTCGGAGAGAACAAATCCGAACATGGCGCCCAGGAAGACAAACAGGAGCATATAGAAATATCTTCTGTTGTCCCTGACATCTTTCCTGTGCATATGATAGCCGTACATGTAACCGACCGCATAGACCACGATCAGGCTTCCCACAATACCGACGATCAGGCACATCAGGATCGAAAGGTGGTCGATGTAAATATGGCAGAGTGTCATGGGCTTAGCGCCGCTCAGTTCATGCCGCGCGATCATCAGCGTAGGAACGATCGACAGAAGGCTGATCCAGTACTTCTTATGCTTAAAACATAAGTAAGTGACCAATACCATCAAGAGCAGCTCCGCCACAAGTATGACGTGGTCCGCCATCTCTGTCTCTTTGTACAGCATGACCGGCACCGCTCCGTTCATGGCCCACTGCGCAGTCAGCGCCACTGACGCTGCCGCGATGATTCCGACTGCCACATAGGTGACGTACGCCCGCAGTCTGTCATTTGTGATCAGATACATCACCGGTGCACAGCACAGCGGGAACAGGATTAAGAATACTGATATTCCCATTTCCGATTTCCTTTCCATCCGGAACGCCCTCTCCCGGGTCTGCCGGGATGGATCGTTCAGTAGTTAAATTTATGTCAATTAGACTAAACGGTATTATAGACCTCTTTTAAGAAAATGTCTTGTGTTTTTTTAATTATGATATTTTTTTTCTTTGAAGGGCGGGGCTGTGGCGCTGAGATGGGCGGGGAACTACCAGACGGTATGAGAAATGATTGCTGGGCGGCGGGCACCCCTGGCGGCACTTGCTTTGTACAGCTTAGCGGTATGAAAGAGTTTGCTGGGAGCCGGGAGTGCAGTGCAGGCTTCGGAAAATGGGCAAATGCAATGCAGGTTAGGGGCAGAAATGCAGTGCAGAGACTAGGAAGAAGTCAATAGCACTGCAGGTGCGGGCCGCAACGGCAGTACAGATGCCGGAAAGAAGGCAATTGCAATGCAGGCTGGGGGCAGAAATGCAGTGCAGAGACTAGGAAGAAGTCAATAGCAATGCAGGTACGAGCCCCTGCGGCAGTACAGATGCCGGAAAGAAGACAATTGCAATGCAGGCTGGGGGCAGAAATGCAGTGCAAAGGCTAGGGAGAATTCAATAGCAATGCAGGTGCGGGCCGCAACGGCAGTACAGATGCCGGAAAGAAGGCAATAGCACTGCAGGTGCGAGCCGCAACCGCAGTGCTGATTCCAGAAAATGGACAAGTGCAATGCTCCTCCACGAGAGGCAGAACAGTTCTTAAATGAACATATTGACGATGACTGTACTTATGATCAGGGAAACTGCCAGGCTGGCAAGATATTTATTTCCCTGCGCTCGTACGTTCCTTGGAATATAGTATGTGCCGGTCTTTTTGTGTATCGTTACTGTGATTTCTTCCGGAAACGTCGACATGTAGTGTTCATACTGGCTGTTAGGGTTGTTGCAATACATGATCGAATGTTTTTTACCTTCGTATTCCCACTCGTACTTCCAGTCGAACACATACCTTCCAGACTTATCATCGTACGTCTGCCTGCCCGGAATGTAATTAAAACTTGGCTCGTGAACCTTGTGTGCAATGACTGTAACGGCATCCGGGTCCGGTTTCCCTAAGAAATACCCTTTTTTGATCAATACCATCTGAAGCGCTTCAATGATGGCACCTACCAGGCATATAAGCATCAGTTTTGTAACTCCCATGGTATATTCGTCTCCTTTATATCTGACAATGAGATTAACTCACCAGTTTGCCAATAAGCACAGCCACTACGCCCAGGAATAATATAAACGAGAACACACCACTTGGTGCATTCATTACTAAAGCATACAGAAACAAGATAATAATCGGAACAAGGAGGATAGTGATGCAGCCGCCTCCAGATCCATTGCCTGTGTTCCGGTTACCCGTATTCCTGCTCTCTATCTCATCCTGTATGAACCCGTCCAGTAGATCAATTTTCCCATCATGGTTCCAATCATGCATAGTCCTTTTAGGTCTCCTTTCACTTGGGAACACCATTAAATGTTGCGAGGCGGCGGCATTTTGGGCGCAGGCCAGTGTGGCGCCGAGCCGGAAACATATATGTTCTTTTTAAAAAGTGCGGGAAAAGTTTCGAAACATTTCGAAACAAAGTGCCCTGTAGTAAAAAGCACACATATGCTGTGGCAATCCAAAGAATCATATTTCACCTGCCTGCAAGACCATCTGTACGTGCGGGATCCCGTCTTCCAGAAACTCCCCTGAACAGATTCTGAAGCATTCCCTCTCATAAAAACCGATTGCGTAGCACTGGGCCTCAATGTAGATCTTAGCCGGATGCATCTTCGCCTTGATCTGGGCTATACCCTCTTTGAGCAGCCGCCCGCCAAGGCCGGAACCGTGATGCAATGTCAGCACCCTTCCCATCTGTACGGTATCTGCGTCTTTATGAAACGCCCGGAGATATGCCGTAACCGCCCCGTCCTCTTCAAAGAAAACATGCAGGCTTTCATAGTCGATTCCGTCGAGATCCTGATATACGCAGTTCTGTTCTACAACGAATATTTCCGCCCGCGCTCTCAAGATCTCATATAGCTCTTTTGTGGAAAGCTCATTAAAATACTTTGACTTCATTACCATTTTGTGGTCGGACAAATCTGGCTCCTCCTGCATATTAAGTACCCACTTTTTCAGCCTTGATCAGTTTGATTGTTCTACTTCACATTATTATGTATGCATTGCTTGAACAGCTCCTACTCGAGATGGTTAACGGCTCCAATAAATATAGGGATCCCGGCATTTCTATGCACTATAGCAAATATGAACGGCCGATCCAGATGTACTTCATAACGCTCATATGAGGAAATTCCTGCAGCAACAGCCCACATACCTGTTACAGCAGCAGCCCTTGTTCCTTTACGATTTACATCTATGTATGTTTTCTGAACAACCTTTTTAATACAGGCTTCATCAATGGTGATCATGTTGTGCAGGTCTGATCTATTTTGGTCAAATACGGATGTGATCCCCAAATCCTTTAAGATATCGGTCAGGTCCTTCGCGTACTCAAAGTCAAATTCGGGAATCTTCACATCCACATCCGCTCTTCGGGTCCTGTCAAACAGCGCACGCCATTCTTCAGCAGTCATTTCGCTCATAACGCTTTCTACAGTATGACCCTCCTGCGGAAGTATTCCTGCAAAGTAATATTCAGCCTCCTTATATGGCTTCAAAAAGCCTATCACCTTTTTGTTGATCAGCAGCCTGCTTTCGCCGCTGCAAAGCATAGAAACTTTACATTCAGTCCCATCTTCATTGTGAAAGGTTCCTCTTTCTATATCATCATCTTCATAATCATTGAACCATCTTGCTTCAAAAGCCAGGGCATTCAATATCAGAATGATGTTAAGCGGGTCGTAATGATCGACTATATTTTTGACCATCCCGTTGGTCTGTCTGCTGACCCAGTCATTTACAACACTAACGAATCTTTCCGGGCCTGCTTCTAAGTAGTCCGCATAATACTCCTGTCGGACCGCCTCAAGAAAAGCCTTTTGAACATATTCCTTGTACAGATCATCCACATATACAGCATTTGCTGCCTTAACCTGAGATGCTTCCCTTAGGAAGTCCTCTGTTAACGCGGCCACTCCGTTTTTAACCTGATCAAACTGATTGTCAAATAAACGGGAAATCTCTGACTGCGTTTCCCCTGATGTCGCCTCCATAAGAACAGATAAAGCATACACAAGAGATAACGGAGATATCATCATGTTAGTATTTTTATCCTTAGCTGTCCCTGCTATTCGGTCTATTATCTTTGTCATAATCCGGAAGTACGTTGTTCTCATTTGCTCAGAGACAACTGCCGGATTACCTTGCTCTGCTTTTCTGCTTGCATAGAGAGAATCCAGATATTTGGCGCCCAGATCAATGCTTAGATGCCTTTCAAGATAAAAGATAGTGTTCTTCATCTCTCTTTGGATGTTGATTGGTGTTCGCTTTGTTCCATAAATGACATGATCAAGGTGCTTTCGGTTAAAGAATTCGACTTTCCACTCGACAATTTTCCCTTCATCAGGGCGGCCTTTTCCGTCCGTTTCCTCAATGAATATATTTCCGAGTGACTTGTGAAGGATCCCATCTGTGAAATACTTTTCGACGTCGTAATCCCTTACTATTCCATTATCATTAATTCGAATCTTACCATCGCCGGAGATGTCAATAACAACACTCGTTTCATCTCCCAGTTCATAAGTGATTACGGCTCTCTTTACCAAGTTTAATCGTAATTTGAGATTATCTCTGTTATACATAGATCTTTTCCTCTTAAGAGTTTGGTATTTCTAAAGTCACTTACTGCCCGGATATAAAATAAACATTGACTTAAGTACTACCCATTTCCATTATATCCCGATTCCCTCGACATTCACCAACAAAAACACTTCCGCAACCAAGCTGGCCCTATTTTAGGCCACCTATACTACGGTTAGAATGACAACCACCGGCATCCGGGGTCAGGACCCGGATGCGGCGCTCAAAAATAGCCCCGTCCAATCCGGACGGGGCTGTCTCTTCTGGTACTTCGTTTTGGTATTGTAAATAATAGGCGGCGCAGGATTGCGACCATGCCGCACAAAATATACTTTTCCCATACATCACCCGCTAATATAAAAGTACTTCACAGCTCAGCTGCAATCTCTGCCACAGCTGCCAACGCTGCCTCCCCGCTGATCGTTAAACGCTTACTTTCTTACGTTCTGCCATACAAACTGCCGACATTTACCGGTTCGAGTCATATTCATATACCAGCTTATCATATCGATTTCCGTCCACTTCCAAAGCGTCCTTTTCTACGGCAACCTGCTTCATTCCTGCTTTTTCCATTGCTCTCTTAGAGCCTGTATTATCCGCCGCACACCACGCCGTAATAACCTTTATGCCTTCGTGCTCAGTAAGATATCCTATTACGCCGGTCAGGGCCTCCGTTGCATAGCCGTTTCCCCAGGAGTCTTTCTCAATGCTTAGTCCGATTTCTATACAATTCCGTTCTGAATTATAATCATAAGCTCCAATTGTGCCGATCAGCCGCCCGTCATGTTCGATAGCCCAACCGTAGAAATCAGGAAGCTTATAGTCTTCCACAAATCTTTGGACCGTACTGCGCGCCATATCGTATGAGGCGTACGGATTCCATCCGGAATACTTATACATTTCGGGATCACACCCAAACTTTTTGTAAAGAATCAAGGCATCCTCTATCTGATATCTGCGCATTACAAGCCGTTCTGTTCTAATTTCATTTGTCCCGGTCATTTCTGACTCCTCTCCTGCGATTCACTGTCCGAACAGTTAATGCAGGTTACAAGCAATAGCAGAACAACCAGGATCACAGGTGAGAAGATTTCACCGAAAAAAGTGTCCCACTGCACCGGTTTCTGCAGAACCAGCAGCCGCAGGCCCTGGTACAGCAGTTCTTCCCCTGCGACGCCTGCGATAAACAGGACGCCGCTCAGAACTGCCCTTTTTCGCCGCGGCATCGCTTCGAGCCTTCGGTGTGCCGCTGCCATTAAGATGACAGCTATGATAAATGAAGCCAGATGCAGAAGCGGTCCGAAGCTTCCAAGCTTGAAAAACCATAGCAGTTCAGATGCGGCAACGGGCAGAAGGCACAGCACCCCCATCTGCAACCCGAATACCAACGGTACCAGAATCAAAATGGCATTCGCCAGTGTCCATACAAATCCGGGCAGCTCCCGGTACCAGAAACAACTTGCGAACTGAAGGAGTACATTCAGAAAAATCAGTCCATATGCCACATACTTTTTGTCCATAATCTCCGTCCGTTTCGATAAAGATCCGTTGTGTTCTCGCAAGCTTTGTAGCCGGTCGTTCATTCCTCAAGTCTCATCCGTATGCAAAAACTCAACCTCACCACTGTCGATATGGTATACCGCGCCGATCACCGCAGGATCTTTCCCATGACGCAGATGATCAATGTCCAGTGCTCTGCTGATCTCGTTTATACCATGCTCGACATTGAGGCAGGTCGCGCGGTAAGGATCTGTCTCTTCTCCGATCGCATTCCTGATTTCATCTGTAATATACTTGATGAACCCCGACGGATCGTGATGTATTGCCGCGTCAACGGCGCCGCAGCCGGTGTGCCCCATCATTACAACCAGGTTTGTCCCGAGATGCTCAGCAGCGTACTCAATGCTCCCCAGCTGGTGGTCATCGATAACATTTCCGGCCACGCGGATCACAAACAGATCTCCGATTCCTGCCGAAAAAATACTCTCCGGAATAACACGAGAATCCGAACAGGTGACGATGATTGCGTATGGCTGCTGGCCCTGCGCGCTTGTCCGAAGCCTGACCGCCGGTGATACATCGCCGCTTCCAATGTTCTGTGTGAGATACTTCTTGTTGCCAGCTCTGAGTTTCTGTAACGCTTCTTTCGCCGTGAGCATTTGGTTTACCTCCCTATGTTGTCGATTAATGTTTTTGCAGCTCCGCCAACAGCCAATTCAATTTTTTATGATTGCATACTCCCCGTCCCCTGTCATTCTCAGGATCAAATCTGCATCACCGGATTTTTCCAGGCATGTCCTTACGTTCCTCATGTCACTGAATTCCACAAACTTTTCCGCATCATCATAAGATGCCATTCCCAAGGCTTTCCTGTCGGTGAGCCGCCTGCGCAGCAGCTCTTCGTCCGCCCGAATCAATACTGTGTAGTCCGCGTATGTTTTCAGTTCTCTCCATCCGGGCTCATCCAGCAAAAGATAGTTCCCTTCGAGGAGTACGATGTCTCCATCTACCGTAATTACATCATCAACAGGGTCATGCAGCCGCCGGTCATAGATCGGCCAGCCGCAGTTTTCTCCTGCTGCGACCCTTTTCAACCTTTCCGTCAGTTTCTCCAGGTCAAGTGTCGGCGGTGCTCCCTTGATCCTTGACATAGGGATCTCCTCGCCGTCCCTGATCATGGTATGGGAGACAAGATAGGCCTGCCTCCTGTGGAATCCGTCCATACCGATAATCTGTATATCACCGGACTGTTCATCCTCTGAGGCCAACCTTTCCAGAAAGCTTAGAAGAGTGCTCTTTCCGGCTCCGGGAGGTGCCGCCAGGAGCACAAGAACACGGCTGCCCTTTTCCTTCTGCATTTTCGTCAACTTTCTGAGCAGCGGCAGGAAGATATCGTCGATACTCTCCCGGCTGTACACTGCATTCACTTCAAGCCCGTTGATCCGGACGCTGTGGTGTATGTAGTCTTTCTGATTCACCAGTGGTTTCTCCTCTACATTTTTCTCTGTTCCGTGTAGATCTCTTTTCCTTCTTCATCCGGCTCAAAACAATCTGCCGAGACTCTGACAAGTCTCGTTCCGACCGGACTGTCAATATGCGAAAAAATAGCAGGATCTCTCTGGTAGACCGCGCCTACTCTCATAAGAACAATATTATTGTAGTCATCTACGTACTCTTTTTCTTCGTTTCCTGCCATGAATGACCAGCCGCTGTCATTCTCATTGAGGGCTTCATCGCGGCACATGTATCCCACGATCCAGCCTTCCTCATATACCTTTCGAGAAACGTAGGCGTTTTTAGCAAGGAGTTCCTTTCTATTCCTTGTAGCTTGGTAATACCGCATGTTGGAAATAAACTCTTCAACCGCTGCTTTGTCCGGCTCTGTATCCGTATCGATCTTCTGTACTGCCGCGTCCCAGATTCTTTTATCATCGGCGGAAGTTCTCAGTCTTACGGCAAGCTTCAGCATCTCCTCTTCCGTCACATCAAGGAAAATGTCTTTGATTTCCTTCCTTATGCTCCTTCCCTGGTCCCCATATACGTATATAAGCATTCCTCCATCACGGTAGACAGACGCTTTAACAGCACCGAGTTTATCCTCGTCATCGTAGAACACCATGAAATTTGAAAGCCTGTCGTTAACATGCCAATCAAATTCCGTCCCGTTTTTGCCGTTCATGTAGTAAACAGTTCCGTCCTCCTCAAGGTCTGAGCAGCTTATCTCCGGAAGATATGCGTTTAGACATTCCCCCATTTTCCGAACTATTTCCGCCAAAATCTTATTCATAAGATCCCTCCTGACTCCATAGTTTTCCTTTTTCCACACTGCGCTGCAGTCTGTTTTACTAACCCGCTAATTATTTGTCTTTAACTAAGTATAGCGCGGTTCTTTTGTATTATCACTAAAAAGCACCCGGGATTAATTCCCGGATGTTCCACTTATCACTTAACTATTTGTCCAATCTGAATAATCCGGCTGTCAGGTTCGAGACCGGCACAGAAGGCCTCTTCGTTCCGTCCCGGGGCAGATTCCCTGAGATCAATGCCATCCCGGCAAACACTTGCATTGCACTTGCCTGTTTTCTGGCTCCTGCACTGTCTTTTCAGCTTCCGTCTATCCGTCCTGACAATGACTAAAAGCACATTAATAGAGAATCGACATTTTCTGAAATAATAAATATAATAAAAATATTACGAGAGATAGCACTTCAACAGTTCGATAAGCCAGGAAAACAAGTATGAAAATTCGTAAGACTACGGAGCAGGATTTCGACAGGCTCATGGAAATCTACGCCTATGCCAGAGACTTTATGGCAAAGACCGGAAACCCCAACCAGTGGGGGCCGACAAACTGGCCGCCGGCGGCGCTGCTCCATAATGATATCAGAGAAGGCAACAGTTATGTGTGCACCGATGACGACGGAAAAGTGATCGGAACATTCTACTTCATTCAGGGAAAGGATATCGAACCGACCTACCGCGAGATCACGGAGGGCGCCTGGATCGATGACGGCGCGTACGGTGTGGTCCACAGACTTGCTTCCGACGGCTCCGAAAGGGGAATCGGGAGGTTCTGCATCGGATGGGCCTTTGAGCAGTGCGGGCATCTGCGGATCGATACGCACACCGACAACAAGGTCATGCAGAAACTTCTGACCTCACTTGGATTCACCAAATGCGGGATCATTCATGTGATCGAGGACAATTATCCGAGATTTGCGTATGAGAAGATAAAGTGACCGCCGGCTCGCTTTGCGAGCCTTCACAACGAAAGGCCTGTCAAAGAATGATACAAAGACTACACTGCGACATCTACGGAAAAGTACAACACTGCGGCTTTCGGTACTTCTGCTGGAAATGTGCGAAAAAAGCCGGGGTGACCGGATGGGCGGCAAATGATACGGATCATGATAACCATGTTGTTTTGGAGGTGCAGGGGGAGGAGTCCCAGCTTGCCCGGTTCTTTAAGCTGTTGGAGATTGGAAACGGTCACTGCCGGATCGACAGCATCGACAAGTCTGACGCAGGCATTGACGTTTCTGAGAACGGATTTCAGGCGCGCTATAAGCTGCACTGATGTATCCGAGAACAGGAAAGCACTTAAGAATCCTCCGTAACAATCTCAAGTTCCCTGACTTCCATCCCACGCCCTTGGCAGATCCTGCCCACACTGCTGCCGCAGCACGGACAGGCATAAGAATTGGACTTGTCCGGATGATACACTTCTCCGCAGCTTCCGCACTTAATCTTCACAGGGACCATCTCCACTTTCAGCTCAGAGCCTTCCATGATGGTCCCCATCACTGCATCAGGGTAATACTTATATAAATATTCCGGAACGATATCCGTCATCTCTCCGACCGCCACCGTGAGACTTCTCACGCCGGAAGCCCTGTTCTCCTCCGCTTTCTGAAGCGCAAGATTCACGAAACGGATCACGTAACTCATCTCGTGCATATGTATTCCTTCCTGCTCTATCCCCTGATTTTCAACCCGGCCCTGTAAATCCTCCCTGCTGTGATCTCTATCGCCCTCTCAATCACAGACGGCATCAGATCCTTCCGCAGAGGAATCATCCAGACCGACTCACCGTCACCGGATTCTTCTGCAGTCACCGGGTTCTCCCCTCCAAAAGCCCCGGCGCAAGCGCTCCTCTGCCACTTCGCATTCAGCTGCGCAATTCCTACAGATCGGTTTTCCGGATTGATTAGCGCCATGTAATGGCCGGCAGGGTTCCCATCTGCCTCAACATAAGAAGACTTCTCGGAGTACCAGCCCTCCACGGCATCGGCCGCACTCTCAAATCCCCAGGCCAGCGTCTCCATAGTGTACGAAACGCCCTCGGGAGCTGCCGTAAAGCACTCTCTGCCGTCCGGCCTCACATGATCCTGCAAAATAGTGCTCTCCGCCGCGCGCAGAACTGCAATTTTTTCGAGCGCATAGGACCACTGCAGCGGCACATAGTCCGCCTCAGTCAGAGGGTCCCCGTTGACGGGATTGCCCACGCCCTCCTCGCAGGCCTCCTTCCGAATGGCATTGATCCGGTCAAGGATCGCGTCGCGGTCTGTCTCTTCAAGCTGTCCATCCACGCGAATCATCACTAGGTCCTCAGAAGTCTCCGGTCCAGAAATCTCCGGTTCCGAAGTCTCCGGTTCCGAATTCTCCGGTTCAGAGCCCTTTTCCGCCGCTGAGGCCCCCATTCCGGTCCCGAGACACAGAACCACGCATAAAAGCAGCACCAGATGCCACACTGGCCGCATCACGCGCCGCAAGGCTGCCGGAAACACAGTGGACTCTCCCGCTTTGCGCCGCATGGCTGCCGCCGGCAGACCATATTCTTTTCTTATCCTATCGCTCCGGCTTAAAACTTCCACGCAGCCACTCTCCCGCCCGCTCTTCGGACACTTAACAAATAGACCGGGCAGCAACCCCAGTCAGTCTCCAACTACATAACAAAACGGGCGGCACAAAACCGCCCGTTCCCCCTCTTAAGTTAGGCTCGCACAGCCAAACACAATCAGTCCAGTTTGATGTTCTTGAGCAGATCTCCGAGGCTGGTAGTTGCTTTCTCGTGAGAAACAACAGAAGAAAGCTCCGGAATGTCATCCTCTGCAGGAGCGGGAGCTTCCTCGAGAGCTCTCATGCTCAGGCTGACCTTGCCGTCCTTTACCTTGGTTACTTTGACCTTGACGACATCGCCTTCCTTGCAGACTTCCTCAGGTGTAGCAACTCTCTTGGTGCTCATCTGGGAAATGTGTACAAGACCGCTGATACCGTTTCCGAGATCGACAAATGCGCCGTAAGGCTTGATCGTCTCTACTTTGCCCTCGAGCACAGTGCCCACTGCAAGAGCATCGATGCGGGCCTTCTTCTCCTGGCTGCGCTTGATCTTTGCGGCCTCTCTGCCGGAAAGAACCAGACGCTGCTTCTCTCTGTCCGCTGTGATGATCACAACATCGATTTCCTTGCCGATCCACTCGTTGGTGTCCTCAACATAGCTCGTGCTGAGCTGGGACGCGGGAATAAATGCCCTGACTCCTTTCAGCGAAGTCACGACGCCAGCCTTGACGCTCTCATCGATCGGAACTGTAAAGACAACTTTGTCCTCCATCATCTTCTCAAATTCGTCCCACTTGGCGTCATTACGATTTCCATTAGTTTCCATAGAACATTTCCTCCCATTCTGTGCGCCGTGCGTTGTGCGCATAATTCAATCTGAATATATATTATACCATTAACCGCCCTCTAGCGAAACAACTATTTCTGTAGTATATTTGATGTTACCGCGAAAAAAGCGGTCAATCTGATTGTACGAGGTAAAGAATGGACAAAAAAGCGATCAATGAGATAAGAAAACTGGTCAAGCCCGACAGCTGCATCGACAGGATCCGGGCCTGCTACGTAAATGAAGAGGGCGAAGTCATCCGGGAGATCCACGATTCTCTGGCAACTATGGAAAAGGAATCCATGGAAAAATACTGCGAGATCCTGCGCGGCGCCATGTCCGGCAAGCTCGGCCGCAATCTCTTCAACATGGAATTCCCCCTCGAGGAAGAGGCCGAAGGCGGCCGTCAGCAGCTTCTCTACCGGCTTCAGCAGTCGGAGCTGAAAAATGACGAGCTCCTGACTCTCTTTTTTAACAACATAGTGGAGAACTTCCGGTGCGAGACCAAATACCTGATCCTCCTGATGCACGGCGTCTACGATATTCCCGCCAAGGGAACGGACAACGCCGACATGGAAGACGCCTCCGATTACGTCTACTCCTTCCTTCTGTGCTGCATCTGCCCTGTGATGCTCATGAAAGAAGGCCTGTGCTACGACGAAGAGGCATGCACCTTCCTGGACCGCCGCACGGACTGGGCCGTCCAGAAGCCGGTCAGCGGTTTCCTGTTCCCCGCCTACAACGACAGGCAGCCCGATCTGCACAGTCTCCTCTACTACTGCCGCAAGGAAGATGAGCGCCACGAAGAGATCAGCCACGACCTTCTCGGCTGCGTCCTGCCCATCCCCGAGTCGGACCAGAAGGAGCTCTTCAAGAGCATGGTGGAGCAGACGCTGGGCCGCAACTGTGACTTTGAGAATGTCAAGGCGATCAACGACGCCGTCACAGAGATCATCGAGCAGAACAAGGACTCCGGGGAGCCCGTCATGATCGAAAAACAGCAGATGCGCCGCCTCCTTTCGGAAAACGGCGCCGACCAGTCCGTTCTGGGTGATTTTGACAAAGCCTATGACGAGGCGGTCGGGGAAGGCGTCCCTCTGATGGCCGAGAACATCGTCGAGACAAGCCGGCTGGAGGTCAAATCTCCCTCCCTCAAGATCAGCGTCAAGTCGGATATGGCGGATATGCTCAAGACCAGAGTCATAGACGGAATGGAATACCTGCTGATCCCCGTCGTGGACGAGCTGGAAGTCAACGGCATCCGCATTCTGCAGACCAAAAAAAACAGCGCCGAGTGACGCTGTCCCGTTTCAGAATTTTTTCGGATCAATAAGGCCTGCGAAGCGTGCCGCACGCGTTTGCATCAGTTTAAGCTCGCCGCGCTCCCTTCACCGAAGATCGCGCAGGTCCACATCATCCAGTGTGGCCGTGAGCAGTGCGCCCAACACGACTCCGAAGGCCAGTCCGCCCACGTGCGCCGCATTGTCCGTATAAGGGGTCCTGAACCCTGCATAAACCGCATAGAAAACTGCGAACCCCGCTCTGACCAGCATGGAAGAGCCGGTCCGCAGTTTTTTTCTGCCCCTTATGATGAGGACCAGAAGCGCTCCCATCACGCCGAACACGGCTCCGCTCGCCCCCACGGAATATGTGTTGACCCCTTGCGCCCGGTCGTACAGGACGGAAATGACATTGCCGCCGACGCCTGCAGCCAGGTACAAAATCAGATATTTGATGTGACCGAGGTTTCTCTCTACGGCATTTCCCATCAGGATCTGCACGAGCATGTTGCTGCCGATATGATAGAGCCCCGAGTGGAGGAAGACCGATGTCAGAAGCCGGTAGTACTCTTTCTGGTCCAGAACCAGGTCTGTGCCGCAGCGCCCCGCCTCATACAGCCGGTTCCCCGTGAGCAGGCACAGCGCGAAGACCGCAACCTGCAAGGCCGCAAGCGCGATATTCACACGGCAGTAGCTGTATTTATGCAATTCCTGTATAAGTGATTCCCGATTCGGCGATTCCTGCATAGGTGTTTCCTGCATAGTCAATTAATGGTAAGGCGATTTCAGTATAAGCGTCCTCTCAGTACTCTTCCAGTCCCAGGCAGGCGAAGTGCAGCGCTCCCACGGCCTGCGCGAACTGCGCCACCGTGAACACCGGGTCGCCCTCCAGCTGCCTCATCAGAGGCGTGACCGCCAAGGCGGCGTCCGCATTTCGAATCACAAGGGAAGGCTCCCTCGAGACTGCGCCCTCTTTGATCAGGTCAAAACATTCCTGCCTCTTGACAAGTCTTCCGAACAGCGTTCGCTCTTTTGCCGCCGGATGGAGAATATACTCATTTTCCGCCCAGGTGACGGCGATGTACTCTCCGATCTTCCTGAAAATGTCGCGGCAGACTTCGCTCTCACCGCCGGCCGCTTTCTCCATGAAGAATTCCAGGCACTCCTTGCGTCTGTCTTTTGGCGCAGTGGGAACTTCTATGAAGGCTCCGTCCTCGCTTACCCTGAAGAGCCCTTTTCTGAGCACTTCCTCGTAGAGGGCCGGCTCCCTCTTCGGAAGCTCCTTGCAGGCCAGCCGGAATACGCCGGACTGTCCGGTGTACTTCTGCAGCGTTCCGGGAAGAAGTGTATTGACGCTGCGGCAGCTCCGGACATCCTCCGCGCTGTACTGCCTCGCTGTCCTGCTTCCCAGGTCGATGATGCTCTGGTAGACCTCCAGGGGAATCTGCGGAATGGAGCCGTCCGCCCGGACCCAGCCAGTGCCCAGCTCTGTCCCCAGACTGTAGGCAATAAAGCCTTTCGATACGTCTTCTCCCCGCGCCGTCATCTCTACCGCGTTCGTGAAGGCCGCCATCGGTCCGTCGTTGCAGCAGGACACGGCACTGCCGCTCACCGTAAACTTGCCGAGTTCTGCGCAGAGTCCGGTGAGCACAGCAAACTGCTCCTCGTAGTCCCTGTCCTCGTTCTCCCTCAGGCCCTTTGTCTTGGTGGTCTCACCGCCGACGATCTTGTTATGGATGATCACGTCCGGCCAGCTCAGGCCGATCCCGTCCCATTTTCTTCCGTTTCCGAACTGCTCCATCAGGCGCTCTGCAGCTTCCAGCACAGGCTCTGTGAGCTGCTCCACGCAGGAGAAGGAGGCGGGCGCCCAGTTCAGCTCCTCACAGTGAACGAGCTTTCCGTCAAGGCTGACGGCGAACTTGATATCCGTTCCGCCGACATCGATCCCCAGGAGAAACGCCTTTTGCGCCCTCGCAGGGAGAAGCGCGAACACGGGCTTTCCGACCGGTTCCGACGGAGTCACCGCGGGCTCCGTCTCCTCGCTCAGGTCCCTGACCTCGATCGAGAATTCCCTGCTTCCTCCAAAAAGCGCCGCGACGGTCCTCTCATTTACATTGAGGCTCTTTCCGTATCCGGTCCTCTCTGTTTTGGCAAGTTCCGTCTGGAAATCTTCCCTGAGTCCCTCCGCGATCCGGACCAGTTCAGACTCCTTCTTGTCCAGATAAACGACAATGCGGAGCGCCCCCAGCGTGGACAGGAGGTTGAAGACAAAGGCCCTTATGTACTCAGCGACGAATTCTTTCTGCTCAGCGTTTTCCCACCTCGGAAGAGCCATCCGGAACACTTCCGTCTCACCTTCGTACATGCGGACATGGATATGGAAGGCCAGCGTCCCGATCCTGTCAAAAGAGCGCCTCACATCCGTGATATAGACCTCCCGGTCCTCCTTTGCTTTTCTCAGAAAGTCATCAATGCACTCACTCTGCCTGCTCATTGCCTGTTTTCTCCTTTTTGATCTCTTCGAGGAGATCGTCGATCTCCACCGTGTACTTTCCTTTTTCCCGGGAATCTATGCGGACAGTGACTTCTCTCCCTATTATTTCCTTTCCGGGATATTCGTCAAAAGATCGACTGGTATACGTCTCTTCCCTGCCCGTCAGCGGATTCGTGCTGCTGCAGATCACATAGTAGACCGTCTTCTCTCCCTCCGTGCGGAGGTTTCTCGTTATGCCCTTTACTTTGGCCTTGATCGTTCGCTCCCCTCCCGGAAGAAGGAGCCGGCTCTCCCCCGTGAGCAGGTCATTCCTGATCATGACGCCGCCCGCCACTATGCACACGGCGGCCGGAATGCTGCACGCCATAAAATACTGCGAATTGCCGGTCCTGAGGCTCACGATCACACCGACCGCCGCGATTGCCAGACTGAGCAGAACAAGCACGCCTCCGATCAAAGTATTTCTGCCAAACCTGTTATTTTCCATAGAGTCCCACCTCATACGGGAATTCCTGCAGTTCCGCCTGTTTTCAGGCTCACCGCGCGATCCCGTGAACTGTCAAGTATTCAGCCAAAACCTCTGCGACTTTTCTGTGGGCCGCCCTTCCCGGGTGATCCCTGCTGCCATAGTCTTCCTCCGCCGTCGAATTCAGGAACAGGTAATCGTTTCTCTGATCTCCACAGCTTTTTCTGAATCTGTCAAAAGCTCTTCTTATGGAATCTTCCAGCCCGTGCCCGAGCATTCCGTAGCACCACAGCAGATAGCTGTCCGGATTGCGCCTTCTGAGCTTTTCCAGAAATCTGAGCACTGCCTCCTCAAATTCCCGCTCCGTACAGTCCTCCACCGTATCAATTGCCATCTCGTCGTTGGTCCCCAGGTTTACAATCACCGCGTCAGGCCTCCAGCTCGAGAAGTCCCACTCCTCAAAAGCGCCTTTTTTTCTGTTGCGCTCCCCGCGCAGTACCCCGCAGACCTGATCGTAGTAAAGCGGCATCGCCTCCTTGCGGACGCCCTCGAAGGAGAAGCAGGTCCCCCAGCCGCTCTGGCTCAGAACGCTGTACTCCGCGCCGAGTTTCTCCGCAGTCAGATACTCATATGTATGCACGGCGCTGAAGCACCCGGAGTTCCACTCCTTGTAGTCACGGGCGCCTGTCAGTCCTTCGCCGGAAGTCAGGCTGTCCCCGATAAACTCAAGCTTCAAGGCCGGCTCCGGCACATCCTCAAAGACTCCGTCCGTGATCAGCCCGCAGATCGCCAGGCTGTTCCTGGGATCCAGATGCATGGCCTGCGTGTCCCTGACGATGCGCACGTCGCGCACCGCGTTTCCGTCCATTCCTCTGAAAAGACAGATCTCGCTCCTGCCTCTGGGTATCATAAAGCGCTGAAGCAGCGCTCCGTTCACCATCACGTCCACCCAGTTTTCAAAGATCATGTAATTGGAGTCCAGAATTACCCATAGTTCGGTCGCTCTCAGGCGCAGCTGCAGCGCTGAGCCGGTCCAGAACAGGTTCAAGGGATCCGCGGACCCGTCCGTCCTTCCCAGCACCCTGTAGTGCCGGTTCCTTTTCAGATCTCTGAGATTGTATTCCTGAAGATGATCCATTAACAATGCTGTGTTCCTCACTCTGTAAAGGCTGTATAGATATCCACGTGGTCATAAATGCAGGCCCAGTTGCTGTAAGTGTCCGCCGTCACGCAGATGTAATGTCCGCCGTTGTCCGATTCCTGGTAGCTCGCCGCGCAGAATCCCGATTCCGAGACATATCCGGTCTTGGCGCAGATCACTGTGCCATGCGTGTCCTTGTCCTCAATTCTTCTCAAAAACCAGTTTGAGATGTCGATGCTCGGCGAGTCCTCTCCTCCCGAAGGCGGAACTTCGTAATAATGACAGGAGAGCACTTCTCTGCAGGTCTCATTGTCTATGGCCGCCCTGAGTATTGTCGCCATGTCCAAGGCCGTGCAGTAGTGGTCCTCGTCATAGGCTCCCACCACATTGGTGAAGTGCGCCGTGTCGGATATGCCCAGCTCCTCAAGTTTTTTGTTCATCATGTCGACAAACGCTTCCTGGGAACCGGCCGTGTACTCCGCCAGCGCCTGCGCGGCGTCCGCGCCCGAAGGGAGGATCGTCCCGTACAAAAGACTGCGGATCGTGGGCGTATCGCCTATATTCCACCCCACCTGGCTCATCTGATTGGTGAAGACATAATCCGTGATGTCCTGTGTGATCTCGAAGGTATCTGTATCGAGCTTCTTCAGGTCTATGTTCTCGACTGCCACCAGAAGCGTCAATATTTTGGTCATGGAGGCGGGGTTCATAATGGTGTCATATTCTTTGCCCGCGACGACCGTGCCGTCCACAAGATCCACCAGGACTGCATAGCTGCTCTCCACTTCCTCGGGCATCTCTGCCGTCTTGTCCGTGGCCTTGAAATCATAGCTCGCATTGAGCCCCGGGATCTTGGCGGCCTCTGCTCGCGCCTTCTCCTCTTCCGCGGCCTTGCGCGAAGCTGCGAGCGCTCCCTCTTCCTCCGCCTTCTCGCGGGAGGACTTCTGCGCGGCGTCTTCCGCCGCCTTCGCTTCCTCGGCCGCCTTGCGCGAGGCTTCCGCCGCCGCTTCCTCCGCTGCCTTGCGGGAAGCTCCCGCCGCCGCTTCCTCCGCTGCCTTGCGGGAAGCTTCCGCCGCCGCTTCCTCCGCCGCCTTGCGGGAGGCTTCTGCTGCCGCCTCTTCCGCTACCTTGCGGGACGCGGCTGCCGCCGCCTCCTGCTCAAGTACATTTCTTCTGTGAATCCTGAATGCCGCAAAGCCGATTCCGCCGGCAAGTACCACAAAAACCGCCGCCAGGATCGCCATTTTGATCCGGATCTGCCTCTCGCGGCGCCTGCGGGCCGCCGCGCGTCTCCGCCTCGCTTCTCTCCGCTGCCGCGCCTGCTGCTCGTCGCCGGAACTTTCTCCAGCTCTCTGCCTGGTCGGCCTGCTGCCACCGGCGCTCTGCCTGACCGGCTGCTCGCCGCCGGCCCTCTCTCTGTTATCCTGTTGACTTATCTGCTTATCTGCCATACCTTTCAAATCTTCTTTCCCTGCTTAACTGCCGGCGCGATCGAAAGATCCGCCGCATAATACGGGATCAGCATGGACTGGAAAGCGTGATAGAGATCCGACTTTCCGGGCCAGACTGTTGTGAGGAGGTTATTTTCTCGATCCAGCTGATGGAACCAGGAGCCGTTTACATGGTCCATGACCTTCTCATCCAGATACTGCATGAACTGCGCATACAGATCCGCATATTTCTCGCGTCCGGTCACATGATACAGCGTCGCCGAAGTATTGATCGCCTCCGCAAGCGTCCAGTGCATGCGGTCATGGACGACCGGCTGCCCGTTCCAGTCCGTCGTATACACGACGCCGGGGGCCCCGTCCGAATTCCATCCGTCCGAGATCGCGCGGTTAAAGAGATTTTCTGCGGCGTCAATATATTTTGCCGCCTTCTCCCTGTCATCGCCGAAAGTAGAGAGCGCCCACTGCGTGATCAGACGCGCCCACTCGATGCCGTGGCCGGGCGTCGCGCCATAAGGCTTGAACTGGTCGTCGGGCTTGTCCTTATTGCACTCGAGATCCGCCTTCCAGTCGCTGCTGTAGTGCTCGGGGATCCTCCAGTCGTTGCCGGAAGCCCAGCCCAGCACGTGATCTATGATCCTGCCCGCGCGCACTCGGAACTTCTCGTCTCCCGTGACATCCGCAGCCGCCAGAAAGGCCTCCACGGTGTGCATGTTCGCGTTGAGCCCGCGGTAAGAATCCAGGACAGTGAACTCCGTATTCCATGTGTCGCAGGAAAGTCCTTCTTCCTCGTTCCAGAAGCGCTTATCATAGAGGGCGATCGCCTCATCCAACAGTTCCTGCGCGCCGGGACGTCCCGCAAGCACCGCGCTCGAAGCCGCCAGGATCACGAACGCGTGCGCATAGCACTGTTTCATCGGCAAAATATCGCCGTCAGCCGTTCTTCCGCTGTACCACCCGCCGTTCACCTTGTCGCAGAGTTCGCCGCGCAGCCCCTTCAGGGCTGCATCCGCCAGTTCTTCACTGCCGGGATGACCCAGGAACGTGCCGATGCTGTAGACATGGCACATACGGGATGTGATCCACGTCTCGCGGGGCCTGTCCTTCCACGGCGTTCCGTCATCGCCGAGATAGTAGGATCCGCCGCCGGGAGAAGGAAACCGGTGTCCGAAGCTCAGAAGATTTTCTGCGTTTTCTCTGAGAAATTCCCTGTTCTGATCTGTGTCGATCTGATATTTGGCCTGCATAATTACCCTCCTTTTTGTTTTTTTTCAGCACTTCGGAAAAAAGATCAAAATAAGGTCCGGGGAGCTTGTTCACCGGAACGTTTTTGATCTTTTTCCGAGGCGGACAAGGCGCGGAGCGCCTCTGAACGCCCACAGTCCCGAATGCGCAGCATTTGGGAAGTGGTGTGCTGAATAGTAACCTTTTTTCTATAGCGCGCTCGCAGCGCGAGCCGCCTGCCGCGTGCGGGCTGCCCCAAAGGGCAGCTTCTTCCGTTCCTCACGCGTGTGCATCACTTCATAAAGCGGTCAATCGCTTCATTCATCCTGTCAATTGCTTCCTGATCGTTCTCTCTGACAGCTTCCACAATACAATGCTCCATGTGCTGCTTCAGGATCAGCTTCCCGGTATTATTGATCTCCGATTTCACTGCAGACAGCTGAATCAATACATCTGCACAGTCATCTCCATCCTCCACCATCCGGCGCACTTTGTCCAGATGCCCGATCGACCTCTTGAGGCGGTTCACGATCGCGCGAACCTGCTGCGGGTCGTGCGTATGGCTGTGATTATGATTATGATTGCCTTCATGCGTGTGAGTATGGCTATCCTCGTGCGAATGGACATGGCCGTCTTCATGAGTGTGGACATGGCCGTCTTCGTGTGTATGTTCACTGCCTTGTGCGTGAATATGTTCTTCCGCGCTCATAATGGTAATCTCCTTTTATCGCCTGCTTTTTTATTTCATTCTTCTGGTAGGGTCCCTCAGTCGGCACAAGTTATGCACAGTCCGACGAAATAAGAAAAAAGCTGACTTTCGTCGGTCGCCCAAGCCAGCACAAGCTATGCACAGTCCGACGAAATGAGAAAAAAGCTAGCTTTCGTCGGTCGCCCAAGCGGGCACAAACCAAGCACACCCCTACGATATGGAAAAAGCTTGTTATCCGTCGGTCTCCAAAGCCAGCACAAACTATGCACAGTCCGACGAATTGAGGAAAAAAGCCGGTTTTCGTCGGTCGCCGAAGCCTGAACAAGCCAAACACAGTCCGACGAATTGAGAAAAAAGTCGGCTTTCGTCGGTCACCGAAGCCTGAACAAGCCAAACACAGTCCGACGAAATGAGAAAAAAGCTGACTTTCGTCGGTCACCCAAGCCCCGAATAACCCCGCACAATCCAATCACAGTCCGACGAATTGAGAAAAAAGCTGACTTTCGTCGGTCACCCAAGCCCCGAATAACCCCGCACAATCCAATCACAGTCCGACGAAATGAGAAAAAAGTTGTTTTTCGTCGGTCACCCAAGCCCCGAATAACCCCGGCACAATCCAATCACATCCGCCGCCCTGCAAAATCCAAAGGCATTCCTCCACTCACCCCGCTTCTATCTCCCTCGTCAGCCTCCTGTAAAGGAATATACAGATCACCGACGACAGCAGCGACCCCATCGGCGCCGCAAGTCCCATCGGATAAAGGGTTTCCGGGAACATGGCGGAAGCCAGCCAGGCGCCCGGTATTCTCACCGTCGCAATGGAAATTATGTTGTGGATGAAGGAGTACTGCGATTTTCCGTACGCGCTGAAATACCCGCTGAAGCAGAACTGAATGCCCGCCGCCGCGCAGTCGAGCGAGTAGGAGCGAAGATACTGCCCGCCCAGCCTGACTACTTCCGGCTCGTTTACGACAAACAGCCCGACAAGGCTTTCCGAGGCGAACTGGCAGATCACAAAGACAACAAGTCCGACTGTCACACAGATACTGATCCCGTACCTGAGCGCAAGGCGCCCCCGGTCGTGCTTGCCCGCGCCCGCGTTCTGCGCCGTGACCGCCGAGACGGTGGACAGCATGGACGACGGGACAAGGAACAGGAAACTGATGATCTTTTCCACGATTCCGACAGCGGCCGCCACATCCACGCCCCGGCTGTTCGCGATTGCCGTGATGACCAGAAAGGACACCTGAATCAGCCCCTCCTGAAAGGCAACCGGGACTCCGATCCCCAGGAGCTGGCCCATATAATCTCCGTTTGGAACAAAGTCCTTGCGGCTGACGCCGAGCGACTCTTTTCCCCTCAGAAGGAAGAGGAGCGCGATCACCACCGAGAAAGCCTGTGAGCCGACTGTCGCGATCGCCGCGCCTGCCGCACCCATTCCCAGAGGTCCGATCAAAATATAGTCAAATCCCACGTTGATCAGGCCCGCGATGGCGACGAAAATCATGGGGCTCTTTGTATCTCCCAGGCCGCGGAAAATGCTGCTCACTACATTGTAGGCAGTAATGAACGGTACGCCGATAAAGCAGATGACCAGATACTGCCTGGCCTGCTCCATTGCCTCTGCGGGGACCGCCAGAATGCGGAGGATCCCGCCGGTACAGATGAGCAGGAGAATCGTGAGAACAGCAGCAAAGCCCGCGAAAAGCACCGCGGAGTTGCCTATGAAGCCGGCTGCGTGCTTTTTTGACCCGGCTCCTACCGACCTGCTGATACAGACGGTCGTGCCCATGGCGAGCCCTACGATCACCACTGTGAGCATGTGCATGACCTGGCTGCCCACTGCCACGGCGGAGACAGCCGCCGCCTGGTTAAATTGTCCGGTGATGAACAGGTCCGCCATTCCGTAGAAAGTCTGCAGAAAGCAGGCGATCAGGTAGGGGACCGCAAACTGAATCATCTTCCCGAACAGGTTGCCTTGTGTTAAATCCTTTTGCATCTGAAACCTCTGCTGCGGACATCCGCCTCGGGCCGGCCTCTCCACGACGCGGCGCCCTGAACTGATTCATGTGCTATCAAGGCTCGCAGAGCGCGCCGCTGCGCCGCGTGCGGGCTGCCTTTTTGGCAGCATCTTCCTTTCCGCACGCGTGTGCATCATTAAAAAAGTGAGGGCTGTGATCTTTTCACAGCCCCCTTGAAAAATCCGACAAATCAATAGAAAACCACTACCGGCATACCTGTTCTGACATAGCTGTAGAAAGTCGGTGCAATAGAGGGCGGCAGATTGACGCATCCATGGGATCCGTCATACTTGTAGATATTGCCACCGAAGCTGGATCTCCAGCTTGCATCGTGGAATCCGCAGCCGCCGTAGAAAGGCATCCAGTAATCCACATGGGAAATGTAAGAGTACTGGCCGTTGGCGAGCTGCTGTCCTTTCAGATCAGTATCTGTGTCCTTATAGAGGATCTGATAGACGCCCGTAGGCGTTCCGTGTCCGTTGCTGGTATTTCCCGACACGCAAGGCGTGTCTAAGACCATATCGCCGTCGATATAGATATAGACATGCTGCTGGGACAGGTTGGCCTCAATATAAGTTCCGCCGATTCCGCTTCCCTTGTTATACTGGGTCGTGTAAAAATACGGCTCCCTCTCCTCGGACTCGCCGTCCCACAGAAGATCCCATACCTCTTCTCTTTCATCTACTTTATTGACCGAATAGCCATAATCACCGCCGCTGACAGTGATGTTGCCCACACCTGTCGCGTCAAAGCTCCAATCCTTGCCGACTGTGTTGACATTTCTGGCAAGTTCGTCCACCCAGAACTCGATCTTTTCTTCCCACAGGTCCTCGTCCCTGTAATAGTTGCCGTCTTCATCCTGCGACAGCCAGTTTACAGTGGTCTCGGCATCGATCTTCATCGTCTCTCCGTTCGGAAGATTCCATGTGATACTGCCCGCCAGCATGTGATTGTAGTTATCACATTTCTCGACGATGTCCTTGTCCGTCGCGCGGACAGAAGGCACCTTGTAGGATCCCTTGATGTCAGCCACGACGACACTGGGTTCTTCTTTCTGAACGGCCTCGTCTACCGCTTTCTGCACAAGTTCGGCCTCGACGTAATTGCCCTCGACTTCCGGGATGATATTGAACTTGGTCCCCTGCAGTTCGATATAGGCGTCGACAGGAGTCACCATGTGGTCTTTCTGAAGTTCCGGCAGTGCGCTGACGGCCTCTCTGAGGCGGTTGGGATCGTAGATCGTCTTCAGCTCCACTTCCCCGTCGGTGCGCCGGAAAAAGCACTTATACCATCTCAGATGGTCCTGGGACTGGAGGATCCGGTCCACGCTTCCGTCCGGTTTTACTTTGTAACCGATCTGCGTTCCGGTGATAGTCTCTTCTTCCCCGTCTCTGAAGGTGATCTTCAGTTCATACTCATCCGCATTCTGGTACAGGATCTTTTCGACCTGCGGCGCGGTCATGCCGCTGACCTCCTGGCCGTTGATATATGTATTCTCGAGGAAGTGTGTCCTGGAGTAGGTCATGCCGTAATAGTAACTTCCCCCGATGACGAGCAGAAGGAGGAAGATCCACAGAAGGGCATGTCCCTTTCTTCTGGGCTTTGTCTCCTCATAGTCGTCCTCTTCCGGTTCCGATACGGGCTGGGCTTCCGGCTGCGACGCCGGCTCAGGCTGCGATGCCGGTTCAGGCTGCTCGGGAGTCGAAGACGCGGCCTCTATAGCGGCAGCGGTTTCCGCGGCCGGCAGGGCGACCGTATCCCCTGTCGCATCGGGCTCTGCGGTATCCGGCTCTGTGGTTTCTGACTCTGCGGCATCTGCCGCCGCAGCCTCTTTCACAGGCATGACGATCGTATCCCCTGTGACGTCAGTCTCTGCCTCCGGCTCTGCGTCTGTCACCACAGCAGTATCTTCCACAGGAATATCCGCCGACTCTCCGATCGTCTCAGACTCCGCCTCGAGAATGGCGGCCGTCTCTTCCACGGGAAAGTCTTCTTCCGCTGCCGGCACCTCTTCCGGTGCCTCTTCTGATGCGGAATCCGTTTTCGCTTCGGGTTCTTCCGTCACCGGTCCCTCTTCAGGGACCTCTTCTGATCCGGCAGCCGCCTCCTCAGCAGGCTCTGCCTCCGCAGGAACCGCCTCCTCGACGGGCTCTGCCTCCGCAGGAACTGCCTCCTCGGCGGGCTCTGCCTCCGCAGGCGCTGCCTCCTCGGCAGGCTCCTGCTCTACAGCGACCTCCACAGGCTCCGCTGCCGGTTCCGGCTCAGAATTTGCTTTTTTCTTTTTCCAAAAGAATATAGACATTCGATTCTCCCTTGATGGTCGTCAGATGATTCCCAAAATAAATACAAGGATGACGATAAGAGGCAGAACGTAGGTCATGTAAGGCCTCATCCATTTCTGAACTTTAAGGCCGTTTCCTTCGTTCGCTTCCTTCACGAAATTGTCCCAGCCCCAGCCGTATCTGGACGTGCAGAAAAGCACGAAGATGAACGCGCCGATGGGCAGGATATAGTTACTTACGATCAGGTCCTCGAAATCGAGGATCGAGGAGCCCTCTCCCAGCGGCTGGATAGAGGACAACACATTGAAGCCCAGCGCGCAGGGAACAGACAGAATAAACATCGCGATCGTGTTATAGAGACCGGACTGCTTTCTGGTCCATCCGAACTGGTCCATGCACATCGCCATAATGTTCTCAAATACGGCCAGTACCGTAGAGAAGGCCGCAAATGTCATAAATACGAAGAAGAGACTGCCCCACAGTCTTCCCAGCGCCATGTGGTTGAAGATGTTGGGGAGCGTGATGAAGATCAGGCTCGGGCCGCTGTCAGGCTGCACACCGTACGCGAAGCAGGCCGGGAAGATGATAAGTCCCGAGCAGATCGCCACAAAGGTGTCCAGAATGATGACGTTGACGGACTCTCCCATCAGCGCCTGGTCGCGCCCGATATAGCTTCCGAAAATGGCCATGGAACCGACACCGATACTGAGTGTGAAGAAAGCCTGGTTCATGGCACTCACAATTACCTGGAAAATACCGATTTCTTTAGCCCTTTCCAAACTGGGCTGCAGATAGAACTTCAGTCCTTCGCCCGCTCCGGGAAGGAAAATGCTGTTGATCGCCAGGATCACCATGATCACGAGCAGCGCCAGCATCATGACTTTTGTGACCTTCTCGAGGCCGTTCTGAAGCCCCTGGGAGTTTACAAAGAATCCGAGGACCACGACGATAGCCATGCAGCCCACCTGGATCAGCGGATTGGCGAGGCCGCCCGTAAAAGCACCTGCCACTTGCTCCGCGTCAAGATTCTCGAAGCTTCCCGCCGCCGTTCTGACAAAATATTGAAGCATCCACCCTGCTACCGTTGTGTAGTACATCATGAGCAGGTAGTTGCCGATCATGCATAAAAATCCGTGCAGATGCCATTTGGATCCCTTGGGCTCGAGCTCCTGGTACATTCTCACCGGGCTCTTTCTCGAAGCGCGCCCCATCGCAAATTCCATTGTCATGGCCGGAAGTCCCAGCACGATCAGGAAGAACAGGTAGATAAGTACAAAAAGTCCACCTCCGCTCTGTCCGCACAGATACGGGAATTTCCAAACATTTCCGATACCGATCGCGCATCCCGCGCTGATCAGAATGAATCCTAAACGACTGCCTAAGTTCTCACGCTGCATGTTTCTGATTACTCTCCTTGTTTCTCATTTTTATTCCTGCCCGGCAGGCGCCTCGGCGGGTGCCTCTGCAGGTTCCTCAGCAGGCGTCTCCGCAGGTGCCTGCTCTGCCGGTGTCTCTGCGGGTGTCTGCTCCGCCGCGGGCTCTGCCGTCGCTGCGGTTCCCGCGGTCTCCCCTGTCACTGCGGTCGCAGCCGGGTCCTGTCCGCCTCTGCGGGCGTCGCGCAGCTGAAATCCGTATACGACACAAAGAATCGCGATCAGGACGATAATCACAAGGTAGACGATCGTCTTGTTGCTGATTCCGATTCGATCCTGATTATTATCCCCCGAACCGGCGGAGCCGCTTCCAAATAGCCTGCCTGCGCCACGGGCTTCTCGATCAATCATTTTCTTTTCCCTTCCTTCTTCTTTTTCTGAGGAAGAAAACGGACATCGCCGTTCCCTTAATCATGTATTGTAACATGAACCGGACACTTCTTACGACTTTTTTTCAGTTTTCTGCAGGACTGCCTCAAGTTCTTCCGGAGAAAAGCTGTATTTTTTCCCGCAGAACTGGCAGGTGATCTCTACGGGCTCCCCGTCGTCGACGATCTTCTGCACCTCTTCCCGTCCCAGCAGCACCAGCGCTCTCTCGTATCTCTCCCTGCCGCAGTTGCAGCGGAAGGCGACCGGCGTCTTCTCCGTCACTTCCGGATCCATGCCTTCGAGGACCTTTTCCAGCATCTGCTCGGGTGAAAGGCCATCCGACAGCATTTTGGTCACGGAATCGATCCCCTTAAGGTTCTTCTCCAGAGCCGCGATCGTCTCTTCCTCCGCAAACGGCATCAGCTGAATGATAAAGCCGCCCGCCTGGAGGATCTTCTTCTCCTTCCGGTTGACCAGTACGCCCAGCCCGACCGAAGAAGGGATCTGTTCGGAGGCCGCATAGTAATACGTGATGTCCTCCGCGATCTCCCCCGTCTGTATAGCGGTCTGGCCCACGTAAGGGTCTTTCATGCCCATATCCCTGATCACTGTCAGCGTTCCGCGCCCGACGGCGCCTCCCACGTTCAAGTGTCCGAAGGAATTATTGGGAAGCTCCACATCCGGGTTCTGTACGTATCCCTTGACGCCGCCGTGGTTGTCCGCGGTGACAAGGATTCCTCCCAGAGGGCCGTCTCCGTCGATCTTGATGGTCAAGAGGTCCTGCGGTCCCTTGAGCATATCCGCCATCATCAGGGCGGCGCTCATCGTGCGGCCAAGCGCCGCGGCTGCGACCGGGGACAGATCATGCGCGTCTCTCGCATAGGCCACCAGATCTCTGGAAGTCACCGCAAAGGCGCGCACCTGAGCGCCCGCGGCAGTTGCTCTTATCATGTAATCCATTTTAGTTCTCGTCCTTTTCTTTTCCGCGCGGTTCCCGGGTCTTCTCCCAGGTTCTCTCGCTTATGATATATCTGGGTCTCTGCTTGGTCTCCATATAAGTCTTGCCGACGTATTCTCCGATCACGCCCAGGCTCAGGAGCTGGATTCCGCCCAGGAAACAGATAATGCAGGTCATACTGGCCCATCCCGCCACCGTTCCGCCCAGCAGGTGGGTGATCAGCGACCAGATCACGCCCACGAAACTGATCAGGGCTACGAACATGCCGAGTCCGGTGATCAGGTGAATGGGCTTAATGCTCAGGCTCGTGATTCCGTCAAAAGCCAGAGCGATCATCTTTCTGAGCGGATAGTGGCTCTCGCCCGCCATTCGCTCTTTCCTGCTATAATAGACGCTCGTGCTCTTAAACCCTACCAGCGGGAACATTCCGCGAAGATACAGATTCACTTCCCTGAAATTCGCGAATTCCCGAAGGACTCTGGAAGAGACGAGCCTGTAGTCCGCGTGATTGTACACTACTTCGGCGCCGAGGCTCCCCAGGACCTTATAGTATCCCTGGGCCGTGGTCCTCTTGAACCAGGTATCGGTATCCCTGTCCGACCGGACTCCGTAGACGATCTCGCAGCCGTCCAGGTACTGATCCACCATCTCGTCCATGGCATTCAGGTCGTCCTGTCCGTCGCAGTCGATCGTGATCGTGATATCGCACCGGTCCTTTGCCTCCATCATGCCGGCGACCAGCGCGTTCTGATGCCCCCTGTTGCGGCTCTGGCTGATTCCTATATAGCGGGGGTCTTCCTCCGACAGCCGGCTGATGATCTCCCAGGTGCTGTCTTTTGACCCGTCATTGACAAAGAGAATTCTGCTCTGTTCGTCCACCAGCCCGCTCTGCACTAAGAACTCCAGTTTTTTCAGAAACATGGGCGCCGTGACAGGCAAGACCTCCTGCTCGTTGTAGCAGGGAATGATGATCCACAATACAGGCTTGTTTTTCAAAATAGTGACTTCCTCTCTGTATTTATTCATTCAAAAGTACTACGGCGCATCCGAACCCCTCTATGCTCACGCACCCGTCCGTGACGGCCGCTTTCTTCCCGTTTCCGAGAAGGAGTGTTCCTTCCGTGAATATCTCTCCGTCAGCCCTCTTCGGCAGCTGCAGAGTGGTCCCGTTCGGATTAAAGTTGCCCGCGACCAGGATCGTCTGCCCGGCGCTCTTTCTCAGGTAAGCGATCACGCCGCTCGCGCAGTTCTCGCACGGCACGAAATCGCCGTAGACGAAAGTCTCTTTGTATAAGGGATCTTTTCGCAGCGCGACCAGCTTCTTATAGAAAGAGAGCACGGAATCTTCGCGCCCCTGCTGCTCCTGCACGTTGATGCGCACGTAGTTGGGGTTCTCTTTCAGCCAGGGGGCCGCCGTGCTGAAGCCGGCGTGCTCCTGATCGCTCCACTGCATGGGCGTGCGCGCGTTGTCCCTGCTGTGGAAGGACAACGTCTCGAGGGCCTCTTCCTCGGTGAGTCCGGCGCTCCTCGCCACGTTGTAGGCGTCGATAGAGGAGATGTCGTCCAGCTCTTCCACGGAGCGGATCTTCTTGTTCTCCATGCCGATCTCCTGCCCCTGGTAGATGAAGGGCAGTCCGCGCCTCAGGAAATAGACGGTCGCCAGCGCTTTTTTGGTATCGTCGTTTCTAATCTCATCCGACAGCAGCCGGCTCGCGCCTCTGGGCTCGTCGTGGTTCTCGATGATGTTGGAATAGAAGCCGATGTCGCCGATCTTCTTCTGCGCGCCGAACATGCAGTCCCTGACCGCGTCAATGTCGATCCTCTTGACATCGAACCAGCCCTTTTCGCTTCTTCCGTAAAGTTCAAGGGAAAAATCGAACATGGTGGAGAAATATCCGTTCTCGCCGATAAAGAGCGGGAGCTCGTCCTTCTTCTCGTTGAAGACTTCCCCGACCGTAAAAGCGTCATAGGGAGCAAACGCCTTGTCGCGCATCTCGCCCAGGAATTCTCCGATTCCTTCCGCTTCCAGCAGCATATTGTGGATCGTGCAGAGGCCGTCGTCGCGATCGGCGGGATAATCGTGGAAAACAGCCGGCTTTTTAATGTTGATGATGGCGTCGATGCGGAATCCGCCGATCCCCTTTTCCATCCACCAGCGTATATTCTTGTACACTTCCTCGCGCAGCTCCGGGTTTTCCCAGTTGAGATCGGGCTGCTTCTTGTGGAAGACGTGCAGGTAGAGCTTGTCGGTGCCCGGCAGCTCCTCCCAGCAGGATCCGCCAAAATAGGATCTCCAGTTGGTCGGAAGCTTCCCGTCCGGGTCCTTGTCCCGAAGGTAGAAGAACTTCCCGTACTTGCCGTCCGGATCCTGGCAGGCCTTTTTGAACCACTCGTGCTCGTCGGAGCAGTGATTGACGACCAGATCCATCAAAACAGTCATCCCGCGCTTTTTTGCCTCCGCGATCAGCTCCTCCATGTCCTCCATGGTGCCGAAGCGGGGATCGATCGCATAGTAATCCGAGATATCGTATCCCTCGTCGGCCAGCGGCGACTGGTAGATCGGGGAGAGCCAGACGATATCCACGCCCAGGTCCTTCAGATAGTCGAGCTTACTGATGATTCCCTGCAGATCGCCGATGCCATCCCCGTTGCTGTCCATAAAGCTCTTGGGATAGATCTGATAAGCTACTTTGTCATGCCACCATTTTCGCTGCATAATTCTGCAATCTCCTTTACGGGTCCTCTTCCGTGAAATAGCCGCCCTTGATCATGCCTTCCGTTCCTTCGTAATCGACCAGGTACCAGCCGTCGCCGAGGTCCGCGAGCACTGTGACATAAGAACCTGTCGGAACGATGCCGAACAGGATATCAGGATCCTCCGGATCTCTGAGGTTGACAGTCTCTGCCATCCTTCTTGTCACTTCGCCGTTAGCCATTGCTCTGGCCCGCTCTTCTTCCCTGGCTTTCCTTGCGGCTTCTTCCTCGGCTTTCTTCTTGGCTTCCTCTTCGGCTTTCTTCTTGTCCGCTTCGGCCTTCTTTCTGGCTTCTTCCTCCGCCTTCTTCTTGGCTTCCTCTTCGGCCTTCTTCCTGGCCTCTTCCTCGGCTTTCTTCTTAGCCTCTTCTTCGGCCTCCTCTTCGGCTTTCTTTCTGGCTTCCTCTTCCGCCTTCTTCTTGGCCGCTTCCTCCGCCTTCTTCTTGGCCTCGGCTTCCGCTTTCTTCTTGGCTTCTTCCTCGGCTTTCTTTCTGGCTTCCTCTTCGGCTTTCTTCTTGGCCGCTTCCTCCGCCTTCTTCTTGGCCTCGGCTTCCTCTCTTGCGCGGCGCTCCGCCTGCTCTTCTTCCCAGTCCTCCACAAAGTAACCGGATTTCACATAACCGACGGTCCCTCTGTAGCGGATCTTATACCAGCCGTCTTTCTTCTTGGTGAGGACGTCCACTTTGCTCCCCTTGGGGACCACGATCAGAACTTTTCCTTCCTGAGGACTGCTGAACATGCTCACATCCTCCAGGATCGTTCTCCACTTTCTGCCTTCCTCCACTTCGGGAGCAGGTCCTGTCTCTCCATTGGCGGCATACTCGGACTCATCGTACTGTGTCCTGCTTCCTTCCACCTCTTCGTCCTTCGCGTATTCCATAGTGGAATAGACGTCCGCAAAAGGCTGGTCAGTCACTCGCGACCTCTCATTGGTGCCGCCGTCCACCTCATATCCTTCCACAGCTTTGCCGCACCCCGTGACGCCCGTCGTTACGGCAAGCGCGATGGCAAGCCACGCAGCACGCCTGCGGAGCCTGCGCTCAGTTATCTTCCTCATATATATAAATTCCTTATGTGTATGTTTTGCCGATATACTTTCCAATAATAACAATCTGCGGGAAACAGGTCAATAATGAACACTTCGACACGTAGAATTATATCATGTTTTTCCGCTCTCTTGCTTCAGATGTAAAAAAGCCATGCCCTATACGACAAAATCCCCCGGCTCGGGTGAGCCGGGGGCAAATGTACAGTATTTACTTTCAGGCGGTCTGCTCCTGCATCTCGCTCAGGATCTTCTCCGCGCTGACGATCTTGATGCTGAGTGCGAACAGCTTGGTCGCGATCCTCAGGTCCTCAACCGGCGGATAGGAAGGCGCGATGCGGATGTTGGTGTCGTAAGGATCCTTGCCATAGGGCCATGTAGCGCCCGCAGGGGTCATCTTGACGCCGCACTTCTTGCATCTCTTTACGATTGCCTTCGCGCAGCCCGGCAGAGAGTCGAAGCTGATGAAATAGCCGCCGATCGGCTTTGTCCACTCGCCGATGCCCAGTCCGCCGATCTCCTCTTCGAGGATCTTCTCGACCATCTCAAACTTGGGACGGAGAATGTCGGCGTGCTTCTTCATGTGGACCATCAGTCCGTGAATGTCGCCAAAATAGCGCACATGGCGCAGCTGGTTCACCTTATCGTGGCCGATCGTCTGGATCTTCAGCTGGGAGGTGATGTCCTCCAGGTTGTTGGGGGACGTCGCCAGCGCCGCGATTCCGCTTCCGGGGAAGGTGATCTTGGAAGTGGAGGAGAACTTGTATACCAGGTCCGGATTGCCGGCTCTCTTGCACTCCATCAGGATCTCGATCAGGTGATCCTGCTTGTGCTCGTACAGGTGATGCACGCCGTAAGCGTTGTCCCAGAAGATCCTGAAGTCGGGAGCCGCGGGTTTGAGCCTTGCGAATCTCCTTACTGTCTGATCGGAGTAGGAGTAGCCGGTCGGATTGCTGTATTTTGGCACGCACCAGATTCCCTTGATGGCCGCATCCTCATGGACCAGCTTCTCGACCATATCCATGTCGGGGCCTTCCGGTCCCAGCGGCACCGGGATCATCTCGATGCCAAAATATTCCGTAATAGCAAAATGCCTGTCATACCCGGGAACGGGGCACAGGAACTTCACCTTGTCCTGCTTGCACCAGGGGGTGTTTCCCATGATGCCGTGGGTCATGGCTCTGGCAACCGTGTCATACATGACGTTGAGCGAAGAATTGCCGAAAATAATGATATTGTCCGGGTTGTTCTCCATCATGTCGCCCAGGAGGACCTTGGCCTCCTGCACGCCTGTCAGTACGCCGTAGTTGCGGCAGTCGGTTCCGTCTTCACACGCGAGGTCGCTCTCCGAAGAGAGGACGTCCATCATTCCCATGGAAAGATCGAGCTGCTCAACGCTGGGCTTTCCTCTGCTCATGTCGAGATTCAGATCCATCTTCTGATAGCTCTTATAGTTCTGCTTGAGCGTCTCGAGCTCGGCAGTGAGTTCTTCTCTGGTCATTTCCGCATATGGTTTCATATCGCTTTCCTCCTTTTTCCCGGTTTTCTGTGCCAATGTCTCTATACTGTAGGAAAATTGGTATTCATTACTCAAGGATAAGTACGATTATATATGTTTTACAAAACCATTGCAATGAATATTTGTACTCCGGTATACAAACATTCAATCTTTAAAGATCTCCGGATCTATGACACCGCGAAACATCGGCCGCACCACAGGCCCTTTATAATCCTCTAAGGAACCATCCTCTTCTCTTTCCAGATTCTTTTTCTTGCCGTCCGTGAATTCCGTGATCTCATCCAGGAACTGCTGCCCGTACTCCTTGGAATTCTTTTCTCCCACGCCGAAAACCTCGAGAAGCTCCTCCATTGTGGCCGGCTGACTGCAGCACATCTCATAGAGCGTCCGATTAGTAAAGATCACATACGGGGGAACCTGCTTCGTTGCCGCGATCCTGGCGCGCAGACTCCGAAGCGTCTCGTAGAGCTTCTTTCCTTCCTCGTTCAGCTTTGCGCCATAGTCCACCACGCCGCTTTCCTTCTTCTGGTCGGGGAGATGCTTTAACAGCTCCCTGCACGCGACGTCCCACCCCTCTTTCTGATATAAGTTAAAGAGCGGCTTTACAGGGAAGGAATAGAAAGCATAAAACATGCCCTCCTCCTTTTCCAGTACTATGTAATCGTATTCCATCTCCATTGCTGCATCAGAGTTTGCGGCTTCCCCCGTGACCGGATTGACCGGCGGTGTTCCCCAGTCGTGGATCACGTCCCAATCCTTCTCAAATTCTCCCGTAAGGGTACATACAGCAGTTCTGAATTCTTCGTAATTCATTCTCTCTCCTTTCCCGGCAGTATGCATGGGAGCCGGAAGTTCACTGCCCGGACGCTATCCATAGAGACCAGGACTTTCGAATAAACGAAAGGTCGGAGAATTTGAGCGCCGCAGCACAACAGAAGACACTTCAGCCCTTAGCTACTGCCTGTCAACAAATATTAAAAATGATTTGGAAAACGGACCCGCAGAAGAACTCCGCGGTCCACCGGAAGAATTCCGGTAAATCTATAATACGAAGAAAGAAGTGGGATGTCAATGGCTGGTCTCAATGCTGAACCAGTGCTGCCTGAGATGCCTTCCCCGACACCAGTTCAGCAACCTCCTTGGTTTCCAGCCTGTGTGCTGTTCTACTGCCGCCCATACTATCTTCCCCGGCACTTGATCAGCACTAGCCTTAGTTTCCACCCGGAATGCTGTTCTACTGCCGCCCAAGATACCTCCACCGGCACCAGTTCAGCATTACCGCCTCAAGACCAACATTACCGCCACCGCCTCATCAGAACCGACCCCAAAACTAACTCGCTCCGCGAGCCATGAAAAAGGCATGTCGCCCCGCCCAGGATTCACTGAACCCCCGCAAGTAACGACATGCCCCGACATGCCCCAGCATGCCCCTAACACCTCATTATTTATCCTGCTTACAGATCGCCTCCGCCAGCTTGGCCGCCAGCTCCGCGTTATTGATCAGAAATGCTTTCTGGGACTCCACACTCTCCGGCCCCAGATACTCCTTGATCCTGCCCATCATATAGCCGGTGATCGCCTTGCCCATGACATTGTTCTTTTTAACGTCATCCATGGCCGCGTCCACCGCTTTCCTGGTGAGGACCGGGTCGAGTTCATATTCCTTGGGAACAGGGTTCACGACCAGGACGCCTCCCGGAATATTCATGATCTTCTTGATGTGCATGACTTCGGCCAGCTCCTCCGGCTTATCCATGCGATAGGTCAGGCGGAAGCCGCTGCCGCGCACCATGTACTCGGGCATCCTGTCGGTTCCGTAGCCGACGACCGGAACGCCGGCCGTCTCCAGGTACTCCATGGTCAGGTTCAGGTCCAGGATCGGCTTTGTCCCTGAACATACGACCATGACGCTGTTTTTGGCAAGTGACTCAAGGTCTGTGGAGATATCCATCGTCTTCTCCGCGCCGATCTGCGCGCCGCCGATTCCGCTGCCGCAGGCCACCGGCAGTCCTACCATGGCCGCGGTCTGCACCGCCGCTGCGATCGTCATGACGCCGTCCTGTTTTTTGGCAAGCAGTATCGGGATGTCTCTCGCGGAAGACTTGAAGATCGACCCGCGCTTCTCCTCCAGATACAGAACTTCCTCATCTGTGAGACCCACATGGATCTGCCCGTTCAAAATAGCGACAAAAGCAGGTACCGCCCCATTCTCCCTTACGGTATTTCTCATCCGGAAAGCAAATTCCGAAATCCCGGGATAGATCATGCCGCCGAAAGTCGCCGCGCTCTCGATCACAACGACCGGCCTGCCTTCCTGCATGGCTTTCTCCACCTCGTCCGAGAAGACGATATATCCATCCTTATGGGATTGCGGCGCCGCTTTCTCCTCCGGACCATCGGAGACCGTATCCGATGCGACCGCCTCCTCGTGAACCGCCGAGAACATGTCTACAAAGTCCATCCACGCTTCAATATCGTAGCGGATGTCCGGTGAAGCAACGAGCTCGCCGTCAGAGTCGAGCAGATAGCTGGCCGCCGGCTCCGGCATGCCCGCCGAGGGCGCCGAGTCCTCCGACTCCGCCCAGCTGTTGTCCTCCATGCGCTCTGTCTCAATGCCGACCCATCCGTTTGCAAATACGTACAGCGCCGTGACCCACTCATTGGTCCCGGACAGAACACTCTCAATACTGAACGTCATATCCTCGGAATTAAGGAAAAACTCCGTGACATTGTGCTGCACATCCTCCCAGGTCAGTCCCATCCTATCCTTGTGAGAAGATCTGCAGGCCAAAGTAGCGCCGCTGAGCACGACATATTCCCCGCTGTCTATGATCTCCGAAATCGACGCAAAGAACGCGCGGTCCTCCAGCAGTGCCAGCAGGATTTCCGCCGGAACATAAGTGAGATCCCCATTCTCCGCCGTCCAATCCGCAAACCTCTCCTGTACGTCCACGGAAGCCATTCCAATCAGTTCCCCTGCCGTAAACGGTGCCTCCACTATATCAATGCTTCCGAACCTGCTGTAAAAATCAGATGTGATCATCCCCATAATCATACCCTCCCTGGTTTTCACTACTATGCTATTATACCATACTTCGGAGTGCCTATTTGGATTGAATCACAAAAAGAGCGCCGACAGGTACAATACCTGCCGGCGCCCTCCGAATCTCTTACTCAGCCTCAGGACTTATTCAGCCTTCGGTGCCTTTTTAGCCTTATGTGCTTTCTCAGCCTTGGGAGCTTTCTCTTCCTTAGGTGCCTCTTCCGCCTTGGGAGCTTCCTCAGCCTTGGGGGCCTCTTCTGCCTTAGGTGCTTCTTCTGCCTTGGGGGCCTCTTCAGCCTTCGGTGCTTCCTCTGCCTTAGGTGCTTCCTCTTTCTTCGTCTCAGCGGTTGTGATCACGGTGTCCGAAACGCCGTCCTTATCTGTATCAATAAGGATCTTGTCAGCCTTTCCGTCATCGTCCGTGTCCACTGCCAGGGCGTCGATCTTGCCGTCGCCGTCCAGATCTACATAGACAGCATCTTTCTTGCCGTCGCCGTCAAGGTCTACTGCTTCGACCTTGTCGTCCTTTATCTCGACCTTCTCTTCACCCTCGGCCGGAGCAGATTTTACGCCCTCTCCTGCCGCGTCTTCTTCTTCGAAGTCCTCATCGAACTCGTCGATATCATAGTTCTCTTCCTCTGCGCGATTCTTGAGATAGTAGACGACACCGGCTGCTGCTGCCAAACCAACTGCTGTTCCGATCAGTTTACCGAAAAAACCCATTATTCATTCCTCCGTTTTTTACAACTGTTTAAAAGTTCCCCTGTGCCGATGCGCATTGCATCCTGCATATGTAATTGTACACTCTATTTTGATGAATATACATTACCATTTTGTGAATTTTGTGTTAAATATCACATCTCCGAATAAGCCCTCGCGACCCTCTCAAATTCCTTCGGATCGGAAATGGGCTCCACCGTGAAATCGTCATCCTTGACATGGCAGCGGTAAATGTACTGCCCATCCACCTTAATCGTGTCGTCTTCAACCACCGAACTCACGACATAGTGCCTGTTCTCAATGTCAAATTCATCGACGACAGCCATCTCCACATCTTTTCCGTCTTTTGTCGTGACATGAAAAGTTACATATTCCCCGTTCTCAAAAGCGGGCGTATTATTCTCCATTTTTTTCTCCTTTACTGCCGATTCTCCGCCGGCGGCGCGGGCGGCCTGCCGCTGCCCCGGAATTCTCTATTTACTCTCCGCCGGCGGCGCCAGCTGCCTGGCCTTCTCCGCCGACACGATGATCTTGAGCCTCTTGCGAAGATTGGTCAGCTCCACTCTCTTGAAGGCCCCTCCGAACTCCCCGTCTCTCGTCCACCTGACCGGTTCGTCAGATTCCAGCACGAGATGCGATGTTTTGAAGCGGAATACAAGGTCCGATGTCTGCGCCATGCCGCTCAGATACTGGACGATATCGTTGAGCTCCAGAATATTTTGCGGCATTTTGATGAGCGTCACCTCAAACAGTCCGTCGCTCATGTCCACTTCGCTCCCCGTAATATCCGGAAAGCCGCCGACCGTCTTGGAATTCGTGATCATTCCGAAGACGAATTCTTCCGATGCGGAGAATTCCGCCGACTCCACCCGGAAATGATAGGTCCTGATGTTGCCCAGATCCATCACTCCCTGCAGGACATAAGCCATATGGCCAAGCGTGTTTTTGAGGTCCTGCGGCGTCTGGTAGGAGGTCTCCGTAAAAATACCGAAAGCCGCCACATAAGTGAAGTAGTCGTTCTTATTGAAGCGCCCCAGGTCGCACAGGAAGGTCCTGCCGTTCGCAATCACTTTCGCCGCCTCCTTCATGTCCGACGGGATCCCGAGGCTGTTCGCGAAATCATTGGTGGTCCCGGACGGAATGTATCCGATGGGCACAAAAGGCTTGTCCGGATTCTCCATCATACCGCTCACCACTTCGTCGAGCGTGCCGTCTCCGCCCGCGCAGATCACATAGACATAATCCTCTTTCCTGCTGCGGACCAGGTTCCTGGCGTCGCCGCGGCACTTGGTGGGATAGCAGGTGATCACATAATCTTTTGCGGACAGGATCTCCAGAATATCCACCAGGTCCGTGCGGATCTGGGATTTTCCCGAAACCGGATTGAATATGAACAGCACCTTTTTCCAGGCCTCCCGCACATTTCCATTTGCGTTCGTCCCGGGCACATCCGGCAGCTCACTCCTCGAAGGAATACTCATCTTCTTGTCCTCCACGTCTGTACTTCTCGGCCATCTCGTCTATTTTCTTCTCCAAAATATCGAACAGCATCTCAAGGTACCGCATAGCCGGCTCCGTCGCGATCGCGAACAGGACGAACAGCATGATGCACTCCCTGGAAATATGCTGGATCGAGAACAGCCAGCTGAAGAAATAGGCAAAGAATCCAAGTCCCGCAATGCACCCCAGAATGACCGTCCAGTGGAACTTGTTCATCGGCGTGCTGATCCGGAACAGGATCATAAATCCTACGATGGCCAGAAGGAACGTCGCCGCGACCGAGATATCCACCTCCGCGACTTTGAAAGTCTGGCCGAATACGACCAGCGCCGCGATCGCGAAGAAATCCGTCAGGGCCGCCGGCATGGCGTTGAAGACCACCTTGCGCAGGAAATTCCCCTTGATCCTCCTGTTGTTCGGCTCCATAGCCAGGAAGAAAGCGGGTATTCCGATGTTGAACATACTGATCAGCGAGATCTGCGAGGGCTGCAACGGATAGACCATCACATTGATGATGGAGAAGATCGACAGCAGCAGGGAGAAAATATTCTTCACCAGAAACAGCGTCGCGGATCTCTCCACGTTGTTGATGATCCTGCGTCCCTCATTTACGATCTGCGGCATATGCGCGAAATCGGAGTCCAGAAGGCCCACCTGCGAGGCCTGCACCGCCGCGTCAGAGCCCGCCGCCATCGCGATACTGCAGTCCGCGCTCTTCATGGCCAGAATGTCGTTGACGCCGTCGCCGGTCATGGCGACGGTGTGGCCCTCCTTCTGGAGCGCTTTGACGATCTTTTGCTTCTGGTCCGGCGTAACTCTTCCAAACACTGTATATTTACGTACGGCTTCCTCAATATCCTCGTCGCTTTTGAGCCAGGTCGCGTCCACGTAGCTCTCCGAGTTCTCAATGCCCGCCTGCCTGGCCACTTCCGACACGGTCAGCGGGTTATCTCCCGAGATGACGCGCACGTTCACGCCCTGTCTGGCAAAATATCCAAAGATCTTCTGCGCATTCTCCCGCAGCGGGTTCTGCAGCAGGACGAAGAAGATCGGCTCTACTTTCAGTCCGTAGAGTCCCTTCTTGGGAACCGGGAGCGACCTTCTGACCGACGCGCCGGCGCCTGTGCCGTCTCCCATAAACCTTCCGAATACCAGCACGCGCAGCCCCTTCTGGGCGTACTCGTCCACCACGTCGCTGTACTTCTCAAAGTCATCGCAGAGCACAAATTCCGGCGCGCCCAGCACATACGTGGAATCCGTGAACTGCACGCTGCTGTACTTATGTTTGGAGCTGAAGGGAAAAACAGAGATCGGCTGGCGGTTTCCTCTCCCGCGAAAATACTCCCGCATGGCTTTCATCGTAATATTGTCGTCCGGCAGAGCCTCGAGATACTCGCCCACCAGCACCTTGTAGCGGCGCACCTGGTCGTCCGTAAATGACTGCGCGGGAACAGCGTCCGCCACCAGCATGCTGTTGTCCGTGATGGTTCCCGTCTTATCGACGCACAGCGTGTCGACGCGCGCCAGCGTCTCCACACTTTTCATATCGTGCAGCATGACTTTGCGCCTTGCCAGCATGACGGAACTGGTCGCCAGGGCCACGCTCACCAGAAGGTAGAGGCCTTCCGGGATCATGCCGATGACGGCGGCGACCATCCCTACGACGCTGTCGCTGAAACTCTTCTGCTGCGTCACATAACTCTGTACAAACAGCGTGACACCGATCGGGATAATCATAATGCCCGCCGCGATGACGATCCTGTTGATCGAGCGCACCATCTCCGACTGCTCACCGGTGGGCATCTTGCGCGCCTTCAGCATAAGTCCTGAGATGTAAGAGTCTTTTCCTACTTTGACCAGCTCTGCGGTGCACTCTCCCGACGCCACAAAGCTTCCCGACATCAGCGCGTCGCCCTTGCCCTTGACGATCTCGTCCGCCTCACCGGTCAGAAGCGCCTCGTTTACGGCGGCTTCCCCGTCCAGGACCACCGCGTCCGCCGGGATCTGATTGCCGGCCCGCAGTACGATCACGTCTCCCAGCACCAGCTTGTCGATGGGTACTTTCGTGCGGCTCCCGTCGCGGATCGCCGTAGCGTTCGGCTCGTTTAAGATACTCAGTCCGTCCAGCACTTTTTTGGCGTGCAATTCCTGGAAAATACCGATCAGCGTGTTGGCGATGACCACCGGCAGGAATGTCAGGCTGTTGAAAGCGCCCGCCACGATCAGCAGAAGGCTGATGATCAGAAAAATCAGGTTGAAGTATGTGAATACGTTTTCTTTGATAATATCTTTCGTCGTCTTCGCGGTCCGGTCGATCTGCACATTGACTTTTCCCTGTGCCGTCAGCTCCCTGACCTGAGACATTGTCAATCCTGTATGTTCTATTTCTATCACCTCGGATTTCTTGTAAAGTTGTCGCGATGTCCGCTGCCCGCCCCAAAAGAGCAAAGAGCTGCACGCTAACAATAGATTATAGCACGCAGCTCCTCAAATTCGATTGCCAGATTGTTAATTTTGTCTGAAAATTATGTGTCCGCGTCGATCTCCTCTGTCTCTATAACAAACTTGACGCTCCCTTTCTGTCCGTCGCAGAGCCCGGAAAAATTCGTGTAATTGTGCTCCGCGTTCCGCGCCGCCCGGACGCCCTTGATCACATCCTGATACTGGGGGCCGGCCAGCTCCGCAAGGCTCTGAATGCCTTCCTTGTCGAACTCCGCGACGCCGTCCGCAAAGGCCTCCATGCCTTCCACAAGCAGACAATAGGCACTGCCCAGCTCACCGCCCGCCGACGAGATCATCTCCACCGCGCTTCGAAGCTGCGAGGAGCCCTCGGCCGCCGCGGCAACGCCCTCCTCAAAAGCGCCGATTCCTTTTGTCAGCGCTTCGGTCCCCTGTGACAGCTGTGATATGCCGCTCTGCAGGGCCTGCAGGGAGGCTGCCAGCTGCCCGAGGGCCTCCGCCTTGGAAGACATGCCCTGCGCGTAGGCAGAGACCACCTCCAGCGAAGCATTCATCTCGGCCACCGCCGTGTCGATCTCCTTCATTCTCTCGCTGTCCAGCGCCTCCAGATCCGGGATCTCCGGCTCCGAGATCGCGGCAGAGGCCTCGCTGACCGCCTTATAACGCTCGTCAGCATCTTTTTGCAGCTCCTCCGTGATCTGCGCAAAAGTCTCGTCCAGAACGATCTCCACATCTTCTGTGTCCACGGTCACCTCCGGCTTCTCGCCGGTATTCTCGCCGATGGAGTCAACGATTTTACTGATCAGCTGCTCCTTGACCGCTTCCTTCTGCTCGTCCGTCAGTTCCAGGTCGTCCAGCGCTCCGCTCTCTTTGATGGTCGCCGAGACAGCGTGCCTTGCATCCTGCGCCGTCGCCTGCGCGGCGTTTGCCGCAGCCGTATCCACCGCGTCGGAAGCCGCCTCCTGCGCCGCCTGTTCCGCAATCTGCCGCGCCTGCTCCGAGGCGTTTGCGTTAAGCAGAGCCACCCGCTCCTCCTCTTTCTCGGACAGATCCGGCGCCGGGTTGTCTGCGACTGCTTTCTGCAGCTCCTTTACCTGCCCGCGGTAGGTTTCCACGTCTTCCTTGAAGGCCCTCACCTTCTCCAGGTTGGACTCAATAGCGGTGAGCTTTTCGCTCAGGAAGGCGCTGTTCTTTCCCAGCGATGTCAGCGCCTCCTGCACCGCTGCCGCCTCCTTGCCGCTCTCCTCGGAGCCGATCGAGGACAGGTCCAGCTGCGACAGCGAGCTGTCGATCTGCGAAAGCCCCGTCTGCAGGCCCTTCGCGCCCTCTGAGATCTTTGCGATATTTTGGCTCAGTGCGATGAGGCCCTGCTCCAGCTGTCCCGTCCCCTCGCTCAACTGCGAGAGCCCGCCAAAATATTGCGACAGGTAATCTCCGTACTCCCCTCCGGCGTCCGCCAGCTCCTGCGCCGCGTCTTTCATCTCCGAGGAGGCGTCCGTCAGCTCCTTCATGTCGTCCGAGACCTTCTCCAGATCGTCCAGGTCCTTGTCTTCCACTTCTTCAAACAGCCCGGTGCTGATGACCGTCGCCGTAAAATCAAGCGCGAATTCTTCCGCCCGCGCCTCGATCTCCACATAGTCCGGCAGCTCGATCTCCTCCGTGGGCTCATAGTCCACGAGCTTCAGGGTATCCATAAGTCCCGGGAAAGCAAACCCGATCACCGCCTTCTGCTCGCCCAGATCCATGACGCGGCCGTTCGTGACCTCCAATTCGCTGAACACGTCCGAGGACAGAATCGCCGACGAGAGCACCATGAAAGGCACATCCGTATGGTTGTCGTAGTCAAAACGGATCTTGACCTTGCCCGTCTTGCCCGCGATCTGCTGTGCGCTGACCTCCTGTCCCTCCAGATAGTAGGTGACATGCACATCCACCGGGAGCTGTTCGTCGGACAAGCCTTTGTAGTGGATGTCCTCCCCGTGATTTTCCCACAGATAGCGACCTTCGCCCGCTTCGGACACCTCCTCATTTCCCTCGGTATTCTTGATCTCCCGAAGGTTTGATCGATCCTCGACGGGGTCGCTCCCCTCGATCTTCTTCAGAACCACCTCCACGGTCTTCTCCGTGGGCGTTCCCGAGGCGTCCGCCTTGACGTAGACGGTCTCCTCTTTCTCCCCCGGCGTCACGAAAGGCGAGTCCACGGGCGGGTGAAAGACAACTTCCTCGGAATTCTGATTAGAGTTTTTCCCTGCCTCTTCGCCCGCGCTCTCCTTCCCCGTGCTCCCTGCGGCGGCACCTGCGCCGGGTTTATTCTGCGAGCAGGCCGCCAGGTTCAATAAAATGGCGGGGCAGAGCACTGCTGTGATCAATATTCTGCGCCAGTTGTGCTTGTTTCTCATCTTTTTCTCTGTCCTATTCTGTATTCTTGAGCGCCTCGTCCATAGGTACTTTATTGATCTTGCGGTACTCGAAGAAGGCGACCACCGCGTAAGACAAAATGCCCAGTGCCAGCATCTGCACATAGACTTTGTTTCCCACATACAGCTCGATCCACCCCGTCATCTCCAGTCTGATCATCACTTTCATTAGGTACCGGATCAGCGCCGAGACCGCCGGGATCGTGGCCACAAAGCAGACCAGATAGACCACCGTCGTGGACCGGATGTAGAGCTTTCCTATCTCACCGCCCGTGTAGCCCAATATTTTGGCCATGGAGATGGACTGCGCGTTCTTCTCGATGATGATCTTGGACAGAATGTAGATCAGCACCATAAAGATCGCCACCGCGAAGAAATCCACCAGATACATCATGCTCCCCATGGATATGTTGAGCTGTCTCGAGACCTTGGTCAGCGCCTCGAGATCGATCTCCGAGCCTATATATTTCCCTTCGATATCCGTGATGGGCGTCTGTGAGAAATATCCCGAGAAGTAGTCCTTTCCAAGGTCAAAACACTGATTCATCGTCTTCTGCTCCATGAATACGCAAATCGACGCCCCGTAGTCATAGACCCCGGCCACATTGAAGGTGTAGCGGTCCGCGCCGTACTTCTCCTGCAGCTCGATCGTATCTCCGGCAAAAATATCGTATTTTTCCGAGTAAGCCGACGAGATCAGCACCCGCGGATCCTCTCCTTCGGGCGTCTCGGGAACTCCCCTGATATAACGGCTGTCCGCGACGGCGCCGTAGATCATCACATCCTCGGACTTGTATGGAGCGTCGATAGGCCTCCGCAGCGTGTAGGCGCTGAACTTCTCCGCCGTCTCATTCTCCGTCTCGGTCTCGCTCACAAACTGCATCATTTTCAGAGCACTCTGAAGTTTGTGGTCCTCGTCCAGCGCGTCCAGTGGAATCTGCATTATGTACTGGTGCTCCGCCAGAAGGCTCCTCTCCACCTCCTCCTGATAGTGGTCCAGCGCCTTGGGAAGCGCCAGTCCGAAGATCAGCAGTATGTTGGCAAAAAAGATCCCCACCAGCAGGATCATGTAATTGGGAATGTTCTGCGCGATTACCCTGATCCGGAACCTGTCAAAAAACGGAATCCGAACACTCAGAGGAAACGCTCTCTTCATCTGCCTCCTGCGCAGCTGCCTTCTGAGGAACTGCAGGGGCGTGAGTCCCAGCTTCCACCGCAGAATACTGTATGTCACCACTGCCATGATCACGATCGGAAAGGTCGTCGTCTTTACAAAAGCCTCCGCGTTCCAGATCGTGACATAGGTGGGCAGACTGTAACTGTTGTAATACATGTTCGCGCAAACATCCTTGAGAAACGTATATCCCAGAATATTGCCGATCACGGCGCTGATGAGAGTCACCAGAAGCGGCATCGCCATATAGTGCCGGATCAGCTCGCCTTTGGTATATCCCATCGCGCGCAGCGTCCCTATAACAGGTGCCTCCTGGGCGATCGTGTTGCCGATGGTCACCCCGAACACAAAAGCAATGATCACCATCATGATATACAAAAGAAGCTCCATCATAGCCCGGTCACTGCCCATATCCTCGCCCGTAAAACGGATCGCCTGGTTGGCGTACCTCGGGACATAATTCTCCAGTTTCACTTCTTTGCTCAGATCCTTAACCAGGTCCTCGCCCCGGTCATTCTCCTCTTCCTCCGTCTTCGGCGGATCAACATATTTCCAGGCATAGTTGTAATTGAGCGCGCTGCCCGGATACTGACTGAATTCCTCCGGCGAGCACACCGCCACTCCGAATTTCAGTGCGTCAAACATCGTGTCGTTGTTGTCGGAGAACATGGTGCTGTAGTCCGAGAGAGCCACAAGACCGGTGATGACCCAGGCACTTTGGCTATCCTCCGATGATGTCCGGATTGTATCGCCTACCTTCAATCCGTTGTTGTCCGCGTACATCCTGTCCACGGCGATCTCTCCGGGTTTGGCGGGAAACTCTCCCTCCATCAGGCATACAAGGTTCACCCTGTCTCTGTTTTGAAAGACGCGCAGCGTGCTTCCGTTCTCCAGCGCGAATTCCCTGTAAAAAAGCTCATACAAATAAAGGCCCAGTCCCTCCACGGATTTCCACTGCGCCTTGTTCATTTTCTTCTGAGTTCGGAAATTTCCGTCCTCGATATTATATTTGGTGAAGCTCTCGTTGTAGGCCTTGACCATGCTGCCGTCGGCCACCAGAAATCCCGACACGAAGCCGATTGTAAAGATCATCAAAAGAGCGATCACCACATATTTTCCCAGGT
>JAZQCI010000116.1:0-13669 GCA_045546175.1 Lachnospiraceae bacterium | reverse complement strand
GGTTTTCTTATATGAGCAAGGGGGTTTATTTCTAATCATCCCAAATAAATGATGGTATAATCATACCAGCTTCGGGATATTCCCGCAACCGATTTTTGTGAGAGGGGCAAGCAATATGGTTCACATTCTTCTCGTCATCATCTACCTGGCGTTCATCAGCCTCGGCCTGCCGGATTCCCTGTTGGGGTCGGCGTGGCCGGTCATGCACCTGGAATTTGGAGTGCCGATTTCCTGGGCAGGCGTGGTGTCCATGATCATCGCGGCGGGCACCATCGTCTCCAGCCTGTTCAGCGACCGATTAACGCGCAGACTCGGCGCGGGCAGGGTGACGGCCATCAGCGTGGGCATGACGGCGGCGGCACTGTTCGGCTTTTCCATCTCACACACATACTGGATGCTGCTCCTGTGGGCGATCCCCTACGCGGGTCTTTGACACCTCAAATTCCGGAAAGGCGCTTACCGCCTTATTTTTTTAGTCAAATTTGAATTTCCTACTTTTCCTAAACTCCTAAATATAGTATACTGATCTAAACAGAGTACTAAATGCAGGAGTGATTTTTATGAGCTTACATGCAGTTAAAGTCAAGGGAAGATTCTATATCCTGAAAGACATCACAAAAAACGGAAAGCATTCCACCACCACCGTCGAAAAGCTGGGAACTGCTGAAGAGATCATGGCAGCCCACAGCTGCGATGACGCAATGGAATGGGCGAGGCAGCGTGCGCTTGAACTCGATATGAAGGACCGTGAGGCCAGCGACCCGGAAGGTCGCCATTACATCCTTGCAAGGGATAACGTACGGATCCCAAAAGGGACACTGAATTCATTCAATGTCGGCTACCTCCCTCTTCAGAAGATCTACTATGACCTCAGGCTCCCTTCCATATGTAATGCCGTCTCTAGGAGGCACAGCTTCGATTTCGACCTAGATACTATCTTCTCCAGGCTGATCTACAGCCAGATTCTGTTCCCCGGATCGAAACTCCGGGTCACCGACTTGTCCAGAAGGCTCTTCGAACATCCGGATTTCGAGTACCACCAGGTGCTCCGTGCCCTTTCCATAATCAGCGAACACTTTGACGAGATACAGAGTTCACTCTATAAAAACAGTCTGAAAGTAATAGACAGGAAAGCTGGCGTCGTCTTTTATGACTGCACCAACTACTATTTCGAGATCGAAAAGGAAGATGAGGACCTGTCCCCGGGCAATGCCGGTACATTTGAAGAGATGGAAAAAAACAGAGGGCTCAGGAAATACGGCAGGAGCAAAGAGCATAAGCCGGCACCCATTGTACAGGTGGGTCTGCTTATGGACCTTACCGGACTCCCAATCTCCATCATCGTCACGAGCGGAAGCCGAAACGAACAGATGACCCTGGTGCCTGTTGAAAAGAAGGTCCTTAAGGATTACGGGATCCATGACTTCATCGTCTGCACCGATTCGGGTCTTTCAAGCGAAGACAACCGGAAGTTCAACAACTTCGGCGGAAGGGCATTCATCACTGCTGTCTCTGTAAAGAAAATGTCCGGCGAAAACATGGAATGGTGCCTCTCTCCGGAAGGATGGCGCATGGAAGGGGAGGATGTGAGGCTCAATAAGCTGTATGACATCACTAAACTTGAGGAAGACGAAGAATCACGGGAAAAATACTATGAAAAGATCTTCTATAAAGAAAAGTACATCGAGTCCTATGATGAAGAGCGGGGCACAGAGTTTAACCAGACGCTTCTGGTAACATTCTCCCTCAAATACAGGGACTACACGGCCGGCATACGCCGCTCCCAGGTTGAGCGTGCGATACGCGCCATCGAACAGGGCGGCGGGAAGCTGGAAAAGAAAAACCAGAACGACTTCCGCCGGTTTGTAAAGACAATGAATACAACAAAGAGCGGGGAAGCTGCAACAAACAGGAAGTACCTTATCGACGAGAAAGCGATCGAAGAAGAAGCCAGATTTGACGGGTTCTATGCGGTAATGCACAACCTTGAAGAAACCCAGACCTCTGATGTGCTCAGGGTCACAAAAGGAAGATGGGAAATAGAAGAATCCTTCAGGATCACAAAGACGCAGATGCGGGCCAGGCCTATCTACCTGGCAAGGAAAGACAGAGTCTGTGCCCATCTGCTGGTCGTATTCATCGCACTGCTCTTCTACAGGATTCTTGAGAGGAAGCTTGCGCATCCTTACACGGACCAGCAGATCATGGACTGCCTCAGAGGCATGTACATCGCCAGGTATCCCACAGAAGACTCCTATCATCCAGCTTATGAGCGCACTGACCTTACCGATGATATCCACCAGTACCTGGGCTTCAATACGGATTATGAGCGGATGACAGACCGGAGGATGAGAGGCAACTGCCGCATTACAAAAGGAACATCAAAGAGAAAGAAAGACATTTCCTGACAAAAAGAAGAATCTTACGCTTTCGCCCGGCTTGTTCCAAGATTCAGAGCCCGAGGTCGCTGCCAGCCGCCGCAGGGAACCCTTGCGTGGTTCTCAGGCGGATGCTACAATACGCTCCCCGACGGCTCAGTGAAGGAAAGCCTGTTCCTGAGTTCATCGCCGTCGGTCAATGACCAGGCAGCATCCGCCTGAGGTTCACGCAAGGGCGGCGTACGGTCCCAGCAGCCCTGTGGGTAAACGTCTTTACTTTTATTACTTAAACAGAAAAACAGGATGCATACCCTTTACGGTATCATCCTGTTTGTCATAAACTCGATCCACTGCAGCCTTCTATGACCTGTTCTGTGTCATTCTGCAGCCTCTGACACATCCCCCGGTTTAGGAAAGTTTAGGAAATCGGGGTAAAAAACTGAAAGTCGAATTTTTGGCTTAAACATCAGCTTTTTCGGCATTTTTACCCTTCTGAACTGTCAAAAACGGGATTATAGCATATTCGCCCGTATTACGTACAGAAATCTTTTCGCCGCGCCTGTCTGGGCGGCTTGCCTGGCTGGGCGGGGGCGGCGCGGCTACTGCTTTGGCGGCGCCTGCTGCCGCTGCTTTTGGCGGTGCCGCCTGCTTGGGACAGCGAAGCCGCTTCAGCAAACACACAACATCAATAGGTTATACAGCATGCGGATCTGCTTTTCAAGCTAAATCGTGTCTGCATGCTAAAAAACGAGGGTGTCGCAATAAGCGAAAAGGATTCTGAATGATTTGAGCTACTTTTAACAAACAGTGCCGGTGGAGCACTCTCCGCCGGCACTTGCACAGCATTTCATTCTGTTCTCCCGCGAAGCGGTTCCTCAATACAGTGCAGGCCTTTGTTTACTTCACCTTCCCGTAGCTGCTGCTGCCGCTGTAAGTCGACATGTCCTCTGTATCCCATGTATCCACATGAGAGAGGGTATCAGGATCTGTTGTATCCCACCTGAAACCATATTTATGAGTTCCGTCGTCCATTTTCAGGAAATAGCCGTAATCGGTCTTGACAATTTCGCTGACCGCGACGTCGTAATCCTTTTCCTCTGTGTGGTAATGGGCCGTGTATCCTTCAAAAACTATTGTCGGCTGCGTGTATCCTTCCATCCGGCCGCCGATCTGCTCCCAGACGCCGTCGAGAAAGCCGAGGTCGATACTGCCGCTGTTGTTCGCGTCTTCGCCATTCCCGGCAGCGTCATCCGTCACCTGATCAGAAGTATTCGGAGTTTCTTCGACGGGTTCCTCGATCGGCTCTTCCGGCGTCACATTTTCCTGATTCTGCTGGCCGTTATCGGTATCCTGGCTCTGCTGGCCGCTCTCCTGGCTCTGCTGGCCGCTCTCCTGGTTCTGCTGGTTGTTCTCGTCCCGGTTCTGCTGGCTGCCGCCGGCGCTCTCCTCCGGGATGGGAACGGTTCCGGGCGCTTTATATTTTGCCCCCTTGCCCTTGAAGAGGTCCGCCTGCGCCGTGAAGCTGGTCTTGGAATATTCGGTTCTTTTCTTGCCGTCGCCCGTCCACTTGCTGTAGTCAAAGCTGCTGGCAGTGAGCTTGTTCTCCGCCTTGAAGATCTCGCGAACTTCCTTAATGTGGTCGCTGAAGTGCGTCTTCATGCTCCACATGGCGGCGATATCCTCCTGACTCATGTCGCCGGCGCCGAGCTTCGCGAACTTCTCGCGCAGTTCCTTATAAAACTTCACGTCGCTCATGACGTCCATCTCGATCGTTGATCCCGCCATCGTGAAGGAATCTCTCAGTTCGAACACATCGCCCTCATAGACGTAGCTCAGGATGTCGTGCTGCGTGCCGTTTGCGTGCACGGCCACATTAGCGAACTCGAACCCGATGCGGACGCTGTCGTCAACCTTGTATACAAAAGCATTCGCAAAAGCCGGCACCCCGCCGACGATCGGGAGGCTCTTCTTAATGCCGTCCGCGCCGGCAGGCATCTCGACTTCGATCTGGTTTGCCGCCATGGCCTCGTCGCCGTCAAACTCATACATCGTCGCCAAAATAGTGCGGTCCTGTGACAGCACCAGCGTCAGCAGTTCTACGGCTCCGTCTTCGTCGAAATCATAGACATAGTAGGCCATCTCGCCTTCCGGGATCTCCGTGATGTCCAAGCCAATGGGCAGGCCCTGGGGCTGGTCTTGAGCCTGGTCCTGGGCTTGAGTTTGGCCTTGGGCCTGATTCTGAGTCTGGTCTTGGGCCTGGTTCTGAGTCTGGCCTTGGGCCTGGCTTTCCTGCGCCGTGGCCGGATCCGTCAGATAGCAGGTGTACTGCTGCCCGTACAGGAACTTCTTGCCCTGGTACAGTGCTTTGAAGGCTTCTTCCGCTGTCGCGGGGCTTTGGGCTTCTTCCTCTTCTTTCTTTTTAGCCTCTTCTTCTGCTTTCTTCCTGGCTTCTTCCTCTGCCTTCCTCTTGGCTTCCTCGGCCTTCTTGGCTTCTTCCGCCTTCTTAGCCTCTTCGGCCTTCTTGGCTTCTTCTGCCTTCTTGGCTTCCTCGGCCTTCTTCTTCGCCTCTTCGGCCTTCTTCTTCTCAGCCGCTGCCTTCTCCTGTGCGGCTTTCTTCTCTGCCGCCTCGCGCTCGGCCTTCTCGGCCGCTTCCTTTTCAGCCTTTCTCTTCTCGGCCTCCTCCTGGCGCTTCTTCATCTCGTCTGTGGGGGTCGTATCGATGACGTCATCGGTGTTGTCTTTTCCGGTCTTGGATGAAGAATCGGTTCCGGTCTTGGTACCGCTGTCCGATCCCGTCTCTTCTCCGGTGCTCGACGTCGTGACGCCGGTATTGGATGCGACCTCGTTTGTTCCGGTCGTTCCGGTCTTCTTGCTGAAAAGTCCATGCGCCAAAACAACGCCCACAATAACTACCGCGGCGAGCAGCGCTACGCCTACTACAATGAAGCTCCTGTTCTCGGGGCCGTCCCCGAAGAAGCCTCCCGCTGCGGCCTTGATCCTGTCCATGACGCCAATGGGCTCGTCTTCTTCCGGGGCGTCATCCTGAATATTCTCGTCAAATTCAGGTTCATCGAGATCCGAATGGCAATGAGGGCAAATTCGATCAGTATCTTCTATTTTTCTTCCGCAAAATGGACAATATTTCATATGTCAGCTCCTTTCTGTTCATTGAGAAAGCTTCTCATCAGAGATGTCTCATTTGAATTATAGCATGGGGATTTGGATTTTTGTTGCTTATATGGTCCGCGGCGGGTTGGACTATAGGAAGGAGGTTTGATGATCCGGCCCCCATGAAAAACAATCAAAAGGATAAAAATCCGGGATTATAATGCTTAATCTTTGGCAAGTTGGATCAAGAAGCTTCTTATCAAGGCAATGGCCTCCATACAGTAAGGCGACAAGCCCCGTCATGGATAACATCGACCTCTCGGATCTTGCCTGGCTCTACACGGCGGAAGGCGACTGGACCTGGGACAGCGCCGTCACCCTCGTGGCGCAGAGCGCCAGCAAGTACTACGCCAACCAGGGCGCTTCCAAATGACGTCGAGGAAGACCCCCCCGACGAAACCACTCCTCCTGACGAAAATAAAACCTGACATAATAGGCTTCTGAAAAAGTCATATTGCTTTTCTAAAACCCTTCTTCAGTGGATATTCCACCGGAGAAGGGTTTTGAAACAGGCCTATATATCCCGAAGGCAGTCATAGTACCCTTTTCCGAGCCCTTCTTCAGTGGATATTCCACCGAAGAAGTGTTTTAAAAGAAGGTATACACATTTCAAATCCCCCCAACCAGGTCCAAAAAAAGCCCACCAGTTCCAGAAACCTATACGGCCCGATCTCCTCCTGACCTGCTCCTGATCCGAATCCGGCCTGCCTCTGATCTGCTCATGAGCCCCTCGCCGTCGGTACGCGCCGCCCAGCGATTCTTGGAGCGATGTCAAAGGTGTCGTCCGGCTATCGCAAGCCATATATAAGCGTAAATCACACATATATATCCAAAAAATTGACCAGCGCAAGATAGTCCAATACTCTCTTCATTTTCCCTATATCGGTGGAAATTCCACCAATATAGGGTTTTTAAATAAGCTATTACCCTCGAATCCCGGCAATGCCCCTAAGAAAATTGTGTGCAGTATTCAGATTATTAAGTCTATTAATTCTTTATGCATACCCGCCAAAATATTGCCCCAACTTTTTCAACAGAGGGTCTCATAACATGTATATATAACATCTTCGTTATGCATCAGAAATTAATATATGCATAAACAATAATCGCACGAACATTTGATATTTTTTAACCATTTTGACTGATCTTATTTATCGTAGCAAAAGCATCTTTGCTATGATACCCTAGTAAAGCGGGCTGCCCCCTGGCAACCCGTTTTCATTTGATGCAACCTGTGCAACCGGCTAATCAGCTAATCAACAATTGGCCAATCAGCAACCAGTGCAATCAGCTAATCAACAACCGGCCAATCAAACAAGGACAAAACATGGAAAACAACAACACCACCCCCACAGCAACTAACACTTCCAGCCACCACGCCCACAAAAAACACGGCTTCACCGGCCAGATCGGCTTCGTCATGGCAGCCGCGGGCAGCGCGGTCGGCGTCGGCAACCTCTGGCGCTTCCCCTACCTGGCAGCCAAAGACGGCGGCGGCCTCTTTATTTTGATCTATCTTATCCTCACCTTCACTTTCGGCTTCACGCTGCTGACCAGCGACATCGCGATCGGCCGCCGGACCGGCAAAAACTCCATCCGCGCCTACGCCGAGATGCGCCCCAAGTGGAAGTTCCTCGGAATTCTCACTTTTTTGGTGCCGGTGCTGATCATGACCTACTACGCCGTCATCGGCGGCTGGATCACGCGCTACATCGTCGTCTACCTGACCGGCCAGGGCGGCGCCGCCGCGCAGGACAGCTTCTTCACGGACTTCATCACGTCCCCGAGCCAGTCCACGCTGTACGCCACGGTCTTCATGCTGCTCACGGCCTGGATCGTCTTTAACGGCGTCGAGAAGGGCATCGAACAATGCTCCAAAATATTGATGCCCATCATGCTCATCATGATCATAGCGATCGCCGTCTTTGCGCTAACGCTCACGCACACGGACGACGCCGGCGTCACTCGTACCGGCCTGCAGGGCCTCGTGGTCTACCTGACGCCCAATTTCGAGGGCCTGACTGTAAAACGCTTCCTGCAGATCCTGCTGGACGCCATGAGCCAGATCTTCTTCTCGCTCAGCGTCTCCATGGGCATCATGATCACCTACGGCTCCTACATCAAAAAAGACGTGGATGTCAACGCATCCATTCACCAGATTGAATATTTTGACACGGGTGTGGCGCTCCTGGCAGGCCTCATGATCATCCCGTCGATCTTCGTCTTCGAGGGCGTGGAAGGCATGAAAGCAGGCCCGAGCCTGATGTTCATCTCGCTCCCCAAGGTCTTTGCCTCGATGCCGACCCTGGGCCGGTTCGTGGGCCTCGCGTTCTTCCTTATGGCCGCCTTCGCGGCGCTGACCAGCTGCGTCTCGGTCCTGGAGACCATCGTGGCCAACTGCATGGAAATCTTCCACACAAAGCGCAAGCCCACCACGATCTCGCTGACCCTCCTCTACACGGCGGCCTCCGTCATCATCGCGCTGGGCTACAGCAAGTTCTACGTGGAGATCCCGCTGCCCAACGGCAGCATCGGCCAGCTCCTGGACCTGATGGACTACATCAGCAACAGCTTCATGATGCCCTTCATCTCCATGCTGTCCGCGGTCCTGATCGGCTGGGTGGTCGGCCCCGACTGGATCGTCGAGGAAGTCGAGTACGGCGGCCGGGGGTTCGGCCTCAAGAACCTCTACCGCGTCATGATCAAGTACATCGTGCCGGTGATCATGTTTATTCTGTTCCTTACTTCGGCGGGGATTCTGAATATCTGAGCACCTTTTCCAGCATCTGAGCACTTTTTCCGGTATCTGAGCATCTTTTCCAGCAAAAAAGTCCCCTCCGGACAGCGATCCGTTCGCCGCCGGAGAGGACTTTTTATTTCTCTGACTACTCTGTTATATCTTTTGGCAACCCGTTGTCATCGCCTGCAATGCCTCTCTAGTTTTCAACCGGGTGATATGTGGATACCATTTTTTCAACCTGTCCGCGGATATCTCCTTTATTCGTGTAGGCCACCAGCATCAGGTTTCTGAGCTGTGACAAAAATTCGTCTATATCAAACGGTATAGGCTTGCCGATGTGAATGAGGTCATTTTCGGTTTTTGAAAGACCTTCTTCTGCCATCAGCCTCTCTTCGTACAGTTTTTCACCGGGCCTGAGTCCCGTATAAATGATCTTAATATCCACGTCCGGCTTGTAACCTGACAGGCGGATGAGGTTCCTTGCGAGCGTGTCTATTTTGACAGGGCTTCCCATGTCCAAGACAAAGATCTCTCCGCCCTTGGCATAAGTGCCCGCAAGAAGCACCAGGCTGACCGCTTCGGGAATGGTCATAAAATAGCGAATGATATCAGGATGCGTGACCCTGACAGGTCCGCCCTGCTCGATCCACTTCTTGAAGAGCGGAATGACCGAGCCGTTGCTTCCCAGGACATTTCCGAAGCGCACCGCTACGAATTCCGTCTTAGCATTCCTGAAGACCTCTCCGGTGCCATCCTTATCCGCGTTTTCAATTCCGGAATGTGTGAACAGCTGCGGAATTTCGCTTGCCTTGCCCGCCTTGATCTTGGCGTCAAAACTCTGAATGATCATCTCGCACAGCCGCTTACTGGCGCCCATTATATTCGTGGGATTAACTGCTTTATCCGTAGAGATCAGTACAAATCTTTCGCATCCGTGGACCATGGCCGCATACGCGGTCTTATAGGTTCCGATGGCGTTGTTCTTGATCGCCTCGTTCGGGCTGTCCTCCATCAGCGGAACATGCTTGTGCGCCGCCGCGTGGTATACGATCTGCGGCTTGTAATCTTCAAATACTTCGAAGATCCTCCGGCTGTCACGGACAGAGCCGATCAGGGTCACAAGATCCAGCTCAGGATATTTTTCCCTGAGCTCCATCTGAATGTCATACGCGTTATTTTCATATATGTCAAAAATGATCAGCTGCTTGGGCGAGTGCGCCGCGACCTGCCTGCAGAGCTCGCTGCCGATGGAGCCGCCGCCTCCCGTGACCAGGACCCTTTTCCCGTTAATGAATTCAAAGACTTCTTTCAGGTCGGCCTTGATCGGCTCTCTGCCCAGAAGGTCTTCGACGGAGACCTTCTTCATCTTGCTTACAGTTATTTCTCCGCTGACGAGCTGATACATTCCGGGAAGGTTCTTCAGCTCGCAGTCCGTCTCCTTGCAGATGTTCAGGATGTCTCTTCTCTGCTGCGCCGTCGCGCTGGGGATCGCCACATAGATCTTGTTGATTTGGTATTTCTCAACATTTTCCAGGATCGTGTCCCTGCCGCCGACGATCGGAACTCCGTCAATGAAGCGCCCCCACTTGTTGGGGTCGTCATCTATGATACAGCAGACCAGTTCGTTGACTTCTTTGGCCCTTTTTATATCATGCAAAATAGACTGGCCGGCATTTCCTGCTCCGATCAGCATGACCCGGTCCTGGGTCCCCCTCACTTTGACCTGGTCTTCCATCATGATGAACAGACGATAGGAAAACCGGATGCCCGCCATAAACGTAAACTGCAGCATAATACCGATGCAGTAATAGGAAATGGGCATGCGCCTGTACAAAAGAGTGATAAAGACCGTATGGAACAGACCGGTGACCGCCGTTGCAGCGGACAAATGGACCAGTTCGGAATAGCTGGCATATTTCCAGATACTCTTATAAAGCCTGGCCGCCCAGAAAACGATCAGGCAGACTACTGTGTAGATCGGCGCAAATTTCATCCAAGCCTCAAGAAAGTCAGGCCTGATCGCCGACGCTTTGCAGTCGAACCTCAGCCACAGTGCGAGATAGTATGACAGGTTGATCACCACTATATCGTAAATATTAAGAAGTAGCGCGACAGTGCGCCAATGCCCTCTTAACAAGGTTGGCCGTGAACTCTTCTTTTCGGTAGTCTCGTTGTTTGTTAACTGTTCTTTATTGTCCATACCGTTTCTACTCCATGACTCTTGTTCATCTCCACGATCCATCCTGCCAAAATATACAGCACCGGACCGTTAAAATAGCGATTTCCAAACGACAGCACTTCCAGCATTTCTATCAATAGTATTCCGAACACAATGACGGATACCGTCCAGATATTGGCGGGCAGCTCATCCGTTTTATACTTCATGAGCCGGATCGCTTTCCGAACAATTGACCCCGTAAACCAGATAAACAGGATCATGGCCGGAACCCCGAAACTGACCCCGATATTAAGGAACAAATTGTGGCAATGCGGGAACGTCTTTTTAGAATTCACCACTTGGTTCAACGCGTCGGCAACATTGGTCGGTGTTATGCCCAGGAAGAATCTGTCAGGACTGGAAAGCATTATCTTAACAGCTCCTTTCCAAATGGAGATTCTGCCCGCAAATCCATCGAACTTGCGCACACTCATCGCGTCGGGGTTGTCCAGCTTTTCCCTCCACAGATCCGCGTTAGTTTCAAGGACTCTGTAACGCAGAACATATAATAAAGCAATACTGGCCAGTATAATAAGCAGAACGCCTATTACCACAGTTATTCTTTTCTTCAGGTACTTCCTTCCCAGCATAGCGGCATAGCATGACATCATGACAGCTATTACAAGAAAAGAAGTGCGGGAATTGGAAAGGAATATGACGACCAGGTGGACGAGCGCCGCGGCAATGTAGACGATCCTGATCTTGTTCAGCGTCGTCATCGCCATGTATATGCAGATCCCGAACAGGATGACCGCGTATGCAGCCGTGATATTTCTGTTGCTTCCCATGGTCAGGGAGTTGCCTTTGTACAGTTCAACCACGTTCCCTGACGGAAATGTAACCAATTCCAAATGATAGTATTTCCATATTACCCATGCGCACACCGGCGTATAGGCGGCCAGCGCCAGATTGAACAGGCTGTCTACTGCCTTTTTGGCCTTCTCCTTACCTATGATCGCCGTGAACGGGAAATAAACGAAAGTACTGAGCGCCACAAAAAAAAGCCTGTTGTCGTTTGAGGCAAAATATGATTTCCCGTCAATTCTGCTTCTAATCAGACAAACTACAATATACCATATAAACAGTCCCGTCAAAAAGATCAGCTCAGGCGACCGTATCTTTTTAAGCCATTCTCCGATTCTACTGCGTGAATCCCTGTCCGTCAAAAGGGAGAATGCCAAATATGCAGCGATCAGCATTATGATCGCCAATCCGCCCCATTTCTGCAATTTGAGATAGGGCTTATCCCAGATCACAAACTGAAGCAGCGTCCATAACGAATTGAACACCGCCATTATGATCATAAGCCAGTATAATATCTTCTCGCAGGATGCAAGAATGAATTTGATACTGCCCGTATCGGAATTTAGCATATTCTCCCACTCCTCACATTGTTATACTACTTTAATTTACCATTAAACACCTGTTGTTGCCAATACATTGAAGCCATTACCTCATTTAATCCGGTGCTTTGGAACGCAATGAAAGGACCCATCCCTTCAACTTCGGGATGGGTCCAAGTCTTCATTATGTTACAGTTGCGATGCTCCGCCTGCAGAGGCGGGAACATCCCGCTGTGTTATTACAGCTGTTGACCTGCAGCTATCGAGGCTGACGGCCTGCAACTGTCGAGGCTGAGGGCCTGCTGCTTATCAGAGCTGAGGGCCTGCAGCTACCAGAGCCTTGCCTGCCTCGTTTGTCTCGTACTTCTTGAAGTTCTTGACGAAACGGCCAGCCAGATCCTTAGCCTTCTCCTCCCACTGTGCCGCGTCAGCATAGGTGTCACGAGGATCGAGGATCGCGGGATCAACGCCCGGAAGCTCTGTGGGAACTTCGAAGTTGAAGTAAGGGATCTTCTTGGTGGGAGCCTTCAGAACGTCGCCATTGTGGATCGCGTCGATGATGCCTCGGGTATCCTTGATGGAGATACGCTTCCCGGTCCCGTTCCAGCCGGTGTTCACGAGGTAAGCCTTCGCGCCGCTCTTGTTCATCTTCTTGACCAGCTCCTCGCCGTACTTGGTGGGGTGCAGTTCCAGGAATGCCTGGCCAAAGCAAGCGGAGAATGTAGGAGTGGGCTCTGTGATGCCGCGCTCTGTACCTGCCAGCTTTGCTGTGAAGCCGCTCAGGAAGTAGTACTGAGTCTGCTCGGGAGTCAGAATAGAGACCGGAGGCAGAACACCGAAAGCATCCGCGCTCAGGAAGATTACGTTCTCAGCGGCAGGGCCTGCAGAGATAGGGCTGACCTTCTTGACGATGTTCTCGATGTGCTCGATCGGATAGGAAACACGAGTGTTCTCGGTAACGCTCTTGTCAGCGAAGTCGATCTTGCCGTCCTTGTCTACGGTAACGTTCTCAAGAAGAGCATTTCTTCTGATGGCGTTGTAGATGTCGGGCTCGGATTCCTTGTCGAGGTTGATGACCTTAGCATAGCAGCCGCCTTCGAAGTTGAATACGCCTTCGTCGTCCCAGCCGTGCTCGTCATCGCCGATCAGCAGTCTCTTGGGATCTGTGGACAGAGTGGTCTTACCTGTGCCGGACAGACCAAAGAAGATCGCGGTGTTCTTGCCTTCCATATCTGTGTTTGCGGAGCAGTGCATAGCAGCGATGCCCTTCAGAGGAAGGTAGTAGTTCATCATGGAGAAGATACCCTTCTTCATCTCGCCGCCGTACCATGTGTTGATGATGACCTGCTCGCGGCTTGTGATGTTGAAAGCAGCAGCTGTCTCGGAGTTCATGCCCATCTCTTTGTAGTTCTCAACCTTCGCCTTGGAAGCGTTGTAAACGACGAAGTCCGGCTCGAAGGCGGCCAGCTCTTCCTCAGAGGGAACGATGAACATGTTCTTGATGAAGTGAGCCTGCCAGGCAACCTCAACGATGAAACGGACGTTCATGCGGGTATCGGCGTTGGCGCCGCAGAAAGCGTCGACAACATACAGCTTCTTGTTGGACAGCTGCTTGATCGCCATGTCCTTCAGAACGGCCCAGGACTCTTCGCTCAGGGGCTTGTTGTCGTTCTTGAACTCGGGGGTGGTCCACCATACGGTGTCCTTGGAGGTCTCGTCCATAACGATGAACTTATCCTTGGGGGAGCGGCCGGTGTAGATACCGGTCATAACGTTAACAGCGCCCAGCTCGGTAACCTGGCCCTTTTCGTAGCCTTCCAGC
>JAZQCI010000115.1:0-11361 GCA_045546175.1 Lachnospiraceae bacterium | reverse complement strand
GCTCGTCGCCTCGTCCAGAAGCAGGAGCTTGGGCTTCGGCGCGACCGCGCGCGCGATCATGATGCGCTGCTTCTGGCCGCCCGAGATTCCGCCGCCGCCCTCCTGCAGCACAGTGCTCATGCCCATAGGCATCGCGCGTATGTCATCCGCTATGCCGGCGATCTCTGCCGCCTCCCATGCCTCCTTCAGGCCGAGGTCAGGCGCTGAGATCGTGATATTTTCGTAGATACTCCCGCCAAAGAGCTCGCCCTCCTGCAGGACAGTTCCGATCCTCTTTCTGACAGACCCCAGGTCCAGAGTCTGGATATCCTTGCGGTCATAGAAGATCGCGCCGGACTCCGGCGTCTCAAATCCGAGCAGGAGACGCAGCAGGGTCGACTTGCCGCAGCCGGTCTTTCCGACGATGGCCACATACTGGCGCGCCGGGATCTTCAGGCTCAGGTCGTCGATGATCTTGCGCCCTTCCTTTTCGTAGCGGAAGGTCACGTGGGACAGCTCGATGCTGCCCGTGATCGAGGCCACCGACTCGCGGCCCGAGTGCTTTTCCGGCTCCGCGTCCAGGAGCGGCCGGATCAGTTCCAGGCTGGGTTTTACCGTCGCCGCCGTGACGGCCACCGATGTGATCGCCGACAGCGCACCGGATATATATGCGTAGGCCGAATTGAAGGCAAAATAGTCCGCCACCGTCACCTTATTGACGACCGCGACGTAGTACATGATGATCGTCCCGGCCAGCGTGATCGCCGTGCTGAAAACGCTCTGCAGGCTCGCCAGCGTCCAGGGATTGAACTTTATGGCCGCGCCCTGTATGTACAGGTCCATCCACTTGGCGAACACACGCTTCTCCGCGCCGGAGAGCCGGATCTTCTCCACGCCGCCGATCAGCGCGTAAGTCAGGCCCTTCTCCTGCGCATTCAGCCCCATGATTTCCTTATTATAGCGCGCCTGCTGCATGTTGCCGGCAAGGCCCAGCGCCAGCGTCGTGACCGTCACCACCAGCGAGGGGATGACCAGCGACCTGGCGTAGGAGAAAATCTGGGTCAGATAGACCAGCGAGAAGATACCGGTGATCGCCGTCGAAAAGATCGAGTCCACCAGTGTGCTGCACAGCGAGTTCAGATAGGCCAGATACTGGCTCAGCTCACCTGAGCTGTAGGATTTGAAGAAATCCGCGGGCAGAGAGAGCACTCTCATCATGGAGGCCGCCTGCACGTTCACGCTCAGTTTCACCCTCAGGCGCGACTGCACCAGCGACCGGATCACCGACAGCAGGAAGTTTCCGATCGTGGCAAAAAACATAAAGCCGACGACAGCTCCCAGAAGCTGATAGCTTCCGTATTCCATCACTTCTCCCATCAGGATGTGATTGAGCTTGGGAAGCAGCATCCCGACCAGAATGATCGCCAGCGATGCCAGCATAAAGGCCACGATATCCCACAAATCGACCGAACTCGTCATGTACTCGATCAGGTCCTGCAGCGTGATCTTCCTAAGCGGAAGCGGCCGGTAGAAGCAGTACGCTTCGTTTTCTATTTTTTGCTCCTCTTGCGGCGTTACCTTTACCGACAGGCCCGTCACCGGATCCATGTAGCGGTACGCGCCCGCGGCGCCGAGCATCACCGTGATCACGGCCCCGTTTTCTTTCAGGCTCGTGATCATGACGCCCATGGCGTCCTTGTGCCAGCCCGGCTCCAGCGTCACTTTCCGGTACATGATGTCCGAGGACGTGAGAAGATAGTCCAGCTTCTCCTCGAATTTCTTCAGGCCGGCCGGTATTTTGCGCTCCCGGATGCCAAAATATTTGCGCAGCGCCTCCAGCGCATCGTCCACGTCCGCGCCTTCGGCGTAATATTGCCCGGATTTGCGGCCGGTCACTGTCCGATGCAGCCGCTCGAAGGAGTCGGAGAGCATCCTGCCCTCCTGCTGCTTTCGATATTCGATCTGTTCGTCAAACCACCCCATCGTCTACCTCATTCCGCTGCCGCCGGCCTTGGCCGTCGTATGCCTCTTTCCGCTGCCGCCGGCCTCGGCCGTCGTACCTCATTCTGATGTTACCAGCCTTGTGTATGCGCCGCCCTTTGCCATCAATTCCTCGTGCGTCCCCCGCTCGACCACGTGGCCGCGGTCCAGAACGATGATCTCGTCGCAGTCGCGGATGGTGGACAGCCGGTGCGCAATGATGATGCACGTGATGCCGCGCATGCTGATGGAACGGACCACTTCGTACTCCGTCTTTGCGTCCAGCGCGCTCGTCGCCTCGTCCAAAATACAGATGGTCGGATCCTGCGCCAGCGCCCTTGCGATCTCGATCCTCTGTCTCTGTCCGCCCGAGAAATCGCGCCCGTTCTCGGAGAGCTTGTGCTGATAACCGCCCGGTCTAAGGACGATATCCTCGTGAATGTCGGCGTCGCGCGCCGCCATGATCATCTCAAAATCTTCAATGGAATTATCCCACATCTTGATATTGGCCGCGATCGTGTCCTCGAAGAGTGTCACGTTCTGGTCGATGACCGCCACCGAACCGATGAACACATTCCTGTCGATCTCCTCGATGGGATGCCCATCGAAAATGATGGAACCGCTCCAGGGCTTATAAAGCCCGCTCAGGAGCTTGGCCAAAGTCGACTTGCCGCAGCCGGAGCGTCCGACTAAGGCGATTTTTTGACCCGGTTTTACGCTGAGCGAGAAGTCCGTGATCAGCGGGTCGCCCAAAGGCGCGTAGCCGAACACGATGTCCTTCATCTCGATGGCTCCCGTCAGCTTCTGGTACTCGCCGGTCTTGGCCCGCTCCTCCAGGTAGGGGTCCGTCGGATAGCTCATGACGTCGTCCACGCGCTCCATCTGCGTGATCATCTCCTGGAAGGACTGTCCCGCCGCGATCAGCGAGTTGGCCGGCGCCATAAAGGAGCTCATAAAGCCCTGGAAGGCCATGACCATACCTGCCGTAAACGAGCCGTGCAGCACCAGATAGACGCTGGCGCCCAGAACCGTCAGGTTTGTCAGCGACGTCACCAGCGACGGCAGCGTACTGAGCAAAGTATTGACCTTAATATACCGATACTGCTGCGTGTTGACGCTGGCCTGAAATCCCGCCCAGCGGCTGAACACGCCCTTCTCCGCGCCGCTTGCCTTGATCGTCTCGATCATACGGATATTGGAGGCCGTCGCCGAGGAGAGCTTGGCGTTGTCCCGCATCTGCACCCGCGTCAGGTTGACGCGCTTGGGCGAGATAAAGAAGGACATGCCCAGATTGATCGCGATCGCCCCCACGCCGATGGCCGTCAGAGGTGCGCTGTAGCGCAGCATCGCCGCCAGATAGAAAATCATCATAGCCGCATTGAGCACCAGCGGCGCAAACGTCCGGACCAGCGTTCCCGCGATCGACGCGTTGGTCTGCTGCCGGTCCGCGATGTCCGCCGCCATCCTCTGGCCAAAAAATTGCATCGGCAGACGCAGCACCTTCCACATGTAGCTGGCGCTGCCCACCGCGTCCATTTTGCCCTGAATTCTAAGGCTGTACACTGATGCAATCCAGAGCACCAAAATATTGATAATAGCAAAAGCACTCATCGCCATAATAAACGGCATGAGCCACTCCGGATTCCTACCACTCAGAAGCCGGTCCAGGAACACCCTTCCGAAGACCGGACTGATAATCCCCATAAGCGAAGAGATCGTCGTCGTGAGCACCACAAAAATAACTGCCGAAGAAGTTCCCTGCAGTCTCTCTTTTGCATAAGAAAACACGCTCTTGCGCTTTCCCGACGGTTTAAAGTCCGGCCCGGGCTCCACCGTGATCATGACGCCCGTGTACTCCCGGTCAAACTCCTCCATGGACACATCGACGCGCCCGCGCGCCGGGTCATTGAGCACCGCCTTGCCGTGCCGGAAACCGCACAGCACCACAAAGTGGTTGAACCCCCAGTGAATAATGCACGGGAAAGGGCCCTCCGCGATCAGATCCTCCGGATCCACGCGCCAGGCCTTGGCCTCCATGCCGTAGCTTCGCGCCGCCAGTATGATATTCTTGGCGTTCGCGCCGTCCCTGGAGACGCCGCAGTCCCCTCGGGCCTGCTCCAGCGGGATCCACTTCTTATAGTAGTGCATGATCATCGTCAGCGATGCCGCGCCGCACTCCAGCACCTCCAGCTGCATGACCACCGGCACGTTTGCGACGCCCTTGGTCATCGGCTGTGGTATATTCCTATCAATTGCCATGAGATTTTCCTCTCACTCAGTTAAAAAACAGCGACATCGGCGACAGCGTCTCCGTAATCAGAGTCCCCGTCACGATTCCGTCCGCCTTAAGCGGCTCCGTCAGCGTGATCGGGTAGACAATATCCCCGACCTTGTGCCCGCCGGCCAGCATAATATATACATTCGTCGACTCCGAGATCACATCGGGCTCCAGAACGGCCGGCTCCAGCCCCATCTTGACACCGTCGATCTCCACGGTCCGGTTCTCCAAAACGCCCCGCAGCGCCGCTGCCGGCACAAGACATGTGCTCTGCCCGTCCTGCGTGACGACAGCCGCCTGCGTGGTCGCCTGGATCGTCCCGAAAACGCCCCATATGCAGACCCCGATCAGGAGCACGATCACCGTCGCCAGCACCAACCAGACGCCGGGCGAAGTGACCCGCAGATAATCATTTAATTTCTCGGGGGACTCCAGCCGCTCCAGGTTCTTCTCGCGAAACAGACTCGACTTACTGCCCGCAGCCTTCCCCGCAGACGCGCCACTCGCCGCCGCCTGATTTTCCTTATTCTCCGCCATACGTCACCCCTCCTCTCCTGTGCTGATCAGACTGTATTTTCCGTCCTCTATAACCATCCCCGTCAGCCGGCCGCCTTTCCCGCAGCCGGTGTCGATACAGATGACCCCTCTTTGGGGCAGCTCAAGAACTTTTCCTTCTTCCAATGTTTTGACCGGCTTCCCTTCGCCCGGGAACCAGATCGGCTTCTCAAGCGCAATGTGCCCGACGATCGTCAGCGGTCCCGCGTACACATTTTCCATCGCGACATTGTGATCGTGGATCATCGTATAGAAATCATTGAGCTCCATGGGATCGATCTTGAGCCCCGCGTGCACGCACTGAAAGCCCTCCCCGCGGTAATAATACACCGCGCGATCCCGGATCCAGCCCGCGCTGTCCTCCATCCTGACGCCGTGCGCCTTGAAGGACTTCACCGTCGCCCCGCGCCCGACGCGCTCCCAGACAAACCGCTGACCCAACGGCAACTTCTGTTGCAAAAGATAGTCCTCATGATTGCCCCTCAGAAGCACAAACCGGTCTCCGAAGCGCTCCGCCAGCTCCTGAACCATCTGAAAGACGCCCCAGGAATCCGGCCCCCGGTCGAACAGGTCGCCCAGAAAGATCAGTTTGTCTTTCGTGGCGTCCGGCAATATTTTGGCCAGCAGCATTCGCAGCGCGCCGCTGCATCCGTGAATATCTCCGATTATAATTGTTCTCATTTTCCCTTATACTCAAAGCACATCATCGTCAAATCATCAAACTGCTCATCATTCCCCACAAAGGTGTCCACCGCGTGCCGCACATTCCTCAACAGCCTATCCGGCGCCGCCTCCGGATCCCGGTTCAGCGCCTCCAGCATCTTATTGGTGCCGAACAGCTCATTTCCGTTCCGCGTCGCCTCCGCCACGCCGTCCGTGTACAGGAACAGCTTGTCGCCGGGCTTCACCTGAAGCTCATATTCCCTGTAGCGAATGCCGGACATGCCGCCGATGACCAGGCCGTGCTTGTCCTTGAGCAGCTCGAACTTTTCGCCCGTCTTTATGGCCGGGTACTCGTGCCCCGCGTTGGCCGCCGTGATCTTGCCCGTGCTGATCTCCAAAATGCCCAGCCACACCGTCACGAACATCTCCATCCGGTTGTTGGAACACAGCGCGTCATTCGTCTTGGTCAAAATATCGCCCGCACTATTCCCCTGCATAGCAAAACTCTGAATGATGATCTTGGAAATCATCATGAACAGCGCCGCAGGAACGCCCTTGCCGCTGACGTCCGCGATCACCATGCACAGATGATCCTTGTCGATCAGGAAGAAGTCGTAGAAGTCGCCGCCGACTTCCCTGGCGGGATCCATGGACGCGTAAATATCGAACTCGCTCCTCTCCGGGAAAGCCGGGAAGATGCTGGGCAGCATGCTCTCCTGAATCTGATTCGCCATGTGCAGTTCCGTTCCGATCCGCTCTTTTTCGGCCGTTACTCTGCGGACTTCCGCCACGTATTCCACCGTCCTGTGGGACAACTTGGCAAAAGATTCCGCCAGGACCTCGATCTCATCGCCCGTCTTGAAACCGTCCTCCATAGTAAACTCAAGGTTGGTCTCGCTCAGATTGGCGATCTTCTTCGTGATCAGGTTGAGCGGCTTGACAATTCTCTTGCCCAGAATGATGGCGGCGGCCAGCGCCAGGATCGCGAGAATGATCATCTCAGCCGCCATAGCCCGGTTGTAAATGCGTATTTTGCCCAGATAAGCCTCGGAAGCCTCTCCCTGGATCTTCTGATAATTCTCCCGCATCATCTGGGAAGGCATATCCGCCATCGCCTGGCTGCAGCCCTCGATCATGGTCCAGCCCACGCTCTCCATGGGATAGGCGATCATATAGTAGGGACCGTCAACCAGATTTACGACGCGCATATTCGTATTTCCGTCCATGGCGTCCGTAATATAGGAAGCGAGCTCCGCATTTGCATTCAGGCGAAGATCCGCCGCGTTCGAGGACTCCACCACCTTAAAGGCGCCTTCTTTTCTCGGTGAAAATACCACATGCCCGTTGCTGTTGATCACACAGCGGAAGGTGCCGTTCTCCTCGGAGTTCTGTATAGCTTCATTCATGGATGTGAGGAAGAGATCGGAGCCCACCACGGCCACAAGCTCGTCATCCACATAGATCGGCATCGCACACACGATCCCGATATCGCCCGTAAAAGCATCGACCTCCACATCCGTAAAGATCAGCGATTTCTTCGCCACGGCCTGGACGTACCACGGACGCGTCCGGCAATCATAGAGGACCGGATTTCCGGACTCCGAAAACTTGCTGCCCGAGCGGTCATCCACCACCAGAAACGCTCCCTCCGGAAGCGCTATAAAACAGGAATTAGTCTGTGCCGACGCCCCGAAAAGAGAGACCATCATGTCCGACATATTAGCGGCCAGCCCTATTTTGTCCGCAAGCGCCGCCTCATCCGCGCCTTCCGCCAGGATCAGCTGCGCGACGATCTCCCCGTTCTGGGCGGGATCCGGCCCCGCGTACTCCAGCCGCTGATATGTATCCGGATCATTAAAAATCTTCTGCGCGTACTCCCCCATCATATCGACGCGGACCGCGAGATTATGGAAGAGCTCGTCCGCCATCATGGCTTCAAGCCTCGTCGTCTGGCTCATACTCTGCTCGACGATGTCGCTCATTACGCCGGAAGTGAACGTAGTGAGAGACTCCTCCTGCTTTGCGTTGGTCTCGGCGCTCACTTCCCCCAGCATCCGGTTCTGGAAATAATAGGCGACCTGGAACGCCACGGTCAGCACGATCACAGTGATCAGAATCAGGTTGACGACCTTGTTCTCGATGCCGCCTATGACCAGGTTTTTAAATTTCTTCATAATTAATCACTCCTACGCCTTCCGGCTCATCGTCCCCTCTTCAATGTGCAGCGTGTAATCGCAGATACTCAGCGCCGCTGCCCTGTGCGTCACTATGATGCAGGTCTTGTCCCGCATCTTTGAAATATTCTCCAGAAGCTTGGCCTCCGTCCTGTCGTCCAGCGCGCTCGTCGCCTCGTCCAAGAGCAGAATCGGTGCCCCGCTAAGCAGCGCCCTGGCCACCGCCACGCGCTGCGCCTGCCCCTCGGACAGGCCCACGCCGCGCTCGCCCAGCACCGCGTCGTACCCGATATCGTCAACGACCGCCGTCAGGCACGCCGCCTCCACCGCCGCACGGATCTCCTCCTCCGTGGCCGAGTCCGTGAACATCGTCAGATTGTCCCGCAAAGTTCCCGAGAACAGCGTGTTGCCCTGCGGCACATACGCGAACAGCGCCCGCGTCCCCCTCGAAGCCGGCACCACCTTGTCCCCGTCGCGGAACAGCATCTGCCCTTTCGTAGGCTTATAAATCCCCAAAAGCAGCTGGAACAGCGATGTTTTGCCGCCTCCCGAGATCCCCGTCAGCGCCATGAAGTCGCCCCGGTGAATCGTCCAGTTCACGTGCTGCAGCACTTCTTCAATTCCGTCATCATATTTGAACGTTATATCGTCCATCACAATCTCGTCAAAAGAGTGAAGAACCTCCCCCTCTTCCTCCGCCGGCAGCTCAGTCAGCTCCAACAGACGCTCCGCCGACGAACTCACGCCGTACAGCTGCGAGGCGATGCTCACCGAATTCGCAATGGGGCTCTGAATCCGCCCGATCAGCTGCAGCATCGCTGCCAGCGCGCCGTAGGTAAGATTTCCGTTATAAATGTTCATGCAGCCCCACAGCATGCAGAACAACCACGAAAAGTCAAAAACCAGACCCATACAGTCATTCATCCGGAAACTGAACATTCCCTGCCGCACCTGCTCTTCGCACAGATGCTTCTGGTCCGCGCCGATCCTCCGCATGGCCCTCGGCTCCGACAGACTCGACTTGATCAGCCGGATATTCACGAACGTCTCCTGCGTCGACGAATGCAGCGCGCCTTCCGCCTCCTGCATCCTCTTGTGCCGCGCCTTCATAGGCCCCCGGAACAGTATCACCAGCACCAGTCCCAACACGCCGCCGGCCAACATCAGGATCACGAAATGCCAGTCCATCGCGATCAGAATTCCCGCGGCGCCCACAAAGCTCACCACAATCCCGATCAAACTCGGCAAAATACTCATAATCCCGTTCTTGATCACGCCCATATCGGAGAACACCCGGTTCACCAGCTCTCCGCTGTGATACCCCTTCAGTCCGCCGTACTCCTTGGACAGAATCTCTTTCACCAACATTCCCTGCAAAGACTCCTGCAGCTCCGCAGACGCATGAATCCGAAACCACGCCCGAATCGCCGACAAAACATGCTGCCCCAATATAATCGCGACCAACATCGCCGCATACTTCACCAATTCCTTATAATTCGAAGATACGGCGCCATCCACAAGCCCTTTGGTTGCCAGCGTAAAGCACAGCGAAGCCACCGTCGACACCACTGTCAAAAGACAGATCATCACTACTTTGAAATGCACACACTCCGACCACCGCAGCACCGCGGCAATCCCGGGGCTTCGAAAGATCGATTTTACTTTTTCAATACTTGACATTCAGTTCTTTCCTTAATTTAGTAACCGACTCTGCGAGCCGAGAATATACTCTTACACATTATATTATAACCGTTTTCTCCGTGTCATCAATTTCCAAACCAAGCATGATTTACAGAATCTTTTCAGGACTATTTCTGAAGCTTCTGCTGACTGTATCGCATATATGCAATTTTTATGCATATTATTCAGTCGAATATTCCCCTCTTTATTTACGAAGCGCCGCCCCAAGATCACCTCTGTATTTCGAAACGCCGCCCCAAAACCATCAACTCCAGACAACAAAACAGAGGCGTTGCAATGCAACGCCCCTTCACTGAATCATATTTTCGAATATTCCTTAGCCAGCTTCAGCCCCTTCTCAACAAATCCTTCACCATACTCCTTTCGGACCCGGAAAGCGTACCTGGCTTCAGGAACCTCAAATTTCCTTCTCTGATAGGCAAGAACAGCCTGCACTTTTTCCGCATCGAGCGTCCGCTCCGCAGCCGGCCCGGAAAGCGCAGCCGCCTCCGCAAAAAACGCCTCCATCTTCCCAATCACACAAAGCGCAGCCGCCCGCAACTCCATAGTCTCCGAACCCTTGGGCACATGGGAATCGGCCGGAGATTCCTTCTTCTCCCGGCAGTCCCCGACCGCCTTCTCCGAACCCGCCTGCACAATCTTTACTTCATCTATGTCGTAATGCGCCGCACTCTTCGTGTTATTGACCGCCAGGATCTGCTCGTGCGCCGTCACTTCCAGTTCCGGCAGCGCCGCCACATAGATCAGCAAGAGCTTGATAAACTCTGCATCCCTGACATCCATTCCTCCGCGCTCGTAAGGATTGAGGTCGATCATCCGCAGCTCAATGTGACTGACGCCCTCCCGAGCCATCTTCGCGACATCATACTTTCCGGCCGGCTTGATTCGCACCGGAAAATACAGCTCCGACTCACTCCAGATGATCCCGTACCTGATATACCCCAGAATGCTCTCCGCATACTTCTCAAGGCTGCTGTAATCGAGCACCGGAGTAAAAAAGTTCCAATACCCCATCTCCGAGCACCGGACGCTCGACATACCGTTGAAAGCGCTCTCCCCGATCTTACCCTTTTCCAGATAAGAAATGTCCAAAATAGGGCTCGCCGCAGTAACCGCCACAATCAGCCAGTTGTACACCAGCATCTTGGCTGCCAGCGACACATAAAAATGGTCCTTGAAATCCCGGAAAGAACTGTACGGCCCTGCCCCGGCCTCAGCCGAACCAGCCCCGCGCTCCGCGGAGCCCCCAGCCGCGGCTCCCGCCTCGGCACCGCGCACCGCCTCATACTCCGCCCGCAGCAGCTCGTCCGAAAACGAATAATTGAAATGAATGCCCGAGAACGTCATCATATACTTCCCGTAGCGCTCGGCGAGATAGTTCCTGTACTCTGTTTTGACCCGGTCCGCGCCCTCATACTGCTCCACCGGGATCTCCGATTCATCCCTGATATAGGGCGGATTGGAAAAAGGCCACAAGAGCTCCGGCTCCGGCATCGCCCCGATCGTCTTCCTGATAAAAGCCGAATACTCCTCGAGGCTCTCGACAGCCTCCCTGACACTGCTGCAGACCGGAGTGTTGATCTCCGTCTGGTTCTCGCTGAAATCCTTCACAATATTGGGATTCCCGATAAAAGGATCCCTGGTCTGCGCCATGAACCCATCCCGGGTCACACGCAGGCCTTCCTTCTCAAGGCCGACCTTTCCCGCTCCCAGGTGCCTCACGACATCCCATAAATCAGTGTGGAACATACTTATCTCCATTCCGCTGCTTCAGGCAGGCGACGCTTTTCTCCGTCTTGCCTACCAACCCACTATGTTTTATCACGGTAAAGTGTACCACACATGGCGTGCCAATAGCAATGCTGTCGCAAAGCAGCGAAACCCGATCTTCGCTAATTGTCAAGGTAGTTGTCAGTAAAAAGCTGAAATCTTTTGTTGCTCTGGGCTCCTCTTGCTTGTCCGGTTCTACCATGAACAGAATGAGCTGTAAATGACAAGCGGCTTTGCCGTCGCTACGCGATCATTGACAGC
>JAZQCI010000114.1:0-39009 GCA_045546175.1 Lachnospiraceae bacterium | reverse complement strand
GTAGTGATTTTTGTTTTGTTTATTGTGTGAGTAGGGGTACTTAAACAATAAGACATAAAAACAAAAACCGCTACTTTTTCTATGCAGTAGCGGAGAAGACGATGAGTACGGCTAGCCGTCGCGCTAGCGACTTGGTACAATACAGAAGGATCTCCTCTGCATTGAAGACACAGGGAGAATATCGCGCGTCTTTACTGAAAGGGACGCCGGTCGGAAAAAAGATCGGAACGGGCAAAAGATATGCATGAAATGGGAATAATCTTACATATAGCGAAAATGCTGGACGAGACGGCGCAGGAGCAGAAGATCACGAAAATCGGATCGGTAACGCTGGAAGTCGGCGAGGTGTCCGGGATCATGACAGACCTGTTTGTCGACTGCTGGAATTACTTCAAAGTGAAGCACCCGGTTCTGGCGGAGTCCGAACTGCGTCTTGTGACGATCCCGGCCGTGACTTTCTGCGGAAACTGCGGGAAGACTTATGAGACAGTCAGATACGGCAAGGAATGTCCTTATTGCCACAGCGGCGAGACGTGGCTGGTAGACGGCAACCAGTGCGTGATCAAGGAGATCGAGGCGGAGTGCGAGGATGATACATTTTAACAGGAAGATACACCCCTTTTTGGCATAAACTCAATATTCTATAAAATTATCTCCCAATTACTTACCCGATGGCTTAGCTGAAGGCAGTAATTGGGAGATTATCATACAGTTAATCAAACATGAATTTTATCCTGAAAACCGTCTTTTCTTTCTCCCCGCAGAGGTAGAAGGAGTTTTCCGATTCGGCGCAGCCCACTTGCATCACGTCGCCGAGCTGTGCTTCGCCGATGTGCTCGGAGGAGAGTTCGCGCAGCTTTCGTCCGCGCAGATGCTCGGGCATGAAATCAACTGCCAGGTCGTAGTACCTGGCATTATTCATGTGCCCGTTGAGATCCACGTAGCTGTAGGGAACCTTGAACGGCTCCGAGGCGGAGATCTTTTCCGAGCGAATGCGCCCCGGCATGGGCAGCTCATTTCCGGTCACGATCTCCTTGATGAAGATGTCGTGGCTCTCGGGGAAGACGATTCCCCGGGTCTCGGCGTCAATCAGGACCCAGAGGGAGACGGCCTCGAACAGGACGAGCCCCTTGGTGTCCACGATGCGAAAATATCTGGGGAAATACAGGTGCATGGTCCTGCCCGGCCAGGAGAGGAGAGAGACTTTCTCGTCGTACTCCGGCAGGCGGTGGATGATGGCGCGGTACTGCGTCACTGCCCACAGAAGTCCCTTGTCCAGTGTCTTCTCGCGGGGAACACCGAGATCGATCGTGTGCGCGATCGCGGCTTCCTGGAGCCTGGTAAACAATGTGGAGAGGCGCAGCGTGCGCCGCAGGTCCACGTCAGAAGAGAGAATCTGAAAATCCTGTCTGTAAATCGCCATGAGAACTCCTTCTTACTGTGCAAAGGCATTCAGGGCCCGCAGAGAGGGCCGCTGTGCGGGGGAGAATCAGAACTTCCTGTTTATGCGTTTATCAAAAGCATTTACCACATCGCCGAAGGTAGACATGCGGGACCACTGGCGCTGCGGGATCTTGACATCAAATCTTGCCTCCAGCCGGCAGATGATCAGCGTAAAGCCCATAGAATCGATGGCTGTGTCTGTGTTTATGACGGTATCTTCGTAAAGGGGCTTGCCTTCCATATCGGGAACGCACTCGTAAATGACTTCTTTGCAGGTCTGCGCAATCTGGCTTCTGTCCATGGTTCTTATATCCTTTCAGGCAGCGGCTCGCGCTGCCGGCGTTGCTTCTGTATTTATATTCGTTTCCTGATATAACTATACTTCATAATCCGAGACTCTGTCATCCTCAGATCTTCAGTTCCCAGCGCCTGACCTTCCCTGTCGCAGTGCGGGGCAGGGGCTCGACCGTAAACAGGATGTCGCTGAGCTGCTGGCCGCGCGGGAGCTGTGCCATGGCGTCGCGCAGGCTCTCCTGTACAATGGCGCGATTTGCCGTCTGCATGACTTCGGGCCAGTCGGCGCTCTCTTTTTCGACGAGAAGCAGTACGGGCTTTCCGTCTCTCTCAAGAACCGCGAAATCCCGCCCGGGAAGGGCCTGTGCTATGCGCGCCTCATATTCGGGGAGGAAGATCTTGGTGCCGTCAGACAGTACCAGGATCTCTTTTTTTCTTCCGATGATGTGGAGTCGGCCGTTTTCATCCCACCGGCCCAGGTCGCCGGAGTAAAGGACCCCGTCTCTGAGCACCTTCGCAGTGTCTTCGGGATTCTTATAGTAGCCCTTCATCATGCAGCTGTGCGAGGAGATCAGAATCTCGCCGTCGGGCGCCAGAGTGACCGTATCTTCCGGGCAGACCTCCAGTGCATAGGGGTCAAAAGAGGGACTGCCGGGCACGCTGATCGCGACGCCGGAACTCGTCTCCGTCAGGCCGTAGCCGAAACTGACCGAAATGCCTTGTTTCGCGACTGTATCGAGGAGCTGCCGCGGGCAGTCGCCGGCGCCGACCAGAATCAGCCGAAGCTCGCGGTTAATCAGCTTGTGCTGCATCACGAAACTGAGCAGGAGCGGTACTGCGGAGAGGACCGTCGGCTTGTAGAAGGAAAAATCCTGCACGTAGTATCTGGCGCCGCGCCCCAGGGCCACCGGCGTGCCGCACTCCATGCCCCAGAGCAGTCCGCAGACAAAGCCGAAGACGTGGTTTAGGGGGAGCACACACAGGAGTGTGTCGTCCGGTGAGAGCGGAAGCTTACAGCTCCCGTTATAGGCGGCCGCCATCAGGCTCCCTTCCGTCAGGACGACCGCTTTGCTGCTCGCCGTTGTGCCGGAAGTGAAGAAGAGGATGTCGCTGCCTGACGCGTCGGAAGCGCCGGGCGCAGGGATTCCCTCCGTGAGGAAGGGCGTCAGTTCTTCCACCAGGTCCTCATCGCTGCTCCATAAGAGGTCGATATCCGTCATTCGGATCTGCTCCTGAAGAAGCTCGTCCGACGCGTTCTCGTCCAGCAGGACGGTCTGCATTCCGGTTACGGCAGAGGCAAAGATCGTCTCCACGCAGGGAAGAGACCCGTCGCAGAGAACGCCCATGCAGGACTTGCCGATGGAACGGAGTTCCCGGCTGATGTCAAGAACGTCGGCGGCAAAGTCCGCCCGGCTGATCGCCGCCGCTGCGCCGTCCTTTTCGTAATAAAAGGCGGGGGCGGAAGGGTCCGTCTGCGCAAAGTGTTCCAGAATGGCTGAAAAGCTGTTAAATTTCGAAGGATATGCTGTAGTCTTCATAAATCCAAGTATAGCATTCTTTAACAAAAAATGTGCAGATTTCGATGAATTGTTAATGAATATTTAACAATTAAGGCGTATACTAATAATAGGTATTTGCGGCCGAAGTGACCGCACAGAGGAATGAAAAACCTTATAAAAAAAGCAAATGAGAGGTAGAGCAAAATGGACAAGAACATCAGGATCTGTATCATCGGCGGAGGCCCGGCAGGTCTCTCCGCAGGCATGTATCTGGAGCAGAAGGGTTACGAGAACTACACTATCCTCGAGAAGAACGACCGCGTCGGCGGCAAGTGCTGGTCTCCGTACTACAACGGGCGCCGCTATGAGATGGGCGCGATCATGGGCGTTCCGTCCTACTACGCGGTACACGATGTCGAGGAGTTCTGCGGCATCACTCACGACGGCCCGAAGCTCAACCGCAACTACAAGAACAGACTGGGCCAGGTCATAGAGCCCTTTGAGCCCAAGAAGAATATCAAGAAGATCCCGCGCCTTCTCAAGATGAAGAAGCAGCTAAAGAAATTCGGCGAGCTCCTTGAGACCAAGTACAAGGGATATGACATCAACGGCCACCGCGGTGTAGCGGAGGGACGCTACGAGGGCTTCTCCGCAGCCAGTGCCAAAAGAGAGCCCGTCAGCGGCGTCAACCCCAACCTCAAGGACCTGGCGCTTCCCTTCAAGAAATTCTGTGAGATCAACGGCGTAGAGCTGGTGCAGGACATCTGGATCGGCCCCTTCACGTCCTTCGGCTATGGATATTTTGACGAGATCCCCGCGGCTTATGTTCTGAAGTATCTGGATTTCCAGACCTGCATGAACTTCGTCAAGATCAACCTCTGGACATGGAAGAACGGAACGCAGTTCATCTGGGAGTCCCTGAATGACCACCTCAAGAATCCGGCCAGACTTAACAGCAAGATCGACAAGGTCGAGAGAAAAGACGGCAAGGTCTATGTGACCGTGAACGGCGAAGTTGAGGAATATGACAAGATCATCGTCACGTCTCCTCTCTATGTGCCCCGGAAAGAGAACAGAGACGACGGACTGGTCGGCATGGTGGACTATTTTGACGCGCGCACGGACGAGAAGAAGCTCTTCTCCCAGATCGAGTACGAGCGCTATGATGTGCTGGCCGTCGAGACCAAGCCGGAAGACCATCCCGAGATCTCCTACTATGTATTCGACAACATGGTTCCCAAAAGACTGGGCCATCTGATGGTCTACTATCGCCGCTGGAGAGACACCGTGGACCAGGTCATCACGACCTATGCGCTCCGCAAACACAAGAAAATGGAAGAGGTTCCCTATGAAAAGTGCAGAGCCAGAGTTCTCAAGGACCTGGAGGTCATGGGCAACCCCGCTACCAATGTCGTAAATGAGTGGAGCGTCTACTACTTCCCGCACGTGTTCACAAACGCCTACAAGGACGGCTGGTATGACAAAGTAGAGGCGATGCAGGGCAAGTACGATACCTACTACGCGGGCGAGATCATGAGCTTCGGCGATATGGACGAGACCTGCGAGTACTCCCGCGAGCTGGTGGAGAGATTCTTCTGATCTGTCCAAGGCGGACCTGAGGAGATTCTTTCACAGTGAATGACATCACAGGAGACAACCGATTATGAAATTTTACAAAGATCATTATGACGTGATCGTGATCGGAGGGGCCCTGGCGGGCCTCTCCTCCGCGCTCATGCTGGCCGATAAGGGGCTGGATGTGCTCGTGCTCGAGCGCCACAACCTGCCCGGCGGCATCGCCACGAGCTTTGTCCGCGGCGGTATAGAGATCGAGGCGGCGCTTCACGAGATGATGTCCATAGGTCCGAAGAACAACCGTCTCAAGGTAGGCAAGTTCTTCGACGACATGGGCGTCGATATTGACTGGCTGCAGGTGCCGGAATGTTACCACGCCAGCCTTCCGGGACTGGAAGTTACCTTGCACCCGGGCCTGGAGCGTTTTTCCCGCGAGATCGACGAGCAGGTGCCGGGCACCTATGACAAAGTATTGAAACTCCTGAAGCTCTGTGACACGGTCTTTAACAGCGTCAATGAGCTCTCTATACATCCCATGAGCAAGCCGCAGATGCTCCTTAAGCACGAGGCGTTCGTCAAGACGGCGGGCTATTCCACCAAGGAAGTGCTCGACACTTTTGACCTGCCGCAGAAGGCGCTGGATCTTCTGGCGCCCTACTGGATCTATGTCGGCAGCGGTTTCTCGGATCTTCCCTTCACCATCTATTCCGTCCTGATGGCGGATTACGTGGGCTACGGTTCCATGATCCCCAAGAAGCTCAGCCATGAGATGAGCCTGAAGATGGCGGAGCGCGCCGAAGAGATGGGCGTTCAGATCGAGTACCGCCAGCATGTGGACAAGATCCTGGTGGAGAACGGGCGGGCCTACGGCGTGCGCACGGCGCGCGGCGACGAGATCCACGCGGACTACGTGATCTCCTCCGCTTATCCCAACAAGGTATACACCAGCATGATCGAGCCTCTGCGCGAAGTGCCGGCAGAAGCCACCAAGATGGTCAACGGCAGGCGCCTGTCGCTGACTGCCTTCTCGGTCATCCTGATCCTGGACAAGCCGGCCGAGGAGCTGAATATTAAAGACTACAGCATCTTCCGCGGCGACACCATGGACACGGACGTGCTCTATGAGAACCTGGCGGGCCTTGGTCCTTACAGGTATCTGACCTGCATCTGCCACAATTACGGCAATCCCGGCGTGACGCCGGAGGGCACCTGCTCCTTCAGCGTGACGGTGCTCCCGCGCGTGGACGGTTGGAAGACTGTCAAGGCGGAAGACTATGACCGCGTCAAGCACGAAGTGGCCAAGCAGCTGATCGACGACATGTCGGACTATTTTGGCGTAAATCTTCTGGACCATGTGCTGGAGTGCGTCATCGAGACGCCCATGACCATAGCCCACTACACAGGGGCCTGGAACGGCTGCATCTACGGCTACGCGCACACCATGGAGGACCACATCGTCGCAAGGCTCCAGACGGCGGAAGCGGAGCGCTTTATAGAGGGGCTTGAGTTTGCGGGCGCCCACGCCATCTCCGGAGACGGCATGGGACCGGCGGTGACCAACGGAAGAAAAGCCGCCAAGAATATACTGGATGACATTGCGGCTAGAAAGGAGGCAAACTGATGAAAGTCAAAAATTTCTTAGCGGACGTCAGCGGAGCCTCCCGCGTCACGGCGGCGCGCATGATGGCGTTTGACGCCGCTTCGCCCGCGCTCACGGACGTGGACCCGATCGGAAATGTCTCGAGAGAGTGGCACCCCGGCCCGATCGAACTTGTGGTAACCGGGATTAAGCCCGCCTGCAAGACGGCCAAGACCATCCGCTTCGAGCGCACGGACGGCAAAAAATTGCCCTTCTTCTATGCGGGACAGTACATTGTGCTCGACTTCAAGATCGGCGAGAGCCTGATCTCCAGGCCCTATTCCATTTCTTCCGCGCCTTATGAGGCCAGGGCGGACAAGCCCTTCGTGGAGATCACGGTCAGAAGATCCAAGGGCGACGGCTTTATCTGCGACTATGTCAACGATGAGCTTAAAGTCGGCGATATTTTGACAGGGACCATGGGACTGGGGCAGTTCTACTACGAGCCGCTGCGCGATGCAAAGCATGTAGTGGCACTGGCCGGCGGCGTCGGCATCACGCCTTTCGCCTCCATGGCCAAGGAAGTGGTGAACGGGACGCTGGACATCGACCTGACGATCCTCTACGGATCGGCCTCCTCGGACGATATCGTCATGAAGGAGGAGCTGGAAGCGCTGGACGGTGCCTGCGACAAGCTGCACATCGTGCATGTGCTCAGCGGCGACGAGCCCGGCTGGACCGGCGAGAAAGGGTTCCTGACGGCGGAACTCATCAAAAAGTATTCGGCGGAGGATACGACGTACTTTATCTGCGGGCCGCAGGTGATGTACACCTTCCTGCGCGGTGAAGTCGCAAAGCTGGACGTTCCCAAAAGGCGCGTGCGCTTTGAGGTCTTCGGGCAGGTCAAAGACATCGCTGTCTATGAGGGCTATCCCCGCGACCTGCGAGATGAGACCTTCGAACTTACCGTGGTGCGCGGCATCAGCGAGGTAAAGATTCCCGCGAAAGCCTGCGAGAGCATTGTCGTGGCGCTTGAGCGCGCCGGCATCCGCATCGAGACCGGCTGCCGCAGCGGCGAGTGCGGATTCTGCAGGACCAAGGTGCTGTCTGGCGACTACTTCGTCTGCCCGGAGGGCGATGGCAGGAGAGAGGCGGATAAGGACTTCAATTACGTGCATGCGTGCGCGGCGTATCCGCTGTCGGATATGAAGATCAAGATACCGATTTTGTAAAATAAGAAACCCGGGCTCTTTGTATAGAGTCCGGGTTTTTAAATCCTTGTGTTAAATGTGTCAGGCGGCAGTTTGCTGATATTCCCTGGCACTCTTCATAATGAGGTACGGGATCAGTGTGAGGCCGATGAACACCATGCCAAATCGGGAAATGAGGTTTCCCCAGTGTCCGCCAAGGGCGGGGATGATGGTGGCCTTCTCAAAGTATGCCTTCCAGATGAATAAAAGCGCGACGGAGACGCCGGCCTGGATCGGAAGATTTTTGTATCCGACCGGGATCTCATAGTGGATGTAGTGGCGCTCCACATAACTTCCGAGAAGAAGGCCCAGGAAAGCTCCACAGGCTTTGAAGCAGTCGTTCATCATTTTCTGCGGGTCGACCAGAAGTTTACCGTCCACATAGTCCATCGGATAGGGCTTGACCTGGACATAGATCAAAACAGCGACCACTACCAGGATGCCGACAAGTGTGAGGATATCGTAGGTTTTCTCGTTATCGCCGATCGCCTGGCTTGCCTTTCTCACGATAAGGATCATAACAATACCTTCTGTGAGGCCGACAAGGACGTCCTGCGGAGTGTGGACGCCGAGGAAGTTTCTTGAAAAACCGGTCAGCAGGATACAGATGATACAGATGACGGCGAGCCATCTTCGCTTACTCCATTGGTTCTCGACGACACTTCCATAGAGGGAAGAAGCCGATACGGTGTGTCCGCTCGGGAAAGAATAGCCGGTGGCGGCCACCTTAGAATCCCCTGCGGGCTCGATCAGGTCCGAGCGGATCCAGGGGCGGTAAGCACAAACCGTGAGTTTGACGACTCCGTTCAGGAGATCCGCGCCGAGATAGGAAGTAAGAATTCGATAGCCCCATTTCTTACTTACGCACAGAAAGATCAAAAAAGGGAGAAAGGGAAGGACGTCGACAGCGACCTTGCTCATCCCGTTAAAAAACTCATCAAAAATACCGCCTGTTGCCAATCTCAGGTTCTGCAGAAACAACAGGTATTGCAAATCAATTCCAATTTCCATTATTTACTCCATTTTGTATTGTTTATCAGTTTGTCTGTTCAGTCGGGTAATCGGATTTTCCGGTCACCTTTGTCTTGAGGATCTTGAATCCTCTCTTTAATGCATAGGGTGCTACGCATTTTTTCATTTCCTCCGCGGTGTGCATGTCTGCCGCATGAGGAATATCCCTGCTTAGATGGATCGCGTCAAATTCGCAGCGTGTAGTGCACAGGCCGCAGCCAATGCACTGGTTGAGGTCGACGACAGTCGCGCCGCACTTCAGGCAGCGGTTGGCCTCCGCTTTGACCTGCTCTTCGGTGAGAGGAAGCCTGAGATCGCGGAAGGTCTCTGCCGCTTTTCCGGGTTTTAAGCCGGGAGCCTGTCGGCCGGCGTTGTCATAGGATTCAACGCGGATATCGGTGCGGTCGAGCTCGATGAATTCGCGCAGATCGCGGCCGATAGTCAAGGACTGGCCGGGGTGGACGAAGCGGTTGATGGAGACCATGCCTTCCTTGCCGTCTGCGATGGCGTCAATAGCGAACTTCGCGCCGTGATAGATATCGCCGCCGACGAATATGTCAGGCTCATTGGTCTGGTAAGTAGTCGGATTGGCCATTGCCGCTCCGTTCCCGCGAAGCTGTACGTTGGTGCCATCGAGCAGGCCGCCCCAGTCGGCGGACTGACCGATCGCCATCAAAATATTGCTGCAGGGAACAGTGATGGTCTCATTCTCGTCGTAGACAGGTGCGAAGCGATGATTTCCGTCGAAGACGGAGACACATTTCTTGAAGACGATCGCCGTGACTTTGCCGTTCTCGGAGAGCACCTCTTTGGGCCCCCATCCGTTCATGATGGTGATGCCTTCTTCTTCCACTTCCGCGATCTCGTCTTCGGCCGCGGGCATTTCCTGTCTGGACTCGAGGCAGAGCATTGTGATTTTGCCATCTGTTACGCGAAGTGCCGTGCGAGCCACATCTGCCGCCACATTGCCGCCGCCGACCACTACGACATCGCCGCTAAGCCGCACGGAATTATCCTGATTGACACGGCGAAGGAAATCGACGCCTGTTACCACGCCTTCCGCGGATTCGCCGGGCACGCCGGCAAGTCTTCCGCTCTGAAGGCCGATGGCAATGTAGAAGGCCTTGAAACCTCGGTCACGCAGCTCCTGAATCGTTACGTCTTTACCGACTTCCACGCCGCACTCTATTTTGGCGCCCATGCGCTTAATGATCTCAATTTCTGCCTCCACGACGTCTTTTTCAAGGCGGAAGGAGGGAATGCCGTTCATGAGCATTCCGCCGGGACGGTTCTCGCGCTCGAAGACCGTGACAGGATATCCTTCAGTGCGCAGGTAATAAGCGGCACTGAGGCCTGCCGGGCCTGCCCCGATGACAGCAATGGGATAGTCATCCCACTGTTTGCCTTCGCCGTTCTCGCAGACGGGCAGGTACTGCGCGAGTTCATCCGAAGCGGTTCCTTCCTTTACAAGTTCCAGCTCGCGAAGAGCGAGGAATTTCTTGATCTCATCGATGGCGACCGGCTGGTCAATAAGCCCGCGGGTGCAGCGGTCCTCGCAGCGGCGGTTGCAGATCGCTCCGCAGACTGCCGGGAAAGGATTATCCTGGCGGATGAGCCTGAGGGCTTCCTGATAGCGGCCCTCCGCAGCCATCTTTATATAGCCCTGGACTGCCAGGTGCGCGGGACATGCCGTCTTGCAGGGGGATGTGCCTGTGTCGTAGCAGTTGATCTTGTTGTGGTCGCGGTAATCGGGATCCCACTTGTCTTCGCCCCAGATGTGGTCATCGGGAAGTTCATGCATAGGGTAGACAACCTTGCTGCCGTCGGCCTTGCAGAGCTTCTGGCCCAGCCTTGCCGCGCCGGCGGGACATACTTCCACGCACTTGCCGCAGGCGACACATTTGGCCGGATCTACGTGTGCGCGGTATGCGCTGCGGGACATGTTGGGCGTATTGAAGAGCTGGGAGGTGCGCAGGCCGTAGCAGCTGCCCGGAGAGCAGTTGCAGATACCGACGATGCGGTTCGGGCCGTCCAGGTTGGTGATCTGATGGACGTAACCCTTGCGCTCGGCGCGCTCCAGGATCTCTTTAACTTCTTCCCGTGTGATGTACTTGGCGTCCTTGCCGGAAGTGACGAGAAACTCCGCGATATCGCCTACACCGATGCACATGTGGCCCTCTATATCGCCTACGCCCTCGCCGCGGATGCGCTGAGCTTTGCGGCAAGCACATACCATTGTACAAAAAGTGTCATATTTGTCAAGCCAGTGGGAGAGGTGCGCCACGCTGACGGAGGTGGAAGCGGTGTCGATGGCCTTTTCCACCGGAATGACGTGCATACCGATGCCCGCGCCTCCGGGAGGGACGAGCTTGGCGGCCAGCTCCAGAGGCTCCTGGGGAGCCAGGTTGAACATGGTCGCGACTTCCGGATGCAGATCGGGGAGCGTCTTGTGCTCGACCATGTACTCGCCGGAGCCGACGACCCACTTGGGCACCAGATACTGGATGTGATGGTCTTCGTTGTCGCGATTCTGCTCCAAAATACCGATCCACAACAGGTGGTCGATGATCTTCTGGGCCTTCTTAACGCTGATGTGGTTGCGCTGCGCCAGTTCGGCGGTGGTCAGCCCCACGCGGCGCTTCTTGAAGCTGAGCATGAAGGCAACTTCCCGCTTGGTCAGAAGCCGGTCGAGAATCCAGAAATCCATGTGGTTCTCATGCATTGCGCCCGGCAGCTTTCTGGGGATGTTGTCGGTGATCATCCGGGCCAGTTTCATGACCATTTTCCGCTTGACCGGATCATCGCAGTGGTGGTCTTTTATCGGATAATCTCTTTCATTGACATGTATTCTCGGATTTACCTCTTTGGGCATTGCGGAACCTCCTTGTTATGACTGAAGTTGTACATGTATTTATTGTACCAAATTGCGGTGTCTTAAGGAATTATTTTGCTGATTGACGGGAAAAAGCTTGCTTTCTTTGCGGGGGAAATCTGACGAATTGCTGATTTTTCCCATCCCGTTGGGCTGGGATCACACACAGCGCCAGGTAATTGACTGCGTTGGATTATTTGAACACTTTTGCATTCCCTGGCCTCCATCGCTTTTTCTGATTACCGGTATATAATAAAGAAATCAAGAGAAAATACCTCTGGGTTGGATTAATAGCAAGAACTTTTCCTCGATGGCCCCCATAGCAGGCAGTTGTCAATGGTCCTTTATGGAGGCAGCGGCCTTTAAAATGAGCCTTGTGATCCAACGATTCGGAGAACGAGCCTGCTATTTACAGATTTTTAGCTTCTGCTCTTTTTCCCATGGAGGCAGATTGATCAAATTACCAACCTATAATCCAACTCGCCGGGGCACCACTCCGGCCAAAGAATTCCACCTTGGCACAAAACAAGGCTTGTTGCATTAGGTATATTTTTCTGCTAATTTGAACAGTCTCTTTCAGAACAACAAGTAGAAGAAAGCGCGGAACATATGGTAAATTGAGTTAAGAATAAAGAACTTAGGAGACAGGCCATGAGAAATCGAGACTTGTTAATGTCATTATTACTCATACTGGCGGTAACCGTTGTACTCCCGGTCAGGGCTTCTGAAAAGGGAGAGGGGGCAGCCCAGACCGCAGAGCCCGACCCTTCATCAGCGCTCAAGGTCACGGCGATCGACTTCGGTGACGACGGCTGGGGCGACGGCACGATGATCGAGAGCGGCGGGGAGTGTATGCTGATGGATACCTTTATGCCGGAATGCGAGGATGAGCTCAAAGAGTTTCTGATCGACAACGGATATACGAAGTTTTCCATCTATCTTTCCCACTATCATGCGGATCACTTCTGCAACATCCGGCCCATCATGAGGGACGACCGCTTTACAGTTACCGCCGTCTATCTGCCGGATGACGGATATCTGTGGCCTACCGACGAGGACTATGGAGCCGAGATCGGCTGGTTCATGAGCATAGACAGAGGGATCAGGGAGCTTGCCGCTGAGAAGAAGATCCCGCTGACGGTCCTTCATCCGGGGGACAGCTTTCAGGTCGGAGACGCCCTGGTGGAGATCCTGTACGGCACCACTTATGAAAATGAGGACCATAATCCCGCCTATATAAATAACAATTCCCTGGTGGCGCGCATCACGGGAGGCGGGATCCGGTATCTGACCTGCGGCGATATAGAAGAAATCATGGAGAACGAGATTCTCGAGAAAGGAATTGACGTATCCGCCGACCTGTACAAGATGAGCCACCACGGCGGTCCCACCAGCAACACCTATAAATTTCTTGAGGCGGTCAATCCGTCCTTCGCTTTCTTTAACAGCACGGAGGATTCGCCGGACCATTTCGCCCGCGACTGGGCATCGGGACCGGCTGGGGACATGATGGACTTTGCCAATGTACACAGTTCCCGCTACAACGGAAATATCACTTATACGGCCAGGGACGGTGTGATCACGGTTCGCGCTGACAGGAATGTTGTTCCGAAGATAATGATTAACAAGGTGCCCGGGGGGATCGGACTGTGCATGAGCTTTCAGCAGTTCAATGATCAGCAGGAGCCGAAAGAGACTGAGAAGATGCGAACGGCTGCAGAAGCAGCTGCCGAAAAGAGCGGATTATTGCCGGCTGTGTACCGGTGAAAAACGATGATATCATTCATAACTGTGGAGAATGAACAAAAGGAGCACTCATCATGATTGACACCAAGAAAGAACAGGAACGAGACGAACTTCATCGCGCCATATGGGCGATCGCGGATGAGCTTCGCGGAGCCGTAGACGGATGGGATTTTAAAAATTACGTGCTCGGCACCATGTTCTACCGTTATATTTCGGAGAATCTGACCAACTATATCAACAATGGCGAAGCAGAAGCCGGCAACGAGGACTTTGACTTTGCGCAGATGCCGGATGAGGAGGCCGAGGAGGCCAGAGAAGGGCTGGTGGAAGAAAAGGGCTTCTTTATATTACCGAGTGAACTCTTCTGCAATGTCCGTGTCAAGGCGCCGGAAGACGAAAACCTGAATGAAGCTCTGGAGAGGGTATTCCGGCATATCGAGGAGTCCGCGAAGGGGAGTTCTTCGGAAGGGCAGTTTGCAGGGCTGTTTGACGATTTCGATGTAAACAGCAATAAACTGGGAGCAACTGTTGCCAAGCGCAATGAAAAGCTGGTCAAGCTCCTGAACGGCGTTGCTGATATGAATCTGGGAGATGTGAAGCATCATGACATCGATGCGTTCGGGGATGCCTACGAATATCTGATGACCATGTACGCTTCCAATGCTGGGAAGTCCGGCGGCGAGTTCTTCACACCGGCGGACGTCTCTGAGCTGCTGACAAGACTTGGAACCGTCGGAAAGAAAGAGATCAACAAAGTATACGATCCGGCTTGCGGGTCCGGTTCTCTTCTTCTGAAGGCGGAAAAGATCCTGGGCCGGGATGCCATACGCAACGGGTTTTTCGGTCAGGAGATCAATATCACAACGTACAACCTCTGCAGGATCAATATGTTCCTGCATGATATCGAATTTGATAAGTTTGACATTGCTTGTGAAGACACCCTTACGGCACCGCAGCACTGGGACGACGAGCCGTTTGAACTGATCGTCTCAAATCCGCCCTATAGCATCAAATGGGCCGGAGATGAAAATCCTCTTCTGATCAACGATCCACGGTTTGCTCCTGCAGGGGTGCTTGCACCCAAGAGCAAGGCCGATCTGGCTTTTATCATGCATTCACTAAGCTGGCTCGCTCCGAACGGAACGGCAGCCATTGTCTGCTTTCCCGGCATAATGTACCGCGGAGGAGCGGAGAAAAAGATCCGCAAGTACCTGGTCGACAACAACTTTGTGGACTGCGTGATACAGCTTCCGAGCAACCTGTTCTTCGGAACCAGTATCGCGACTTGCATCATGGTGTTGAAAAAGAGCAAGCCGGACAGCCGGGTTTTATTCATCGATGCCACGAATGAGTGCATTAAGGTCACAAACAATAATAAGCTGACGCAGGAAAATATAGAAAAGATCGTGGACACCTTTGCCGGCCGCGAAGAGGTGAAGTACTTCGCTCATCTGGCATCCTATGATGAGATCGCGGAAAATGATTATAATCTCTCTGTCTCGACCTATGTGGAGGCCGAGGATACCCGGGAGAAAGTTGACATAGTCAAGCTGAACGCAGAAATCCAGGAGATTGTGGCCCGGGAGCAGGTGCTCCGGGAAGAGATTGATAAGATCATCGCCGAGATCGAGGGAGATAATACGGATGGGCAGTAAACTGATCAAAACCAATGAGACTTACCGCGACTGGATCCGAGAAGTCAGCAGCCGGTTCCGCAGAAGCCAGATTAAGGCGGCTGTGAAAGTTAACGATGAGATGCTTCGGTTTTACTGGTCGCTTGGACGTGATATGGAGGCTCAGAAGGAAGCCTATGCCTGGGGCAGTCATTTTTATAAGACAATCAGCGAAGATCTGCGGACCGAACTACCGGACGTGAAATCCTTCTCACCCAGAAATCTTTTGTATATGCATCAATTCTACCGCCTGTTTCCGGAGGCTGGAATTGAACCCAAGATAGGCGCGCAATTGGATAATAGCGTATTTACGAAACAACTTGTTTCGCAGTTGTCGGATGTTGGAATCGCGCAACAGGATGTTTCGCAAAGTCCTGCAGCAGATGAGGTGTTCCGGATCCCTTGGGGACATATGATTCAGATCATGAACAAGGCTAGAGGAGACAGGGAGAAAGCGTTATTCTATGTACGCAAAACAATGGAAAATAACTGGTCCAGAGCCGTTCTTTTGAACTTTCTGGATACGGATCTGTATGAACGCCAGGGCAAGGCCTTGACAAACTTCGCACGGACACTTCCGGCGGAGCAGAGTGATCTGGCGCAGGAGATCACAAAGGATCCCTACAGCTTTGACTTTCTGACGCTGCGGAAAGAATACGATGAGAAGGAACTGAAGGATGCTCTGATGGACCGGGTGCAGAATTTCCTAATGGAGCTTGGGACAGGCTTTGCCTATATGGGCCGGGAAGTTCGCATTGAAATAGGTAACACAGAAAAATATCTGGATATGCTCTTTTACAACACGCAGCGGCATTGTTATATCGTTGTGGAGGTAAAAGCGGGCAAATTTGATTCGTCATACGCCGGGCAGCTTGGGACCTATGTGGTCGCCGTAAACCATCAGCTGAAAACGGAGCATGACAATCCTACCCTTGGTCTACTGGTCTGCAAAAATCTCGACACCGTGGAGGCACAATACGCTCTTGAATCCAGCAGTCAGCCGCTTGGGATATCCAGGTATGAGCTGACTAGACTGATCCCGGAAGATTTCAAGGGCAGCATGCCGACAATCGAGGAAATCGAGGCGGAACTCGCCGATCCGGAAGGAGGGCAGGAGGAATGAGCAGACTGGATGAACTGATTAGGGAGCTGTGTCCGGATGGGGTTTCTTGTGTAGCGTTGAGTACTATCGCAGAGTATCCAAAAGAGCGTATTGATGCTGTGAAAGTCGATGCAAATACATATGTCGGCGTTGATAATTTGCTTCCTGAAAAGAAGGGGAAAACGGTCTCGTCGTATGTTCCCAATGAAGGTAGATTAATTCATTTTCATGTGGGCGACATTTTAATCGGTAATATTCGTCCCTACTTAAAGAAAATATGGCTTGCGGATTCTGATGGCGGAACAAACGGTGATGTCTTGCCAATACACATTAAAGACAAAAATGTAGAACCGAAGTTTTTATATTATTGCCTCTCATCGGACAAGTTCTTTATGTATGATATGCAGCATGCTAAGGGAGCAAAAATGCCTCGTGGCGATAAAGCAGCTGTAATGGAGTACAAAGTTCCCGTACCGCCACTGGAGGTACAACGTGAAATTGTCCGCGTGTTAGACAAATTCACGCTCCTTTCAGCAGAACTTTCAGCAGAGCTCTCAGCAGAGCTTTCAGCTCGTAGAAAGCAATATGAATATTACAGTCAACAGCTTTTAGAAGGGCATATGAAAGAATCTCAAAAAGTTCCTATCTCTGCATTGGGAAAATGGCAAGGTGGGAAGACTCCTTCTATGCAGGAGAAAAGGTTCTGGGAAAACGGAACAATCCCTTGGATTTCCTCTAAAGACATGAAGTCATCAGTGTTGACGGATACAGAAGATCATATAACCGAGGTAGCACTGTCGGAAGCATCGATGAATTTGCTCCCGGAAGAGAGTGTTGCAATTGTAACCAGATCCGGAATATTGAAGCACACATTTCCTGTTGCGTACATTCCGTTTAGAACCACTGTCAATCAGGATATAAAGGCATTAGCAGTTGCAAATGGAGTCTCTGCCAGATACGTGTCATTTGCTCTTCAAGTATACGGGGAAGATATTCGAACTAAAACCAAGAAGCAAGGAGGGACCGTAGATTCCCTCGACTTTCAGAAGGTCTTGGATTACCAGATTCCTCTCCCTGACTATGATGTGCAGCTTCGAATCGTAAATGTCCTAGAAAACTTCGAAGCGATATGTGATGACTTAAAAATCTGTCTGCCAGCCGAGAGCGAAGCGCGGCAAAAACAGTATGAACATTATCGCGATTTGCTCTTGACATTCGCTGAGACCGGCAGCACACTCGCGACAGACAGACAGACAGACAGACAGACAGACAGACAGACAGACAGACAGACAGACAGACAGACAGACAGACAGACAGACAGACAGGCAAGCAGACATGCTGAAATAACGCTTCTTCAGTATGTGTATGGCTATGCGATTGTTCAGCTGGATGAGGTTATTGTCTCATTAAATACAGGTCTTAATCCCCGTCAGTTCTTCAAACTGAATACAGACGATGCGGAAAACTATTATATTACGATCAGAGAGATCGTCGGAGGGAAAATAGTTCCGACTGATAAAACCGACCGTATGAACAACGAGGCATTACGGTTATGTAATAATCGCTCCAACCTGGAAGCGGGGGATGTGTTGTTTTCAGGAACAGGAACAATTGGAGAAACCGCTGTTATCGAAGAAACGCCGACAAACTGGAATATCAAAGAGGGTGTCTATACAATAAAGCCTGATCAAAGCATGCTGCGCCCACATTATTTGAGATATCTTTTGATGACAGAGAAAACTAAAACTGCTTATATGAAAAAAGTGGCGGGTGGAACAGTTAAAAGCATTCCTATGAGAGAAATGAAGCTTCTACAGATTCCTCTTCCACCAGTTGAAAAGCAAGATAAGCTTGTTGAAGTAATCAGCAGATTCGATAAGCTCTGCAACGACCTTTCTTCCGGCCTTCCCGCCGAAATTGAGGCCAGACAGAAACAGTACGAATACTATCGAAACAAGCTCCTGAGCTTTAAGGAACTAACGTAAGAAAGAAGGTGTTTTAAGTGTCGTATTTCAACATCGTCGCCCAGACAAGTGAAAACACCGTTGTCACGGAATATGAACCTGTGAAGACCCGGCTCGACAGTTATCAGGGCGAGGCAGAGCTGGAACAAGAATTTATAAGACTCCTCTGTGAGCAGGGTTATCAGTATCTGCCGATTCATACAGAGGCTGATTTAATCACCAATCTTAGGAAGCAGATTGAAAGATTGAACAGTTATCAATTCACCCCGGGTGAGTGGAATCGGTTTTTTAAGGACAATCTGGCAAATCCAAATGATCATATCGTAGAGAAGACTCGTAAAATCCAGGAGGATTATGTACAGGTCTTAAAACGTGACGATGGCAGTACAAAGAATATCACGCTGATCGATAAGAAGAATATCCACAACAACTTCCTGCAGGTGATCAATCAGTATGCTGTCCGCCGGGAGGAAGGTGCCAGACACAACAACCGCTATGATGTCACGATCCTGGTCAATGGGTTCCCGATGATCCATGTGGAGCTGAAACGGCGAGGCGTTGCGATCCGGGAGGCCTTCAATCAGATCAACCGATATCAGAGGGACTCCTTCTGGGCGGGATCCGGCCTCTTTGAATATGTGCAGATCTTTGTGATCAGCAACGGTACCAATACCAAGTATTACTCCAACAGCACCCGCTTTAACGCCATCAAAGATGCGAAGTCAGGCAAACAGAAGAAGGAAAAGACCAGTAACAGTTTTGAGTTCACTTGCTTCTGGGCTGATGCCAGCAACCGGGTGATCCCGGATCTTATCGATTTTACCCGGACTTTCTTTGCCAGGCATACGATTTTGAATATCCTGACAAAATACTGCATCTTCACATCGGAGAACATGTTGATGGTCATGCGGCCGTATCAGATCACGGCGACCGAGCGGATCATGAACCGGATCGAGATCGCCAACAATTACAAGAAATACGGCACCGTGGCCGGCGGAGGGTATATTTGGCACACGACCGGCTCCGGCAAGACCTTGACGTCCTTCAAGACCGCTCGTCAGGCCTCACAGCTTCCTTATATCGACAAGGTCCTCTTTGTGGTAGATCGCAAAGATCTGGATTACCAGACCATGAAAGAATATGACCGTTTCGAGAAGGGGGCTGCCAACAGCAATACCAGCACGGTTATCCTGAAACGCCAGTTGGAGGATCCGAACGCCCATATCATTATCACAACAATTCAGAAACTCTCGACCTTCATCAAGAAAAACCCGGGGCACGAGGTCTATCAGAAGCATGTGGTCATCATCTTTGATGAATGCCACCGCAGCCAGTTCGGAGACATGCATACGGCCATAGTCAAGAGTTTCAAGAAGTACCATCTGTTTGGATTCACAGGGACACCGATCTTTGCAACGAATACCGGTGCGGTCCGAAATCCGCAGTTCTTTACGACTGAGCAGACATTCGGAGACCAGCTTCACACCTATACCATTGTAGACGCGATTAATGATAAAAACGTCCTGCCGTTCCGAGTGGACTATATCAAAACGATGGACACGGATCCGGATATCGATGACAAGGAAGTCTGGGATATCGACCGGGAGAAAGCGTTTATGGCGCCCAAACGGATTGAGTTGGTGACGAAATATATTCTGGAACATTTTGATCAGAAAACATATCGAGGTGATAAGACATACGTCTTTAATTCGCTGATGAACATAGCAGATGTGGCTTCCGGTGCGAAAGGTAAGGTTGAGGAAATCAAACAGCAGCAGCGTGTCAGTGGATTCAATTCTATTCTCTGTGTGGCTTCTGTTCCGATGGCGAGGCTGTACTATCAGGAATTCCAAAAGCAAATGGAAGCTGATCCGACGAAAAAACTGCGGATTGCCACTATTTACAGCTATGGAGCCAATGAAGCCGAGCCGGATACGGATCTACTGGATGAGGAAAATAGTGAAGACACCCGTGCCCTGGACCAGACAAGCCGGGATTTTCTGGATAAGGCCATCCGGGATTATAACGAGATGTTCCACACGAACTACTCGACCGACGGCGACCGGTTCCAGAACTATTATAAGGACGTATCTTTGCGGATGAAGAACAAGGAGCTTGATCTGCTGATTGTGGTCAATATGTTCCTGACCGGCTTTGACGCCACAACGCTGAATACGCTCTGGGTCGATAAGAATCTGAAAATGCATGGGCTGATCCAGGCCTTCAGCCGGACGAACCGGATCCTGAACAGTATCAAGACCTTCGGCAATATCGTCTGCTTTCGAAACCTCCAGAAGCGGGTAGATGCAGCAATCTCTCTCTTTGGCGATAAGAATGCAGGCGGCATAGTTCTGCTTCAGAAGTTCGAAGCCTATTATAACGGATATGTCGATATGGAAGGCAAGCAGCATCCGGGCTATGTGGATATGATTGGAGAGTTGACCACCAAGTTCCCTCTGTCTGAGCCGCAAATCATCGGAGAGCAGAATCAGAAGGATTTCATTGCCTTATTTGGGGCGATTCTCCGGATGCGCAATCTTTTGTCATCCTTCGATGAATTCAAAGGTCATGAGCTGATCTCCGAGCGCGACTTGCAGGATTATCTGGGACGATACCAGGATCTGCGGGACGAGTGGCGTAAGCGGCGTGAAGGCAAGGACGCAGAAGATATTACGGATGATCTCGTCTTCGAGGTCGAACTGATTCGACAGATTGAGGTCAACATTGATTATATACTTCTTCTGGTCAAGAAGTATCATGATACACACTGTACTGACAAAGAGGTGCTGATCACGATTCAGAAGGCTATTGATTCCAGTCCGGAGCTGCGCAGCAAGAAGGCACTGATCGAGACTTTTATTTCCGGGATCAATGAAGTAGATGATGTTATGGCAGAGTGGCACGATTATGTTGCCAAAGAACGTGAACGACAGCTCATGGAGATCATCACGAGCGAGAAGCTGAAAGAAGCTGAGACCAGAAAGTATATGGAGAACGCATTCCGGGATGGCGAGATCAGGACCACAGGTACTGACATTGATAAGCTGATGCCGCCGGTCTCTCGCTTCGGCGGCGGTAAAAGAGCTGAAAAGAAGCAGAGAGTTATCGAAAAACTTAAGGATTTCTTTGATCGGTTCTTTGGCCTGGGTAATGCTGTTTTCACAGCTGAAGAACAAAAACCTGAAAAAGTTGTCTATGATACGACAACACCGGCGTTCAGAATGGTTGCGGAGCCAAGCGCGGTGTACGGGAAGAAACGCGATGTTCCTACAGAAGAGTGATGGAGATGACATGCCGAAAATGCAGAGCTCTGCATTTTCGGCATACGTTTGTCGCAAAAGTATTATATGTACGCTTTCCGGAGCATAAAAACCCGCGTAAACAGTGGTTAAATCTCTTCCACAACCTGGAAAATATAGAATTTTAAATAATACGACTCATCCGACGACCAAAGGATCGGGTGGTCGGGCGCCTGGGTCCGGAATTCGATCTGGCGGAGCCTTCTGTGCGCGTCCCTCGCGGCCTCCCCGATGGTCTTTTTAAAGAGCTCGGGATCCATGAAGTGGGAGCAGGAGCAGGTGACCAGAAAGCCGCCGTTTCTGACCAGCCTCATGCCGCGCAGGTTGATCTCCCTGTAGCCGCGGGCGGCGGCCTTGATGGAGTTGCGGGACTTTGTAAAGGCCGGCGGATCCAGGATGACCACGTCATACTGCTCTCCCTTTTCAATGAGCTCGGGCAAAAGAGCGAAGACATCGCGGCACAGGAAGGAGACCCGGTCCTCCACGCCGTTGAGCCGCGCGTTCTCCTGCGCCTGCTCTACAGCCAGGTCCGAGGCGTCGACCGCGACAACGGAAGAGGCGCCGGCGATGGCCGCATTGAGGGCAAAAGATCCCGTGTGCGTAAAGCAGTCCAGAACCTTGGCGCCGCCGCACAGGCGGTGGATCGCCCGCCGGTTGTCCTTCTGGTCCAGGAAGAAGCCGGTCTTCTGGCCGTTTTCGACGTCGACCATATAGCGGACGCCGTTCTCGGTGATCTGTATTTTGGTATCGAAGGGAGCCGTCAGGAATCCCTTTTCGCGGGGCATGCCTTCGAGCTCGCGGACCTTGGCGTCACTGCGCTCATAGATGCCGCGCACTTTGATGCCGTCCTCTGACAGGACCGTCACCAGTGCTGCCAGAATATAGCCTTTGAGGCGGTCAATGCCCAGAGCCAGGGATTCGACCACCAGAATGTCCTCATATTTGTCGACTGTGAGACCGGGCAGGAAGTCAGCCTCTCCGAAGAGCAGGCGGCAGCTGGAAGTGTCGATCACTTTTTTGCGGTATTCCCAGGCGCTTCTCACTCTCTGCGTCAGAAAAGCCGGTGTGACCGGATTCTCGCGGCGGCGGGAGAGGAGACGGACGGTAATTTTGGACTTCCGGTTGATGTACCCGTAGCCCATAAAGTAGCCGTCGAAGTCCTCGACGGAGACGATATCGCCGTCTTCGAAGGTGCCGCGCATCTGCGCGATCTCATTGTCGTAGACCCACAGGCCGCCGGATTTGATCGTGCGGCCTTCTCTTTTTTTGAGGACGACGGCCGCGTCGACAGCCAGGTCCTGTTCACTGTTTATATCGTAATTGTTGACATCAAATGCAAGCATGCTCTGTTTCCTTCCGTAGGCTTGTGCTATTTACATAAGTATTTTTCAGTAGTTTTCATTATCGGCGTTCTTAGTGACGGCGTCAAGTTCCGCCGCGCGGGTGCCAAAGCGGCGGCAAAGCGGAAAGCGGGAAAGCGGCCGCAAATCCGCACTATTCTTGACTGTAAACGATAAAAAGACTATTCTAGAAAGATAGATTAAACACGATACAGGCAGGCATGATCAGGCCTGCCGCAGGGAGAAGCTTATGAATAAGGATAAAGTTGCAGTTCTTACTGACTCGGGGTGTGATGTCCCCCAGAATTTCAGAGAAAGGTACAATATCTGGATGCTGCCTCTTCGTGTCATGTATCCGGAGAAGGATTATGAGGACGGCGTGAATATTGACCCGCTGATGGTCTACCGGCGCTTTCCGGACGAGTACCCCAGCACATCAACGCCTTCACTGGCAGAAGTGCAGGATATGTTCGACAGGATCCGCGAGGCGGGCTATGAGAAGATCATCGCGATCGCGATTTCGAGCGGCTTGAGCGGCACGTTCAACACGATCCGTCTGGCGGCATCGCAGCAGGATGAGCTGGAGGTCTATGTATTTGATACAAAGAACATCTCCGTCGCCTCGGGGATCTGGGCGATCTGGGCAGCTTCCAAGCTGGAGAACGGCTGGTCTTTCGAGGAAGTAAAAACTGGTCTTGAGAACAAGATCTATGACTCCAAGGTAATGTTCTACATGGACACCCTCAAGTACCTCAAAAAGGGCGGCAGGATCGGAAAGGTCACCTCTGTTGTCGGAGAAGTGCTCAACCTAAAGCCGATCATTTCCTGCAATGAGGAAGGCATCTACTATACTGTAGGGCTGATCCGGGGCGCCAAGCAGGGCAAGAAAAAGCTTCTGAACGAGATGCTGCAGTTCTGCAAAGGGCATCACTGCTGGATCATCGTCGGACACGGGGATGCCAACGAGGAAGCCGGAAGGATGCTGGAGCTGGTGGAGACGCAGCTGACCAGCAAGGAGATCCTCTTCGTGAAGCAGATCAACGCCACCCTGGCTATTAACACCGGGCCCGGACTTGTGGGACTGTGCGCGCTGCTCGACCCGTGACGGCGCCACTTGCAGGCTTTGAACTGCAACATGAAAATTTTTCAACACAAATATTAATTTAATTTCATAATTACACTGGAAAATTCAAAAGTGTAGTACTATAATTGTTCGGGAAATGCACCACACTAAAGTGATGAATTATATGTGACTAGTAAGTGATCAGGAGGAAACAGTAATGGTTGCGAAGAAAGACATTGATTGGGGTAACCTGGGATTCAGTTATCATGTGACAGATAAGAGATATGTGTCCATGTATCAGGACGGCAAGTGGGACGACGGCGCTCTCATTTCTGACGACAAGATTGTAATGAGCGAAGACGCCGGTGTTCTTCAGTATTCCCAGTCGGTCTTTGAGGGACTTAAGGCTTACGAGACGGAAGACGGACACATCGTATGTTTCCGCCCCGACCTCAACGCGCAGAGAATGTATGATTCGGCGCTGCGTCTTGAGATGCCTCCGTTCCCTGTGGACAGATTTGTCGAAGCCGTCAAGGAAACCGTCAAAGCCAATGAGGCGTGGGTTCCTCCGTACGGCACAGGCGCTACTCTTTATATCCGCCCTTACATGTTCGGAATCAGCCCTGTAATCGGCGTTAAGCCCGCAGACGATTACATGTTCCGTATCTTTACAACGCCGGTAGGCCCTTACTTCAAGGGCGGCGCGAAGCCGATCGTCGTCCGCGTCAGTGATTTTGACCGCGCGGCCCCCAGAGGAACCGGCCACATCAAGGCGGGCCTCAACTATGCGATGAGCCTTCACGCTATTGTGGACGCGCATAAGCAGGGCTTTGCGGAGAATATTTATCTGGATCCCGCGACAAGGACCAAGCTCGAGGAGACAGGCGGCGCCAATATCCTTCTGGTGGATCAGGACAACACGCTGGTCATCCCCGCTTCCGACAGCATTCTTCCTTCCATCACACGCCGCTCCATCCACTATGTGGCAGAGCACTACTTGGGCATGAAGGTGGTCGAGAGAGAGGTTCTTCTCTCCGAGGTCGAGGCCGGCGAGTTCAAGGAGTGCGGACTCTGCGGCACAGCGGCAGTCATCTCCCCGATCGGCAAGATCAATGACCACGGCAAGGAAATCGAATTCTCCAACGGCATGGAGAAGATGGGCCCTGTCATGCAGAAGCTGTATGACACTCTTACAGGCATCCAGATGGGCAGAATCGAAGCTCCCGAAGGATGGATCGTAAGAATTGACTGATAAAGCCTCTCAGTGAGAAAAGCGGGAATCTGAAAGTGTATGAGAATGCCTCCTGCAAAGCCCGAAACGGCTTTGGGGAGGCATTCATGCAGGGAAAGAACAGGATCTGCATGCGGTCTGCCCATAAAAGCCCGCAAATATGGTACAATAGAGCGAACTATAAACATACACTCAAGGAGGTCCTCTATATGAAGGCACTAATTCTGGCAGCAGGATTCGGCAGAAGGCTCCAGCCCATTACAAATACCATGCCCAAGTCCATGGTCAAGGTAAACGGAACACCGCTTCTTTGCAACGCGCTGAACAATGTCACGGCCTGCGGGATCACGGAGATCGGGATCGTCGTCGGGCACATGGCAGATTATATAAAGGAAAACATCGGCGACGAGTGGAACGGAGTGCCGGTTCGATATTTTGAAAACGAAAGATATCTGGAGACCAACAACGTTGTCTCCCTCTACAAAGCGGCCGATTTCTGCGATGACGATATGATCATGCTCGAGTGTGATATCTACTATCACAAGGAAATGATCGAGAAGCTCCTCGAGGGCAAGGGCGAGTGCTCCATTTTAGTGAGCCCTTTCAACCCGGAGACCATGGACGGATCCGTGATTCGCGTCGACGGCGACAAGGCGCTGGAACTGATCCTGGGCAAATGGCAGGGAGAGGACTTCGATTACGCGCCTACCCGCAAGACCGTCAATATGTACAAGTTCGAGAAGGACTTCGTAAAGAACAAATATATGCCCCTGATCCGCTGGTACGTGGAATGCATGGGAGAGAACAGCTATTATGAGAAGGTACTCGGGAGCCTCATGTATTACCGCGAGTGCGATTTCCGGATCGTGGAAGTTCCGGAGGAGATGTGGTGCGAGGTCGACGACGCCCAGGATCTGGCGAGGGCCAGGGCGAGATTCGGAGAATGAAATAACGCGGCGGCTCGCCGGAGGGCGGCCCGCATCTTATTTAAAACAGAGAAAGAGGTACTGATTATGAGCGAGAAGAAAATGATGCTCGGCAACGCGGCGATCGCCAGAGGTGTCTGGGAGGCCGGCGCCAAGGTCTCATCGGCCTATCCCGGCACGCCCAGCACGGAGATCAGCGAGGAACTGGTAAAGTATCCCGGCGTATACGCGGAGTGGGCGCCCAATGAGAAAGTTGCCGCGGAGGTGGCGATCGGCGCTTCCATCAGCGGCGTGAGATCTTTCTGCACCATGAAGATGGTCGGACTGAATGTGGCGGCGGACCCGCTGTATTCTTTCTCTTACATCGGCTGTAATGGCGGACTGGTCGCAGTCGTGGCGGATGATCCCGGCCTTTACAGCTCCCAGAACGAGCAGGACACCAGAATGGTGTGCCGCGCGGCGGCGATTCCCTGCCTGGAGCCCGCAGACTCCCAGGAGGCAAAAGATTACATTAAATACGCCTATGAGATCAGCGAGAAGTTCGACACCCCGGTCATAGTCAGGACGACGACCCGCCTTGCGCACTCCCAGTGCGAAGTTGAGCTGTGCGAGCGCGAGGAGATCCCGGACAAGCCGTACGTGAGAGATATTCAGAAGCATGTCATGATGCCCGGCATGGCCAAGAAGCGCCATGTGGTCGTCGAGCAGCGCATGAAGGACCTCGCGGAGTTTGCTAATACAGCGCCTTTCAATAAGGTCGAGATGGGCGATATGACTCTGGACGGCAAGAAGGTAGGCTTCATCACCGAAGGCATCGCTTACCAGTATGTCAAAGAAGTGTGCCCGAATGCTTCCATCCTCAAGCTCGGCATGTGCCATCCGCTTCCCAGAAAGCTCATCGAGGACTTTGCGTCCAAGGTAGATGTGCTCTATATTTTCGAAGAGCTGGAGCCCGTAGTCGAAGAGCAGGTCAGGTCCTGGGGCATCTCCTGCATCGGCAAGGAGATCTTCACGATCCAGGGTGAATACAGCGCCAACATGATCAGAGAGAAAGTCCTGGGAATGGACCTGGGAATCAAGGCTGTGCCGCAGATCCCGCCCAGACCTCCGATTCTCTGTCCGGGATGCCCGCACCGCGCGACCTTCTCTGTTTTGAGCAAGCTGAAGATCCACGCGGCCGGCGATATCGGCTGCTATACACTGGGAGCGCTGGCGCCTCTGTCCGTCGTAGACACGACGGTCTGTATGGGATCGAGCATCTCCTCCCTGCACGGCATGGAGAAAGCCAAGGGGCATGATTATATCAAGAACTGGGTGGCAGTGATCGGTGATTCCACGTTCATGCACACGGGAATCAATTCCCTGATCAATATGTTCTACAACCAGTCCCACGGCACAGTCATCATCCTTGACAACCGCACGACCGGCATGACCGGCCACCAGGATCACCCCGCGACCGGAAAGACCCTTTCCGGCGAGATCGTGCCTGCAGTTGATTTCACCAAGCTGTGCAACGGCATCGGCATCACAAACGTGCACGAAGTCAATCCCTTCGACCTCGACGCGCTGACCAAGGTCATCAGGGAAGAAGTGAAGAAGGACGAGCTTTCCGTCATTATCGCGAAGGCACCCTGCGCACTGCTCAAGGACCAGAAGCACCCTTACAAAGTGGAGCCTGTTCCGGAGAAATGTGTGCACTGCGGCGCCTGCCTGCGGCCCGGCTGCCCTGCTCTGACAAAGAGAGAAGACGGCTCGATCGCGATTGACAAGACCATGTGCAACGGCTGCGGCCTGTGCATGAGCCTGTGCAAATTCGGCGCTCTGCAGCAGGTTAGGGCCTGAGAGACGGGAGGTAAGAGAATGGAAACAAAGAATATTATGATCGTAGGCGTCGGCGGACAGGGAACCCTGCTCACCAGCCGTATTCTCGGCGGCGTCATGGAGAACGCCGGCTATCAGGTCAAGGTCTCGGAAGTGCACGGCATGGCGCAGCGCGGAGGCAGCGTTGTTACCTTCGTTCGCTACGGTGACAATGTGGCGGAGCCGATCGTGGAAGAGGGACAGGCCGACGTCCTGATCGCTTTTGAGAAACTCGAGGCGATGCGCTACGCGAACTTCCTCAAAAAGGACGGCGTCCTGATCGTCAACGACTGGCGCATCGATCCCATCAGCGTGGTCATGGGCGCGGCAAAATATCCCGAAAACATCATTGAGAACCTTGAAAAAGAGTACAAGGTCTACAGGATCGACGCCATGGACGAGGCCCTTCGCCTGGGCAACTCCCGCGTCTTCAACAATGTCGTTCTGGGTCTGGCCGCCAGGCACATGGACTTCACGAGAGAAGAGTGGTTGAAGGTCATCGAGGAGAAGGTTCCGCCCAAGACGGTGGAGATCAATACAAAGGCGTTCCTTGTGGGATACGAGAAATAAGAATTTCTTCTTGCAACGGGACAAATTCTATGGTAAGATTAACTTCCGTGGGATTTGTCCCGCTATTTTTTCCTTGCTCTCACCGGCGAGTGAGGGCCAGAGACCAGAAGGAGGTAAAGAACACATGAGCAAATACGAGTTAGCCGTTGTTGTCAATGCGCAGATTGACGATGAAACAAGGACAGCCGTAGTCGACAGATGCAAGGACCTGATCGCCCGTTTCGGCGGCGAGGTCGGTGAAGTCGAAGACTGGGGAAAGAAGAAGCTCGCTTATGAGATTCAGAAGATGAACGAAGCGTACTACTACTTCATTCCTTTTGAGGCTGAAGGCGCTGCGATCCACGAGATCGAGAGCCGCATGCGCATTATGGACAATGTCATCAGATATCTGTGTGTTAAGAAGGACGAAGCTTAACAGAAAGCAGAGGTCAGAATGAACAAAGTAATCTTAATGGGGCGACTGACAAGAGACCCCGAGATCAGATATACACAGGGCGACAATTCCATGTGCATCGCCAGATATACACTGGCAGTTGACAGAAGATTCAGCCGTAACGCCGGTAATGACGGCAACAACGCGGATTTCATTCCCTGCGTTGCCTTCGGAAAATCCGGTGAGTTCGTTGAGAAATATCTCAAAAAGGGAACGAAAATGGCCGTTACCGGTCGCATTCAGACCGGCAGTTACACCAATAAGGACGGCGTCAAGGTCTATACTACGGAAGTAGTCATTGAGGACCAGGAGTTCGCGGAGAGCAAGAATGCTGCTTCCGGCGGAAACTATGGCGGAAACGGTAATTATGGTGGAAACAACAGCTACAATGGCGGAAACGGCGGCAGCAGCTACGGCGGAAACGGCGGTAACAACAGTTACAGCGGAAACAGCGGCGGAGCGAGCCGTCCTTCCCAGCAGAGCGCCGATACTTCTGACAGCCTTGACGGATTTATGAATATTCCGGACGGAATTGACGAGGAACTTCCTTTCGCCTGATCGGGCTTTTATGCCAGACCGGCTGTGTACCTGAAATAATACAGGAGGTTAATATGGCTTATACCGAGAGAAAAGAAGCGCCCTTCAGAAAAAGAGGCGGCTTCCATAGAAAAAAGAAAGTCTGCGTATTTTGCGGCAAAGACAATGCGATCGATTATAAGGACGTCGCAAAGCTTCACAAGTATGTGTCTGAGAGCGGCAAGATCCTTCCCAGACGGATCACCGGTACTTGCGCAACTCATCAGAGAGCGCTGACCGCTACGATCAAGAGAGCCCGTCATCTGGCTCTTATGCCCTACACAGAGCGCTGAGCGAGAGGGTAGCGCAGGGTAAATGCAGAGAATTCAGAGGCCTTCTTCCTGACAGTTTGGGAAGAGGGCCTTTCTTATTTTACTTTTTTGCGGGAGCGATTAGTGATATATTGTAGATATGTAATAATATCACGGGAAATACGATTTCTGAGAGGAGAGACATGAAACTGGAAATAGATGCTTCCTTTTATCAGGAAGAAGAAAGATGCGGCTATCTGGTCAGTGCCCATATGAAAAAGGTCTGGGCTGTGGAACTGGATCTTCTCTATCAGCTGGATCAGGTCTGTAAGAAATACGGGATCAAGTACTACGCGTCCGGCGGGACGATCCTCGGCGCGGAGAGACATAAGGGAATGATCCCCTGGGATGATGACATTGACCTGATGATGCTCAGAGATCAGTATGATCTTCTGTGCGCCCACGCGGATGAGTTTGAGGAACCCTACTTCTTTCAGACTTTTGACACCGATGAGGGCTACTTCAGAGGGCATGCGCAGCTCAGAAACAGCAATACGACCGGCGTCCTGCTCAGCGAAGTGGAGAAGGATGTGTCCTTTAACCAGGGAATATTCATCGACATCTTCCCCCTGGACAATGTGGTGAGAAACCGGACGCTCTGGGCAAAGCAGATGAGGCGGATCGACAAGTACAGAGAGCAGGCCAAGATCCTGTACAGAACTACGGTCGGTTTTAACGCGGAGAAAGCATCTGCCAAGCGCAAGGCGGGCCATATGATCATGCCTCTGCTGAGCAAATTCTACTCCTATAAAGACGCCTACAGAAAGTTTGAGGAGGAATGCAGAAGGTACAACGATATCCCCACCAAATATGTCGCGAAGATCAGCTATGATCCCTACGGCATGAAGATGTATGACCTGCGCTCCGAATTTGACGATACGGTCTATCTGGACTTTGAGATGCTCAAGGTCCCGGTGCCCAAGGGATACAAGGTGCATCTGCGCCGCCAGTTTGGGGATTACAACAAATTCGTGATCGGAAGCAGTGATCACGGTGAACTGATTTTGGATCCTGACATGCCTTATAAAGAGTGGGTCCGAAAGTATCACGAGAACCCGGAGGGATTTATCAATGAGCAGAGGGGAGAGACGTAAGAAGAAACTGAGCGTTTTCTTTAAGATACCGCTTCTTCTGGGCCTGTTCCTCGCGGCGATCACTGTGCTTGTTTATTTCATCGACTGGCCTGTGGGCGTGATCCTCACAGTCTTTCTGGTGATTTACTTTATTTTCACGCTCTACATGTATCTCAACAACAGTGAGATCCTGCGCAGGGAGATGCTGAACTTTGCCACTTCTTACGCGCAGATGCAGGGGGAACTGCTCAAGAGTTTCGACGTCCCGTACGCGCTTTTGGATGATACGGGCAAGATTGAGTGGATCAACGACGCCTTCGCGGCGGCTGTGCACAAGGACACCGATTACCGGCGCTCCATCACCACAATTTTCCCGACTGTTAGGAGAGAGAGCTTTCCGGCGGACGGAAAGGATATCCGGATCCAGGTGGAGTTCGAGGGCAGCAGCTACATGGCCCAGATCAAAAAACTGGATATGGCCGACCTTCTTCCCTCCAACACGATGTTGGATGAAAAAGCCAGGAAAGGGGAGTTGTATTCTCTCTTCCTCATCGATAACACGGCGGCGAGACTGGCGATCCAGGAAGTGGATGACCAGAGCATGGTGGTCGGATTTGTCTATATCGACAACTACGAGGAAGCGGTCGATACGCTCGAAGACGTCCGCAAGTCGCTGCTGGTGGCGCTGATCGACCGAAAGGTGACGAAATATTTTGCCTCCATCGACGGAATCTGCAGCAAGATGGAGAAGGACAAGTACCTGATCGTGATGCGCAAGAAAGCGCTGCGGCAATTGGAGGAGGATCACTTCGACCTTCTCGAGGACGCCAAAACAGTCAAGATCGGAAATGAGATGGCGATCACGCTCAGTATCGGAATCGGCCTTGACGGACTCTCTTACGCGCAGAATTACGAGTTCGCAAGAAACGCCATCGACCTGGCACTGGGACGAGGAGGCGACCAGGCAGTCGTCAAGAACTCGGAGAATGTCACCTATTACGGCGGCAAGAGCAGACAGGTGGAGAAGAGCACGCGCGTAAAGGCGAGAGTCAAGGCGCAGGCCCTCAAGGAGATCATAAATTCGAGGGACACGGTCTTCATCATGGGTCACCGCCTCGGGGACCCCGACAGCTTCGGTGCCGCGCTGGGCATCTACAGAATCGCCCGTACGCTGAACCGCAAAGCCTATATTGTCATCAACGAGAGGACCATATCGCTCAGGCAGGTCCTGTCGCTGTTTGAGAAGAATGAGAATTATGACAAAGATATGATCATCGACAGCATACACGCGATGGAGTATGTCACCGACAACTCCGCGCTGGTAGTCGTCGATGTCAATAAACCGAGCATCACGGAGTGCCCGGAGCTGCTCAAGAAGTGCAAGTCGATCGTGGTACTGGACCACCACAGACAGGGCAAAGAAGTGATCGAGAACGCGACGCTCTCCTATGTAGAGCCCTATGCGTCCTCTGCCTGTGAGATGGTATCCGAGATCCTGCAGTACACCGGCGAGAACATCAAGGTGAGACCGGAGGAAGCGGACGCGATCTACGGCGGTATCGTTGTGGACACCAATAATTTCACCAACAGGACGGGCGTGCGCACCTTCGAGGCGGCCGCGTTCCTCCGCCGCTGCGGCGCAGACGTGACCCGTGTGCGCAAACTCCTGCGGGACGATGTCGTCTCGTACAGAGCCAAAGCGGACGCGGTGTCCCACGCGCAGATCTATCTTGACGCCTATGCGATCTCCGTCTGCAGCGCGGACGACGCCCAGAGCCCTACTGTAGTGGGCGCGCAGGCGGCAAATGACCTGCTCAATATCAAGGGCGTCAAGGCGAGCTTTGTCCTGACGCGCTATCAGAATGAGATATTTATCAGCGCCCGCTCCATCGACGAGGTCAATGTGCAGCTGATCATGGAGAAGATGGGCGGAGGCGGGCACCTCAATGTCGCGGGATGCCAGTTGGAGAACACTTCGATCGAAGAGGCAATAGAGACACTCAAGGCCACCATCAGCAAGATGACGGAGGCCGGAGACATATAACGATGCGCGCGGCGCAGGGTTCGCTCCGCGAGCCTTGAACAGTGCACACGCACGCGTGCGGAAAGAGGTAAATTATGCAGGTAATTTTATTACAGGACGTCAAATCACTCGGCAAAAAGGGCGAGATCGTCAAGGTAAGCGACGGCTACGCCCGCAACTATGTGCTCCCCAAGAAGCTCGGCGTCGAAGCTACGGAGAGGAACAAAAATGAGCTCAGGCTTCAGAAGGCGCACGAGGACAAGGTCGCGGCGCAGAAGCTCGCAGACGCCAAAGCTATGGCGGAGGATCTCGCGGCGCGCAAGATCGTTGTCAAGATGAAAGCGGGCGAGAACGGCAAAGTGTTCGGATCCATTTCCGCCAAGGAAATCGCGGCGGCGGCCAAGGAGCAGCACGGACTGGATCTGGACAAAAAGAAGATCCAGGTCGCGGAGCCCATTAAGTCATTCGGAACATTTGAAGTCCCGATCAAGCTCCACACACAGGTGACCGGAAAGCTCAACGTGGTCGTACAGGAAGCGTAAGGAAACTAAGGACGGGTTTATGGCAGGGGAAGATGCAATCAAGCGGGTGATGCCCCACAGTATAGAAGCGGAACAGTCCGTGATCGGCGCAATGCTGATGGATGCGGAGGCGATCGAGGTCGCCATGGAAATGCTCAGGGAAGAGGATTTCTACGCCCGTCAGTACGGCGTGCTTTTTACTGCGATCACAGAGATGCACCAGAAAGGCATGGCGGTGGATCCTGTCACGCTGCAGACGCGGCTGCGGGAGATGAACCTTCCGCCGGAAGTCTACGGAAGCAGTACGATCCTGGAGCTGATCGAGCAGGTGCCCACATCAGCCAACATCAAATCCTACGCCAAGATCGTCTCGGAGAAAGCGCTGCTGCGCAGGATGATTCGGGCGAACGAGGAGATCGCGGGGGCCTGCTACACGCAGAAAGACGACATGGACGTGATCATGAACCAGGCTGAGAAGAAGATCTTCGAGATCTCCCAGAGAAGGGATTCCGCCGGGTTCGTACCCATCCGCCAGATCGTCATCAACGCGATTGAGAAGATCGAGTACGCCAGCCATATCAAGGGCAATGTGACGGGCCTCTCCACCGGATTTACGGACCTGGACAACAGAACGGCGGGGTTTCAGCCCTCTGACTTTATCCTGATCGCCGCGAGACCTTCCATGGGCAAAACAGCGCTGGTCCTCAACATCGCCCAGCACCTGGTGCTCAAGGAGAACCGCTGCGTCGCTATTTTCTCACTGGAAATGTCCAAGGAGCAGCTCACAAACAGGCTTTTCTCCATGGAATCCCATGTGGACGCCCAGAAGATCCGAACCGGAGACCTGACGGAGCAGGAGTGGGCGGACCTGGTCGAGAGCGCGGGCAATATCGGAGAGAGCAGGCTGATCATCGACGACACGCCGGCGATCTCCGTTCAGGAGCTGCGCTCCAAGTGCCGCAAGTACAAGATGGAATTTGGCCTGGAGATGATCATCATCGACTACCTGCAGCTGATGAGCGGCAGCGGCAAATCCGGCGAGTCCAGGCAGCAGGAGATCTCTGAGATCTCCAGATCCCTCAAGGCCATCGCCCGTGAGCTGAATGTTCCCGTTGTCTCGCTGTCCCAGCTCTCGAGAGCGGTAGAATCCAGGCCTAACCACAGGCCCATGCTCTCCGACCTGCGTGAGTCCGGCGCCATCGAACAGGACGCGGACGTCGTCATGTTCATTTACCGCGACGACTACTACAACCAGGATTCGGAGAAAAAAGGGATCGCCGAGATCATTATCGCCAAACAGAGAAACGGCCCGATCGGCACAGTGGAACTGAGCTGGCAGCCGGCACTGACCAAGTTTGCAAATCTCGCCAGATAAGAGGCGGCGTTATCCGCATATATTCGCTGATAGATACTACAAGGAGGAAGACGCAGATATGGATCGCTATTTTGACCCGGAGGTGGAATGCGCCTCACGGGAGCAGATCACAGCCTGGCAGAACGAAAGGCTGGTAAAGCAGGTTGAGAGAGTTTACAACAACGTCCCTTATTACAGAAAGAAAATGGACGAACTCAGCGTTCGCCCGGAGCACATTCACGGGATCGAGGACCTACACCTTCTTCCGACCCTGACCAAAGATGATCTGAGAGATCAGTATCCCTACGGACTCATGGCGGCGCCGCTGTCCGACTGCGTCAGGATCCATTCCACGAGCGGCACGACGGGCAGAAGAGTAGTGGCTTTCTACACACAGAACGACGTTGACCTGTGGGAGGAGTGCTGCGCAAGGGCCCTTGCGGCGGCCGGAGCGACCAAAGACGACGTGGTGCAGGTCTGTTACGGCTACGGGCTGTTCACGGGCGGAGCGGGCCTTCACGGCGGTTCTCATAAGCTGGGGAGCCTGACGCTTCCCATGTCCTCGGGCAACACGGACCGCCAGCTTCAGTTCATGACGGACCTCGGAACAACGATCTTGTGCTGCACGCCTTCTTACGCGGCCTATCTCGCGGAATCCGTAAATGAGAGAGGGCTCAGGGACCGCATCAAACTCAAGGCCGGTATTTTCGGTGCAGAGGCGTGGACGGAGGAGATGCGCCGCAGCATTGAGGAAGGCCTGGGCATCAAGGCGTACGATATCTACGGACTCACGGAGATCTCCGGACCGGGCGTCGCCTATGAGTGCAGCGCGCAGCACGGCATGCACGTCAATGAGGACCACTTCATCGTGGAGACGATCAACCCCAAGACCGGGGAACCCGTGCCTCACGGCGAAAAGGGTGAGCTGGTATTCACAAGCCTCACCAAAGAAGCTTTTCCGCTGATCCGCTACAGGACCAAGGATATCGGAATACTCTACGACGAGCCCTGCTCCTGCGGAAGGACACACGTGAGAATGTCCAAGCCGATGGGAAGAAGCGACGATATGCTGATCGTCAAGGGCGTCAATGTATTCCCGTCCCAGATCGAGACAGTGCTGATGAACTGCGGCTATCCGGCTAATTATCAGATCGTTGTGACCAGAGCGAATAATACCGACCGCATCGAGGTGCAGGTCGAAATGACACCCGAGATGTTCTCGGACTCCCTGTCCGAAGTGGCGGGAAGAGAGAAACAGCTTGTCGCCGCGCTCAAGGCGATGCTCGGCATCTACTGCGTAGTCAGACTTGTGGCGCCCAAGAGCATCACGAGAAGTGAGGGCAAGGCAAAGAGAGTGATCGATAAGAGAAATCTTTATCAATAAATGTCTCTATCAATAACGTCACTATCAATAATGTTCAGCGACCCTCTCGGTGAGGAGAAAAGGAGGTTCAAATGACAGTCAAACAGATTTCTGTGTTTTTGGAGAACAGGCCCGGCGCTCTGGCGGAATTTACGAAAATTCTGGAGAAGAGCAGCATCGACCTGAGAGCTCTGTCCCTCGCAGAGAGCGAGGACTTCGGAATTGTCCGCGTCATTGTCGATGATCCTTTCAATACGATTCAGATCCTCAAGGAGGAGGGATATGTCTGCTCGATCACGAAGGTCATTGCCGTGGAGATTGAGGACAAACCAGGCGCCCTGGTCAGCATGCTGAACATTCTCGGGGACAATAAGGTAAACCTTGAGTACTCCTACGCTTTCCTTGCCAAAAAAGCGAACAGCGCATTTATGGTCTTCCGCGTGGCGGATAATGACAAAGCGATCAAGGTACTCACGGCCAACGGCATCAGGCCGATCTGCCATGAGGATATGGAGCAGCTGTTCAAATAACGCTCTGCAGCGAATCTTATAGTGCAGGGGAAAGAGATCCCAAGATCCCATTTTGTGAGACGAAAAAAAAGCCCGAGGCATTTGCCTCGGGCTCTCTTTCATTCTTTACTAAGCTGAGCTGTTGTGCAGCAGGCTCTCTCAATGGCTAAGAAGAACTCAACCCTCAGAGATAGCGCCTACAGGACACTGAGCTTCGCAAGCGCCGCAATCGATGCAAGCGTCTGCATTGATCTCGTACTGGGAATCGCCCTGAGCGATTGCGTCAACGGGACATTGTGCAGCGCAGGAACCGCAGCTGATGCAAGCATCACTAATAACACGTGCCATGATAGTGGTCTCCTTTCTTATTTAAGTTAGACAAGCCTAAATAGCCTAATTTGCATTCAAGGCACAGATACAGCCGTATCTGTGCCTTGAAACAATCATATCTTATCCCTTTTTTGAATGGCCGTCAAGAGAATCACAAAATGTCAGTCTCTTTGGAGCGGTCTTTTTCAAGGGCGGGAGACCGGCTCTGAGAGGCCGGATCCTCCGTGTTCGGAACTGAATCACTCGTTGTACAGAGCACCCAGTTTCTCGAGGTATGCGTATTTCGCCTTTGCATTTGCCTCGTTCTCTGCATACATAGCGTCTGCCTTTGCAGGGTTGGAGCGCTTCAGGGATGTGTAGCGAACCTCTCCGCCGAGGAAGTCCATGTAAGGATCTGTAGCGGGCTTGGAATCCAGGAAGAACTTCTTGGCGCCGCCGGCAGGATTGAATCTGAACAGATTCCAGTAACCGGTCGTAACCGCGAGCTTCTCTTCATCCTGAACCTTAGCCATACCCTTGCGGATACCGTGGTTGATGCAAGGAGCGTATGCGATGATCAGGGAAGGTCCGGGATATGCCTCAGCCTCACTGATCGCCTTGATGCACTGATTTCTGTCAGCGCCCATAGAGATCTGTGCGACATATACATAACCATAGCTCATAGCCATAGCTGCGAGATCCTTCTGCTTGGTCTCTTTACCGCCTGCTGCGAACTGAGCAACCGCACCGACAGGAGTAGCCTTGGAAGCCTGTCCGCCTGTGTTGGAGTAAACTTCAGTGTTGAAGCAGAATACGTTGATGTCCTTACCGGAAGCAAGGATGTGGTCAACACCGCCGTAGCCGATATCGTAAGCCCATCCGTCACCACCGAATACCCACTGGGACTTCTTAGCCAGGAACTGCTTCTGCTCAAGGATTTCCTTAGCTGCGTCGGAGCCGTCAGCCTCAAGAGCTGCTACCAGTGCATCCGTTGCTGCGCCGTTCTCAGCGCCGACAGCGAAGGTGTCGATCCACTTCTGAGCTGCTGCCTTAACATCCTCGCCTGCTGTCTCGGCAATAGCCTCGACCTTGGACTTGAGGTTTGCTCTCAGGGACTGGTTTGCAAGAAGCATACCATAACCGAACTCAGCAGCATCCTCAAACAGGGAGTTGGACCATGCAGGGCCGTGACCCTTGTGGTTTACTGTGTAAGGAGTGGAAGGTGAGGAGTTACCCCAAATGGAGGAGCATCCTGTTGCGTTCGCGATGTACATACGATCGCCGAACAGCTGAGTGACCAGCTTAGCATAAGGAGTCTCGCCGCAGCCTGCGCATGCGCCGGAGAATTCAAGCAGGGGCTGCTTGAACTGGGAGCCCTTAACTGTGGTCTCTTTGAACTTGTCGATAACATCCTGCTTGGGCTCGAATGTTACTGCTACGTTGAAAGCATCCTGCTCGTTAGGCTGCTTCATGCCTTCCTCGAGTCTCATCATGTTCAGAGCCTTGTTGCCCTTCTTGCCGGGGCAGACGTTTGCGCAGCTGCCGCAGCCTGTGCAGTCGAGGGAGGAGACAACGATCGCGAACTTGTATCCGGGCATGCCCATAAGCGGGAGCGTAACTGTGCCTTCAGGAAGCTTAGCGCACTCGTCGTCGGTCAGAGCCATAGGACGGATTGCAGCGTGAGGGCATACATAGGAGCAGAAAGTACACTGGATGCAGTTCTCGGAAGCCCATACGGGAACGTTGACTGCGATACCGCGCTTCTCATATGCAGCTGCGCCGGAAGGTGTAGCACCATTTGCATAAACGCCTGCTGCGGAAACGGGAACAGTGTTGCCTTCCTGAGCGTTGACCTTAACCTGAATGTTGTTTACGAAATCAACAACATCCTGTCTTGCGCCGGTAGCGTGAACGAGATCATACTCTTCACCTTCTGCCTGGCCCCAGGACTCGGGAACGTCAACCTTGACAACGTTCTTGGCACCTGCATCGATCGCTGCCCAGTTCTTCTCGACAACGTCGCGGCCCTTACGGCCATAGGTCTTCTCGGCAGCAGCCTTCATGTAGGCGATTGCATCCTCTTCGGGGATGATGTTAGCCAGCTTGAAGAATGCGGACTGAAGGATGGTGTTGATACGTGTCGGGCCCATGCCGGTCTCGATACCGATCTTAACGCCGTCGATGGTGTAGAAGTTGATCTTGTGATCATAGATGAACTTCTTGACCTGCGGAGGAATGTG
>JAZQCI010000113.1:0-23950 GCA_045546175.1 Lachnospiraceae bacterium | reverse complement strand
AACCCTTTGTTCTCAAAAATCCATTTTTAAGAGCTCATTTCAAATGGATTATGCATAATATGCATAAAATTATGCATATTCTTAAATACGGTGGTGTCTCTGTCGGCACTGACAGCAGGAACTTCGATTACAGGGCGAGTGCTGAACAAGTGCCGGGGGAGGTAGTACCTGCAGCACTGAAACAGCAGAAGCTATCGAAAACAGGGGGAGTGCTGAACAAGTGCCGGGGAAGGTAGTACCTGCAGCACTGAAACAGCAGAAACTATCGAAAACGGGCGGAGTGCTGAAAGAGTGCCGGGGGAGGTAGTACCTGCAGCACTGAAACAGCAGAAGCCATCGAAAACGGGCGGAGTGCTGAACAAGTGCCGGGGGAGGTAGTACGCGCGGCGCTTGAACAGCAGAAGCTAATGAAAACGGGCGGAATGCTGAAAGAGTGCCGGGGGAGGTAGTACTTGCAGCACTGAAACAGCAGAAGCTATCGAAAACGGGCGGAGTGCTGAACAAGTGCCGGGGGAGGTAGTACACGCGGCACTTGTTCAGCAGAAGCTAATGAAAACGGGCGGAATGCTGAAAGAGTGCCGGGGGAGGTAGTACACGCAGCACTTGTTCAGCAGAAGCTAATGAAAACGGGCGGAATGCTGAAAGAGTGCCGGGGGAGGTAGTACTTGCAGCACTGAAACAGCAGAAGCTATCGAAAACGGGCAGAGTGCTGAACAAGTGCCGGGGGAGGTAGTACACGCGGCATTAGATCAGCAGAAGCAATCACAGTCAGAATGACGCTCAAGTGGTTGCGGAGGGTACTCCACAACCGCTCCGCCGTCAGAAACAGAAAAAGTCAGTCAGAATGACGCTCAAGTGGTTGCGGAGGGTACTCCACAACCACTCCGCCGTCAGAAACAGAAAATGTCGGTCAGAATGACGCCCAAGTGGTTGCGGAGGGTACTCCACAACCACTCCGCCGTCAGAAACAAGAAAAGTCAACCAGAATGACGCCCAAGTGGTTGCGGAGGGTACTCTACAACCACTCTGCCGTCAGAATCATGATAAAACAAGCACAAAAATTCCGGCGGCTCACAAGGCAAGTCAGGAATGACCGAATACAAGTTCAAAATGCACCGCATGCAAGTTCAAAAATGTACCGCATGCAATCCGGCCGATTAATAACATTGCATGCAGTCAGGTTGTGTTATAAATCTTCACACGCAATCAGATATTCCATTTTAGTTCCATTCAACTGCTGGTTGAAAATGGAATTAAAATGGAATTTTTTGACGATAATTCCATTTAATTGGAATTAATGCACTTGACCACATACCAAAAGCAAGGTACCATTTAGGAAAACAATTCTTCCGAAGGCCAAGGAGGATACCTATGAACTTACAGGAAATGAGAGAATGCAAGCGGGCGCTCGGCTACAGCAACGAGACGCTGGCTGAGATGTCGGGCGTGCCGCTTGCGACCGTTCAGAAGGTGCTGAGCGGAATTACCAAGAACCCGAGACAGAAAACGGTGGAGGCGCTTTCGAGAGTGCTTGAGGCCGGAAAAACGACAGGGCAGAAGTCCGAAAGCAAAATGCCCGGCAATGAAAAGATCGAGAGCATAACTCCCGGCAGAGAGAATTCCGAATATGTGAGAACCGGCTATACCTATCCGGAAGTGTTCACGGGGATTCGAAATGTTGTCAGGGAAGATGCCGGTCCCAGCACAATTGAAGATATTTATGCCCTTCCGGACGGGATCAGGGCGGAACTGATCGACGGCAAGCTTTACTATATTCCGACGCCGACGAGGACGCACCAGAAGATCACCGGGGAAATGTATCTGGCGGCGGCAGCGCACCTGAAGGCTTACAGCAAAGAGTGTGAAGTTTATATTGCGCCGTTCGGTGTCTATTTAAACGGAGATGACTCCCTTTATGTAGAGCCTGATCTTTCGATCATACGTGATACGTCGCGCCTGAGTGAGCGGGGGTGCATGGGAGCGCCCGACTGGATCATAGAAGTGGTCTCGGTACCGACGAGAAAGACGGATTATGCAGTGAAATTGAATAAATACAGGGAGTCAGGAGTAAGGGAATACTGGATTGTGGATCCGTCTCTGCGAACGGTCCTGACGTATCTGTTTGACAGTGATAAAAATGTGGAAGATGCAGACCTGTTCTCCTTTGACGCGGAGATTCCGAGCTCTCTGTTTGACGGGCTGGTAATCAGGCCGTCAGACATGTTCTGAAAAGAAAACTGTTTTGATATTAACGCAGGCGGAAGTCTCCCGTCTTTATTAGTGGTGAGTTTTATCATGAACGCACGCGGCGAAGCAAGCCCGTATGCGGCATACCAAGCCCGCACGCGGCGCACCAAGCCCGCATGTGGCGCACCAGCCAGCATGTGGCACACCACGCCCGCGCGCGGCACACCACGCCTGCACGTGGCGCACCAAGCCGCACGAGACACACCAGCTCGCTATGCGAGCCTTGGATCTGTTCTGAAATGAGAGAGGAATGGAATGTCGGTTAATACACATATACAGGAAGTGAAATTCAATAACTGGAGGCACGGACTCCTCGATATCGGCGGGCGCAACCGGATGATCAATTTCAGGAGGATCAGGAGGACGACTCTGAAGCTGATCGAGCCCTCTTTTGAGAAGCTGTATCGGAGAATTGCGGTCGCAGAGGAGACCATTACGTTCAAGCGCCGTGTCGATACCGGCAGCGATGTGAAGCTGGCGGGGCTGTTTTACATGCTTGATAAGGTGGGAGCGCCGGTGGAACTCTCCGTGGGAGAGATCGGGTCGGACTTGCCGACGGAGGAGATGGGGATCACGCTGAAGAATCTGCGCTCCAGGGCAAGGCTGTCCAGGGAAGAGCAGGGTATAAATACGCTTTATCTGTGTTTTGGCTTTTTGGAGTGGCGGCGGAAGCCGTCGGATCCGCCCATGCTGTCCCCGCTCGTCATGGTGCCGGTGACCGTGGAGCTCAGCTCCATCAGTTCGCCCTTTACGATCAGGAGAATTGATGAGGACAACGTGGTCAATCCGACCCTGGAGCATGTGCTCTCGTCTGAGTACGGGGTCGGTCTGCCGGATGTTGAAGCCGCGGGAGACGACATTGAGGCGCTGATGGCCGCGATCGAGAAGACGGTGGAACCCCTGGGATGGAGAGTGATCAGGGAGGCAAATCTCTGTCTTCTTTCTTTCCTCAAGATCGTTATGTACAAGGATCTGGCAAAATATCGCGAGCAGATCTTCTTAAACCCTGTGATCAGGGCGCTCTGCGGGGACTATTCCGGGCTGCCACAGATCGGGCCGCTTTTCGGGGACTATTCCGGGCTGTCTCAAACCGGACCGCTTTCAGGGGACTATTCCGGGCTGTCTCAAACCGGACCGTTTTCAGGGGACTATTCCGGGCTGTCGCAGACCGGGCCGCAGCGGAGAGTGTTCGACCACGACAGTGTTCCCTGCGAGGAATCGAATCTGGTCGTCAATGCGGACGCGAGTCAGCAGGATGCCATTGCCCTGGCGCGCGAGGGCGTCAGCTTCGTGCTGCAGGGACCGCCCGGCACGGGAAAGAGCCAGACGATCACCAACATCATTGCCGATTCACTGGCAAATGGGAAGAAGGTGCTTTTTGTCTCGGAGAAAATGGCCGCGCTGAGTGTGGTCTACAGAAGGCTGCAGGATGTGGGGCTGGAAAAGTACTGCCTGTCCCTGCACAACTACAAAGCGGAGAAAAAGGGCGTGATCCAGGACCTTGTCAATACTCTGGATGCGCCTGTCAGGGAACTGAGGCCCGGCGTATCGGATTTCCTCGAAGAGATGGAGGAGGAACGGAGTGAGCTGAATCGATATTTTGACGAGATGGATGCGCGAAGAGAGCCGCTGGGAATGTCGATCTACGAGGCGATCTCGCAGGTCGCGCAGATGGAGGATACGCGCTTTTACAAGGCTGCCGAGAAGGTCGGGAACGTGTCCGAAAGACAGCTCCGGCGGAGGATCGCGGCGCTGAGAAAGCTGGAGGCCTTCGTCAATGTGTATGACGGAGATCTGAGGAAAAATCCCTGGAGAAACACGGCGATCACGTCCGTCACGTATGAGCTGAGAAGCTATATTGAACAGACTCTGAGCAAGCTGGGAACGGTTGTGTTCGGGGCGGATTCGGTCATGCTGCTGGCCTGCGCGGAGCCGGGAAGGCAGTTCACCTGGAAGGACTACCGCGAACAGTGCGGCGCGCTGCACAAATCGATGCTGTTCGAATCCCTGAAAAAGTGCGTGGCTGAGCACTTTGGAGGCCGATTTGTGCTCCCGCAGGAGGCGGACGGGACAGAAAAGGCGCTCGGAGAGCTGGCGGCGATCGTCGGCTGTGTGGATTCTTTTAACGCGCTGACCGGGAAGAAGCTGGACTACAGTCCGGAATCTTTGCGGCAGATCAGAAGGTTTCTGGAACTGCTGTGCCGGCCGCACAATCTTCCGGAGAACTGGATGAGAGACTGCACGGCAGACGAACTGAGAAAGATCGCGGCGTCGGTCCGCCGGTCGCAGGCGGAACTGGAAGAATGGAAGAGGCGGCTTGAGACAGAGTGGACAGAGGATTTTCTGAACCTGGATGCGGCGCGGCTGCTGCACAAATTCAGGACGGATTACAGATCCATGTTCAAATGGCTCCGCCAGGATTACTGGAGCGATGTGAAACTGATCTCCGGGACTCGCAGGGGACTCGGAGGGGACCTGAACGATGCAGACTGCGAAGCTGCCCTGACAGCTCTGAAGAGCTTTCAGGATATGAGGAACCGGGTTCTCGGGCTTGAGAGAAATGCGGCCAGGATACTGGGATCCTGCTTCCGAGGCGGGGAGACCGACTGGAATCTGGTCGGCACTATGATCGATGAGCTCGCCGCGCGCAGGGAATATGAGAAACTTTACGGCCTGAGTGAAGCGGAGAGAGCCCTTTGGGGCAGGGATGCCGGCGAGCGAAGCGAGGTGAAAATCGGCGACCGGACAGCCCGGGAGTGGAGCTCTGACAGAGGGCTCGAGTCTTTGGCCGGTTCTTCGGTTTTCAGAGAGAATACCTGCGCCGGCGAAGCGGCAGCCGGCGAGAACACCGCCGCAGAGCTGTTTGAGCTGTTCGAGGACTACCTTGATTATGAGATGGTCGAGCGCACGGCGCAGATCCTCGCGGAGAAGATAGGAAGCGGCGAAAGGGAGTTTCGGGCCGCCTTCGCGGAAGCAATGACGGCATGCGATGACGCAGCCGTGGGCGACGTGTATTTCCGCTGCCTCTGCGCATGGTTCCCGGGAGAAGACCTGGAAAACGTGCCGCTGGGTGTTCTCAGCGACCGGATCACGGCGTGCAACGATCCCGAGAAGCTCACAAGCTGGATCGATTACGCGGATCTTCTGGCCGCCTGCAGGAGGGAAGGCCTCGAGGACTACATAGAATATGTGGAGGAGACGGGGGAACGGGACATTGTGAACGTCTACAGAAAGGGATTTCTGGTCAAGTGGATCATGGAGTGCCTTGTGGACAACGGAATCTCCAATCTTATGCGATTCCAGCCGCTCCTGCATGAGAATACGATTGCGTGTTTTAAGGAAAATGATGAAAAGGCACTTGCGCTGGCCAGGGCAAGGCTCACGCAGATCCTGTCCGGCCAGAAACCGGCGGGCGTGGGCCGCATGACGGGCGCCATGGACGAGATCGCCCTTCTGAGAAAGGAGTCGGAGAAGAGAAGCCGCGTGATGCCGCTTAGAAAGCTCTTCAAGGCGATTCCGACCCTGCTCATGAAGCTGAAGCCGTGCTTTATGATGTCGCCGCTGTCCGTTTCCTATTTTCTGGATTCGGATCTGTACCGGTTTGATCTGGTCATCTTCGACGAGGCCTCCCAGATTCTTCCCGAGGACGCGATCGGCGCGATCTACAGGGGAAAACAGGTGGTGATCGCCGGTGACACACGGCAGATGCCGCCTACGAATTTCTTCAATGCGGTGGGCAGTACCGAAGAGTTCGACAAGGACGAAGAGGAGGAAATCCTGGTCGACGCCGACAGCGAGTCGATTCTTGATGAGGCGGGGGCCTGCCTGCCTGCGTGCACGCTGCTTTGGCACTACCGCAGCAAGGACGAGTCCCTCATTGCCTTTTCCAACAAGAGGATTTATAACAACAGGCTGATCACGTTCCCAGGGACGGGAAAGGTTCGGGACAGCGGACTGGAGTATGTGTATGTGCCCGGGGGCTGCTACCACGATCGCTCCAATGTCATGGAAGCCAGGAGATGTGTACGCCTTCTGGAGGAGCACATCAAGGAGCATCCCGAGAGATCTCTGGGGATCATAGCCTTCTCCGAGAAGCAGCAGAGTGTGATCGAGGAGGCGGTGAATGACTTCCGGCTGAATAATCCGGCGTACGAGGGATTTTTTGACGAGAACAAGGAGGAGCCTTTCTTCGTCAAGAACCTGGAAAACGTGCAGGGCGACGAGAGGGACACGATCATGTTCAGTATCTGCTACGCCAGAAACAGCCAGGGAAAGATGTATATGAGATTCGGCCCTCTGGGAGCCGCGGGCGGAGAGCGCAGGCTCAATGTCGCGATCACGAGGGCAAAATATAATGTCAAGCTGGTCGGTTCCATTCTGCCCACGGACATCGATCTGAGCAGGACGGAGGCGGAAGGCGTCAGGCTCCTGCGCGAGTATATTTACTACGCCATGCAGAATGACAGCGGAATCCTTTACGGGACGGACGACAAAGAGACGGACAACAGGTTTGCGGACGTGGTGGCCGATTTCATCCGCAGGAGCGGTTTTGAGGTCAGGCGCGAGATCGGCCAGTCCGATTACAAGCTGGATATAGCGGTGCTGCACCCGGATGCCCCGGGCACCTATATGGCCGGCATCGAGTGCGACGGAGAGAATTACACGATGGCGAGGACAGCGAGGGACAGAGACGTCCTCCGCAGGACCGTCATGAAAGAGATGGGCTGGAATCTGCACCACGTGTGGGCCTTCAACTGGTTCCGTAACACGGGCCAGGAGAAGGAGAGGCTTCTCGCTTTTTTGCGGGATGCGATGAAGAACCGGCCGGCTGCCGGAGAAGACGGGCCAAAAGAGAGAGACAACCAGGAAAATGCTGCCGGCACGCGAATGGGAGAAGATCTCGTCATTGAGAGAGAGGCTCCCGCGCAGGAGCAGAGGCTGGAATTTGAGAGATACAGGACCGTCGATCCCATGAAGGCGCCGGATCTGCCCGGGGCCGGAATCCGTCAGAAACTGGCGGCAAAGATCATGTACGTTATGGAGGCGGAGGCGCCGATCCACAAGGAGATCTTCTACAAGCGCCTGGCGCCGGTCTTCGGCAACCGAAAGGTGACGGCACTGGTAAAGCGGTCCCTGGACGACTGCGTCAGCGGCCTTCTCGCCGACCGGATCACAGAGCGGGGAGAATTCCTCTATCTCACCGGTCAGGCGGACGGGAGCATCAGGATCCGGGCGCGGGTACCCGCGGACGGGCAGCAGCCCAGAGCGATCGAGCATATCTGCGACGAAGAGATCAAGGACGCGATCCGCGAGATCGTTGCGTCCGCCCTGGGCCTCTCCACGCAGGATCTGATCGCGGAAGCGGCGAGGAGCTTCGGATATGCCAGGACAAGTTCCAAGATCCGGGAGCGGCTGCGGGATGTCTGCAGCCGGATGCTGGACGAGGGAATTCTCAGAGAGGCAGACGGGAAGATCTGTATCAGAGAGGACTGATTTATGAATGCATACAAGTTTGGCGAGAAGAGCTATCCGACGACGGCGGCTCTGGCAAACGCCATGGCGATCAACTGGAGCGAGGGCAGGGACTTCCTTCTGAGCGGGGCGTTCCGCGCAGAGGTGGGAGGCTCTGACAAGCGCGCCCTGGCTTCAGCCGTGTGGGCGGAGAAAAAGTATAACGAGGATCCCTCCAAGGGGAACCTTCTTTTTCTCAAGTGGCTGGTAAGGAATCCCGGCGTGGCCAATCTGTACTGGATGGGACACAGCTGCGGAGACCTGGACCATGTCTGCGCGCTCATTAAATCCGATCCGCAATCGAATCCGCAATCCGGTCCGCAATCCGATCAAAGGGAAGAGACCGTAAAGCTGGTCCTGTTCATGATCCAGGAGCAGATCTTCGGCGATTTCGCGCAGACTTCGAAGAGAAAGGACAGCGTAGTTGCGGCCGTGCGCTACCTGGAGAGGTGCTACGCCAGAAAGGAATCGAAGTTCAACCGGGGAAACATACTGCCGCTCATGCTGGCGGTCCTGGAGGAGAAGAAGACCTTCGAGTTCGACGGGCAGCAGTTCCGGACTGTAAAGGAACTGGCCTCTTACCTGCAGAAATTTGCGGATATTTCCAAAAAAGCGCTCTCCCGGAAGGCGGCCGGCCTCTATCAGGACGACGCCAATTTTACGCCGGAGTTTGAGGGGTGGCTCCTCACATTGGGCTATCAGAAAGCGCTTTCCGCCTGGAAGGACAGATTTCAGGCGGGAGCGGCCCAGGAAGGAAGCTTCGACGCGGATCTTGTCCTGCTGGAGGATATAGAGCTTAAGGAAGAGGCTCGCGGAGACGGAGGAGACGACTTTGCCGCGGGAGCAAGGCAGTTTGAGGCGGCCTTTACGAAGATGCTCGAGGAGCACCCGCAGTGCCTTGAGAGCGTGGCCAGGTTCAAGTCCTATATGTCCGACCTGATACCGGACAGCGACCTTCAGACCTATCTGGTCTGCACCCTCTACAAGATGGACATCGCAAGGGCAATCGAAGAGGCCGACGAGATCACGGATCTCTTTCCGGGACGGTTTATCAACAGGCTCGTGAGCGATTTCGGCGTCAGCCGGGAGCTCGCCAGGTGGGCCGCCGCCGTGTGGTGTGTCTGCTACGGGGAGAGGGTCTTAAAGAAGAAGAACAGTGTAATCATATAACGGAGGTAAGAGTGAAAAATCACTCTGATGAGCTGATTTTTCACTCACAAGGTTTGTGCCGAAGCGCCACAAACCTTGCAGATCGCATCGGAGAATTCGCCTTCGCGAAATTCTCCTCGCGTGTCTCAGCGCAAGGCGCTTCGACTTGGAGGTAAGGAATGGAAGGAAGACTCAGAGCAGGAACGGTGCTGTCTTCTGACAGCGGCGCCCGGTACACGGTGAAGAAATACTGTGCCGCCGGCGCGCAGGGAGAAGTCTATCAGGTGGAGACCGGCGGAAAAATATACGCGCTCAAATGGTATTATCCGGACGGCGCCACGGCGCAGCAGAAAAAGTGTCTCAAGAACCTGATCGCGCGCGGCAACCCGGACAAGGCTTTTCTGTGGCCGCTGGACATGCTTTATCTGGAGGGGAGCAGCCTGTTCGGCTATGCCATGGAGTTTCGCCCGGACCACTACACGAGCATTATCCACCTCATGAAGAGAAAGGCCGACCCGACTTTCTATGTGCTGTGCAAGGCCGCCTACAAGACCACGATGGCTTTCAAGAAGCTCCATGATGAGGGCTACAGTTACAGGGATATTTCTTTCGGCAATCTCTTTTTTGACCCGGAGACAGGGGACGTCCTGATTTGCGACAACGACAACGTCATTTACAACGGCGCGGACTATGTGCCGGTCTACGGGACGCAGAGATTTATGGCGCCGGAAATTGTCACGGGCAAGGCCGCGCCGTCCAGGCACACCGACCAGTGGTCGCTGGCAGTGCTGCTGTTCTACATGTTCATGCTCAACCATCCTCTCGACGGCAAGAGAGAGGCCGACATCAGGTGTCTCGATGTAGCGGCCATGAACATGCTGTACGGGACGGATCCGGTCTTCATTTTCGACCCGAATAACGACACCAACCGCCCCAAGCGCGGCTATCAGGACAACGCCCTGATCTACTGGGATCTCTATCCGCAGGATCTCAGGGACCTGTTCACGCAGACCTTTACGGTGGGGATCCGGCAGCCTAATATGCGCGTGACGGAGAACCAGTGGCTGGGCGTCCTCAGCAACATGATGAGCTGCATCTACGCCTGCCCGAAGTGCGGGGCGGAGATCTTCTATGACCCTGCCAAAACAGCGAGGAAGGAACCTCACAGCTGCTGGAACTGCAGGACAAAGTCGGCGCCTCCCGCCATGATGAAGATCGGAAAGAACCGGCTTCTTCTGACGCCGGGCAGAAAGCTCTATTCCCATCACGTCTACTCGGACTACGACATGGAGACGGCGATCGGGGAAGTCGTCCAGAATCCCAAGGACAGGCGCATCCTGGGCGTTCGCAATGACGATAAGGTCAACTGGACTTACCTGCGGCAGGACGGCTCGCAGACAGCGATCGCGGCGGGGAGAAGCGGAGCTGTCATGGAGGGAGCGTCCATCGACTTCGGAAACGTGAAGGGAGAATTCTGCTGATCGCAGGCGGATCACATGATAAGAACAGGTGCCTCGGCGGAGGCCCGGCACATTTAAGCAAGGAGGAAAGAATATGCCTAACAAAACTCACAATCTGGTCAGACCCGGCGGAGAACTCGCCAGCAGGCCTTTATATTTTTTCTGGGTAGCGGACAACTCGTCTTCGATGAGAAAGGAGAAGATCGGTGCCCTCAACAACGCGATCCAGTCGGTGATTCCCGAGATGAAGAGCGCGGCACTGGAAAATCCCAACGCGCAGGTCTATGTAAGAACGCTGCGGTTTTCCACCGGCGCTTCCTGGATCACGCCGGAGCCTGTCCCGGTAGAAGACTTCGCCTGGGACGACCTGGAGGCGGACGGTCTCACCGATATGGGAAAGGCTTTCTCCCTTCTGGCAGCGCAGCTGAGCATTCCCCCCATGCCGGAGAGAGCGCTTCCGCCCGTGATCGTCCTGATCTCGGACGGCATGCCCACAGATGATTACAAGGGCCCTCTGGAGAAACTCCTCAAGATGCCCTGGGGCAAAAAAGCAGTGAGGATCGCCATTTCCATCGGCAAGGACGCGGACGATGACGTTCTGACCGAGTTCACGGGCAATCCGGAACTCGTCTTCAAGGCAAATAACGCGACTATGCTCACGGGACTCATCAAGTGGGCCTCCACACTGGTCAGTTCTGTCTCTTCGCCGAATTCCAAGACCGATGAAAACAAGGAGAACCAGAACCGGGGAGACGGCGCAGAGGGCGGCGAAGAGAAAAAGCCGGTCGTACAGGCGCAGAATTACCTGAGCATCAACAACATTCCCAAGCCCGAAGATGTAAAGGCGGAGGATGTGTGGTAAGGAGGAACTCCCATGAAACGTTTTCTGTATGGAATCAGCGTCAGGGGGGCTTCTCATAGCAGAAAGGGGACGGAATGCCAGGACAGCTGCCGGGTCGAGAGTCTGTCGGAATCGGCCGTTGTGATCGCGGCCGCCGACGGACACGGAAGTGAGCGATGCCCGTACAGCGGCGTCGGCGCGAAGATCGCGGCGGAAGTGTTCTGCAGCAGCATGAAGGAGATCCTGGAGAGCTTCGACGGCGACAGCCTCATGCTGCGGTCCTATCTGAGCCGGGAAGGCAACCTGAAGATCCCGGAATCCATAGAGAGGGAGTGGAAGCGGCGCGTGCTGCGCGATCACGTGCAGGAGCGAAGGGAACCGCCGGTCGGGGATCCGGACGCTGACGGCCGGAATGACGCCGGCGGCCGCAGTGGTGCCGGCGACCCGAAAGAAGTGTACAAGCTCTACGGCACGACGCTCCTGGGAATGCTCATAACGACGGAATTTGTCTTCGCCTTCCAGATCGGAGACGGCGATATCGTCCTGGTGAGCAGGGACGGCGTCCAGTACGCGGTCGAGAGCGAGAAGATCCTGGGCGTGGAGACCCACTCGCTGAGCAGCACGGATGCCTGGAAGAGGAGCGCGGTTTCCGTATTCCCGTCTCCCGGACCGGACGCGCTTCCCTATATGTTCATGATGTCGACAGACGGAATGGCAAACAGCCACAGAACGCAGCAGGAATACGAGAAGACCTGTACGGCTTACTATGAGGCAGCGGTCCGATACGGATTCTGCAGGGTAGCGTCGAGCCTGGAAGGATGGCTCTCCGAGACCAGTGAATTGGGCTGCGGGGACGACATCACGCTGGTCATGGCCTATTTTGACAAGGATGGCGGAAAGACCGGCAGCCCGGAAGGCTACCGGAGACGTATGCGAAGACGCAGAAAGATTGCAGGTCACAGCGCGAGCAGATGGAAGAGGCGCTGTGTACGCTTTCGAAGAAGATAACGGAAATCACGCCTGGAATATTGTGAAGATCGGCGGAAAGGCTTATCATTTGGACATGACCTGGGATATCAATCTCAGCAGTAAGGGAGTTATTTCTTACAAGTATTACCTGATCAGTGATCAGGAGGCGGCCGGGGACCATGACTGGAAGAGAAATGTTCCGGCATGCACGGCTCGGCGCAGAGGCATGTTCATATAAAGGATGGCAGGGAGAAGTCGAAATGGATCACAATAATCAGAACGGTAATCAGAACGGAGAGAAGACAACAAGAGTATATCTTGTGAGACACGGCACAACGGCGTGGAACCAGCAGCTGCGCTATCAGGGGCAGACGGACAACCCGCTGGACGAGGCGGGAGAGAAGCAGGGGGCGTGCCTTGAGAATTATTTCGGGGACATCCATGTGGACCTGGGCGTCACGAGCCCGCTGCAGCGCGCCGTCAAGACGCTGGAATACAGTCTGGCCTCTCAGAACCATGAAGTGCCGGTTCTGGTGGAGCCCGGCGTGATGGAGATCGACTTCGGCGTCATCGACGGATGGACCCAGGAGGAGATCAAGGCGGGCTATCCCGAGTTTTACAGGATGTATGTGCTCAATGAGGACAGAGGACATGCGCAGGCGCCCGGCGGGGAGTCCATGATTCAGGTCTACAACAGGGTGACGGAGGCGGTCATGCGGATCGCCAGGGAGCACCGGGGAGAAAATATCGTGATTGCCTCCCATGGGACGGCCATCCAGACATTTCTCAACTACGCCTCGGGAATACCGGCGGAGAAAATGGACCGTTTTCTGCTCTACAATGTGAGCGTGAGCTGCGCGGAGATCGATGAGAACGACAATGTCCGGCTTCTTTATTACGGAGATAAACATCATGTTCCGGAGGAGCTTCAGTTTTCCTACGGAGCGCCGCCCACAAAATAACTCAGAGAACATAAGATAAGGCCTTGGGACCGTTCAGGTTCCAAGGCCTTTCATATTATCTTTTAGCTGCGCCGCGGCGCGGCACTGCTAAGTGCAGAAGGGTTTACGATGCTTTACATCTCCTCGTTTTCGGGTTCCTCGGCAGGAGCGGATTCCTCTTCTGCGGTCGAACCTTCGGAGGATTCCTCCAGGTCGGCTTCCGTGAGCGTCTTGTGATCCTCGGGATTGTAGTCGATGCCGTCGATCTCAAAGGTATCTCGGTCGTCGCGGATGATGAAAATCATGGTGCGTCCCTGGTTGACAGTTACTTCGTTGCCGTTGTCGTCATAGAACAGGGTGGGCTCATAGTCGTCCGCTTTGTTCCATGTGACGTGGATCATCTTGCCGTTTGTGATGTAGAATCCGTCATAGCCGGGCTCCTCGATGCGGAACCAGAGATAGCCGTGCGTTCCTTCTTCCCACTCGCGGGAGTCGTTGTTGGCGTAGACCCACTCGGCGCGCTGGATGAAGATGTTGGTGAAGGCCATCTGCTCGCCGGTGACCGCGTCGCACTGGGGCTCGCCATACAGTCTCTTGTAGTAGAGGTGATCCTCTTCGTCGTAGCTGAGCGCGGAGTGTGTGACGGGGTAGGAGCCGGACATGTCGACTTCGGTGGCGCTTACAGCTTCGGGATACTGGGAGAGATCATTGATCTCGCCGTCCTTTGCAAAGGTAAAGTGCTTGTCGTGATAGTATTCCGCGCGGTGCTCCTTCTCGAAACCGGCCTCTTCGATCGCATTGAGGATATGTTCGGCATCCGTGTAAGCGGTGTGCTCGATGGCAACGCCGTCATGCGGGATGCGATAGAAGGCGCCGTAGTCGGGACCCATGGAAGGGTGTCCGGTTCCGTTGATGTTGTCTACGTCCTCGCGGGTAAGGATCTCTCCGGTGTAGTCGGAAGGACCGCCGAAGTGAATGATGATGGGATCCCATTCGAGCGCTTCGTAGACAAAATAGGAGCGGATACTGCGGACATTGCCGATCCTCTCAAGATCCTGCCAGTCCTGCATGATTCCCATCTGGCGGCTCATGTTGCCTTCTTCCATGATCTCATAGAAGACGTCGACTCTGTCGAGACCATACTGAGGCTGGGCCTGCTGGTTGATGGGGTACATGAAGGCCAGAGGGCGCTGCTTGAGAAGCTCTTCATCCATGACCTTACCTGTCAGGGGACTTCTGGGAAGTTCCGGCTCGGGCTCGGGTTCCGGTTCCGGCTTGGGTTCCGGCTTGGAGACCGCTTCTGTCGAGGCGTCCGGGACCGTGGTCGCAGCCGCGGCCGCATTGTCTGTTTCCGGTGTCGTTTCCTGCGTTGTCTTCACGGTTGTTTCTGCTGCTGTTGTTTCTTCCTGCGGGGTCGTCGCGGGCGCTGTGGCGCTGCCGCATCCCATTAAAGCCGTTGACAGGGCAAGCGATGCTGCTGTCAGAACACAAAGACTTCTTTTATACATAAGTCCTCCTGAAAGTATTTAGTAATTTGGTTTTCTGTGAAAAGTTAAACGCTTAGTATATTCTATCCTATTATGAACTAATATGCAATAGTTTGTAATATTTATGTAATAGAAGACTCCCGCGCATATGCTATACTTAAAGTAATCGATATTTTGACAGAATCGGCGCAGAAGGCCTCCAATTACAGCCGTGCCTCCGAGAATAAGAAGAGAATGGATATCGATGAGAAGGCATCCGCGCTCTATGCGGCGCGCAGACGCTCTCCGAGTTCGTCAATTACTGCACAACGAATTTCCCTGCCAAGCACTACGGACTTGTTCTGTGGGACCACGGCGCGGGCCCTCTGTGGGGATATGGGAGTGACGAGCTCTATGACAATGACAGCCTTTTGTTCGAGGAACTTCGCGGTGCCATGGGCCGGACCATGTTCACGAACGGAAAGAAGCTGGACTGGGTCGGGTTCGACGCCTGCCTGATGGGCAGTATCGAGACAGCCAACCTGTGGAAGGATTACGCGCACTATCTGGTCGGATCGGAGGAACTGGAGTCCGGCCGCGGCTGGGACTACAGCTTTCTGAGCACACTTAACAGCACGGATGACACGAGGACCATCGTCAGTTCCATCGTCGATTCCTATGGCAGCTATTATGAAGCCAACAAGTCGGAATTCTTCAATCCGGATGTGACGCTGGCCGCCATGGACCTGAGCAAAACAGACGCGCTGGATCAGATGCTGGTCGGGTATACCGCTAATGTCAGCGGCGCCTCCGGCATTTCCATCTATCTTCCCGGCGACAACCAGGAGCTCTACGGCATCTCGAAAGAGCTGTATTCCGAAGAGAGCGCGCTCTCTGAGAGCTACACGCAATTTGTCGATGCGTACATGAATTCCTGGAAGGAGAGCACGAATACGGACTGGACGATCGCCGCGATCGAGCGCAGCGGCGATGAGCTTACCGTGCAGCTGACGGAAGAGCAGGTGAGAAATTCTTCCAGTGCCTTTTACACGGTCCTGCAAAGAAACGGCTTTGGCGATTTCGCGATCACAACGGCCAACATCGTGATCGAGCCGGATGAGAACAATGTACTGCACATCCCGTCCAATCCCATGCTGCTTCACGCCGCCACGGATATGGAAGAAGCGCCGGTGCCCTTGACTTGTGTACAGGCGCAGAAAATCGGAGAGGAATGCGTCTATAAGACGATCAGCTGCTACCTCACTCCGGGACACGAATTTATGGATGTCGAACGGAATAAGGATGAGGAAGTCGTGATCACTGCCAGGAATATCACCGGAGAGAGGGAGGCGAGCGTCCTCGACATCACATCCGGTTCCGGGAGCGCGTGGACGGGCGGAAAGGCCTCCGTCGATGTCTCCAACTATGAGACTCTGATCAACGCCGGAAGCATCGCCTATTCGCCGCAGCGCGACAGTAAGGGGCACATGCTGCCTTACTTTGAATGGAAGGCCACCGGGTATGAGATACACCCGCTGTGCCTGGAACAGGGTTTCCGGATCCAGATGAAACCCGCGTCGGAATTTGACCACGACTTCATCTGTCAGGTCCTGGTCAAAGACATCAATGGAAATGTGCACGGCTCGGATTACATTGAGCTGAATCTGGACCACAGCCGGGATTATGAACAGATACCGACGGAAAAGGGTACGCTTTACGCGGATGTTTCCGGAGAAGAAGCCGTGATCACGGGCTACAGCGGAGAGGACGAAGAACTGACGATCCCGGCAGAAGTCGGGGGCAAAAAAGTGACGGAGATCGGGAGATACGCGCTGGCCGTCTCCACGCTGCAGAAGATCGTTCTCCCCGACGGCCTTAAGACCATCGGGATTGAGGCGCTCAGCGGCACAGGCATCACAGTGCTGGAGATCCCGGACAGCGTGGAGGAGATCCAGAGAGGTGCCTTCAACAACGTAAAGAACATCACCTCTGTGCGGCTCCCTGAAAGCCTTGCGAAGATCGGATCTGTACCCTTTAACGGGTGCGCTAATCTCGCGGAGATCACGATCAGCGGGGCAGTCTTTGATCAATATGAGGTCGACGAGGACAATGAGAACTTCACGGTCACAGACGGCCTGCTCATGAGTAAGGACGGCTCGACGCTGGTCGCCGTTCCCGCCGGTATAGAGGGCGATCTGTACGTGCCGGAAGGAACAATTTACATTCAATACTATGCTTTGACGGAATGTGACCGGATCAAAGACATCTATCTCCCTGCGTCCATTCTGGACTTCGGCTCGATCGACGAGAAGGACTATGATACCGGTGAGTACAAATATGTGATCCACTGCTATGAGGGGACGGAGGCGCAGAAGGCCCTCGATGCGGAGGGGACGCCCTGGAAGGTAAAATAAATATTCCGTGGATTGTCAGTCAGATGTCGTATATTATTATATGAGCCCGTCAGAAATGCGCTGTGAGGGCTCCCACATGACCGAACGTATTGATTTCAAACAATCAGGAGGATTGAAAAATGAAAAGAAGAATAGCAGATTTAGTTAAGATGGGCGTGCTTGTACCGGCTTTGATCGTCTCTATGGCAGCTTGCGGCGTCGCAGGTGCCCAGAATAAAGGCGACGAGGCGGCAGGTGCCGCGCAGACCACACAGCCCGCACAGGGAGAGGCTGTCGAAGAGAAGAAAGAGGAGACTGCGACACAGCCGGCGGAGACACAGGCGGCGGAAGCCAAGGTCTATGAGAACAAGGGCTATAAGATCACTGTTCCCGCGGAGCTGGCAGACAAGATCACGGTGGAAACCCCCGAAGTGAGCGAGGACGGCGTCCTTTTCGACTGCTATGAGACCAAGTCCGTTGAGGCAGCCAAGGGAACAGCAAATGAGAATATGAGTGCAGGCTGGCTCTTCGCGATCACGGAGAGAGATGTAGAGAGCACACAGAAGATGCTGGCAAATGATTATCCCGGTGAGGATCCTATTGCGAAAGCGGCAGACGGAACCTACCTGATCTACAATCATCCCACAGACGTCCGCTATGAGCGCGCTACGCCCGAGGAGATGCAGAAGGATCAGGCGGAGTGGGAAGCGGCCTGCGCATGGGCAAACGATGTCCGCGAATCCTTCGCGGCAGACAACGGCCTCACAAAGGTGTATTACAACGGCACTTCCGTTGAAGCGGCTCTCGGAAAAGCGGCATTTGATGAGACTGCCAAGTATACGATCAGCACAACAGAGTTCGGACCTATGGAGCCGAAGGATGTTGATCCCGTCGCTTTCTATGAGAAGATGACGAACGGCGCGACTTATGAGTCCATCGAGCTGGGTGAAAACGAAGTTCCCGACGGCGAGTATGTCGTCCTGAATTTCCCTGAGGACAATGTCCGCTATGATTTCTTCCTGGCCGAGGGAAGTGAGAACATCATTCGTCAGGTCATCGGCGCAGAAGGAAGCGAGCAGCAGGAGTATTTCTACAAGGTGACATTTGAGGACGGAACATCCAAGGCGAGCGCCATCATGAACGAGTGGTATCACGCTCTTGCCGGAAAGTAATATAACAACTAATTTAGAATAACGTAACGGCTGCGGCCGCTGTGATCACACAGCGGCTGCTTTTTTGTCTAAGAGGTTTTTAACCTGTTTCATGCCGGGGACGGAGTTTCTGCAGTTCCAATCATGTGGTATGCTATTACAAACTGGGCTCCGCACGAAGGGAGAAATAAATGAGTAAAAAATTTGAAGTAGTTGCTCTGCAGAAAAAGACTTATACTGACCCCGGCCAAAACAGAGACGCCGTAAAGGCAATGCTGGACACATACAGTGGGCCCGATCCGGACTTTGTCGTTCTTCCGGAGATCTTCACTTGTCCTTACGACAACAAATGTTTTCCTCAGTTTGCTGAGAGCGGAGAGGGGGAGACATATCGGTTTCTGGCGAGTCTGGCGCGGGAAAGAAAGGCTTATGTGATCGGAGGATCGATTCCTGAGCTTGAGGAGGGGAAGATTTACAATACTTCCTATATTTTCGACCGCGGCGGAAAGCTGATCGGCAGACATCGGAAGATCCATTTGTTTGATATCGACGTGCAGGGCGGCCAGTATTTTAAAGAGTCTGACGTTCTGTCTCCCGGCACACAGATCACGGTGTTTGACACGGAGTTCGGAAAGATGGGGGTCTGCATCTGTTTTGACATCCGGTTTCCGGACCTGTTTATTGAGATGCGAAAGGCGGAAGTCAGAATGGTCTTCATACCGGCGGCCTTCAATATGACAACCGGCCCCGCTCACTGGGAGACGCTGTTCAGGAGCCGGGCGCTGGACCAGCAGATCTACGTCCTCGGCTGTTCGCCGGCCAGAGATGAGAGGGCTTCTTATGTGGCCTATGGGCACAGTATTTTGACAGATCCTTGGGGGAGCGTTGTGTGCGAACTGGGCGCGGAGGAGGGAATACTGTCCGCGCAGATCGATCCGGATAGAGTGGACGGGGTGCGGCGGCAGATTCCGCTGGGGGGATGAGAGCGGTTGGCGGAAGAACCCTGGTCGGGTTCTGCGGGGGACGCCCCTTTTGAAAAGTGTATAGGCCTTTTTAAAACCCTTCTTCGGTGGAATATCCACCGAAGAAGGGTTTTAGAAAAGGTGTTATGACTGTCTTAAGAGATATATAGGTCTGTTTCTGTCCCCTTCTTCAGTGGAATATCCACCGAAGAAGGATTTAAAAAAAAGGTATTGGCAAATTCAGATCAGCTCGCCTGATGGCTCTGCCGGAAGGCATAGATGGCCTTAATGGCATCTTCATAGCGGTCTTCGGGGACGCCGATCAGCAGGTTGAGCTTGCCGGCCCCCTGGTTGATCGTGCTGATCTCGATCCCTTCCTCGGTGAGCTTTTCGAGGACCCGCACGTTTGCGTCGCTGGACTCCGTGGCTTTTTCGCCCGTCACGGCGATCAGCGAGAGGTTGTCCCGCAGGCTGATGAAGTCAGGATTCAGGGTTTCCCGGATTTCATCAAAAAGGTCCTCCTTGCAGGGGGCGAGAAGATCCGTGCGGATGACGAGCGTGATGGAATCGATGCCTGTCAGGCAGTATTCAAAGGGGAGGGCTCTCTCCTTAAGGATATCGAGCATCAGGGCGCTGAAACCGGAACCGTCGCTGACCATGACTTTTTCGATCTGGATCAGGGACATTCCCTTTCTGCCGGAGACGCCGGTCACGGGATTCTTGGTGACGCCTTTGGGAAGATGGCGAACGATCATGGTGCCCGGATCTTCGGGCTTATTGGTATTGCGGATGTTGATCGGAATCTCCAGTTCGGAAGCGGAGAGAACGGCGTCGGAGTGGAGAACGGAAGCACCCATATAGGAGAGGGTGCGAAGTTCCCTGTAACTCATGTAGGAGACAGTTTCCGGATTCTCGACGATCCTGGGGTCTGCCGCGTAAAGGCCGGATACGTCCGTCCAGTTTTCGTAGAGATCCGCACTGACGGCGCAGGCTGCAAGGCTTCCGGTGATATCGGAGCCGCCTCTCTCGAAGGTGCGGATGGTACCGATCATATCGGCGCCGTAGAATCCTGCGATGACCGCGCGGTTCAGAGGAAGGAGAGAAGCGCGCATGGTCCGGGAGGTCATGGGCGCGTTCAGCTGTCCGTCCTGATCAAAGCAAACGCACCAGGCCGGGTCGACGAATGTGAAGCCGAGATATTTTGACATAATTCTGGCGGTGAGATATTCGCCTCTGCTGGCAGTGTAATCCTTCATGGGCTCTGTCAGGAGAGAATTCCGGAGGATTTCGAGCTCGCTGTCCAGAGGAAAATCCATCTTCAGACCGTCGATGATCGCGCGAAAGCGCTGGCGGATCTGCTCAAATTCCGCGGCAAAAGATTGCCCGGCGGCGGCCTTCTCATAGCAGGCAAGAAGGAGATCGGTCACTTTTACATCCTCGGGAAAGCGCTTGCCCGGCGCCGAGACGACAATAAACCTACGCTCCGGATTGGCTTCTACGATTTCCCTGATCTTGCGGAACTGGCCGGCGTCCGCAACGGATGTTCCCCCGAATTTGGCGACTACAATGCGCTTGCTCATAATGATTCCTCCGACTGTACTGTGAACCGACCCTGGAGGTCGATTTTCACGTATTCCTGCAAATTATAGCATGATTGGCGCACGCATTGTTGTATAATTAATCGTGAAATATCGCGGGCTCGCGCTGCGAATCTTGAACTGCCATAAGGAGAAGAAAATGGACGTTACCAAAATAGTGATAACCGGAGGCCCTTGTGCCGGCAAGACCACGGCGCTGCGTCAAGCGGAGTGGCGGACGCTGACAGCGAACCAGGCTTAGCGGCGTACGCGGATGGAATGATTATCAGTGAGTCAGGGGAAGGATCCCCTGACTTTTTTTCAAACTTATTCTATTTCTAAGTTTTGTCTAAGTTTCGCATGGAATAATGGACCCAGTTAAAGGAAAGCGAGGTGATGATACAGATGGAAACCGGTACGACAGCAGTGAAAGACAGAAAAGAAATACACTACCGCCACGAGTGGAAGCATGAGATCAGCTGGTCGGATCTTATCGCCATCAGGCAGAGGCTGAGAGCAATCGCAAAGACGGATCCGCACGCTGTGGACGGGAAGTATCTGATAAGAAGTCTGTATTTTGACAATTTAAATGACAAGGCGCTGCGAGAGAAAGTCGACGGCGTTAACCGCAGAGAGAAGTTCCGGATCCGCTATTACAACGGCGATCCGTCAGCGGTGATCCACCTGGAGAAGAAGAGCAAGGTGAACGGTCTGGGGACAAAATATTCCGCGCCCCTGACCATGGAAGAAGCGCAGAAGATCGTGGACGGCGATATCGACTGGATGCTCAACTCGCCCCACTCCCTGATCCAGGAGCTGTACTGCAAGATGCGGTACCAGGGGATGAAGCCCATGACCATCGTCGACTACACCAGGGAGCCCTTTATTTACGGGCCCGGGAACGTCAGGGTGACATTCGATTACGACATCAGGACGGGCCTTGGGTGCACGGATTTTCTGAATCCCGACTGCGTGACGGTGCCGGCGGGCGACGCCGGGATCATCCTGGAGGTGAAGTGGGACGCCTACCTGCCGTCGATCATCAGGGACGCGGTACAGACGCCCGGCAGAAGGGTCTGCGCCTTCTCCAAATACGCGCAGTGTAGGATTTACGATTGAAAATAACTCCGGATTAAGATCCGCGATCACAGTCGGGTCAAACCGATTTGAATATAGATAACAAATAAAAAATCAAAAAAAAGAAGCTTAAGAAATGAGGGACAAAAAATGAGTTTTCAGGACATTTTCACATCAAGTTTTCTTTCCAACATCACGGCAGTGAGCATGTTTGATATGGTGATCGCGCTGCTTCTGGCTTTTGGCCTGGGCGTGTTCATCTATCTGATCTACAAAAAGACCTATGCAGGCGTCATGTACTCCTCCTCCTTCGGAGTGACGCTGGTGGCGCTCACCATGATCACGACGCTCGTCATCCTGGCAGTGACCAGCAACGTAGTGTTGTCACTCGGTATGGTCGGCGCGCTGTCCATCGTCCGATTCAGAACGGCGATCAAGGAGCCCCTGGACATCGCATTCCTGTTTTGGTCCATCGCAGCCGGTATTGTGCTGGCCGCCGGAATGATCCCGCTGGCCGTGTTCGGCAGTGTTATGATCGGCCTGATCATTCTCTTTTTTGCCAACCGCAAAGAAAACACAAATCCTTACATCGTAGTCCTGGACTGCAATGATCACGCGAGCGAAGAGAGAGCCATGGCTTTCCTCAAGGACAAGGTCAACAAGTGCAGCGTCAAGAGCAAAACAGCCCGCAGAGGCGGCGTCGAGCTCAACCTCGAGATCCGGCTTAAGGACGACAACACGGACTTTGTCAATGAGCTTTCCGAGATCGAAGGCGTCAACAGCGCGGTGCTGGTAAGCTACAACGGCGATTACATGGGCTGATCTTTCGGGAGGTACGTACAATGTCAACGCATAAAAATCTCGACAGAATCTGCGTTGCCATCGTCGCCGGGAGCCTTGTCTTAACGGCCCTGTTCATGAACGGGGAGTCGCTTGGTATCACAAAGATCGTGGACGAAGACGCGGAGCAGAATTCCGACTCGGTATACTTTACCGCGAATGACCAGAACGGAAGCTGGGACGCGACCGGGGCCACAGTGATCACGCTGACCGGAGACGGAGCTTCGATCTCCGGCAGCGGTGCTTATACGGTGGACGGAAATGTGGTGATCTCAAACGCAGGATACTATGAAGTGTCCGGGACGCTGACAGACGGCTATATCTCCGTGGATGCCTACGACTCTTCCAAGGTCTTCATTCTTTTGGGTGGTGTGGAGATTAACTGCAGCGACGACGCGTGCATTCGGGTCGATCAGGCGGACAAGGTGTTCCTGACACTGGCAGAAGGCAGCCAAAATAGCATCACCAGCGGCTCTTCCTACAACGAGACCGCTCTCAATGACGGGACGGACGGCGCTATTTTCGCCCACGATGATCTGACGATCAACGGAAGCGGTAGCCTTGCGGTAACCGCGCAGTACATGCACGGAATTGCTGCCAACGATGACCTGGTCATCACAGGCGGTACGATCACGGTGACGGCGGCGGCGGACGCCATCCATGCGAACGACAGTCTTCGCATCAAAGAGGCTTCCATCACGGTGGATGCGGGCGACGACGGCCTGGTCACTTCCAACGAAGTTGAAAACGGCTACTTTTACCTGGAGTCCGGTACGCTGGATATTACGGCGGCGGACGACGCCATCCACACGACCGGCGACATCACGATGGTGGGCGGCGACGTCACGATCAATACCGGCGATGACGGCATTCACTCTGATGCCGGCGTAAATATTTCGGGCGGAACGCTCCTGGCCAAGGAGTGCTATGAAGGCATTGAGGCCCTGACGATCGATGTCTCCGGCGGCGATGTCACGATCTATCCGCGGGATGACGGATTTAATGCCAACGGCGGCTACGGCGACATGTTCGGAGGAGGAATGGGCGGCGGCATGGGTGGCGGCCGCGCGCGTTACGGCGGCGGCTCCGATATGGGAGCGGCAGGTGACGGCGAGATGCCGACGCCGCCCGATATGGGATCCACGGGCAGTGGCGAGATGCCGACGCCACCTGATATGGGATCCACGGGCGCCGGGCAGATGCCTTCGGATACGGGCACCGGGCAGATGCCTTCGGACACGAGCACCGGGCAGGACGGCACACAGACAAGTACTGATGCTGCGGATTCCGAGACGTATATTAAGATCAGTGGCGGGACGATTAAGATCATCAATGAGACCGGCACGGATGCCGACGGACTTGATTC
>JAZQCI010000112.1:0-2735 GCA_045546175.1 Lachnospiraceae bacterium | reverse complement strand
GGCAAAAGAGCCGGGAGATCTTCAAGCGTTAATTCGATGACGGTCTGTGTTTCGACTGGGTCTGTTTCGGAATGTGTTTCGGTCATATCCGAAGTAGTGATAATATCTTCATGGCTGTTTCCATCGGCGCAGGCAAAAAGGCACATGCTTATAATCAGAATCAGAAATATTATCCTGATTCTTTTGCCGCCGATCTGCGTTCGCTCCACTGTTTTCCCTCCTTATAAAAGCAAAAAATCCACCATACAGATATTGTACAGTGGATTTCAAGAAATTAACATTAACCAAAGGTTAGGTCTTTTTGCGGGAACAGCCTGACAATCCGCACGTCATGCTTTGCAGGAAACATCCTCACCGGCAAGGTCTTCCGCTGTCCATCTGTCGCCCGGGTCACTGTTCCCTACATAATAAGGGATAGAATCACCGCCTAAAAATCGGCATCCTGCGCCTCATAGGCGACGGATTCGGATTCTCTGTCAAAGATCGTATCCCCATAGAAGTCCGCATAGCCCTCAACCACGGGCGTGAGCACCAGCTCGCCAAATTCATTCATGCTCACATCCGCCACATGGGTTCCATCGGCGGAGTACAGCTGCAGGCCGATCGTTCCGATGGTTTCAAACGTACCCTCGTCGAAGACGTATCCGCCGGTGCCGTCCGCTTCGATCGCATTGTAGAAGATCCAGCTGCCGTCGCCATAGATATAGATGCTCTCCGCATTCAGATCTCCGCACAGGTACCAGCCGTCAAAGAAGGTGATCAGGTCCTCCAGGCTCACTGGCTCGGCGCTGGGGTCGTCGTCCACATAAACCGTGTAACCGGTGCACTCGGATTCCCGGATGAAAATGGTGACTCCATCGAAGATTCCATAGCCCTCCAGTACAGGCGTGAGCGCCAGGTCGCCGTATTCATTCAGGCTCACATCGGCCACGTAGGTTCCATCGGCGGAGTACAGCATCAGCGCATCCGTTCCGAAGGTCTCAAACGTGCCGTCGTCAAAGAGGTAGCCGCCAGTGCCATCCTCTTCGATCGCATTGTAGTAAGCCCAGGTTCCGTCGCCATAGATGCGGATGCTCTCCTGATTCAGATCCCCGTACAGATGCCAGGTATCGAAATAGGCGATGAAGTCCTCCAGGCTCTCTCCCTCGGCGCTGGGATCATAATCCGGTTCCTCGATCTCATAACCGGAAAGATCCAGCATCTCCAGGGTGTCCAGTGAATACCAGTATTCCCCTTCCATGTCCTCCGCAAAATCCGCATACATCTTGAATGCATACGCGTAGGTATAGGTATCCGTCTGGAAGAGGATCATCTTCCACACGCAGGTGTCCTCATTTCCGCCCGTCGTGAAGGAAAGATCATAGACCGGATAGCTGAACTTCTGCGTGAGGTACTGGTTCTGGCCGTCCTCATAATCCATGACCTCGCTTCCGCTCACCATTTCGGCGAACACTTCCCTGTATTCCGGGCTGGTCACGTATTCATCCGTTCCATTCGCCGCGCAGCAGTTCACGATCACCGTAATTCCATCCTCGGTCATGTCCGCATAGTAATAGCCGCCATTCCAGGAGGAATCATTGCGCAGCGGCACCATGCCCGTGTACTGCAGACCACACGTTAGAACACAGCTGGGGCCCTGGGATACGTCCCACTGCTCCTCTGCGATTTCTTCCCTGTATTCCTCTGTTCTTGTAAAGACAATGCCCTCGTCATTGCCCATATGAAGGCTGTCCTCGGAATCCTGATAGATGCCCGCCAGCCATACGCCTTCCCTGTTGTACATGTCATAGCGGCCATTTCCATCTTCATATTCATCCACATATTCCAGATACCCCTGGCTATCCATATCTCCATTGATATAGATAAAGAGGCCGTCTTCAGTGATGGTAAGCGTTTCCGACTCGGAATCCGCACTTTCCCAGCAACCCGCGATCACTGAAAAATCTGCTGCTTCCGCCTCCTGTGCCAGCGCAGGCTGAACCGTGGCTGCGGACATCGCGACGACCAATACAAGGGCCATGATCACTGCCAATACTTTTTTCTTCATACCAGTTCTTCTCCTCCATACGATATTCTTCTATTCCAGCCGACCTTGCCATACTTCTATTGTACGAGGAAACAAAAACAGCAGCTATTAACCAAAGGTTAATTATTTTGCTGCCTGGAGCAGCTCCAGAAGCTGCTTTCTTTTCGTCCGGGTATCTCCTCCGATTTGAAGTTTGGAATAAATCCGGTTCACATACTGCTTGACGCTGCCCTCCGAGAGAAACAGCCTTTCCGCGATCTCACGGTTGGAAAGCCGCTGTGCCATCAGACGAACGATCTCAAACTCCCGCTGTGTCAGCGCGTCGAACGCGACCGGGCGGGTCTTTGCCGCTTTTCGCGCACTTGCCGCTTCGCCCAGCTCGATGATCTTCACGATCAGGTCACTCCTGATTTGCCGCGCCAGTATCGACTTCAAATTGTCATAGTTTTCCACGAACGGCATCACAAAGCCGTCCTGCGCGGCATCGGAAAGCGCCCTTACGAGCCACGCCTGCGCTTCCCCGGATTTTCCCAGCATCTCATAGGCCGCCGCGGTCTGAATGCGGATATGCAGCGCGACCAGCGCATAGTGCATTGCTTCGCACACGGCAAGCTGCCCCTCGCAGCGGCCAATTACCTTGGCAAAAGCGCCCTGCGCAAGATACACCTGATTTTCGATCATTTCCATCATAGGCTTACCCGGCGCAAGC
>JAZQCI010000111.1:0-116363 GCA_045546175.1 Lachnospiraceae bacterium | reverse complement strand
CACCAAAATGTGTCACCGGGGCCGCCCTTTTCACGCGCCTCAAAATGTGTCAGCGGATACGTCCCCATGTCACAAGCTTTCGTTCATACTACCCGTCCGATATCCCCGCAGGTCCATCGAGACATATTTAAAGCCGTATTCCATAAGCTTTTCTATGACCGCTTCCCGGCTCTCCAGAAGCTTTCCGAACTCGGAAGCCATCACTTCGATCCTCGCCAAAAGCCCGTCTTCGCCGTGGATCCGCACGCGGTACTGCAAAAAGCCCATCTCCCGCAACAGTTCCTCCGCTCTCTCGACCCGGAGGAGCTTTTCGTCACTGATGGTCTCCCCGTAGACGAATCTCGTGGCCAGGCAGGCCATGGAGGGCTTGTTCCAGGTAGGAAGTCCCAGCCGCTCGGAGATCTCCCGGATCTCGCTCTTGGTGAGCATCGCCGCCCGCAGCGGGCTCAGCACACCCAGCTCCTTGATCGCGGCAAGCCCCGGCCTGTAATCGGCAAGATCGTCCAGATTGGACCCTTCCGCGATCTTCTCGAACCCGTTCTCCCGGGCCGCCTCGATCATCCTGCCAAAGAGCTCTTTTTTGCAGATATAACACCGGTCCGCCGGGTTTTCCCTGAAGCCCGGTATGGACAGCTGGTCCACCTCCACGGTGATCCGCGGGACGCCGCTTACGCGGCAAAACAGTTCCGCCTCCCGGTTCTCCCTCTCCGGAAAGGAGTGTGAGACAGCGGTAACAGCCACCACCTTATCGCTTCCCAGGGCGTCGATGGCCGCCCGCAGAAGGAGCGTTGAATCCACGCCCGCCGAAAAAGCCACGGCAAGCCTGCCCTCCGCCTTCAGAATATTACAGAGATCCCCGTATTTCTTGTCCACACTCATAGATCTATTCCTTACAGACCCTTTATTAAAGACTCTTTATGAACCGGTCGAAAGCCTCCTGCCCTTCCGGCGTCCTCTTGTAGACGCCCGCGTCCTCCAGAACGCGGCGGAACACATCCCCGATCTCGTCGCACAGGATCTGGTCGATATTGCTCTCGTCGATCCGGTCATAGCGGCTCATGAACTCCTGCGCCCAATCCGCGTGCTTCTCCAGCGCGGGATCCGCTCTTAAATCGTCTCCGTTCAGGATGGCTTTTTTGAGATCCGCCATCTCGCCCAGAAGCCTTGCGGGCAGAATAGCCATGCCCATGACCTCGATCAGGCCGATATTCTCTTTTTTGATATGGTGCAGCTCCGCGTGGGGGTGGTAGACGCCCAGAGGGTGCTCCCCGGTCGTGATGTTGTTGCGCAGCACCAGGTCGAGCTCATAATGGCCGTCCCTCTTTCTCGCGATCGGCGTGATCGTGTTGTGAGGCGTGCCGTCCGTGTACGCGTAGATAAAGGCGTCCTCATCCGTGTACCCGCGCCACGCGTCCAGAATGTGGTCGGCCAGCGCGATGATGCGCTCCGTGTCGGGTCCGCTCAGGCGGATGCAGGACATGGGCCAGTTCACGACGCCGCAGGCCACGTCCTCGAAGCCTCCCACCGCGAAGGTGCGCTCCACCGGCGCCTTGGCCATGGCAAAATCGTAATGCCCGCCCTGGAAATGGTCGTGGCTCAGGATCGAGCCGCCCACGATCGGAAGGTCGGCGTTGGAGCCCAGGAAATAGTGCGGGAAAGCCTTAATGAAGTCAAAGAGCTTGCAGAACGTGTCATGGTTGATGGCCATCGGGATGTGCCTTGAGTTGAACACGATGCAGTGCTCGTTGTAATAGACATAAGGCGAGTACTGGAATCCCCAGGGATTTCCCTGGATCGTGATCGGAATGATCCGGTGGTTTTCTCTGGCTGGGTGGTTCACTCTGCCAAAATATCCCTCATTTTCCACGCAGAGCTGGCACTTGGGATAGCTGGTCTGCGCCGCGTTTCTCGCCGCCGCGATCGCCTTGGGGTCCTTCTCGGGCTTGGAGAGATTGATCGTGATATCGAGCTCGCCGTACTGCGTCGCCGTCTTCCACCTTCTGTCCTTTTTGATCCTGTATCTGCGGATGTAATCCGTATTGCGGGAAAAATCGTAATACCATTCTGTGGCCTTAAGCGGATCCTCCTCGTAGATCTTGCGGAACTTCGCGATCACTTCGCTGGGACGGGGTGTCACGATTCCCATGATCTTTGTATCAAAGAGATCCCGCATCACGACACTGCTGCCGTCCAGCATGTCCTTGCCGGCGGCGTACTCGAGAATATCCGACAGGATTCCCTCCAGAAGTGTCCCATCTTCGATCCCGGCGCGGTCGATCGTCGCGGCTCCTTCGAGGATCTCCTCCCGGTCGCCCGGATAGTCATCGATGCCGAGCGCCCCAATGAGGGAATTGACCGTGTAGATCACGTCTTCCTTTTCAATGAGGCCTGTTGCCAGTGCGTATTGTGTCAGATCTCTGACTGCTGCGAATATCTTTTCCATTTCTGTACCCTCCTCTATACCCTCCTGTGCTGAGGTCAGCGGAACGAGCTGCTTTTCATTTTTTGTCCAAAGCAAGTGGAGCCAGCTGCTGTGCCGCCTTTATTAATACCAGTTCTCGGGCTTTCCGCCCTCTTCCGCCTCTTCTCTGGGCCCTTCGAGCTCTTCCTTGTGCCGGATCACCAGCTCCTGCGTCTTGACGCTCATTCTGGTCCCCGGCTTTACGCTGCTTGTGATGAACACGTTGGAGCCGATGACCGAGCCCTTTCCGATCACCGTCTCGCCGCCCAGGATGGAGGCGCCGGCGTAGATCGTGACATCGTCCTCGATGGTGGGATGTCTCTTGGACCCGCGCAGGGTCTGTCCGCCCCTTGTGGAGAGCGCGCCGATCGTGACGCCCTGGTATATTTTGACATGTTCACCGATGACGGACGTCTCACCGACTACGATGCCGGTCCCGTGGTCCATAAAGAAATATTTGCCGATGGTGGCGCCCGGATGGATGTCGATACCGGTTCGGGAGTGCGCGTACTCCGTCATCATTCTGGGGATCAGCGGCACTTTGAGCAGGAACAGCTCGTGGGCCAGCCTGTTGACCGTACTGGCTAAAAGGCCCGGGTAGCACAGCACGATCTCTTCCTTATTGTATGCGGCGGGATCGCCCTGGTAAAAAGCCTCCATATCCGTGTCGACCAGCTCCCTGATGGCGGGAATCCGGCTGACAAAGGTGATGGCAAGTTCCTCCGAGAGGTCCTTGAGCTCCGCCTCCGGCGTCTGCGCGTATTCATCCCTGAAGCGCAGCGCGATCACGATCTGCTTGGCGAGATTGTAGACGACGTCCTCGATCAAAATACTGATCCTGCTGTTGTCATTGTAGCTCCTGTAATTCTTCTCCCTGTAGTAGCCCGGAAAAAGAATGTTGAGCAGCTTATTCACAATGTCCGTCACGGCGTCGCTGTCCGGCTGGCTGAAGACGTCCATCTTGTCTATGTCTCTTCCGTTCTTGTAATCCTCCAGTATATTCTCTGTGATCTTCCGGATCCTCTCGTTAATCATCCTCTCGTTGGCCATCCGCTGTCCACTCCTTTCGAGCGCTGACCGGACTGTTTTTCTTCCCTTCGTCCGGCTTCTTATTGATAGTAGCATCTACATCACACATTATACATGGAAAAAACGCACCTGTGTATGGTCCGATAACTTGTGATGGATTTGGCAATTGCTTTTAAGAACAAACTAACGTTTCTCGTCAATCTGTGTTACTATGATAACAGGAAATGTCTTTCCTTATAAGGAGGAGCTATGAAAAATTGCAGATCTCATAAATTTTATTCCCTAATGTGCAAGGCTTTCATCGTGCCTGCCCTCGTTTGCTCTTTTGCCGCCCCTGCAGTCATCCCCGCATCGGCCGCCGACACAAAGGAAACCGGCGCTGCGGACAACGCTTCCGGCACCGCTGCCGCAGATTCCGCTTCGGACGCTTCCGCAGCCGCCTCTGCAGCGGTCCCCGAGCTCATTCTCTCCAAATGCTATCTGCTCGAGTCAGACAATTACGAAAATATAGCGGACGGTTACTACCAGGCCGTCCTTCTCACCGAAGAATCCGCGAAGAAATTTCCGGCCCTGAGCAGCGGCCTCGACGCGGTCAACACAAGGATCACGGCGTCCTGCAAGGAGACTTTCAAGGAGCTCTCGGAAGGGTCCAAGGAATTCAACGCCTCCAACAAAAAGGACGGAGCGCCGGTCCCCGCGACGCTCGAATACAGCATCATCCCCACTCGCATGGATGACAAGGTCGTCAGCTTCATCACTTCCTGTTACAGCTACCTGCCCGGAGCCGCTCACGGCATGACCGTGTTCGAGGGCATAACCCTGGACGTCTCCACCGGCAAGGAAGTGACTCTCGAGCAGGTCGTCAAGGACAAAAGAGCGCTGGTTGACGCGATCAATGAAAACCTCCGCTTTATGAGCACCGGCGAGCCGGCCGGCGACCGCGAGGAGTCGATCTCCGAGGCGCTCGCTTCCGTCGACTACTTCCCTTCCTGGGTGATCAGCGACGGCGGCGTCATCTTCCGCTTTGATCCCGCCGCCATCGGCGCGTATGCGGAAGGCGCCCTGCAGGCCGAGGTCTCTTTTGCAAAATATCCCGAGCTGTTCACAGACGCTTACGGGCCCCACGTCGGCTCCTTCGTATATCCTGTCGACACCTTCTATCCTACCATCGTGGACCTCAACGGAGACGGCACCTATGAGCAGGTCAGCCTCAACGCCCGCCCCAACGAGAGCGAGAACATGACCTCCTACACGGCGCTCCGGGTCGCGGTCGGCGACAAGGAATGCCTGCGCGAGACCTATTTCTTCAACGCCAAGGGATACCTTTTGCACATGCAGTCCGGCAAGAATTATCTCTACGTGCAGACGATCACCGACAACGACTATCGGATCTTCAGCGTCTTCGACCTGAGCGGCGAAAAGCCTGTGTTCGTGGGAGAACTCAACGGCACAGGATTTACCTCCCGCTACCGCAGAGAAAACGAGACTTCCGACATCTGGTACCTCGACGAGCAACTGATCTCCTCGCCCGACTCCTTCGCGCTCGACACCCATCTGGACCTGATGAGCACTTACTCCGCCACAAGGCGCTATAAAGTCGGCGACGACGGCATGCCCGTCCCGCTGACCGAGGACTACGAGATCAGCAGCGACCTCGTCCTGACGGCTCTCACGGACCTTCCGGGCGACATCGTGGATCCCGCCACCGGCGCCATCACTAAGAAGAGCGCCACCCTTCCCAAGGGGACCAAGTGCCACCTCTACCGCACAAACGGCAAGGACACCGTCGACGTGATCACCGAGGACGGGACCGTCTACCGCTTCAGCGTGACCGAGACCTGGCCGCAGAAAGTCAACGGCCTGCGGCTCGATGAGGCCTTTGAAGGGACTATGTTTGCGGGATAACGCCCTGGCGGCCGCCTGAGGACGGCGCAGTGCCCGACTTGAACACAGTGTATTAAAAAGAACAGCCCCACGGCAACCGATTTCCGGTTCCCGCGGGGCTGTGCCCTTTCTGTTCTTTACTTCTCCGCGCTTCCGACCAGGTAATTGATGAACTGCTGCGCCGTCCTGCCGGACGCCCCGCCGCTGCGCAGCTCCCACTGATTGGCGAGCAGCGCCAGCTCTTTTTCCGACAGAGTGATCTCCGGATATCTCCGGGCCAGTTCGTTTACAATGTGCAGGTATTCCTGGTGGGAGGGCTTGAAGTACCCGATCGTGACGCCGAAGCGCGCCACAAGCGAGAGCTTCTCCTGCACCGTGTCGCTCCTGTGCATCTCATCGTCGGACCGATCATTCCGGTCTCCCCAGGTCTCCTTGATCAGATGTCTCCGGTTGGAGGTCGCATAGATCAGGATATTCTCCGGCTTCGTCTCAAGACCGCCCTCTATGACTGCCTTGAGATACTTGTACTCGATCTCGAACTCTTCAAAAGACAGATCGTCCATGTAGATGATGAACCGATAGTTGCGGTTCTTGATTTCCGAGATGATGCGCTGCAGGTCCTTGAACTGGTGCTTATAGACTTCGATCATTCTAAGGCCCTGGCTGTAATAGCGGTTCAGGATCGCCTTGATGCTCGTGGACTTGCCGGTTCCCGCGTCTCCGTACAGAAGGACGTTGTTGGCCATACGCCCCTGCACAAAAGCCTCTGTATTTGCGATCAGCTTCTGTTTCTGCATCTCGTAGCCGATCAGGTCCTCCAGCTGCACGTCGCTCGTCGCCGTGATCGGGATCAGGAATTCCCTTCCTTTGTCCTCGTCGTTGACACGGAAAGCCTTGTTCAGGCCGAATTTGCCCACTCCGTATTCCTTGTAGAAACCGGTGATGATGTCATACATCTTCTGTTCCGGAGACTGCGCGCTCTCTTCGCTCTCCACCGCCTCGATCCTTTCGCTCAGCTCCTGGACCTTCTCGCTGACGCTTCTGTTGAAGACCCGCTCCGGCTTTCCGACCGCCGTATAGTTCTCGAGAATGCTGAAGCAGTTCACTCCCAGCGCGCTCTCGATCGGGCTGAAATCATAGTGAAACAGCTCCCGGAAGATCCTGAAGTCGCCCAGCGCGAACGCGTTGACGCTGCCCTGGTTGGCCCCCACCTTCTCGGATACAAGCGTAAAAGGCGTCTCCGTGGTGGCGATCAGATAGGCCAGATAGTTGTGCCACAGGTTCTTATTAAAGCCGTACTTCGTGGCGAGGTCCAGCAGACGGTGCACCTGCTCGTAGATCTCGCTGATCAGCGCTTCCCTGTCATAGTCTCCTTCATCGAACTTCCTGAAGATCTCAGCCAGACAGTGCAGGATGCTCTCTTCCCCTATTCCTCTGTAAATAATCAGTTTGGACGTAAGACGATACATGTTTGTTCTCCTCTAAGGCTCCCATAAGGGTTCACAGCGGTCCGATACCTGAGCCTTTGCTGAATTCCTGATGTTTTCTGTTCCCGTAAATGGTAGCATTTATTGCTGTTTTCAGCAATCAGAATTAGTGCTGTAAAATCCCTTCGATCTATGTCAAAAAAGTCTTTCCCATAAAACTCTGCTTAGGCTATAATAAAAGTTAGTTTGTTTTCAGGCCGCTTTTATAAAGGCGGACCGAAGGAGCATTAATCTGTCACAATAACGGGTCAAAAAGGAGAGGTGATCATTTATGCAGATCGGATTTGATAACAAAAAATATCTCAAGACGCAGTCAGAGCATATCAGAGAAAGGATCTCGAAGTTTGGCGGCAAGCTCTATCTGGAGTTCGGCGGCAAGCTTTTCGACGATTACCACGCCTCCAGGGTGCTCCCCGGATTCGAACCCGATTCCAAGATCACCATGCTCTATGAGCTCAAGGACCAGGCGGAGATCGTCGTCGCGATCAACGCGGCCGACATCGAGAAGAACAAAGTCCGCGGCGATCTGGGCATCACCTATGATGAAGACCTGCTCCGCCTCGTAGACGCATTTACAAAGCAGGGCCTCTACGTCGGAAGTGTTGTCCTGACGCGCTTTGCCAATCAGCCTTCCGCCGTCGCCTATGAGAAAAAGCTTCAGTCCCTGGGCCTTAAGGTATACAGGCACTATCCGATTGCCGGTTATCCCGTCGACATCCCGCTGATCGTCAGCGAGAACGGATACGGAAGAAACGACTACATCGAGACCACCCGTCCCCTTGTCGTCGTGACCGCCCCCGGTCCCGGCAGCGGAAAGATGGCGACCTGCCTCTCCCAGCTCTATCACGAGAACCGGCGCGGGATCAAAGCCGGCTACGCCAAGTTCGAGACCTTCCCGGTCTGGAATCTTGCGCTCAACCACCCGGTCAACCTGGCCTATGAGGCGGCGACGGCAGATCTCGATGACATCAACATGATCGACCCCTCCCACCTGGAAGCCTATGACGAGAAATGCGTCAACTACAACAGGGACGTGGAAGTGTTCCCTCTTCTCAACGCGATCTTCCAGAAGATCTACGGCGAGTCTCCTTACAAGTCTCCCACCGATATGGGCGTCAACATGGTGGGCATGTGCATCTGTGACGACGAAGTATGTAAGAAAGCGGCCCGCCAGGAGATCATCCGTCGCTACTACGACGCGCAGTGCGAATTCCGCAAGGGGAACGCGGACGAGGAACCTGTCCGCAAGATCGAACTGCTGATGAATAAGGCGTCGATCAGCGTCTCCGAGAGACCGGTCGTGATGGCGGCCAATCTCAACGCCGAGAAGACCGGCGCGCCGGCGGCGGCCATGGAGATGGCGGACGGCACTATTTTGACAGGAAGAACCTCGGAGCTTCTGGGCGCGTCCTCCGCTCTTCTGCTCAACGCCCTCAAGAAACTTGCCGGCGTCGAGGACAGCGTCAAGCTGATCAGCCCCGCGATCATCGCTCCCATCATGGAGATGAAGATCGATCACCTGGGCAGTGACAACACATCCCTTCTGCACCTGAACGAGCTCCTGATCGCGCTCGCCATCGCCGGAGTGACGGACCCCAACGCCAAGGCGGCCATCGACCAGCTCGAGAACCTGCGGGGCCTCGAAGTCCACTCTTCCGTGATCCTGTCGCAGATCGACGCGGGCGTTTTCAAGAAGCTCGGCGTCAACCTGACCTGCGAGCCGCACTACGAGATCAACAAACTCTATCATAAATGATCTTTTTTTGCCTCTTTTCACCGAGTGTGGAAAGAGGCTTTCTTTTATGTTATGATATTACTAATATCAGATGGAATGCATTCCGGAAGGTCGATCGGGAAGACCAAGCGGATGCAGTCTCCAATCAACTAAGGGTATAGGAGGAAATTCTTTTATGAAACCGTATGCATTTGGCGTGGATATCGGCGGAACTACTGTTAAGATCGGGTTTTTTTCTTCAAACGGAAAGTTTGTTGAGCACTGGGAGATTCCCACCCGCAAGGAAGATAACGGATCCATGATCCTTCCGGATATTGCCAGCGCGATCGCCAAGAAGATCGACCAGTATAACATCACCATTGATGATATCGAAGGCGTAGGCGTAGGCGTTCCCGGCCCCGTTCTCGGGGACGGCGTCGTCAGCATGTGCGTCAACCTCGGCTGGGGCAGAGTTGATGTCCGCAAGGAACTCGCCAGCCTTCTGGGCGGTGTGCCCGTAGAAGTCGGAAATGACGCCAATGTCGCGGCTCTGGGCGAGCAGTGGAACGGCGGCGGCAAGGGACATGACAACGTCGTCATGGTCACCCTCGGAACCGGTGTCGGCGGCGGCATCATCCTGGGCGGCAAGATCGTCGCGGGTTCCAACGGCGCGGCCGGCGGGATCGGCCACATGAAGGTCAGAGACAAAGAGACAGCCGTCTGCGGCTGCGGCAAGAAGGGGTGCCTTGAGCAGTACGCCTCCGCTACCGGCGTCGTCCGTCTGGCAAAACTCGGACTTTCCAAGGCTTCCGCGGAAGAATCCGCTCTGAAAAGTCTTGAAGAGATCACCGCTAAGGACGTCTTCGACTACGCCAAGAGCGGCGATAAGTACTCCCTCTCCGTCGTAGATGAAGTCGGCAAGATGCTCGGTGAAGCCATCGCACACATCACCTGCGTCGTCGACCCTGATGTCGTCGTCATCGGCGGCGGAGTGTCTAAGGCCGGCCAGATCCTTCTTGACGCTGTGGAAAAATACTATACGCCCGCTGCTTTCCACGCCTGCCGCGGCGTTGATTTCAAGCTTGCGGTACTCGGAAATGACGCCGGCATGTACGGCGCCGTGAGAATGGTTCTGGGCAAGTGATCCACGTGCTGAGCCGGAATATTCTGCAGACTTTGAATATATTGAGTAATTTGTTAGAGCTGTTCCCCTAGGAATAGCTCTAATTTTGTAATTCAGTCCCGAATAGTTAGTCATGTTTTTGAGCAAATTGCTCAAAGTTAAAAATAACTAATTGACATATTTTCGTGCAAACCTTATAATTTGGGGCAAATGGGATGTACAGTATTTTTCCCAAAATATCGCTGTTTCCGAAAGATGTGTGCGGAAGCAGTCTTAAGGTTCAGGCGCTGTGTCTGCGCCGAATACGAAAGGAGGACACATGAGAGATTACTTACAGATTGAGAAGGTTTACGGAAGACAGATTATCGATTCCAGAGGCAACCCCACCGTTGAGGCGGAAGTCACACTGGCTGATGGAACCGTAGGAAGAGGAGCTGCTCCCAGCGGCGCTTCCACTGGCGAATTCGAAGCTCTCGAGCTCAGAGACGGCGACAAGTCCCAGTACGGCGGCAAGGGCGTCACAAAGGCTGTCGCCAACATCAACGAGATCATCGCTCCCATCCTGGTGGGCATGGACGCTTCCGACACCTACGCCGTAGACGCCGCCATGATCGCGGCAGACGGCACGGCAGACAAATCCAAACTGGGCGCTAACGCGATCCTCGCCGTTTCCATCGCTGCGGCAAGAGCTGCTTCCATCTCCCTGGATATCCCGCTCTATCGTTTCCTGGGCGGCGTTCAGGCCACAAAGCTTCCCGTTCCCATGATGAACATCCTCAACGGCGGCGCGCACGCGGACAGCTCCGTCGACACACAGGAATTCATGATCATGCCCGTCGGCGCTCCTTCCTTCAAGGAAGGCCTCCGCTGGTGCACGGAAGTTTTCCATGCCCTGCAGAAGATCCTCAAAGCAAACGGGGATGTCACGGCGGTCGGTGACGAGGGCGGTTTCGCTCCCATGAAGCCCGAGGGAGACGAAGGCGCGATCGAGCTGATCCTCGAAGCCATCAAGTCTGCCGGCTATGAGCCCGGCAAGGACTTCGTCCTGGCTATGGACGCCGCCGCTTCCGAGTGGAAGAGCGAAAAGGGAATCGGCTTCTATCACCAGAAGAAATCCGGCAAGGACTTCACCACCGATGAGCTGATCGAGCACTGGGCACAGCTGGTCGAGAAGTATCCCATCTACTCCATCGAGGACGGCCTGGATGAAGAGGACTGGGAAGGCTGGAAGAAGATGACCGAGAAGCTCGGCGACAAGGTCCAGCTGGTAGGCGACGACCTGTTCGTAACCAACACCAAGAGACTGTCCAAGGGTATCGCTAATGGCGCCGCCAACTCCATCCTGATCAAGTTCAACCAGATCGGCTCAGTATCCGAGACTCTTGAGGCGATCAAGATGGCTCACAAGGCCGGCTACACGGCAATCTCCTCTCACAGATCCGGTGAGACAGGCGACACCACCATCGCTGACCTCGCAGTTGCCCTGAACACCTGCCAGATCAAGACCGGTGCTCCTTCCAGATCCGAGCGCGTCGAGAAGTACAACCAGCTGCTCCGGATCGAAGAAGAGCTCGGCGCTGCCGCCACCTATCCCGGAAAGGCCGCTTTCAACTTCAAGAACGCCTGACCGGAACGTAAGAAGTGCGTAAGAAGCGCGCGATCCCCGCACATCCGTGCCGCGCGCATCTAACCGAAAACGGTATCTGAAAAAGACCGTGAAAGAATGGTTTCGACTCCATCCTTTCACGGCCTTATTATCTCAGGGGGAAGCCCCTTCTGAGATAAATGATGCACACGCGTGCGGAAAGGCAGAAGCTGCCTTTCAGGCAGCCCGCACGCGGCGCAGCGGCCCGCTTCGCGAGCCTTGAATTGACAATATTTTGATCACTGTTTTACAAATCTGTTCAGGAAGTTCTCCACTTCGCCAAAATAGCGAACCGGGTCCTTCTCCGATGACTGCGCGTGTCCCGCCCCGTCCACGATCATGATCTCTTTCTCGCAGATCGCCGCGTTATAGAGCTCCAGGCACATCCTGACCGGGATCATCCGGTCCTCTTTCCCGTGGATGAAGAAAGTCGGCACCTTGCTCACGGACACTGCTTTGAGCGGAGACGTCTCCTTGAGGTCGTACCCTACCCGAAGCCGGATCACAAGCTCTGCGCTGTCCACCACCGAGAAGGCCGGCAGGTGGAACCAGCTCCCTATTTTCTCCTTAAACATCGAGTAGGCGTCCGTAAAGGCACAGTCTGCGATCACCGCCCGGATATTTTCCGGGACATCCCCCGCCGCATAGATCAGCGCAGTAGAAGCCCCCATGGACAGGCCGTGCAGAACGATCTGCGCCTGCGGGTCCCGCTGCAGGATCAGGCCGATCCAGCCCTCCAGGTCCCCCAGGCCTTTCCGATGGAGTACAGGGCGCTCGAGTTCTGCATCAGCGTCGTCTCCTGCACCTGCTCCGCGTAGCTCTGCTCGACGATCCTGTCAAAAGCATCCAGCTTTTCCATGAAGGAGGGCACCAGCACGGCGCTCACCAGAAACCACACCGCCGCCCAGTAGAGTGCGAAAAGGACCAAAGCGATTATTATTAAGTATCTTATTCCTTTTTTTGTCATTCTGTTCCGTGTTATGTGATTCAGAGACCTCTCCGCAGTTATACGTAACTATTGCTCACCGGACCTTATTTTGATCTTTTTTCCGGGGTGCTGAATAATAACAATTATACACAAAAAGAGACTGCCGCTGCCGGCAGTCTCTTCATTGTTCACAATTATTTCAGGTTTACTCATAATCGGTAATCTCACCGTTGGAGATCACGGCCTTGATATCGGACCCGGTTCGGATCTGGCTCCACAGGTAATAGGAGATCCTGTATCTCTTGTCCCCGGAGAGGATCCAATACTGCTCTCTCCGTCCGCTCTCCCGCTCCGTCTCGGGGAGGTTGAGCTCCGCGTAATAGGGCTCGTTGTCCGCTCCGGATGTGACCTCGTCCCGGTCGTACAGCCATTTCATGATGCTGTAGTAGTACTTCTTGGCAAATACCGGAATGTCCACATAGACCGGTTCCTCGTAGGTCTCCGTGTGGTACACCGTCCTGTAACGTGGAATCTGGTGCTCGATCTCCTCGTAATAGCCGTTGCCCAGGTCCCGGTACTCGATCTCCGTGTCGTACCCGTCCAGTACCTCTTCCGCCACTTCTCTTGTTCTGGTCTCGTAATGGTCCAGAACGTGGTTGTAAGTGTAGACCTCGTCGCGGCTCGTGACATTCCAGGCCCCGTCCGGCAGATCCCAGCTGCTGTCTCTAACCTCCTGGTAGCGCTCAACGGAGACGCTCCGCTCCCAGGTTTTGGAGTCCACATGCATCTTCCTGGTCTTTGGCATGGCCATGAAGATCAGCAGGGCTATGATCGCCGCGATTCCAAGGAAGAGCGGCAGCCGGCTTCGTCCGGCCGATCTCGTACCGGTGTCGGTTCCTTCCGCCTTTCGCTTATCCTCTTCGCGCTTTTCCTCTCGCTCTCTGTCCTTCTCTTTGCTCTCGAAGTAATCCGTATTGCTCTCTTCCCGCGCCGCGCCGCAGGCGGAGCAGAACTTGTTGTCGTCAGGGTTGAGCGTCTGGCAGAAAGGGCACACCCAGTCCGGATTCTTGTTGATCTTGTCCGGATCCTCTACATAGTTCTTGGGTCCGGCCATATAAAAAGTTACATCCTTGCCGCGAGGTTTGCCGCAGTGAGGACAGATCTTGATCTCTCCCGAGATCCGGTCAGCACCGCAGTAGTCGCAATCCCAGCAGCCGACTACAATTTTACCCATATTTATCCCCAATACTGTCTTAAGGACCCGCCGCGGTTTGCCGCGGCGCGTGTCAATGCCACCGTTACGCTCTCATTTTATCATTAATCCCGGAAAGGCGCTATAGCGGCGCGAAACTAAGACGTATTACGTCAATGAAAATAGTCTGCAAATCCGCCGATATTCATCTTGACTTGTTTGTTTGAATTTGCTAACCTGTTCCTTGCAGCAATTTCATAATTCTACGTTGAAATTCTTAGGAGAAAGAAATACGCCTGCGTCCGCGTCACTGTTGTCTCGTCGGAAACGACTGCAAAATAGTGACAGTATGACAGAGCGGAGGCCGGGCCATTTTGCCGAAGGAGCAGCACTCTCAGGTGCCCGCGTATGCGGGCGGCGACTAAGAATGGATGTAGCTCTGGAGAATCTCGTGAACGAGTACCGAAGGTGCAAAGCCCGCCGCCAATGCGGCGCAGGCTGAATCTCTCAGGTCAAAGGACAGGGTGCATGACCGGCTAACAGCCGCGTCTTTTACTTGTGCGATATGAGACCGCCGGAGCAATCCGGCGGTCTTTCTTTTTTAACACAGCAATCCGGCGGTCTTTCTTTTTTGACGGAGCATGAAAACGCTGTATAAACCATTAACGATAACGGAGGAAATCAGGGAAATGTTATTGCAGTTGGTACAAACGATTAACTCATATCTGTCGGACTATGTTCTTGTCTTTTTGTTAATCCTGGTTGGTCTGTGGTACTCGATCCGGACCGGATTTGTCCAGGTTCGCTTCTTTGGGGAAGGCATTAAGCGCGTCTTCGGAAACATCTCGCTCAACGGCAAAAAGCATGAGAGCGGAATGAGCTCCTTCCAGGCTCTCGCCACTGCCATCGCGGCGCAGGTCGGAACCGGCAACATCGTAGGGGCTTCCGGCGCTATTTTGACAGGCGGACCCGGCGCCATCTTCTGGATGTGGGTCATCGCGTTCTTCGGAATGGCGACCATCTACGCGGAGGCCGTACTCGCGCAGAAGACGAGGATCAAGCACAAAGACGGCAGCATTCTGGGCGGACCCGTTTACTACATCACAACAGCCTTCAAGGGATCTTTCGGCAAGTTCCTCGCAAGTTTCTTCGCCGTGGCGATCATACTCGCGCTGGGATTCTTCGGCTGCATGGTGCAGTCCAACTCCATCGGCTCCACCTTCCAGACCGCTTTCGGCGTCCCTTCCTGGATCGTCGGCATCGTCCTGGTCCTGATCTGCGCAGTCATCTTCATCGGCGGCATGAACCGCCTCGCCTCCGTCACTGAGAAGATCGTCCCCATCATGGCTCTCATCTTCATCCTCGGCGGAATCGTGGTCCTGGCTGCCCGCATCACTTATATTCCCGCGACTTTCGGTATGATCTTCCGCTATGCCTTCACGCCCCAGGCCATCATCGGCGGAAGCTTCGGCACGGCCATCAAGACCGCTGTCTCCCAGGGCGCCAAGCGCGGCCTCTTCTCCAATGAGGCCGGTATGGGTTCTACCCCGCACGCGCACGCGCAGGCCAATGTGGCTACCCCTCACGAGCAGGGCGTGGTCGCCATGATCGGCGTCTTCATCGATACTTTTATCGTTCTGACGCTCAACGCGCTGGTCATCATCTCGACCCTCTACACGGCGGACGGAGTCCTCGCGAGCGGATATACAGAGAACACCGTCAATGCGGCCGGCGAGGCGATCGTAAAGTCCAACCTGGCGCAGACAGCGTTCAGCACGGTATTCGGTCAGGGATTCGGCAATGCCTTCGTCGCGATCTGCCTGTTCTTCTTTGCCTTCTCCACTGTCCTGAGCTGGAACATGTTCGGCAAGATCAACGTCATCTACCTCTTCGGGCAGAAGGCCGTCCGCGTCTATGAAGTCATCGCGCTGGTATTCATTTTCCTTGGAACGCTCGCTTCCAACGACCTGGTCTGGGAGCTCTCCGACATGTTCAACCAGCTGATGGTCATTCCCAACGCCATCGCGCTGCTTGCGCTCACGGGTATGGTCGTCGCCAGCATTAAGCAGAAGTAAGCATTTCAGCAAAAAGGCACTCCGCGGAGTGCCTTTTTTTTCGCTGTTTTTAAGTAAAACTTCCTATCAGACAGCAATATTTGCATATTCCGGCATATTAAATTTTATCAAATTTTAGAAATTTTTCATTTTTTCCCTAAAATCTATGGAAAATTTAAAAATTCTCTGCTATCATACCTTGCGTAAATTACACAACAGCATGGGACCCGGGTCCCAATTAGAAAGGGGAAAACTCTATGGAACAGTTTTTCAAACTGAAGGAGCACGGCACTGATGTCAAAACAGAGCTGGCAGCAGGTCTTACTACCTTCATGACAATGGCTTACATCCTGGCTGTAAACCCCAGCATCCTGAGTGCATCCGGCATGGATTCAGGCGCGATCTTTACAGCCACGGCTCTGGCATCTGCGATCGCCTCTTTCCTGATGGCCTTCCTCGCCAATCTTCCGTTCGTACTCTCCGCAGGCATGGGCCTCAACGCTTATTTTGCATACACCGTAGTTCTGGGAATGGGCTATTCCTGGCAGATGGCTCTGACCGCCGTCTTCGTCGAGGGTCTGATCTTCGTCATTCTCTCCCTGACCAACGTCAGAGAAGCGATCTTCAACGCGATTCCGGCCACTCTTAAGATTGCCGTTTCCGTCGGTATCGGCCTCTTCATCACCTTCATCGGTCTGCAGAACGCCCACATCGTCGTGGACAGCTCCACGCTGGTTTCTGTATTTTCCTTTAAGGCTTCCATGGAGAACGGCACCTTCAGTTCCGAGGGTATCACAGTACTTCTGGCCATTATCGGCATTCTGATCACCGCGATCCTTATGCTGCGCAATGTCAAGGGTTCTATCCTTCTCGGCATCCTCGCCACATGGGTCCTCGGCATCCTCTGCCAGCTGGTCGGCCTCTATGTACCCAACCCCGAAGCAGGCTTCTACAGCGTCATTCCCTCCGGAATCATCTCCATGCCCGCTTCCGTTGCGCCTACACTCTTTAAGCTCGACTTCTCCAGCATTGCAAGCGTGGACTTCGTAGTCGTCATGTTCGCTTTCCTTTTTGTCGATATGTTCGATACACTGGGAACTCTGATCGGCTGCGCTTCCAAAGCTAACCTCCTCGACGAAGAAGGCAAGCTCCCCGGCATCAAGGGCGCTCTTCTCTCTGACGCGGTCGGCACAATCTGCGGCGCATGCCTCGGAACTTCTACGATCACAACCTTCGTAGAGTCCGCATCCGGTATCGCAGAAGGCGGACGCACAGGTCTCACGGCGATCTCTGCCGGCTTCCTGTTCATTCTCTCCCTCTTCTTCTCTCCTCTGTTCCTGACGATTCCTTCCTTCGCCACTGCTCCCGCACTGGTCATGGTCGGTTTCCTCATGATGCAGCAGGTCAGCAAGATCGAGTGGGATAACGTCCTCGAAGCGATCCCCGCTTTCATCTGCATCTTCGCGATGGCGTTCATGTACTCCATCTCCGAAGGTATCTGCTTCGGTATCATCTCCTACACCGTTCTCAACGTTGCAGCAGGCAAGGCCAAGCAGGTCACACCTCTGATGTACGTTCTGACACTTGTATTTATTCTGAAGTACATCCTGATCTGATCAGGACTCTCTGCAGAACATGATAAAACGCTTCCTTGCTGATCAGCAGGGAAGCGTTTTTTTGGCTCAAAAAGTGTATACCCTCTTTTAAGACCCTTCTAGAATTCCACGGTCTCCGGAGCCGCCGTAAAGGAACTGAAGGTCGCCTTGGCGTTCTTGAAATAGAGAACTTCCGTATTCGCGTCTTCCGGGTCATACATAGCGCGGAGGCTCGGATATGCATCCAGCATGGACTTTTTGGCCTCTACGCGATCATCGTCGACAAGCTCGCCCGCTACGCGCACCCATACGCCATCCTTGAACGCGCAGATCTCCGCCTTGGGATTTGCCGCCAGCTGCTTAGCGACGTCTTTCTTTCTGCCGGTCTGAATATAGAGCTTCCCCTCAAAGATGTGGATCGTTCCGAAGGGGCGAACGCGGGGCTGATCGCCCTCAACGGTGGCAAGATAATACGTCTGTGCCTCTTTGATAAAACTGCAAACTCTTTCCATGTCTGTCATAATGTACCTCCTTATTTAATAAATCATGATTGATTTTTTTCAGGCAATTCATTGAGAAGCGTAAACCCGAGGATCATCGCACCTCCGACCACCTGCAGCAGACTCATCGGCTCGCGCAGCACGGTGACCGACAAAATCACCGCCAGCAGCGGGTCTATATAGCTCAGAAGCGCCGCCTCCTGCCCTGTCACATACTGCAGGGACGAGAAGTACATGCAGTAGGCGATCCCGGTGTGCACAAATCCTACGATCAGCAAAAAGGCCCACCCGCGCGGGTCCAGATCTCCCAGATGGGTCCCGCCGGTCATCAGCACGTATGGCAGGAGCGTCACGACCGCTGCCACGAACTGGAGAAAGGTCCGCTGGATCCCGCCCACGTTTTTGATAAATTTGTTGAGCAAAACGACCGTCGCATACAAAACAGCCGCCCCCAATCCGAACAGGATCCCGATGTGATCCGTTCCTTTTCCGCTCATGCCGCCCCCGCTCACCGTGATCAGAAGGATCCCCAAAGTCGACATGACAAAACATAGAATCCCGCGCCGTGTCAGCTTTTCCCTGAACAGAGTCGCGCTCATGAAAGTTGTGATCACCGGCGCCGCATAGTAGCTCAGCGTGGCCACGGAAACCGTCGTGTATTTGTAGGCTTCGAACAGAAGGATCCAGTTAAATCCCATGGCTATGCCGGATATGATCAGCAGGATCAATTCCCTGCGCATCCCGGCAAACTCTATCTTCTGCCCTGTAATAAGCAGGTAGAGCCCGATCACCGCAGTGGCCAGTACTGCCCTGTACAGAGCCACTTCGCTCGATGGAAGCGGTATAGCCCGCACGAAGAGCCCTATGGTCCCGAATATGGCCATGGAGAGCCCGATCAGAATCCTGGCAGTGCCGGATCTTCGCTCATTCATATCATACCTCAATTTCCTTATCACTGTAAGCCCAGCCCGTGCAGAATCTCCTTTGTATGATGCCTTCCGGGTCAACCGAATGCCGATCAGACCGCGCTATAGCCTATTCAGCAGTTCCCCGTATACACAAACTTCAGTTTCTCTCTCGCGACCTCCGCGAGCCGGTAGACCTTCTTTACATCGGTCGCATTCCGGTCCGTCATATGAAACCGCGGGAAAAACCTGGAAATATGCAGCGGGATCTCCCGCCCGGGCGATTTTCCTGTAAGCCCGGCGATCCACTCGCACATATTCCGCATCTCCTCTTCCGAGTCATTTTCTCCGGGGATGATCAGCGTAGTCAGCTCCACGTGGCAGGACTTTACAGCCCGCTCTATAAACCGCATGACCATGCCCCTGTCGCCTCCCAGGACATCCCTGTAGTACCTGTCCGTAAATCCCTTCAGGTCTATGTTCATCGCGTCCATATAGGGCAGGATTTCCTCCAGAACGGCAAGCTCTGCCGTTCCGTTGCTGACCAGCGCGTTCACCATCCCGGCTTCGTGGACAAGCTTCGCCGTATCCCTGACAAATTCATATCCGACCAGCGGCTCATTGTAGGTAAAAGCCACCCCCACATTGCCCTTATCTCTGTAATAAAGAGCTGTCTCGGCGATCTGCTCCGGCGTCGCGAACTGCGCGCTCTGCGCATAGCGCATGGCCTCCTCGGACCAGGAGATCTCATAATTCTGGCAGAAGGGACAGCGGAGGTTGCAGCCGTAGCTGCCCACGGAAAGAATACGGCTGCCGGGCCGAAACCTTCTCAGAGGCTTTTTTTCTATGGGATCGAGCGCCAGGGAGGTCAGCCTCCCGTAGTTACCCGCCCGCACAACTCCTCCCGCGCAGATTCTCGCGCCGCAAAAGCCCGTCTGTCCTTCCTTCAAATCACAGTGCCTGAAGCACACCTCACATATAGCCATGGTACCCCCCTGCTCTCAGTGGTGCCTCACAACCTCAAATCTCTGCAGCTGCACATCCTTGTCCCACTCGGCGATCCCGGCTTTGCTCTTAGCGATGGCGATCTGCTGCTCCACCGTGTCGACGCCGCCTAAATCCGGCAGCAGAAGCCCCCTCTTTCTTCCCTTAGTCACAATGACGCCGTAGCGCTTTACATCCAGATCCCGAGGCGAACTGATCGGTTCCGGATCCCCCAGCACGTCGACGCTGATCTCCAGCCACTCGAGCTCGTCTGCCCTGATAGGATCGAACCTGGGATCCCTGGTCGATGCGCTGACCGCGTTCTCAATGATCTCCTTCGCAAGGCTGTCCTGTACGGCCGCGATCGTCCCGATGCAGCCCCTTAGCCTTCCGTGCTCGTGAATGGACACAAAGGCCCCTGCGCGCCGCTCAGAGAGCTCAGAAGGCAGGTCCTGCGGCATCGGCAGCCGTTTATGGTGCAAAATATAGTGCTCCACAGACGCCCTGGCCAGCCTCACGTAAGGGTCCTCGGCTCTTCTGGCCGCTTCCAGCTTCTTCTCCTGCTGCGCCAGGTACTGCTCCAGAAAGTGCCTGCCCGGGTCCGAACCCTGAGGATAGAACGTACAGATCCCGTATCCGACGCCGGTCACATCTTCATGGGAGAGCTGCTCCGCTTTGACAGAGGTCCCGTCAAAAGCGCCCGCCATGATCACGAAGGAGCGGTGACCGCACTCCGCCGCTCTCTCGCAGAAAGTCTCGTCGAAGTCAAACAGTTCGCCGAAAGATGCCCTGGAACAGACGTCCATGATCCTCTCGTCGTACTGCGGCCCCTCCTCGGCAAATCCGTAAGGGCCGTAGTCCTGCAGCTTATGGGAGAGATCTCCGCTGGCCACGAAAACCGCCTTCCGCCCCAGCCGGTCGGCCGCCTCGCGGATCATCTGCCCGAGCTTATAGTGCTCTGTGAGGGGCAGGCCGGAGAGTCCGATCCTCACTATTTTGCCGCCCGAATATTTCTGCCTTATGAAGTAGAGAGGCACCATGGTCCCGTGGTCGAGATTTCTGTCCCGCTCTCCCATGACGCCGGCGGGAAATCCCTGCTCGCCGGCAAGCTCTGTGATGACACGGACCAGCTGCGCGTCGTATTCCTCCTCAAAACGCACCTGGGAGGCCCGGAAGCGCCCGAAGTCCCCCTTAGCGCCTCTTCCGGGCGAAATATGAAAATAATCGGCGTACATCACCGAATGCGGACTCGTAATGATAATGGTGTCGGGCGAAAGCGCCGCGATTTCGTCGGCGACGCGCTCATAGGCCTTTGTCGTCTTCTCGATTTGCTTTTCTCCGCCGCGGCCTACGGCCGGCACGATCATAGGCGGATGCGGCACCATATAAGCGGCAAGTATTCCCATATCTTCCTCCTGACTTTTCCTGAGACAAACACTCTGGCGCTCCGCCGGCAGACAATCCGGCCCGCTCACTTGTCCCTTATTATAAAGTCCGTTACTCCGGTTACTATCTTCCCTCAGCTGCTCCTCGCCGTTGCAGAACAGAAAAGAACTGCTTCTCTTCTCTTCTTTGCCCAGAGACTCCCAGATGCTTTCCGCCAGGTCGACGTTTTTCTTCCCCGCGCCGTTAAAGATGTAGAAATTCTTCTTGAAAGAATACCGCGACTCCTATTGCCGCGATCGCCAAAAAGACTTTAAAGATCATTTCCTCTCCCGCTGTTATTTCAGTATTCTGTATAGAACACAATCCGTGACAAACAAGACCGCCAGGCATCGGCTGACGATCGAGATGAGCCGCGCGTCAGCCATCTCCACCAGCCTGATCATGATCGGGATCACCATATAGATCAGCGCCAGTCCGGACAGGCCAAAAAAGAGAACCGACCGCAGACATATATATCCGCCTATATTGCCAAAGTTCCATATTTCCGTGTTGTAGTCCCACAGGCGGGTGTTAAACACGTGAAAGAGCACATAGCCGGTGACAAATTCCATGATCCCGGACACAAGCACGCACAGAAAAAATACGAGCATCGGACTGTCCTTGAACCGGTAGATCAGCATCGTGAACGCCGCCCCTCCGAATACATAGATCGGAATCCACGGCCCGAAGGTCGACCCTCTTTTGACAAAATAGCCCAGATCGATCCTGTAGAACAGTTCCTCGTAAATAAACCCGAACACGCCGCTGAAGGCCATGATCAGGATCAGCAGATTTATCAGCTGCGCGTTCTCCCAGCCGGTCTCCTGTCTGAGAAGTCCCATAACCTTGTATATCCCCCTGCTTTTTAAAAGTCTAAAGTTCAGCCCCGCAAGTCCCAAATGCTTCGCATTCGGGATGCTGAATAATTACAAAAAAGAGGCAGAGATTTACTCTCCACCTCATTATACCTTAAAACTGCTGCGCGATTGTTCTTTATCTCTATTTTCTTTTTTTCCTGCCTTCCGACATTTCCGTCAGAACTGTGATCGTGGAATTCATCTGCGTATCTTTAATTCCGGCAGCTTCCTCCGCCTTCTCTTCCGCATCCAGCCTGGCTCTTCGCGCTTCCAGAAGGGGCAGTATGCCCTCTTCGTAGACGAAGTCGATGATCGCGGCGAGAGGAATGGCCAGCAGGATTCCCACAACGCCGAAAATATTGCCGAACAGCACGATCGAGATCAGGATCAGGAGTCCCGAGACGCCCAGAGAGTCGCCGAAGAGCTTGGGCTTGATCACATAGCCGTCCAGGGTCTGCAGAATGCAGGTAAATATGATGAACATGAGCGCGTGCCAGGGATTGACCAAAAGCAGGATAAACCCGCCGATCACGCATCCGATCACGGGTCCGAAGCTCGGGATCAGATTTGTGACCCCGCACACGACCGCGATCAGCCCTACGTACTGCATTCCCGTAATTGCCATGAAAACGGCTGTGGCGCCGCCTACGATCGCGCCGTCAAGAAGGGAGTAGACAATGTAGCGCACCAGAATATAGTTGCAGCGCGCCATGAAATTGACCACTATATCGTACCACTTCTGAGGCATCAGGGCTCTGAGCAGCCGCGTCGCGCCGCTCTTGATATTGTCCTTGGCCATGAGAAGATAGATGGACAGGATAAACGCGATCAGCCAGTTGAAGAGATTCTTGCCGATATCCGCGGAGGTAGCGGCGATCTTTCTCATCGAAGTTCCCAGCAGCTGGGAGGCCGTCTTTATGATATCCTCCGAGGAGGCCATCATCTCCTGCAGCTGGTTTCCAAGATCCAACGTTCCTATATTCAGGTTGGCGATCAGGTTGTTGAGCTGTGCTATATAGCTGTCCATGTTGCTGACAAGAAGCAGGATGCTCTCGATCAGCTGCGGGATCAGCATGAGAAGCAGCACCAGGATCACCATGATCACCAGGACCATGGCCAGCAGGACGGACAGCGCCCATCCTATATTTTTCCTGTTGATCTTCCCGAATACTCTCTTATGAAGGGCACTCGCCAGCGGGTGGACCAGATAGGCCAGGACACATCCCAGAAAGATCGGCGCAAATTTGCTCAGCACGCCCCTGACCGCTTCGAAAATCGGGCCGAGCCGGGTCAGTACCACATAGCCCACTACGCCGATCAGGATCGCGACCGCATTGTTATACCATTTTTTGTTTTTAAACTTATCTCGTTTCATTGTTTATTCGCGTTGTTGTCAAAAAATCCCCGCACCGGTACGAACGAAGTTCAACTAAATTATAAATATTTACATTAGTTTCCGCAACGGGCATATTTCGGCGCAGTGTGAATGCGGCATAAATTTTTTTCAAAAATAATGCTCAGTTTTTAAAAAAAGGGTTGCATTTTCTCTTGTGACCATATATAATAGCACTTGCCTGTTGAGAGACAGGAACTTCAAATTGAAGATCGGGGTGTAGCGCAGCTGGCTAGCGCACTTCGTTAGGGACGAAGGGGTCGTGGGTTCGAATCCCGTCACTCCGATGAACAGGAAAGATCGCAGATTTATCTGCGGTCTTTTCTTTTATGTTATAATACAGGAGAAGATGTCTGTGAACATCCTTTTAGCAAACTCTCAGGAGGTATTTTCATGAATCAAATAGCGGCGTTTGTAGATGCTGTGTATGACTGTTACGACAATGTCGTCCCGATCGCGGAAGAAGGCCAGGAGCTTCCTCCCAAAGATGTGCTCGAGGAAGTGTGCCAGACGCTTCTCAATGTCAGCTGCATGCGCGAAGAAGGCCGTTTTCCCTCCTTCCGGGTATGCTTCATAGATCCGGACTCCGAACTGCTCGATGCCTATATCTACGCGCACGTCCTGCGCTTCAAGGAGCCCGTGGGGTTTACCCCCAGAGATCTCAATAAGCTCGCCCCCGCCCTCAGTCCGGTCATGAGCTACCTGGTCCTGGACATCAAGCAGAGGCCTTTTAAGGCGATCGGCGTGATCGCCGCTTATACCACCTGGGAGAAGATCGTCACCAGAGAGCTCTCCTCGGGCAATCGCATGCCCCAGGTGCCCAACATTCTCGTAAACGGGCCCGGCGAGCTCAGGGCCTGCTTCGGAGAGACCTCCATAATCAACTACAACGCCGGGCGCTGTATCTTTTTCCGGACCGACATCTTCACCTCCACCCTCGTCTCCGAGAATCTGGAAAACGGCACAAACATTCCGGAAAACGACCGCCTGCGGCTCCTCTACAGAATTCTCTGGAAGGTGAGCAATTACGGGCACGGCGCCGCTATACTGATCACTCCTTCCGCCGAGGCGTGCAGTGAGTTTGTTGACCTCAAATACCGGCTGGGCAGCGGCTTTTTGTTCGAAGACAGCGCGGCGTCCGCTCCTCTGCCGGATACAGCCAAGGAGAAAGAGATCACCACATACGCCGACCTCATCGCGAGGCTCACCAATGTGGACGGCTCTGTCGTCCTGACCAAGGACCTGGAGCTTCTGGGGTTCGGCGCGGAGATCCTCGTGGACAAGATGCAGCGCAGACACCCCGATATGTGTTTTATGGGCTACGACAACAAGGAGCAGACCTATAAGACCTTTAAGGACCACGGCATGCGCCACAGGGCCGGCTATCGCTTCTGTGACGCCGTCGAAGGGAGCGTCGCCTTTATCATCTCCCAGGACGGTATGGTAGAGGCATGTACAAAGCATGACGGCAAGGTCGTCGTGTACGACAGCGTCGCTCTGCCGCTTCTGTAATCACTTTGACCGGCATAAAAGCCCCGCGGGTTTTGGCTTATTCTCAAAATCCGCGGAGGCGTCAAATGAGGGATCCGCCGCCGGGACCGAAGGGTCTGTGAACCAGTCTCCAATCAGCGTCCCGTCCGGAAACCGCTTCAAAATATCATTCGCGCTCATCTGTTTATCCCCCTTATGTGTCTTTCGCTCACCAATATCCCAGTTCTATGCCCTTTTCGTATATGCCCCTCGCCAGTGCCCTGTAGCCCGCATCGTTCAGATGCGTGTTGTCGATCTCGGGATGCCGCAGCTGAAGCGAAATACAGCCGTTTTCGGCCCGTTCCATGTCCTCTTCCGTCTCCTCCAGATCGTTTACGGAGAGTCCGTTTTCAATCAGGTACTTTCTTCCTTCAAACAGGTGCTCTCCGAAGGCCTCCCTGAACTGCGCCTCATAGTAGGTGTCCTCCAGGCCGATGGGCTCCGTCGTATACCCCCAGATCTGGTCGAAGTCATTCGGATCGTCCGTCGAGCTCACTATGATATAGCGGTCTGTCTCCGCCTCCTCGATCAATCTGCGATACTGTCCGATCAGCTCGTCGAGATCGTTCCAGCCGCCGTTGTCGCCCATCTGAATGACGAGGATGTCCTCGGACTGGCTTCCGTAGCTCAGGCTCCTCGCCAGGATCTCCCTGCTGTCCTCTCCTCCCACGCCCAGATTCCTGACCGACATTCCGGTGAGCTGTGCCAGGACGTCCGGATAAGTGAGTTCATCGCCTCCGTATCCTTCCGTGATCGAATCTCCCCAGCAATTGATCTCCTCGTCCGGACTGTTTACCTCGGCGTAAGCCGGATGCAGAGTGGCGTATTCCGACGAATTCCCGGATTCGGTCCCGCTCTCAGATGCCTGTTCCTTTTTATTCTGTTCAGCGTTGTTCTGCTCCTTCTGACCGCTCTGTGATCCTGAACAGGCTGTAAGGAACAGCGAGGCTGACAAAGCCGTCGCGATACAGAGAATACTTATTCTCATTGATTTTTCTCCTGAATGAGGCAAAAAAAGCTGCCGCTTCTATAATAAGCGACAGCTTTTAAAATAATCAATATTTTATACGATTATGCAATTGCCTTCTTAGCAACCTCAGTCAGAGCTGCGAAGCCTGCTGCATCGTTTACAGCGAGCTCAGCGAGCATCTTGCGGTTGATGTCAACGCCTGCGACCTTAAGGCCGTGCATCAGCTGGCTGTAGCTGAGTCCGTTCATTCTGGCACCTGCATTGATACGAACGATCCAGAGAGATCTCATCTGTCTCTTCTTCTGCTTTCTGCCTGCGAATGCGGATGTCTGCGCACGCATAACGGACTGCTTGGCGATTCTGTACTGCTTGGACCTGGCTCCTCTGTAGCCCTTGGCAAGCTTTAATACTCTGTTGTGTTTCTTTCTCGCATTAAGAGCGCCTTTAATTCTGGCCATTTATCTATCCTCCATTATATGTAAGGCACAAATGTATTGTGCGTTTCTTCCTAAGTCCCAAACCTTATCTGTACGAATTACAGATAAGGCATGATCTTCTTCATTGTCTTGATGTTGGTAGCGTCTGCCAGAATAGGCTTTCTGAGGTTTCTCTTCCTCTTTGTGCTCTTCTTGGTCAGGATGTGGCGCTTATTGGCTTTAAATCTCATAAGTTTGCCGGTGCCTGTCAGTTTGAAGCGCTTTGCAGCAGCTCTCTTAGTTTTCATCTTGGGCATTCTATTTACCTCCTTTGCCAAACGTGGATCCGATCCACTTCCGACCATGCCGACGGCACGATCGGGGAACCTCCGCAGCCTGTGCGGCCTTGGACTTTCTCGTGAAAGTACATTGGCTTTCACTGTCTTACTTGCAGCTGATGTCGTCTGTCACTAACCCCTGACAGAACTCTATTCAAACCGGCGTTGTGATCATGGGTGATCTGCCGCAGATCCGGGTCATTCCGATCTGCCGATCACTGCTTCTTGCCGGCAAGAAACATTGTGAGGCTGCGTCCCTCTACCTTGGGGGCCTTGTCGACCGCCGCGCAGTCCTTGAGCGCATCCGCGAAATCCGTCAGGATGTGCGCGCTCTGCTGCATGTGGGCCATCTCACGTCCGCGGAAACGAAGTGTCACCTTCACGCGGTCGCCCTTGGTGAGGAACTTTCTCGCAGCATTGATCTTGGTCTGAAGATCGTTGGTATCGATGTTCGGGGACATGCGGATCTCCTTGATCTCCACTGTGTGCTGCTTCTTCTTCGCGTCTTTCTCTTTTCTGGTCTTCTCATACTTGTACTTGCCGTAATCGATGATCTTGCACACCGGGGGCTTTGCGCCGGGAGAGATCTTGACCAGGTCGAGCTCAGCTTCTTCGGCCAGTTTTCTGGCTTCCGCCGCGGACATGATGCCCAGCATCTCTCCGTCAGCGCCGATCACTCGAACTTCTCTGTCACGAATCTGTTCATTAATGAATAAATTGTCGTTATTGTTTCTGATTGCTGTACCCTCCACAACCTAAGACAAAAGAAAACAGCGGTACAAAACGCACCGCTGTCAACAAATCTCCGATCTGCCTTCGCACTCCTGACTAAGAGCGCCGAAAGTTCAAAGATTGGTATAAACCGCAAAAGCTTTCGCCGTTGGGTGAGAGCGGTAACTCTTCTTTGTTGTACCAATACGTGTCTCATCACGTACTAAAATAAAATATCACTCCGCCCCCATGCTGTCAAGCAATAAGTTTGGAATTTGCGCCAAAATATTGACGCCCGTCTTTTCACTTGCCGTCCGTACTGCTCTTTTGCTCCGCTTCCTTCTCTCTCTGCACGGCTTCCTCCATCTTTTTGCGCTCCTCAGGATTGGAGGAGAGGATGTCCAGGCTGGCCATGTTGTGCCTGTTCTGGAGTTTTCCGACGCACCAGATAAAGATCCACAGAAAGATCGGGACCGCGATCGTCATGCCCAGGCTGAATCGAAAGAGTCGTCCGGAGCCTTCCGTGCCCATCAGCGCGCTTATAAAAGTGAGCAGGTAGAGCCCCACAAGGAGCACGATCCCGATCACCGCGGCAATTCTGCGGGCTGTCCAAGGTGCCTTTTCTGCAGCCTTTTCTGCAGCCTCTTTTTTGCCGGATGTATTGTTTTCGCTCATCACGCTTCCTCCCATAGGGCCCATTGTTCAGGCCACACCGTTCATCCGCGCGAAAGCGGGGACTTGCGGTAAATGATGTCGTCTCTGCCGGGTCCGTTGGAGACCATTGTGATCGGATAGCCGATCTGCTGCTCGATAAACTCGATATACGCCCTGCAGTTCTCCGGAAGATCCTCGTAGTTCTTGATGCCCCTGATTTCGCACTTCCAGCCGGGGAGCTTCTTCCATACGGGCTTCGCCTTCTTGAGAATGTGTGTGACAGGGAACTCCGTGGTCTGTTCTCCGTCGATGTCGTAGGCGACACAGACCGGGATCTCGTCCAGATATCCCAGAACGTCCAGTACAGTGAGGGCCACATCGGTCGCGCCCTGCAGGCGACAGCCGTATTTGGAGGCCACGCAGTCGTACCAGCCGACTCTTCTGGGTCTTCCGGTCGTAGCGCCGAATTCGCCGCCGTCTCCGCCTCTCATGCGAAGCTCGTCGGCCTCCTCGCCGAAGATCTCGGAGGTGAACTCACCTGCTCCCACAGCGGAGGAATAGGCCTTGTTGACGACGACGATCTGCTCGATGACATAGGGAGGGATCCCCGCGCCGATAGCGCCGTAGGCAGCGAGCGTGCTGGAGGAGGTGACCATGGGATAAATGCCGTGGTCGGGGTCCTTCATGGTGCCGAGCTGGCCTTCGAGCAGGATGGTCTTTCCTTCCTTGATCGCGCCGTCCAGATACTCGGCGACGTTGCCCACGTAAGGAGCGATCATGTCGCGGTACTCGAGCAGTGTCTTTAAGAGTTCCTTCTGGTCGATTGGATCCGTGTGATAGAGATTCACCAGGAGAATGTCTTTTTTGACGCAGACGTCCGCGATCTTCTCGGCGAGCACCGCCTCGTCCTGGAAGAGCTCGTTGACCTGGAAGCCGATCTTGGCGTATTTGTCGGAATAGAACGGAGCTATGCCCGACTTGGTGGAGCCGAAGGACTTGCCGGCAAGGCGCTCCTCTTCGAGCTTGTCGAACAGGATGTGATAAGGCATCACGATCTGGCAGCGGTCAGAGATCATCAGCTGCGGCGTGGGAACCCCCTTCGCCGTGATGTCCTGGATCTCTTTAAAGAGGATCGGGATATTGAGTGCGACGCCGTTGCCGATGATGTTCATCACGTTCTGATGAAATGCGCCGGACGGTAAAGTGTGAAGCGCAAACTTACCGTATTTGTTTACGATGGTATGTCCCGCGTTGGCACCGCCCTGAAAGCGTATGACGACGTCTGCGGAATCGGCAAGAGTATCTGTGATCTTCCCTTTTCCCTCGTCTCCCCAGTTTGCACCTACGACAGCTTTAACCATATGAACCTCCTTAGATTATCAGCGTTTTGCAGTTACTCTTTTACTTTATACGTTTATTTCAGCCTTCTCGCCCAGAAGTTCCTTATTGGCTTCGAGCACGGGCGCGATCACCTCTATGAGGAATCTCTCCACCTGATGGGGCGCGCATCCGATATAGCGCGAAGGATCCATGGACTTCTTCAGTTCCTCGAGACTTAAATGGAAAGCGGGATCTGCCGCGATCAGTTCGAGCAGGTTGTTGTCCTTTCCTTCCTCCTTGACCCGTCTTCCGGCTTCCATGGAGAGCTCGCGGATCCTCTCATGCAGCTCCTGTCTGTCTCCGCCGGCCTTGACGGCGTCCATCATGATATTCTCCGTCGCCATGAAGGGGAGCTCGGACATCAGGCGCTTTTCGATGACCTTGGGATAGACCTTGAGGCCGTCGGTCACATTCAGGCACAGATCGAGCACGCCGTCGATGGCAAGAAAGCCTTCCGGAACGGACAGCCTCTTATTGGCGGAGTCGTCCAGGGTCCTCTCAAACCACTGTGTCCCTGCCGTGACGGCGGGATTCAAGACGTCGATCATCACATATCTGGATAAGGAACAGATTCTCTCGCTGCGCATGGGATTTCTCTTGTAAGCCATGGCGCTGGAGCCGATCTGGCTCTTCTCGAAGGGCTCTTCCACTTCCTTGAGGTGCTGCAGAAGGCGGATATCCGTTCCCAGCTTCATCGCTGCAGACGCGACGATTCCAAGTGCGTTGAGCACGATCGTGTCCACAAGTCTGGGATAGGTCTGTCCGGAGACCGGCACGCAGGCGTCAAATCCCATCTTCTTCGCGATCATGGGATCCAGCTTGTCCACCTTCTCCAGGTCGCCGTCGAACAGCTCCAGGAAAGAGGCCTGTGTCCCCGTGGTTCCCTTGCTTCCCAGAAGTTTGAGGTTTCCGAGCACATGTTCCACCTCGCCCAGAGCCAGGTAGAATTCCTGCATCCAGAGGGTAGCTCTCTTACCGACCGTAGTAGGCTGCGCGGGCTGGAAATGAGTAAAGCCCAGTGTGGGCAGGCTCTTGTATTCGTCCGCGAACTTCGCAAGCTCCGCCAGCACGTTGATCAGCTTGCGGCGTACAAGGCGAAGCGCTTCTCTCATGATGATGATGTCCGTGTTGTCACCGACATAGCAGCTGGTCGCTCCCAGATGGATGATCCCTTTTGCCCCCGGGCACTGCAGTCCGTAAGCATAGACATGACTCATGACATCGTGGCGCACCACTTTCTCTCTCGCCTTAGCCTCTTCGTAATTTATATCGTCTGCGTGAGCTTTGAGCTCAGCGATCTGTTCCTTTGTAATAGGCAGACCCAGTTCCGCCTCGGTCTCCGCCAGCGCGATCCAGAGTTTTCTCCAGGTCCTGAACTTCATATCGGGGGAGAAAATATACTGCATCTCCTTGCTGGCATATCTCTCGGAGAGCGGGCTCACATATCTGTCATTGGCCATTATCGCGTTCCTTTCTTTACTAAGTTTTCACTAACGTAATACAGTATAACAATTATTCCCTCAAATTCAACAAATTCTTCAGAAGGTCTTCAGCTGCTTCTTCAGAAAGAGGGCGCATTGTCCGCCCGGAAGGCGTCCCGCAGCTCCCGGACCCTGAGCTGCGCGTAGTTGTCGAAGGATTTGCCCTGTCCGCCGCGAAGATATCCCTGCAGGCGCTTGACCTGCCTCCCCGCGCTTCCATTTCTCCACTCCTTCTCTGCCGTCGCCGCCGCGGCTTCCAGCTCGCGGGCGACCTCCTCCATCTCGGGGTGCTCCGCTATGTAGTCCTTGTATTCCTGCCCGGGAAGGGCAAATCGCAGCGCCGCCAGGTATTTCAGGCAGTTCTGTCTGCTCCTGGACAGCTTCCAGGCCCTGCCGTAGCAGTCGGCCGCCTCCGCGTAGCGCATGCCCTGCGCATAGAGAAGCCCTTTTTCTGCCCAGATCCTGCCCCGCATTTCCCGCTCCAGCTCGGGCAGTTCCGCTTCGATCCCGTCCATGAGCTCGATTGCCTGCGTGACGTGGCCTCTGGAGGCCGCGAACTTCGCCTCGCGGAGCCGCCTCTGAAAGGGTTCCATCCCCTTGCCGGATGAGATCGAGGCGCGGATCCTCTCTATTTCGGCCGTGCTCTGGTATCCCACATAGAGCAGGATGACCGAGGCAAAGTCCTCGACCGCGCATCTTCCCCGCAGGAGTGACCGCAGCTGCGCCGCCAGTTCGGCCAGCCCGCAGGACTGCTCCAGCCAGACAAGGAGCTCATGGTCCATAAAATCCTCATCCAGGAAGGAGGCGCACTGGGCGATCGAATAGCACAGTTCTTCCACCGTATAGACGTTCCGGTCGATGATCGAGAGCCGGTAGGGCCTGTCCGCGATCCGCCCTGTTGTCAGAATGCTCTTACCCATTGATCACTATCTCCTGTTCCCACTTCATTCCCGTCGAGGGAAAGATCTCTCCGAATCCCAGATCCTCCGCCGTGAGCTGCATCCGGTCCGCGGAAGTCATGTGCAGCCGGATCCGCAGCCTTGTGGTCGCTCTGGGCCTTTTCGGCATGTTCTCCAGCTTCACCGCGATCTCGCGCTCGTTTCCTCTGTCCACCGAGGTCTCCCGCAGCACGATCTCATCCCCGTCCTCCAGCAAAATATCGATCTGCGCCGCCGCGTCGTACCACTCCGCTCCCGCGTCCAACAGGGGCTGATAGACCTTCCTGCCCTTTTTGAGGCAGTCCATGCCGATATTGCAGCGGAGGGCGTCCTTACTGAGGTAGAAATATTTGTCCGCTTTGGACGATAGGCCGCAGGCGGCCATGGTGCTGTCGGCCGCTCCTTTACTGTACAGCGTATCTCCCTGAAAGGCTCTTCTTCCTCTGCAGATCAGATTCAGGGACTCCTTCATCCAGCCTCCGCCCAGCGCTTCCCCCGTGAGGTAAGCGGCGGAGTACTCCTTCTCCTGCATCAGTCCTCTCACCGCGCTGCAGAGAATCTGATCCTTTTGCGCGGCGTCCGCCTCTGCGGGGATCTTGAGGCGCAGCTCCTCGGGAAAGCACACGATGGGCCTCGTCTTCTTATTATAAGAGAGGGAGTAGAGAACAAGCTCCTCCTCCGACCATCCGTCCAGAAGGAGCACGGACTGGCGCCTCTGCTCTTCGTCCTGCATGAGAACATAGTGATAGAAGGATTTGAGGTGCTCTTCAAAGGCCACTTTCTCGAGTCCGGGAAACAGCCGGTCAGCCGCCGCTCTCAGGATCTCCACACTTTTTTGGTCGCAGACGTCGACCGTGAATGTGAGGGCCTCGATCTCCTCCGCCGTCACTTCTGCAGAGAGTAAGCTGAAGCAGTACTGCAGATACTCGATCAGGACCTGCAGATTTTCTTCCCCCGGATCCTGCCTGACCGCCCCGAACAGGCGCGCCACGGGCTCTCTCCCGGCCCCGGCCGCCTTCTCAAGCGCTTCCTTTCCGTAGAACCGGTTTCCGGTCGCGCTGTCCGCGAAGGCCGCTTGCGGAATATTGAATTCCTCTCCTCTCGCTACCGTTGAAAAGGTGTGCGGATCCATTCCGGCCGTGAGCCTGCGCGTGTTCAGGTAGGAGATCTGACAGAAGGTTTCCCCGATATCGATTCCCAGAAGGTATTTTTTTTCAGGTAATCTGGTAAATAGCATCACTGTCCTCCTCAGTTCCAAACAGCGCGGCTGTGAGATACTCTTTCTTCATGTACTCGCCGATCAGCGCGGCGGCCTTTTCCCGTTCTCTGTGGGCCGCGGCGTATGAAATAGCGTCGATCTGCGCGAACCGGTCATTCTGATCCGGATCGATCCTGGCGTCCTGCCCGATGGTTCCGCTCTCGACTATGTTCTTCTCCTCGGGATCATCGGTAATAAAATAGTGCACCTGCTCCCCGTAGAAAAGGAAGAAGGAACTTACATAGAAGCCCCGGACCATCTCCTTCATCTCTCTCGCCATAAAGGGTTCCTGTCTGCCGCCCCTGTCCAGGGAGCAGTGAATGACGACATGGCCCCGTGCGCCGCGCACGCCGGCGGGATTGTGGTACTCGATCATGGTCTCCCGGTCATATAGGCGAAGTGCCGGGCCTGCGCCCGCAAACCGCCGGTAGAAGGGAAATACGATCTCTTCTCTCAGGAGCGAGAGCAAAAATCTCTTTGCCGTCTCCGCCTCTTCTTCCGAGAAATGATCCGGTGCGTCTCCCCGGTCCGCCCGGTCGACCAGCGTCTTGAGGTAAGCCAGCCGGCAGATCGCGGGCATGGAATGTCCGTCCCGGTCCGCCAGCGCGATCAGGCGCATGATGTCCGGATCCATCCGGTGCCAGTCGGCGAAGACATAGTGGCAGTACTGCGCGACGCCGGCGCCCGCCAGCTCCCGGTGCCGGTCCCCTCTTCCGTACTGCCGCAGAAGAAGCGCTTCCTGTCCGCGCGGCATCTCTCCGCTGAACAGTGTCTGGGACAGGATCCTGTCCTCCGCCACAGTCACGGCAGGGTCCGCTTCGGCCTCCTCATCCGTCACCTCCAGGAGGGCGTCTCTCACCCGCAGCAGGTCTTCCGACAGGCCGTCATACCGGTCCAGAATCAGCTCCAGGATCCCGCGCTGATTGTCTCCCCGCTCGAAAGCGGCCCAGGCGATCCTTCCTGCCTTTTCGAGGAGCTCACTGTCTTCCCTGCCGCTCGCCGCTGCTCCCAGCGCCGCATCCGACAGGACATCCGCCGGGCAGTCCTCTGTGCCGCTCAGCGTGATCCAGTCCACAGCTTCCCCATACATTCCGCATCGGTTCATAAGCCTTATCGTTCGGACGCAGTCCTCCTGCTCGAGTTCTCCCGCATCCAGCGTTCCCGCCATGGCCCTGAGTTTCTCCCTCTCGCCCACTCTCTCATAGTAGTCCATGAGCCTGAGCTTGAGCCTGGTCCTGTAAGAAGGGGCGACCGAGGCCGATCTCACCAGGATCTCGCAGTACTGGAGCGTTTCATCCGTCACTTCGAAGGACTTCTCCGCCACGCCGGAAATCTCCATGGCAAAGGGGAGGTCCGCCATCTCCTGAAGTGAGACCCGGTCAGGCGCTCCCACCGGCTCCATCATCCTGTCGCACGTGTAGGGGACACTGGCCGTGTAGCGGTTGTGCTGCGCGTCCTCGAGAAAGATCCTGTTGTTCTCCCCGTAGATGGGCAGGATGCAGTTTCCGCCTTCCATGGGATAGACCCGCTCCTTACTGCTCTGCGCGTAGATCGTCACCGCTTTTTTCATATATAAATGTGTTGTCCGCAGGTGGGACAGATAGGACAGCTTGGTCAGGTCCCCCGCGTTGGAAGGCCGGATCGACTCGTCCCTGAGCGCAGCGCTATAGAGCTCCGCAAGCGTCTCCGTCATGCGGTGCTCCGAGATCTGCTGTTCCAGGAAAGTGCGTATGTCCTCCGCGCACTGCGCGAAAATATCCGCGTATTTGCTCCTGTTCCTGTACAGATACAGATAGAAATAGGCGCGGCTCCCGTTCGAGAGCATACTGCCTCTGTAGCTCGAGCGCATCACGCTGTCCGGGATCTCGCCGCTGTAATCTTCCGGCATCGACTGCAGGAAGCACTCGGGCAGACGCATCAGGGACAGTCCCTTCTCCACCGCTCTCGAGTACCAGACAAAATAGTCCGCCCCCGTCCTGTTCCCCCTGATCAGCAGGGTGCACAGGTTCCTGAGGATCGGGATCTGCAGAGGGCGCATCCTCTCCTGCGAATAGGCCTTTGTCAAAACATAGTAAAGCGCCGCGGAATACTCTCTCCTGCGCTCTGTCCGCTCCAGCACTTTCTCCATGGTCCCGGGATCGAGCAGCCCCCGCTTCATCGCATAGACCAGGACCTGCCTCTCGAAGGCGTCTCCTCCGTACCTTCCCGTTCTCCTGTCTTCCTGAAGGCTCAGGTAGGAGGGGTCCGCAAAGATCATATCCCAGGCTTCCATATACAGGATGGGACTCCTGCTGCCGTTGGTGTACTGCTTTTTTAGGAAATTCCATCTGGCCGGCAGTCCGGGCGCGTATTCGGGCAGAAGCTGCAGCATCATCCACGCGATCCGCCAGTCCGAGGGATTTCTCCTGTAGCGCTCTCTCAGGATCCTGCCGACGCGGGGTGTGATCACATCCGCGTCGTGATAGGCCAGCGCCGTCAGAAACTGTCTGTAGCAGTATTCGATGTCGGACTCCCCTGCGTACTGGCTGTATCCCATCTCCAGCACCTCGCCGGAAGCGACTCCGGCCAGTTTTCTGCGGATACTTTCCAGTTCCATGATGGCCTGGTGGATCCGGTTCTCCATAAGAAGGAGCTGGGCCGCGTAGAGTCTGGGGAATGTTCTGTCTCTTCGGAGGAAGGTCAGTCTTTTGACCAGTTCGTCCGCCTGTCTGAGCCACTCGCCGTTGTCGATTCCGCTCTCCATGCCCTGGGCCTCCCTGGCCCAGCCGACGTGCAGGCGCTCATAGTGGCGCATGATCTCGATGAGAGCTCTCCTGCTCTCCTTCTCCTGCCTGGCCTTTCCGTCGCTCCTTCTCCTGTAGACGATCTCCACAGGGATCCGGATCTCCTGATAGGGAGACCGAAGATAGATCTTTCCGAAATTCCTTCCGGGATGGAGCCGTTGTCTCTCCACCCTGTAAGTGAACGTGCAGGTATCGCCGATGAAGTCTTCACCCTCAAGCACCGCGGAAGCCGGCGTCAGAAAAGAGCCCGCCATGGTGACTGCCAGCCTGCAGTACCCCCAGCCGCGCCTTTTGATCACAATGCGGTAGTCGGCCGTCCCCTCGCCTCTCGCATAACTTCCGATCTCCAGGATCTCCGTCCGGATCTCTTTGGTATCCACGAGGAATTCGATCGGGTCCTTTCCGCAGGCCGCGATCAGGAACTCCTCCACGTTCTGCTCGTTTCCGGGATACTGCGAGAGTCCCCTGTACAGCATTTTCTCTTCTTCCGTGACCAGCGACTGCGCGAATTCTTTTCTGTAAAACAGCCTGACAGCGCTCCCCCAGTCCTCATCCGCCAGCGTGAGAAAGCGCTCTGCGGCGGCGTTTGGATGCGAGATCTCCTCGAGTTCCTTCCCGGCGATCCGGGGCGTGACCACTTCGGCCTTAAAGGGCAGTTTGTACTCGCCCCGGGACGAGACGATCCCGATGGTTCCCTCGCAGATCTCTCCTTCTTTCAGAGCGCCCGCGTCAAAGCGCCAGCTGATCCTGTCCGGATTTTCCGCGAAGCTGTCCCTGCGCAGCTGCATATGAAAGCTGTCCGAAGTCAGAAAACCGGTCACGGCAGTCCCGGGCGGCCCCGCCACCACAAACTGCCCTTCCGCAGATCCGCCCGGCCTGACCCGGAAGCTGATCTTCTCGGGCGTGATGCTCAGCCCTCTGTCCGAAATATTGTATTCTTCTCCCGCCATGTTGACGGCCGTATAAACTTCACGATATCCCATATTCTTCTCGCTCCGAAGCACATAATATCCCAATATACAAGCTATTATAGCATGAAAAACGAGGCGGCACATTCCCATGCCGCCTCGTTCGATGATAAATACTGAATTCAAGGCTCGCAGAGCGAGCCGCTGCGCCGCGTGCGGGCTGTCCTTTGGACAGCTCCTTCCTTTCCGCACGCGTGTGCATCATTATTCTTCTGTACTTTCCTTTTCCTTGCTCTCCGTCTCTTCCTTCATGAGCATCATCATGATCTCATTGGATCTGGCGACAAAGCCGGCCATCTCGTCGGGAGTAAGGGGCGCGTTCTGGATCTGCGCCAGGTCGTAGAGCTGCCGGCAGATGAGACCGGTCAGCTTGTCCTCTTCGTGCTCCATGATGTACTTGACCAGCGGGTGCTTTGCGTTGAGGATCAGGGTCTGTCCTTCCTTGGCGAACTCGTCCAGTCCCATGGGCATGCCGGAAGCGGCGTACATCTTCATCATATCCGCCATTCTGCGGCTCTGCTCGTTGACCGTGAGCATGGAGGCTGTCTTCTTGTCTCTGAGATTCTCGAGCTTCACGCTCAGCTTGTCGTTCTTCACCGCCTTGCGGATCATCTTCTCAAGCTTTTCGGAAGACTCCTTGAGGGCCTCTGCCGCTTTCTTGCCCGTACGGGTCTTGAGCGCTTCCTGCACATCCGCGTCGATCCTTGCGAAGTGAAGTCCCTCGTTCTTAGCTTCCAGCTGCTGGATGAAAGGCTGGTCAATAGTGTGGTCCAGGATAAAGGCCTGCATCTTGTTCTCGCGGAACATGCGGATGTACTGGCCCTGCTGCTGAGGATCCGTCACATAGTAGATCGTGTGATCTTCGGCCTTTTCCTCTTCCTTGTCGGCCTCGCCGCCGTTCTCGTCGACAACTTCCGCCTCTACCTTCTCGCCGTTCTCATCGGTAGCGGTCTGTGCGCTCTTCTCTTCTTCTTCCGCCTCGGGATCCACCTTGTTGACCTTGAGGGCCTCGGGGGTGGTCAGATAATTTCCGTCCAGATCCTTGAACAGGATATAGTCGGTCATTCTGGCGCAGAACTTGTCGTCTCTGAGGCACCCGTACTTGATGAAAGGAGCGATGTCATCCCAGTACTTCTCGTAATTCTCTTTGTCGGTCTTGCACATGCCGGCCAGCTTGTCCGCGACTTTCTTGGTGATATAGTCGCTGATCTTTCTGGCAAAGCCGTCGTTCTGCAGCGCGCTTCTGGAGACGTTCAGCGGCAGGTCGGGGCAGTCGATGACGCCCTTGAGCAGCATCAGGTACTCGGGAATGACTTCCTTGATGTTGTCCGCGATGAAGACCTGGTTGTTGTAGAGCTTGATCACGCCTTCGGCGGACTCATACTCCAGGTTCAGCTTGGGGAAGTACAGGATGCCCTTGAGATTGTAGGGATAGTCCATGTTGAGGTGGATCCAGAACAGGGGCTCCTTGTAGTCTCTGAAGACGTTTCTGTAGAATTCCTTGTACTCCTCTTCCGTGCACTCGCTGGGATTCTTGCCCCAGAGCGGATGCGTGTCGTTGAGCAGGAGCGGACGTCTTCTGATCTTGAGTCTCTTCTCCGCGGGCTCCTTGTCGTCCTCTTTCTTCTCGGGCTCGATGACCTCGATCACCACGTCGTCGGGCCTTCTCTCGGACTCGGCGATCGTCTCGGTAGCGCTCGTGTCCTTCTCGGAGAGATAGATCTCCGTGGGCATGAAGGAGCAGTACTTCTCGATCACTTCCTGCGCCTTATAATAGTTTGCGAACTCGACGCAGTCCTCTGTCAGGTGAAGTGTGATGGTCGTGCCAAAAGACTGCCTGCTCCCCTTGTCCATGGAATACGTGCTGCTGCCGTCGCACTCCCAGTGTACCGGCTCCGCGCCTTCCTGGTAAGAGAGCGTATCGATGGTCACCATGTCAGCGACCATGAACGCGCTGTAGAAGCCCAGTCCGAAGTGGCCGATGATCTGGTCGCTGCTTGCCTTGTCTTTATATTTTGCAAGGAACGCTTCCGCGCCGGAAAACGCGATGTTGTTGATGTACTCCTTGACCTCGTCCGCGGTCATTCCGATACCGTTGTCCGACACCTTGATGGTCTTGTCGGTGGGGCTGACTTCGATGTCGATCCGCGCCTTGTAATCTTCCGGCAGCGCAAATGCGCCCATCATATCCAGCTTTTTGAGCTTCGTGATGGCATCGCAGCCGTTGGAGATCAACTCTCTGTAGAAAATATCGTGATCGCTGTACAGCCATTTCTTGATAATGGGGAACATATTCTCACTGTTGATGGACAAAGATCCTTTTTCTGCCATAATACTCTCCTTTGCTATCTATATAGTTTTGTAAATTGTATACGATTTATGAGGCCTTTACGCCTGCCTAACAGAGAGTTTAGTCTTCCCGGTGCCAAATGTCAATAAAAAATTAGCACTCATCTTCGATGAGTGCTAACAATGTATAAATATTCAGCTTCTCAGAAAGAGTCATAAGACCGCCGGGAGCTCGCTCACCGGGCGGTCTTATGGCTCTTTCTGAGGAAGGCCAAGACGCGCAGCGTCTCGGAATTCCCACAGTGCAAGACACACCGTGTCTTGCACTGTGGGAAGCTGAATAGCTAATCAGTACTTCTATTCTCCGTCCCCTCTTCCGCCTCACTGTCCTGTCCCAGATAGGAACTGCCGAAATACTTGGCATAGACCTCCGAAAACCCGGGCGTCTCGGTGAGGTCCTCGATCTGCGCCAGCTCCACCGTATTCCACAACGGCTCATTCAGGTCGTAGTCCAGCGTCGTGCAGAAACTGTCGTACCTCTCCTCGAAGGAAGTTCCGATGCTCTTGTACACCTTCTGTGCCAGCGCGTACTGCTCGAAGAGCCTGCGCAGCGTTTCCTCGTCGATTCCGAGATATTCCTTTTCGGCTTCTGACAATCCCTCGTAATACTCGGTCTCCGCCTCGTCGGCCAGATTTTCTTCGGCGTCCGTCAGCATGATATTGTCCTGAACGGCCAGCAGCAGCATCACTTTCAGGCGCGAGGACTCCGAGAGAGCTCTCTGCTCGATCGCTTCTTTCAGGTCGGCTCCTCCCTTCCCTTCCCAGACATTGTGCCCGAAGGTCCTCTCGCAGTGCTTCTGCAGGTTCAGCAGAAACACATTGTATTCCGAAAGCCTGCAGTTCGTATTCCCGATCCTGAAAAGCTCGTCCTTCGCGAATCCCCTGGTCATCACCAGCCTCTGTCCGCAGCCGGACAGGATCAGCAAACAGATCAGTAAAGAGGCCGCCAGAAAAGCGCGGGCCGCTCTTCTACTGTTTCTTCCCATACAATCAATCCGTCCTTTCCGTTACGAGTAAGCAGCGTTCCCCGCTGCTCTCATGATCAATCGATCTTTTTTATCCTTTCATAGCGCACAAACGTGTAGGCGATGTCAAAATAGGTCTGCTCGTCGCTGTCCGCCGTCACCTCCCACTCCGGGTCCTTATCCAGATTGGGGAAATAGGCGTGCGCCTCATAGGCGTAATCCACTTTAGTTATATGCGCCGTATCGCAATAGGGAAGGAGCTGTCTGTAGATGCTCTCCCCGCCGATAATATAGATATCCTCCGACGGATAGTCGCGGAGCACTTCCAGCAGTTCTTCGATGCTGTGCACAACGGTCGCGTTTTTGACCTTGTAGTCCGGATTTGTCGACATCACAATGTTGACTCTGCGGTCCAGGGGCTGCGCCATAGGGAAAGTCTCCAGAGTCTTTCTCCCATATACAATGACTTTGTTCAGAGTCTCCTGGCGGAACATCCTGTGGTCCGCCGGGATCCTGACCAGGAGCTGGCCCTTGTTGCCGATGGCCCAGTTCTGATCTACGGCCGCGATTAGATTCATAGCGGTAATCTCCTCTTATCTCTTATACTTTTCGATCAGCGCCGCGAGATCTGCGCTGAACTTCTCGAGGTCCTTATTGGGAAGCCCTTGGCACCCCGCCACGAAGTCCAGGACCTGCCGCGCCGTGAGCTTGAGCTTGGTGAAGGAAGTGGAGACCGCCCTGCCGGCTGTCGCCTTGCTGATCGGAATTCCCTTCGTGACTTCGATAAATTTGCCCGCCGCCAGGTCATATCGGGTCCCGCTGTACGGAGCGGCCGCCCTCATGCCGCACTCTTCCGTGAGTGTCTGCGCAAAAAGCTCGGCGGTCTGGTCCTCGCCGTGGACGACGAAGATCTGGGTAGGTTTCCTCTTGAAGGCCTCGACCCACTCCAGAAGGCCAAGTCTGTCCGCGTGTCCGGAGAGACCGGGCAGCATGACAACCCTGGCTCTCACTGCCACATCTTCGCCGAACAGTTTGATCTCCTTCGCGCCGTCCATAATTCTCCTTCCGGGGGAGCCGGCGGACTGATAGCCCACTATGAGGATTGTGGAATCTGTTCTCCACAGATTGTATTTGAGGTGGTGCTTGATGCGGCCCGCGTCGCACATGCCCGAAGCGCTGATGATCACCTTGGGCGTCGTGATCTCGTTTATGGCCTTCGATTCATCCGTGGTGATCGAGAGATTCAGGTTGGGGAAGGAAATGGGGTTGATCCCCTGCCCCAGGAGCTTGTGCGCCTCCTCGTCATAGCACTCCGCGCCGCACTCGTAGAATATCTCTGTCGCCTCCACCGCGAGAGGACTGTCCACGTAGACGGGGAAGTTCGGGAAATCAGGCACCATGTTATTCTCTTTGATATGCCGGATATAGTAGAGCATGACCTGTGTTCTGCCGATGGCAAAGGCCGGGATCACCACATTGCCGCCTCTGTGGAAGGTCTCGCTGATGATTTCGGCCAGGTCCTGGATCACGTCCACGTCGTCCTTCTCGTGGATCCTGTCGCCGTAAGTGGACTCCATGACTACATAGTCCGCCTCCTCCGTGTATTCCGGATTCTTTAAGAGAGGCTGGTTCTTGTTTCCCAGGTCGCCGGAAAAGACGATCTTTTTCTGGGTGTTCCCCTCCTGCAGCCACAGTTCGATACTGGCGGATCCCAGAAGATGGCCGACGTCCGTAAAGCGGAAGCGTACTCCGTCGCACACACTGAAGATCTTTCCGTAAGGATAGCTCACAAAGAGCTTTATGGTCTCCACCGCGTCTTCCATGGTGTAGATGGGCTCGTACCCCTCTCCGTCCACCTTTCTCTTCGCTTTCTTATTGCGCCACTGCGCCTCCATAGTCTGGATGTGCGCCGAGTCGCGCAGCATGATGTCGCACAGGCTTGCCGTCGCGTTTGTGGAGATGATCTGGCCCCGGAATCCGTCGTGATAGAGCTTGGGCAGCATCCCCGAATGGTCGATGTGCGCGTGTGTCAGGAAGACGAAATCGATTTCCGACGCGGGAACCGGCAGATCCGCATTTTCAAAGCGGTCAATGCCCTGCTCCATGCCGCAGTCTACCAGAAACTTCTTCTTGCCGACCTGCAGATAGTGGCAGCTTCCTGTCACTTCGTGGTCAGCTCCGATAAACATCAGTTCCATATTCAGTCCTCCCTTATACTACGTACTATCAGCCTCTCCCTGCTCAGTTTCCGAAAATCGCCTTGCGGATCAGGTACAGCAGGAGCAGATGTCCCGGATAGAACAGGTAGAAGAAATACTTATGCTGCTTTCCTCTTTTCCCATTATAACACCAGATAAGGAAAAATCCCGTCACGGCCAGCAGCTCATTGTTGTTGTAATAGGTCAGCCATGCCCAGGCTCCCAGGAGCGAGATCTCCCGCATCCGGTAGAACAGATACAGGATCAAAATACAGAGGACCCCTCCGTAGGAGTAGTCACATCCGAACCACTTAACAGTCCGGCAGATACCGTAGGCGGCCGCCCCACAGGGGATCAGCGCCAGAATCAGGCGCGCCGCTTCGTGGTCCGCCTTCCCGGGAAGCCGCAGGACCGACCCACTGTCACCTTCTCCGCGTCCCCGCGCGGCCGGCAGGTACATGTCCAGTCGGCAGTATTTTGCCACCGTCTCAACGATCCAGATCAGCAGATATCCCGCCGCCAGTGTGAAAATAGTGTCGGCGTGCCGTTTCTGCGAATTCGGAAAAACGAGCAGGCAGAAGGGCACCTGAGAAATTGCGGCAAACACGACAAGCCGCAGCAGGTACTTCCATCGGTTTCTCGTATGGAGAAATCCCTCGACAATGAGGAAGCAGAAGACCGGAAAGGCCAGCCGACCGATCCCTCGTCCTATATCGTCGAGCGTCTTCCCCCAGGCAAAGGTGTCCATGATCCGCTTTCCGTCGGCGTTTCTTGCGACCTCCAGAAAGCAGAGCGTCGCGTGGTCGATGAACATCGTGATGATCGCGATCCTCTTCATCAGACCCGCGTCGATCCGGACGTTTTCATTAACCAACGGGTACATTTCCAGTTCCCTCCGGAATATCGTGATCGGGATCCGCGCCTTTGCCCTCGGAATCCGGATAGCCTTCACTCTCGGGATCCGCGCCTTCTTCCGCGCTCTCTTCGTCAGAAACGTCCTCGCTCTTTTTGCTGTTTCCGGTGTCGAGCCGCTGCCGCTCAACGAGTTCCGCAAAGAATCCCTTCTTCGCGATCAGCTCGTCATACGTTCCGTCCTCTTCGATCTTTCCTCCCCGCAGGAGCAGGATCCTGTCGCAGGACTGGATCGTAGAGAGTCTGTGCGCGATGACAATTCTGGTGCATTTATAGGAGTCCAGCGCCTCCGTGACCTTCTTCTGCGTCAGGTTGTCCAGCGCGGACGTCGCCTCGTCGAAGATCAGGACATTGGGCTTAGGGGCGATCGCCCTCGCGATCAGAAGCCTCTGCTTCTGTCCGCCGGAGATTCCGCCCTGCCCCTCGGAGATCATGGTCTGCATGCCCATCGGCATCTCCCTGATGTCCTGTGCAAGGCCCGCCGCCTCAGCCGCCTCCCAGGCGGCGTCCATTCCCAGCCACGGGGCCGAAATAGTGATATTTTCGTAAATACTGCCCATCAGGAGTTTGCCGTTCTGCATGACGACGCCGATGTGCCTTCGCAGGGACCGAAGGTCCAGGCTGTTGAGATCCTTGCCGTCGAAGAATACGGCGCCCTTCCTGGGCTTTTCAAATCCCAGAAGGAGCCTCACCAGCGTCGATTTGCCGCATCCGGTCTCCCCGACGACCGCCACGTACTCCCCTGCCTTGATCTTGATGCTCAGATCGTCCAGAACGTCGGGCATTGTGTCGGAATAGCGGAAGCAGACGTGGGACATCTCGATATTGCCTCCCAGTCTGGTCACGATCTGCTTGCCGCCTGTGACTTCCGGCTCCTCCTGCAAAATGGGAGCGACCATCTCCAGCGTAGGACGAATGCCCGCAATCATGAGCGCAATGGAGGAAATCTCCATAAAAGCGCCGGATATATAGCCGAACGAACTCGTAAAGGCGACATAGTCGTCATAGGTCACGCCGCTGTTGATGGCAGCGCTGTACATGACCACCGTTCCGATCAGGGAGATCGCCGTGCTGATCACCGAGTTGAGCTTGATGATCATGGGCGGGTTATAGAGGAACTCCGCTTCCTTGGCGTACAGTCTTCCCCAGCGGGCGAAGGCGCGCTTCTCCGCGCCGGCCAGCTTGATCTTCTGGATTCCCGTGATCATCGCGTAGTTCATGCCGCTCTCCTGTGCAGCCAGCTGCATGGAGTTTCTCGCGATCTCCGTGTTGAGGAGCGTCGATACGATCGAGAACACGAAAGTAGCCACTGTGATGGCAAGGGCCGGGACGACCAGCGCCGGCGTATAGTGGAAGATCTGCGCGATATAGACCAGCGAAAAGACCGAGGTGACGCCGGTAGAAAGGATCGCCGAAGCCAGCTGTTTGCACAGCTCCGTGATCGACTGCGTCCTCGTGTACAGCTCACCGGCACTGAACTTTCGGAAGAAAGAGGCCGGGAGCGAGAGCACTCTCATCATGACGGCCGCTTCGATGGCCACCGACTGCTTGGTCTGTACGGCCTGCGTGATCATATTGCCGACGGAGCCGAACAGAAGATGTCCCACGGAGGCGCTGATCAGAAAGAACCCCAGCGCGTACAGCATATTCATCTCGCCGCTTCGAAGGACTCTGCCGTAGGCGAGCTTATTGAGCCAGGGAATCAGCAGGCCGACGGCTGTCAGGACGCCGCTGCTGATCAGGATCATGGCGTTGTCGGAGACCGATCTCGACATCGCCATATAGAGCAGAAGGTCCTTGATTCCAAGCTTCTTCTGGGGGAAGGGCCTGTAGAAGCACAGTCCTTCCTCCTCAAACAGTTTCTGTGTCTTGTCGTCGATCCTGCACTTTTTGGCCGTGACAGGGTCCGTGTACTCATACCCGCTGATCTTTCCCGGAATCACCGCTACCGGTATCTGTCCCTCTTTGTAGATGAGGAGCATGGGGCCGGCGGCGTCCTTATACCATCCCGGAGGAAGATATACGGTCCTGCGCATGATCCCGTGGGGCTCCAGCAGATAATCCAGCTGGTCCACCAGCTCCGTCACGTCATCGGGGATCTCACGGCTTCGGACCTGCATGCTCTGCAAAATAGCGTCAATCGCGTTCTTGGTCTTGACGCGGTTGCTCTCCAGAGAAGCCTGCATTCCCCTGCCCATGACAGCTCCGGCCATGTCGAGAAAGGATTCCTCAAGAAGCTCATCATCATTCAGTTTTCTCAGACGGATCTGTTCGTCAAACCAACCCATGCTGTATTCTCCTTACTGCCTTGTTCGCAGTCCAAATCGCACCTTTAATTACTGCTCACCAGCTGCGTGTACATGCCGCCCAGCGCATAGAGTTCCTCATGTGTGCCTCTCTCCGCCACAAGGCCGTGATCCATGACTATGATCTCGTCACAGTCCCTGATCGTGGAGAGCCTGTGCGCGATCACGATGCAGGTGACGCCTCTGTCCCTGATCGACTTCACGACATTGAACTCGGTCCGCGCGTCCAGTGCGGACGTCGCCTCGTCCATGATCACGATCGTGGGATCCTGCGCCAGGACTCTTGCGATCTCCAGCCTCTGCCGCTCTCCGCCCGAGAAGTCGGAGCCGTTCTCTTTGATCTTGTATTCATAGCCGCCTTCGCGCTGCATGATCTTGTCGTGGATCTGCGCGTCGCGGGCCGCCAGGATCATCTCATAGTTCTCGATGGTCGTATCCCACATTTTGATGTTGTTGGCGATGGTATCTTCAAACAGCGTGATCTCCTGGTCCACGACTGCCAGAGATCCGCGGAAAACGGACTTGTCGATCTCGGTGATCGGCTTTCCGTCAAAAAGGATTTCTCCGCTCCAGGGCTTATAAAGCCCAGACAGAAGCTTTGCCAGCGTGGACTTTCCGCTTCCCGAAGCACCTACAAAGGCGATGCTCTTTCCGGGTTCCAGCGACATGCTGAAATTCTGAATCAGCGGCTTGCCCAGCGGCGAATAGCCGAATGTGACGTCTTTCATCTCCACGCGCCCCGAGAGCTTTGCAAAGGAAGCCCCTTCGGCGTCTGCGCTCACTTCGTTGTCCGCCAGCTCGTCCGTGCGGTATTCCATGACGTCTTCGATGCGCTCCATCTCCGTCCGGAGCTCCTGCATGGTCTGCCCCGAGGCGATCAGCTGGTCCGCCGGCGCCAGGAACTGCTTCATGTAGATCCCGAACTGGGAGATCATACCGGGTGTAAACTCCCCCCGCATCGCGAGGCCGATTCCCATGCACAAAACCAGAATATCCGTCACCGTAGACACGATCTGCGGAAGGAGTCCCAGATACTCGTTCATCCGCGAGAACTGGACATCCTGCGCATTCACGCTGGCCTGGTACCCTGCCCATCTGCCGAAAAAGCCCGTCTCCGAACCGCTCGCCTTGATGGACTCGATCATCTCGATCCCGGCGATGGTTGTGCCGGTGAGTTTGCCGCTGTCGCGCACCTGCACTCTCGCCACATTGACCCGCTTCTCCGAAATATACCTGGAAAACAGTGCATTGATCAAAACAGAGATCATGCCGATGATCGTCATCGGAATACTCATTCGGATCATGATCACCAGGTAGAAAAACATCATGGCGGTGTTGAGGGTCAGCGGTGCGAACGTATTGACGAGATTCGACGCCACTTCCGTGTTGGAATTCTGTCTGGACTGAATATCGCCCGCCATTCTCTGGGAGAAGAACTCCATGGGCAGCCGCAGGATCTTCCACATAAAGGACGAATTGCCGACGATGGCCAGCTTTCCGTTAATTCGCATCGAATAGACGACATTGATCCACGACACGAAGATCTGCAAGGCTGTAAAAACAGAGAGCAGCACAAGGAAAGGGAATGCCCACTTCGGATTTCTTCCCGTCAGCAGTCTGTCCATGAATACCTGATAGAATCCGGGTGAAATGAGCCCGAACAGCGAGGAGATGATCGTGGTCAGCACCACGAATACGATCGCCGTCTCGGCACCCTTGAGTCTCTTGGCGGCAAAAGCCAGCACGCTCTTGGGCTTTCCCGAGGGCTCAAACTTTTCTCCGGGCGAGAACATAAGGCAGATTCCCGTAAAGGACTCGTCGAACTCGTCCATGGTCACTTCCACCCGGCCTCTGGCGGGGTCGTTGAGAATCGCTTTTTTGCCCCGGAAGCCGTCCAGCACCACAAAGTGGTTGAAGTTCCAGTGTATGATGCACGGGAAAGTCGCGTGCTCCATCAGCGTCTGCACTTCCAGCTTGTAGCCGTCCGCCTCCAGGCCGTAAAATCTAGCCGCCTTGAGCACATTGCCCGCGTTGGACCCGTCCCTGGAAACGCCGCAGTCCACGCGCACCTTCTCCAGGGGGATCCACTTTTCATAATAAGCCAGAACCATGGTCAGGCAGGCCGCCCCGCACTCGAGCGCTTCCATCTGCATGATGACCGGAACATCGGCGACGCCTTTCCCCACCGGCTCTTTGATCTTCTTGGTTGTTTTACTCATATACAACGCCTCTGCTGTCTTTTATGTGCTGTAAACCGGGCCTCGGTTCATTGCGAACCTGTTCGGGTGCGAACCGGGCCTTCAGTTCGTTACGAACTTGATCGGGTGTATGGCCTCCACCGTTATGCTGGCCGAGTAGACGCCGTCCGCCAGATCCGTGTCAGCCTCCACCATGTAGACCCATTCTCCCGACTTCATTCCGGCCGCGTCCAGGATATACTCTCCGACCTCTTCGCCGATCTGTACCGGCTCCGGAGAGATCTCTCTCACTTTCGTCTTGTGGCCGCTCACCGTTATATCCATTCCTTCCTTGACCGAAGGCCGGTCGGCCACCTTGATGTAGATCACAAGATTCCCGTCCTTGACGGAGCCGGCGCCTTCCACGGTCGTGTAGATATTCCCGAAGGTCGCCCACACGATCGCGCCGACCAGAATGCAGATCACCCCCAGGAGTGCGATCCAGATCGACGGACTCGTCACATGTATATAATCATTGAGCTTCTCCGGTGATGATACTCTATCGATTGCTTTTTTTCTGAAGATCTCTTTGTTTTCCATCTTTCCCCTCTGTACTGTCTAAAGTATGCATTCAGTGCCCGCAGGGCGAGCCGCCGCGTCCATATAATTATTATACTGAAGATTCTCATATCCGCAAATACAGTTTGCCGCTCCTTCCGACGCCATCCATCCCTTATCAAAATATCGTAAAGATACAGAAAAAGGCGGCACGCTCACGTGCCGCCTCATCAAATCAACAATCCTGTTGTCCGCAGACCTTCCGATTCACCCGCTTGGAATGAACGCACCGCTCATAGTGAATCACTCAATTGTAATGATATCCGAGAATCCTGTGATGTCGAAGATCTCTCTGACATCGCTGCAAAGATTGCGAACAGAGAAGGAACCCTTGTCGCCCATAGCCTTCCTGGCTCCGAGAACTACGCGCAGTCCTGCCGAGGAGATGTACTCGAGATCTTTAAAATCAAGGATCAGCTCCTCCACTCCGTCCATATTGTCCTTAATGACGTTTTCCAGTTCCGGAGCCGTCATCGTATCCAGGCGGCCTGAAACTGCCAGAACCAGCCGATTGCCTTCTTTTTTCTTATCGATTGTCATACTGCCTCCTCAGTTTACCTCTGCTGTGATCTATTCATCAGCCTTGCGCAAACATCTATTTCGCTCTTACAATACTACCACAGCACCATTGTATTTGTCAGTGATATTTTTCTTTTATAAGATTTATTATACCATTCTCTGGCAGTAAAAGAAGAGCTCTCGCTTCTTTTTTGTATCATTACTGTCTCTTTTTATAGTTCTGAAAGCGCCTCACGGCCAGGAAGACGACTCCCGCGAGCACGACCGCCGCGAAGATCCAGCCCCAGAAAGGCATCTTGCTGAGGTTGTAGCAGCGCACGTTGATCCACATCTGGTTGATCGCCTTGGTCTGCTCCTCGTCAAAGCACGTCATGATCGAAGACCTGCGCATCACATCGTCCGGAGGGTAAGCCGCGTACAGCTGTCTCTCCAGCATATCCGGGGATGCCTCGATCACATAATCATCGGTCTCCTCACCTTCCTCCGCGAAGAAGTAGCTCAGGTCATACTCCTCGGTCTCCTCGCCTTCCTCCGCGCTGTAGTTGTAATCCGCGTATTCGAAGATGGTGGGATCGCCGCCTCCGGAGATGACGGAAGTATATCCTATATAGTACATATTGCGGACGACATTATCGGGTCTGGAGTTGAAATTGATGAAGGCTTCCGCCGCCTTCTGCTTCGCTTCATTTCCCTTGATGCCGTTTTTCAGCATGATCCAGCCGTCGAAGTAGATATTGGTGCTCTCCTCCGGAACCGCGAAGGCCAGGTCAAAATCGTCCTCGGCCGCCTGGTCCAGCGTGTACACGCCGTCTCCGGACCACTGGTAGTTGGCCACTACTTTTCCGGTGATCATGTCCGCCTTGCCGGAGTCCGTCTCGAAGGAATAGACATTGTCCTTGCACTCCTGCAGATAGTCCTGTACCTTTGCGATCATCTCGGGCGAAGTGTCATTCATCTCGTCCTCGAGCCTCTGCGCGTAATCCGGGGCGCTCCGAAACTCCTCGGACATGAGCAGATCGGACTTGATCGCTCCGACTGCGGCAAAATAGGAATCTCTTACATTGTCCTTGATCGTGACCTGCCGGCTGTACTTCGGATTGCTGAGGATCTTCCAGGTGGAAGCCTCCTCCCTCTCGACCACTTCCGGGTTATAGACGATACCCGTCACGCCCCACATGTACCCCGCTGCGTAGCGGCTCCAGGGCTCTCCGTCGATCTCGTGCTCGTCGAAGATCTTCTTAATATAAGGAGAAACACCCTTTATGTAGTAGTTGTTTTCATCGGACGGGTCAAAAAACTCCTCAGAGAGGGGCACCGTCTGCCCTTCCCGCATCAGCTTCATGATCATGTATTCCGAGGGGCAGACCAGGTCGAACTCGTCTCCCAGTGTCAGCATGTTGTAGAGATCCTCGTTGGTGCCGAAGGTGGAGTACTCCACTTTCACCTTGACGCCGTAGGTCTCTTCGTACCAGGTCTCAAAGTCCTTGACCATGGAATTCTCGCCGATGATATTCCCGGAATCCAGCTCAATGGTCTCCTCTTCGTCCCAGTCTCCCAGGTCGATGTACTCTTCCCAGTTGCAGACTCTGAGGACTACTTCCTCGCTGTTCTCGGCGGCATCGGCCCGCAGCGGCACTGCGAAAGCTCCGCCGGATACTGCCAGGATCGCCGCTGCAGCGGCTGCCGCGGCCGCACGGATAGAGGTTCTCCGCGCTGAGAGCGCGCCGTTCCTTACAGGGGCGGGACGCCGGCCGTTTCTATTACTCTTTTGCATGGCTCCCTCCTTCCTGCTTCAGGGCCCTGAGGTTCATTCCGAGGACGATCAGGACCACGACGGCGAAAATAACGGTTGAGAGCGCCCAGAGCGCCGTCTTGATCGTCGTCTGCGATCCCTTTGTCGCGTTGACGACATAGGTGCTGATCGTGTCGAACATGGCGGGCTTTGTATAGGTGGAAATAAAATAGTCGTCCAGCGACAGTGTGACCGCCAGTGCGAAACCGGAGATGATTCCCGGCACGATCTGCGGGATCACGATCTCCCACAGCGCGGTGAACGGCGTGGCACCCAGATCCAGCGCAGCTTCATAGATACTGGAGTCCATCTGCTTGATCTTGGGCATGACGGACAAGAACACAAAGGGCGCGCAGAGCGTCACGTGGCCGGCCACCAGCGGGATATAGGTATCCTTGCTGATATGAAGGACGACCACCAGAAGGATGCAGATGGAAAAACCGGTGACGACGTCCGCGTTGACCACGGGCACCTGGTTTAAGGAGGTGATCAGCGTGTTGGCCCTTTTACCGGAGTAAAATGCTCCGATGGCTCCCAGCGTCCCCAGGATCGTCGCGATCGTGGCCGATCCCAGCGCCAGAAAGATCGTTCCGCGGATCATATCCGTGAGCTCCGGGGTCGTGAACAGCGTCACATAATTCTGCATCGAGAAGCCGCGAAGCTGTCCGATCTGCGTGGCGCTCGTAAAGCTGAACACCGCAAGGATCAGGATCGGAAAATAAATGAACAGAAGCATGATGATAAGGTAAGCGCGTTTTACTATTTTGGCCATTACAGAAGCGCACCTCCTCTCGGATTCTCCTCTCCGTCCTCCGACGTGAGCAGGGTGAACAGGCAGATGATCACAAGCAGGATCAGCGCGATCATAGATCCGCCGTGCCAGTTGTAGGCCGAGAAATAGCTTCCGATAAGACTGCCCATGATATAAGTGCTGTTGTAGAGCATATCCAGGACGACATAGTTGGTCATCGCGGGAAGGAAGACCATGGACACTCCGCTTATAATGCCGGGCACGGACAGAGGCAGGGTCACCTGCAGGAAGGTCCGCACCGGGTCAGCCCCCAGATCCATCGCCGCCTCGCGCAGCGCGCCGTCCAGTTTCTCGAGCGTCGTGTAGATCGGCAGGATCATAAAGGGCAGGAAATCGTAGGTGATACCGATGACCGCATTCGTAAAAGGATACCTGGCAAGATTCCCCTCGATCAGGGTCAGGACCTCCTTGAGCGCCGTGATGCGCAGGGAGAAGTTGATCCACATGGGCAGCACGAAGACCATGACGATCACCGACTTGGTCTTGAGCTCACTCATGGCCAAAATATAGGCGATAGGGTAAGCCAGAAGCAGGCAGACGATGGTCGTGACGAACGCGATCGCAAAACTGTAGAACAAAGTTCCCACTGTATTGGGATCCGTGAAAAAGCCGGTCAGGTTCTCAAGGGTGAACTGCCCCTGTCCGTTCGTGAAAGCATAGAACACAAGGACGATCAGCGGAGCCACCACGAAGAGCAACAGAAAGACCGCATATGGAATTCCCAGATTTTTTCTTGAAAAACTCAATTGTTATCCCTCCAAAAGCTTTACGCTTACTTCTTCTTGATGGTAAAGGTCATCTTCTCCACCGGCATCAGGAGGCCGACGCGGTCCCCCATGTTCCACAGGTACTCGTCGTTGACCACGAAATCCTGCTCCAGCTCGGTGTGAATGATGTAGCTGTAGTGGTCGCCCTTGTAGATCAGGTTGCTGATGGTTCCCTGGATCAGTCCGGCGTCCTGATCGTCCGTCATCTGAATGTCGCTGGGTCCGATCGCCACCTGAATGCGGATACGCTTGGAATCAATGGCCTCTCCGCTGGCATCCTGCAGCGTTCCGTCTTCTCTTCTGGAGCTTCCCTTGATGATCTTGGTGAGGCTCGTGTCCAGAACATGGCCGTTGTACTCCAGCCTGTAGTCCTTGTTGATATCGGCAAAGAACAGGTTGGTATGGTCCTCCGCCAGCATGATGTGGATGTTGTCGGGTTCCACGCGGATGCCGACCCGGTCTCCGACCTTAGCGGAGTGCACAGTCTGGCTCACGATCTCGTTTTTTCCGGACAACACGACGATCTCATAGTGCATTCCCTTGAAGATCACGGAGTCCACGACGCCCTGGATGATTCCCAGCTCGGGCTTTGTCAGCTCCACATCCTCCGGCCTTACGACCGCTGTGATGTGCGTGCCTTCCTCGTAGTCGTCCACGCACTCGAACTCGCCGCCGCAGAATCTCGCGCGGAGCTTGCCCGTCATCATTCCGTTGAAAATATTGCTCTCCCCGATAAAGTCGGCGACAAAGGCATTCTTCGGCTCATTGTAGATATCCTCGGGTGTGCCCACCTGCTGGATCTTGCCCTCGTTCATGACGACGATCTTGTCGGACATCGTGAGTGCCTCTTCCTGGTCATGCGTGACATAGATGAAGGTGATGCCCAGCTTGTCGTGCATATCCTTGAGCTCGATCTGCATCTCCTTGCGCATCTTGAGGTCCAGTGCGCCCAGAGGCTCATCCAGAAGCAGGATCTCTGGCTCATTGACCAGCGCCCTCGCGATCGCGATACGCTGCTGCTGACCGCCGGAAAGCGTGCTGACGCTTCTCTGCTCAAAGCCCTCCAGATCCACCAGGTCCAGGACCCGGCGCACCTTGCGCTCGATGACATCCTTGGGCATCTTCTTCTGCTTGAGCCCGAATGCGATATTATTGTAGATATTCATATGAGGAAACAGAGCATACCTCTGGAAGACCGTGTTGACCGGTCTCTTATAGGGCGGCAGATCCTGGATGGACTTTCCGTTTAACAGAATCTCCCCCGATGACGGCATAAGGAACCCGGCGATCATGCGCAGAGTCGTGGTCTTGCCGCAGCCCGACGGGCCCAGAAGCGTTACAAATTCCCCTCTCTTGACTTCCAGATTGAAGTCGTCGACGGCCTTATAGCCGTCTTCATAGACTTTGCAGATACCGCGCAGTTCTATAATGTTTGTGTTGTTCTCCATTTCCTTGTTCTCCATAAAAAAATTGTTTGCAGCACTATGTCAGTTTAGCAGCACCCAGGTCAAAACTCTGGAGGTGAACTGATCCACAAAAACTTTGCGGGCCTTCCGCCCGGATTTTCGATCCGATGCTTCTGCGCCGCCTGATAATAGAAACTCTCGCCGGACTTGATGTGATACACCTTGTCCCCGAGCCACAGGTTCAGCCTTCCGCTCATCAGGTATCCGAATTCCTCGCCGCTGTGCGGCTTGTCTTCCTCCAGTGATGAATGCGGTTGGATCACCACCAGCAACGGCTCCATCTGCAGTCTCTGCGCCGTCGGCACGATCCACTGCCTGCTGTTGCCCTGTTCATCCAACTTTTCAAAATATTCCTTTTCCGTAAAGACTACCTGCTCCTCTTCATCCTTGAAGAATTCCGCCGGCGTCGTGCCCAGACACTCGATGAGGTCCATAAGTGTCACCACCGAAGCCGAAACCTGCCCTCTCTCCAGCTGAGAAATGAACCCTTTGGTCAGTTCCGTGCGGTCGGCGAGCTCCTGCTGTGTCAGCCCGTTTCTGTTCCGGTGATTCCTGATCCTCCTGCCTATGTCTTTGTTGATACTGTCAGTATCCATTTTTCTGCCTTCCTCCCTGGTTTTTCCTGTTGCCCGTACTCTTGAAGTCTTTTAAACCATTTCTTTGGTCCGCCGTCTATCAATTCTGATAATAAACTGAAAATATTCTGATACTAAACTTTTTCGTACGATTCACAATTATACTATTACTAAACTTTAAGTCAATTATTAGTTGGATTTTTCTAAACAAATTATTAATTCATTTTCCTTCAAAAAATATACAATTTGACATATATTCGGGAGGATGTCAAAGTTATAGCAGATATGTATTAAGTACAAACGCCCGGCAGGCGCGGGAGAACAAGGAGAAAAGGATGAACACCACTAAACAGGAAAGCCGAATCTTCCTGATCGCGGATACCCATTTCGGAGATGAGAATATAAGATTGTATGAGGAGCGCCCCTTTCTTGACACCGACACAATGGACAGGGAGATGATCCGGCGCTGGAACGCAGTCGTCAGCGACAATGACCTGGTCTATCATCTGGGCGACTTCTGCTCCGGCGGGCAGGCCCGCTGCCGCGAACTGCTCTCTCAGCTCAAGGGACGCAAATTCCTTGTCATAGGCAATCATGACACCTACCTGTCCCCGCAGGAATGGAGGGACCTTGGCTTCGAGGAGTGCTATGATCTGCCGGTCATCCTGAAGGAGTTCTTTATTTTGTCACATGCTCCTCTTTATGTCTGCAGGAGCATGCCCTACGCCAACCTGTACGGACACGTCCACAATCACCCGTCTTACCGGTCCGTCAGCAGCCGCAGTGCCTGCGTCAGCGTGGAGCGCATCGACTATACTCCGATTCTGCTGGAAACACTTAGAGAGCAAATCCGTGAGGCGGAGAAAAGAGAGGAAGGCTATTGAGGAAAGCTTTTCCCCCGCCAGGTCGCCAAAAAAACAGGGATGTTGCAATGCAACACCCCTGCTTTTTTATTCCGCTGCCGCCAGCAGCTGCCTTGTATATTCTTCCTTGGGATGATCGTAGACCTCATCCACCGTCCCCTGCTCCACAATTCTTCCCTTTTTCATGACAAGAACTCTGTCGCAGAGCTGATACACGACGTTGAGGTCGTGGGAAATGAACAGATAGCTCAGGTCCAGTTCCTCGCGCAGGTCGCGAAGAAGCTGCAGGATCTGGGCCTGGATCGTCACGTCAAGAGCCGAGACCGGCTCATCCGCGATGATAAAGCGGGGCCTTCTGATCAGCGCCGCCGCGATGCTGACTCTCTGCCTCTGGCCGCCGGAAAGTTCCGAAGGCCTTGCGCCCAGGACCTCTTCGGGGAGCTCTACTTTGGCGAGCATGTCACGGACCCGGCGCTTTCTCTCCGCCGCGTCGTATTTGCCGAACACGCGCAGGGGCTCCTCCAGCGTCCACTCCACCGTGTAGGCAGGGTTCAGGGAGCTGTAGGGATCCTGGAAGATGATCTGCGGGCGCTTCGTGTGGTGCACGATGCTGCCTTCTTCCGGCTCCAGCATGCCAAGGATCATTCTTGCCAAAGTAGACTTGCCGGTACCGCTCTCGCCCACAAGCCCCATGATCTCGCCGTGCCGGATGTTGAAATCCACATCGTACAGGACCTGCTGGTACTTGCCTTTGCCGAAGAGGCCGGCCGTGCGGTATCCGCCGCTCACATGATTGACTTCAAGGACGAGCTGCCTGTCTTCCGCGGGCTGCTGTCCGGCAGAACCTGCGGCTTCCGCGCCCGTCACAGAGGCGGCCGAATTTAAAATGCTGTCAGTCATTATCTGCACCTCCCTCTGTCTCTTCCGCCTTCTTCCTGGCGATGACTTTTACCCTCGCGGGAATGCACTCGATCAGATGCTGCGTATAAGGATGCTGCGGGCGGAAGAAGACATCGTTTGTCGCCCCCTCCTCAACGATGACGCCGCGCTGCATGACGGCGACGCGCTTGCATAACTTTCTCACGACACCCAGGTTGTGAGAAATGAAGAGCATGGACATGCCGTGTTTTTTGTTGAGCTTGACCAGGAGCTTGAGAATCTGGGCCTGGATCGTCACATCCAGCGCCGTCGTGGGCTCGTCCAGAAGAAGAAGGCTGGGCCGCGCCACAATAGCCGCCGCGATCATCGATCTCTGCAGCATGCCGCCGGAAAGCTCGTGCGGATACTTGTCGTAGACCTCTTCGGGGTTCGGCAGCTCCACATCTGCCAAGGCCTCTATGGCCAGCTTTTTGCGCTCTTCGGGCCCCAGGTCCGTGTGGATGACAAGCACTTCTTCCACCTGCCTGCCCACTTTCATAAGCGGGTCCATGGCGCTCATGGGCTCCTGGAAGACGACGCCGATCTTATTTCCCTGTATTTTGCGCAGAAGGCTTCTGTTCGCGTGCAGCATGTCTTCGCCGTCCACGAGCACGTCCCCTCTGTAATCGCACTTTTTGCGGGGAAGGAGGCCTGCTATGCTCATCGCCGTGACAGATTTACCGGAGCCGGATTCGCCGACCAGCCCCAGAATCTCTCCGTCCTTAAGCGTAAAGGTCACGCCCGCCACGGCTTCCCTGTCTCTGTTATGAAATTTTACATGGAGATCTCTGACTTCCAGCATCAGTTCACCTCCTTATTCATTCTCTGCAAACCTTCGCCGATCAGGCTGATGCCGAATACCAGCAGCGCGATTACGCCGCCGACGCTCAGCGCGTACCAGGGCGCCGAGCGGAACATTCCCTGCGCCTCCGAGAGCATATAGCCCATGGAGACATCCGGGGGCGTCACGCCGATTCCCAGAAAGCTCATACTGGCCTCCGCAAGGACAGCGTTGTTGAAACCGATCGTGAGCGCGGGGAGCAGCACATGCACCGTGTTGGGCAGCATATGAATCAGAAGGATCCTCATGCTGCTGGCGCCCATGAGCCTTGCGCTGGTTATATAGTTCACTTCCCGCTGCGCGGCGAACGCCGTTCTCATCATGCGCGCGTAAGAGGGAATAAATACGATTCCCAGCGCGATGATCACGTTGTACTTGCCCGGTCCCAGGATACTGATGATGACCAGGGCGAGGAGAATGCTCGGAAACGCGGTAAGAGCGTCGTTGAGACGCATCAGGATTTCATCCAGAATGCCGCCGAAATACCCGGTCACCGCGCCCACAACCGTTCCGATCCCTGCGCCGATCACTATGGTCAGCGCGGCGATGACCAGTGTAGTGCCGGATCCCTGCATCACGCGGCTGAAAATATCGCGCCCGAACTTGTCAGTCCCGAACAAGTGCGCGAGCGACGGCCCCTGGAGTTTCGCGGAGCTCATCTTGGTGGGCGGATAGGGGGTATAAAACCGTCCGATCACGATCCACAGAATAATGATGCCTGTGATCAGGCACCCTGCGATAAGATAGCCATTCCATTTCTTCTTCATCATGAGCGGTCCCCCAGTCTTAAGCGAGGATCGATCTTTTGGCCCACCAGATCCGCCACGGTCCCCGAGAGAATGACCCAGAAGGCGAGAATGACGACAAGCGCCTCCACGACCGGGTAATCTCTGTTGGAGATCGATGCCACGAGGAACCTCCCCATGCCGGGGATTCCGAAGACCTGCTCTACGACAATGCTGCCGCCCACGATTTCCGCCATTGTCTGTCCCAGAAATGTGATCGTCGGCACGAGCGAATTCTTCAGGACATGCTTTTTCAGGACTTCCGCTCTGGTATTGCCCCTTGAGATCGCTGTCCGGACATAGTCCTTCTCCATCTCCTCAATGATCGTGCTCCCCAGCATGCGCACTGCCATCGCAATCCTCGGAATCGCGATGCAGACCGCGGCAAAAAAGAGATAGCGAAGAGCTCCCGTCAGATCCCTCTCCATTTTCGGAAAATCTCCGGGTGTAAAGAATTTCAGCACAATTCCGAAGATATAGGACACCAGAATACTCAGGAAGAATGCGGGGACCGCCATGCACAGCTGGTCGACCGTAGTCCTCAGCCAGTCCAGACGTCCGCCGGATTTCTGTGCCGCGCGAAGTCCCAGAGGGAGCGACAGCACGACAATGATGCCAAAGCTGATCAGGACCATCACAAGGGTCACCTGGAGCTTGGGGATGATCAGGGAAGCCACCGGCTGCCGATAACTGTAGGATATTCCCAGATTCCCCGAAAAGAAGCCGAGCAGCCAGTTAAAATATTGTACAAGAAACGGCTTGTCCAGCCCCAGTTCCTGCCGCAGCAGCGCCAGCTGCTTTTCTGTGGCGTTCATTCCCAGAATGGCCCGCGCGGGATCGCCGGATATGATGTGGAAGGCTGCAAAAGCCAGAAATGATACCAGGATCATCGTGATAAAAAGTGCCAGGATACGGCGAAGTGCATACTTCAAAGTGGTTTTCTCCTTCTGTCGGATGCATTTGTCACAGCGGCCGCGCCGCTGAATAATTCAAGGCTCGCAGAGCGAGCCGCTGCGCCGCGTGCGGGCTGCCCTTTGGCAGCATCTTCTTTTCCGCACGCGTGTGCATCATATAACTCAGTGGGGGATTGTCACCCGCCACTGAGAAAGTTTGTTACTTCCCACCGCCTGTAGAGGCGGGGGACATCCCCTCTGAGTTATACTTCTGCCCGCTCAAAAACTCTGAGCTTCGCGCTCGCTGAGCGCCTGTTTACTTCCAGTTCGTGCGCGGACGGTGTGATCGCCTTGCGCGTCACTACCGTTCCCTTCGACTTCTTCCCGCAGACGCACACCGGAAACTCCGGCGGACATGTGCAGGGCTTTTCGGCGCGCCGGAATGCGTTCTTGACGATCCTGTCCTCAAGAGAATGGAAAGTGATCACACACAGCCTTCCTCCGGGTGCCAAAAGATCGATCATCGTGTCCAGCGAATCTCTCAGGACGTCCAGCTCCCTGTTGCAGGCTATGCGGATCGCCTGGAAGGTCCTCTTGTCCGGGTTGCCGCCCTTCTCTCTCATCTTGGCGGGGATCGACGCTCTAACGATCTCGCTCAGGTCTCCCGTCGTCTCGAGGGGGCTGATCGCGCGCCTCTTCACAATGTTGGCGGCGATTCTGGCCGCGCACTTCTCTTCCCCGTATTCCCTGAGGATCCTTGTGAGTTCCTCCGCCGAATAGGTATTGACGATCTCCTTTGCCGTGAGAGAACTGCTCTGATCCATTCTCATGTCGAGGGGCGCATCATCCGTTCTGTAGGTAAAGCCTCTCTCCGGGTTGTCCAGCTGATAGGAAGACACTCCCAGATCCAGAAGTATGCCGTTGACCTTTCGGATCGAGAGATCCGAGAGCACGCCGGCTATATTTTCATAATTGTCGTGCACGATCGTAACCGCGCCGCCGAACTGTGCGAGCCTTTCGCCCGCGGCCGCGATGGCATCCGTGTCCTGGTCGATTCCGATCAGGCGGCCGCCCTCTGTCAGCCTCTCCAGAATATGATAGGAATGTCCTCCGCCTCCGAGCGTCCCGTCGACGTAGATTCCGTCCGGCCTGATCGCCAGATTATCCAGTACTTCCTCCAGAAGCACCGAAGTGTGCTCAAATTTCAAATCCGTTCCCCAGCATTTCTTCTGCTATATCATTGATCTCTTCGGTGGACATGGACTCCTCCCAGGACTCCTTGCTCCAGATCTCGATCCTGGATCCGACGCCCACGAGAATCACGTCCTTGTTGATCCCGGCTGCCTCTCTGAGGTTCCCGGGGATCAGTACTCGCCCCTGCTTATCCGGCTCCACTTCGTTAGCTCCGGACAGGAAGAAGCGCACGAGCTGCCTCTGTTTTCTGACATTGTAAGGGAGGTCGCTCAGGCGGGAGACAAACTTCTCCCAGTCTTCCATCGCATAAATGCACAGACAAGGATCAAGGCTTCGTGTGATCACGAACCTCTCTCCTAAAGCCTCTCTGAACTTGGACGGTATGATCAGTCTCCCTTTCGGATCCAGGGAATGACCATATTCTCCCATGAACATGTTGCACTTTCCTCCACTTTGCACCACTTTTCTTCACAATCATACCAACTGGCACGGGCTTTTTCAATAGTCCGCAGGGAATTTAGCGTACACAAAATAGAGGGCACCTTGTCAGTCCCATTCCAATAATCGAAGCCGCCCATGTTTCAAAGCGGGATAATTTCTCAGTTAAGGCTCGCAAAGTGAGCCGCTGTGCAGGCTGCTTCGCCAGTCACTTGGCAGTGTCCTCCACTGCTCTCTCCTTCCGGCCCAGTCTGCTCCGGATGACCAGGTTCGCCGCGATCGCAGCGATCGCCATCACGATTCCGAGCACCATGGACACCGGTATCTTCGTGCCTGTGATATAGAGCTGGTCCGTCCGGATCGACTCGATCCAGGCTCTTCCGATCCCATATCCGGCAAAATAGAGAAGCGCGATCTCTCCGTCAAACTTCTTGTGCTCCCGATACAGAAGCAGCAGCACAAGGAGCGCCAGATTCCACATTCCTTCATACAGAAACGTGGGATGCACCTGTATATAATTCGTTCCTTCCGACATGTGCGCAGCGATCAGCGGAGAAATGTCCCGCTCTCTCACCATGCTCACCGGAATTCTCATAGCCAGCAGGTTGTTCGTATATTCACCGAAAACTTCCCGGTTGAAGAAGTTTCCCCATCTTCCCAGGATCTGCCCCACCAGGAGCCCGTAGATCACCGTGTCGAGAATGAGCGGAAACTTCTGCTTTTTCAACTTGCAGTAGACGTACAGCGTAATGGCCCCGGCGATAATCCCACCGTATATAGCCAGTCCGCCGCCGCGTATATTCAGGATCTGAATGGGATCATTCTTATAGAAGTCCCACATGAAGATCACATAATAGATTCTTGCCCCTAAGATGGAGAAGATAATGAGAGGAGCCGCCAGATCCCAGATCACATCCGGATCCAGCCCCGACTTCTTCGCGATCCTTGCGGCCAGAACAAGGCCCAGCATCATACCGATCGCGATCACGACGCCGTAGAGTGCGATCCCGAAATTGCCGATCATGATGGTCTTGGGGACATTCCTCAGATAGATTCCCAGATTCGGAAAAGCAATATCCATTTCTCCCATCATATCCGCCATATTTCTAACCAGACTCCTTCAACTTTTAGTATTTCTTGTACTATGATAGCACAAGATTTCCCCCTTAGCGGATTTTTCTATTCTTAAAATTTGCTAAATTTTGCCCCGGAATTTTCCTATTTTTCTATTCCGATTTAGATTGACAAAGCACAAGGTATGGTGTCTACCGCTCAGACCCGCCAAAATATGCCTTTTCGCACCGTTTTGGCCGCCTGGGCGGATAAATCCGACAATTCCTCAGGATTTCCGACGCTTTTCCGTCGCCACCCTCTGCTGCACGCGCGACCTCTGGGGTGGTTGTATGACCTCCGGGGTGGTTTGCACGACCTCTAGGGTGGTTGTGCGACCTCTGGGGTGGTTGTGCGACCTCTGGGGTGGTTTTCACAGTCTCCGGGGGGAGCTTACCCCTGGGATGACCAACGAACAGGTTGTTTTTTTCATTTCGTAGGGGGCTCTTTAGCAAGTGCCGGCTGGATACCGGATGGGAGGACCTACGAACAGACTGCTTTCTTCTTTTCGTAGGGGCCTGTCAAAAGAGCTCAGGCTCGAAGTAACCTACGAACAGGTTGCTTTTTCCATTTCGTAGGGTTCTCTCTAGCAAGTGCCAGCTGCGTATCGGCGGGATGAACCTACAAACAGGATACTTTTTCTATTTCGTAGGGTTCTCTCTAGCTTGTGCCGGCCGGGAGTGACCTACGAACGGTTGCTTTCTCCATTTCGTAGGGTTCTCTCTAGCTTGTGCCGGCTGCGTATCGGCGGGATGAACCTACGAACAGGATACTTTTTCTATTTCGTAGGGTTCTCTCTAGCTTGTGCCGGCCGGGAACACCTACGAACAGGCTTCTTTCTCCATTTCGTAGGAAAAAAAAAGATGTGAAGTCCGGAATCAACAATTCCTGGCTTCACATCCTAAATTCAAATCATACCTCTATCGAGAGTGCCCTGTTCTTATACATTGAACCTGAACAGGATCACATCTCCGTCCTTAACAACATAGTCCTTGCCCTCAATTCCCACAAGTCCTTTCTCGCGGGCAGCTGACAGGGATCCGAGCTCCAGAAGCACCTTGTAGTTCACAACCTCTGCTTTGATAAATCCTCGCTCGAAATCACTGTGGATCTTTCCGGCTGCCTGAGGGGCCTTTGTTCCGATCTTAATGGTCCATGCTCTGGTCTCATCCTCTCCCGCAGTCAGGAAGCTCATGAGTCCCAGTGTGCGATAACTGGCACTGATCAGCTTATCCAGACCAGCTTCTGTCACGCCCAAGTCCTCCAGGAACATGGCTCGCTCATCATCATCGAGCTCGGCGATCTCCGCCTCAATACTGGCACAGATCACAAACACTTCACTTCCTGTTTGCGCCGCATATTCGCGAACCTTCTGCACACCCGGATTATTTGCGCCGTCATCGGCAAGATCATCTTCTGAGACATTAGCGGCATAGATCACCGGCTTATCGGTCAGAAGATTATAGGTCTGCATCCACTTCTCTTCATCTTCCGTCAGATCCTCCATGAGAGAAGCAGGCTTGCCACTCTCAAGGTGCTCCTTCAGACGCTTGAGGAAAGCCATCTCCTTTCCGGCTTCCTTGTCCATCTTGGCTGTACGAGCCACTTTAGAAATTCGGCGCTCCAGAACTTCCAGATCTGCGAAGATCAGTTCCAGATTGATTGTTTCGATGTCGCGCATGGGATCTACACTGCCGTCTACGTGGATGACATTGTCATCTTCGAAGCAGCGCACTACATGAACAATCGCGTCTACTTCACGGATATTGGCAAGGAACTGGTTTCCAAGGCCCTCACCCTTAGAAGCTCCCTTGACCAGGCCGGCGATATCAACAAACTCAATGACAGCCGGTGTGACCTTCTTAGAATGATACATTTCACCCAGAAGGCGAATTCTCTCATCCGGGACAGGTACAATGCCGACGTTAGGGTCGATCGTACAGAACGGATAGTTGGCAGATTCTGCTCCTGCCTTTGTCAGCGCATTAAAAAGTGTGCTCTTTCCCACATTGGGAAGACCTACGATGCCTAATTTCATTTTCTTTTATATCTCCTTAAAAAACATTCTATTTAACTGTTTTTCGGCGTTATGACCTTAGTTACCGGGTCATTTTCACCCTTATTCTCAAAGTGTCTCCTGTCGAACGCTCTTTATTATAGCGTACCAGTCGTCTTTTCTCAATCTTTCCTTTTTACGCAGAGGTAAGTCCTGAAATGTTCTCCCATCTTTCACCGCCTTGTTTTTAAGTCGTGCTTTTACAGATTCCGCATTTTTCAAACCAGCACCTCCAGGTACGTTGACAGAATTCTTTCACATCGAAGCAGTCTCGCATAGCGGTGAAGTCTTTTCAAATCTCTATCACTCTTTTTCAGATAATTTGTGAGTATTTCTTTTGTCTCTTCAATGCCAAGTTTATTGCGATAAAATAGAATATCGATCACAGTCTTTTCAACATCATAAATACGGAAAGAATTATTCCCGCTCTCTATTGTTACTACTCCTGTTTCATGACGTGTCTTGGAGAAGTAAAGAACATTCAACTGCGGCCAGTCCGGCATTGTCGATATCTTTGAATCACGTTCAATTGCTACGTCTATACTTTCCGGCCAGTAAGTCGTCAGTTCATAATAGCGCGCCGCACTCAGAAGACAGATCACGCCTTTGGGTGCATATGCCTTTACATAATAGAAATCCGATTCGTCGCCGTTATAGAGCAGGTTCTCATAACTGCTGTTATTCAGTTTCCTTAGCTTTCCCTCATCGACAAGTTTTCCTATTCGATAGTACGATAGTCCCAGGCTTTTAAGTTCCTGGAGGGAATATATAATCTGTCGGTTCGATATATCTTTCTGCTCCTGCATAATCATTTTTGCTTCCTCCCAAGAAAATCTTAAAACAACTCAGTTGAAATTTCAATATTATTCCGCATTTAATTATATGTGCGGATTTTCATTAAACTCCATGTAATAAAAAATCCGCACAACTCTTCCAAATCGAAGAGCCGTGCGGCTGATCCATGATCGTCTATTATGTTTTACTCCTCATTCCACTCTTCTTGGAAGAATAGTCCGGTTTCCTGTTCTTAAGCTCCTCAAAGAGTTCACTGTAATTCTTGTAACGGATCCGGCTGATCTTGCCTTCTTCCAGCGCCGCCCGCACGGCGCAGCCGGGCTCCCTCAGATGGACGCAGCCGTCAAAGCGGCATTTCCCCTCATACTCATCAAATTCCGAATAGTAATGGCGAAGGTCCTGCGCCTCCATATTCATCAGGTAAAGGGACGTAAATCCGGGGGTGTCCACCAGATATGTGTCTTCTTCACCGGCCAGCAGCTCCACGTGCCTCGTGGTGTTCTTGCCGCGGCTGATCTTGCGGCTCAGCTCCCCGGTCTCCATCCGGGCACCCGGGCAGATCGTGTTGATCAGCGTCGATTTGCCGACGCCGCTGGGCCCTGTCAGTACGGTCGTCTTTCCCTTAAGGATCTCGCGAAGGCCGCCCAGTGTCTCCGGCGAGAGCACGCTCACAAAGAGCACCTTGCAGCCGCAGGATTCATACGTCTCCCGAAGCTCCCTGATTTCCTCTTCTGTGGCCAGATCCTGTTTGTTAAAACATAGAACGGCCGGAAGTTCTTTCTGGTGCATCGTGATCAGAAACCGGTCCAGCATGTTGTAGCTTGGCGCCGGATGCGTGATCGCGAAGATCAGGAGCGCCTGATCCACATTTGCCACATTAGGCCTTACCAGCTCATTTCTGCGCGGATAGAGACGAACGACATTTCCCTCCATGGGAACACTCACAGTGTCTGTGACTTCGATCTCCACGTCGTCTCCGACGAGGGGTTTGACGCCGAGCGCGCGGAACACGCCCCTGGCCCGGCACCTGTAAATATCTTCTCCCGTGTGGACTTCATAAAAGCCGGCAATACTTTTAATGATCTTGCCTCTCATAGCTGTCTCTTCTTCATCATTCCATTTTTTCCGTCTCACGCCGATTCCCGCTTGATCCGCCTCTGCTGTGCCGAAGCCTGTTTCCGAATTCAAGGCTCGCAGAGCGAGCCGCTGCGCCGCGTGCGGGCTGTCCTTCGGACAGCTCCTTCCCTTCCGCACGCGTGTGCATCATTTAATTCAGTGGGGGATTGTCTCCCGCCACTGAATAAGGTTTGTTTCAAACTCCCCGCCTGTAGAGGCGGGAGACTTCCCACCTGAGTTAATCCTCCGGCGTAAAGGTAAGTTCTCTCGTGATCGACCTGTCCTCGGTCCTTTCGACCGTCCGGGTCACCGTCTTCATGCCTGTTTCTTCTTCTGCGTTGACGGCTTCTTCCGTAGCGCCTTCCGCGGACGCTCCGCCTGTGCTGCCGGTATCGGCTTCTGCAGGTGTTTCCGGCTCCGGCGTATCGTCTTCCACTTCTTCCTCGATCGTCTCGACGATCGTGACCTGATATTCCATGGTCAGGGTTCCGTATTCGGAAGTGATGCCCGTGCATCCCATTCTGTAAGGGAACGCGGATGTCGTCGTATCCAGAAGCTTCTGTCCGTCTTCCGTCACGATCGTGATGTGCACCGAAGTGCCCGCTTTATAATCGGGATCTTCGCTGCTGGTGGGCGCGGAAATATCCGCCGAATAGCTGTATGTCTGCTGCCCTGCGATGTCAAAATTGACCGCCGTGCCCTCGTCGATCATCGCTCCGGCTTCTACATCCTGGGAGATGACCAGCCCGCGGTTGTCCGGATTGGAATCCGTGATCGTCCTGACATTGCCGGTCTTAAGCCCGAAAGCGCCCAGCGTATTGCGCGCTTCCTGCTCCGTCATGCCCAGAAGATTGGGCATCTCTACTTTGCCGGACATGTCGGGTCCCGTGCTCACTTCGATGGTCACATAAGTGCCGCCTTCCGCCTGCACATCCCCTTCGGGATCCTGGCTGATGACCAGGCCGCTCTCGACCTCTTCGCTGCTGGCCTCTGTGATATTGACGTTAAATCCGGCCTCTGTCAAAAGATTGACTGCCTCATCCTTGGAAAGCCCCACGACGGACGGGATCTTATTGCCGCTGTTGCCGCATACCGTGAGGACAACCGTGCTTCCTACCGGAATCTGTGCTCCTTCATCTACGCTGCTGCGCATGACAACGCCCACCGTATACTTGTCGGATTCCTCATAAGTCAGTTCCGGGATCAGTCCCTGCTTGACGAGAGCGGTCCTTGCCGCAGAGGCGTCCAGCCCCACTACATTGGGCATGACCACCATCTCTTCTTCACTCTGCGCGACAGTATTGTCTTTCTTTGCGCCGCCCGGCAGGATTCCCGTTCTGCTCCCGACGATCAGAAAGACGATCACACAGATAATGGCGACGGCCAGCACTGCCAGGATTGAAGCGATCCTGTCCATCGAGTGCTCCCGCTCCTCTTCTACATCGTCGTCATCATCGATGTCGGGGTCGTCGAAGTCCTCTTCCTCTTTTATTCGCTTGGCGACCTTGCGCGTCTTACGCGTCAGGTCTTCTTCTTCCTTCCTGACTGCCTCTGCGGCAGCTTCCTGCTTCTTCCTTGCGCCCTGCTTGATCTGCTCTTTCTCTTCATCCGTCAGCATACGGGTATTGCCCATATCATTGGGATCATAGCGCTTTACAAAATCGCCGTCGGGATCGCTGATCGATTTCTTGAGATCGGTCGCGAGCTCCTGCATGTTCTGATAGCGCCTGTCCGGGCTCTTCTCACAGCACTTTAGGACGATCTGGTCCACACTGTAAGGAATATCAGAATTGAGCTTTCTGGGAGAAGGCATAGGCTCCCGGATATGGCGGATCGCGATAGCCACTGTAGTCTCGCCGTCAAAGGGCACTTCCCCTGTCAGCATCTCGTATAATGTCACGCCCAGGGAATAGACGTCGCTCTTTTCATCACTGAAACCGCCTCTCGCCTGTTCGGGAGAGGTGTAATGGACAGATCCCATGACATTGGAGGTGATCGTATCACTTGTGGCCGCCTTCGCGATGCCAAAATCAGTGACCTTCACCTTTCCGTCTCTGGAGATGATGATATTCTGCGGTTTAATATCCCTGTGTATGATGTGATTTCTGTGCGCGGCTTCAAGCCCCATCGAGACCTGCAGTGCGATGGTGACCGCCTCCTTATAGCCGAGGCGCCCTCTCTTGGAAATGTAATTCTTGAGAGTGATTCCGTCCACAAGCTCCATTACTATGTAATAGATTCCCTTTTCTTCGCCGACGTCGTACACGTTGACGATATTGGGGTGCATAAGGCCTGCTGCGGCCTGCGCTTCAACGCGGAATTTCGAGACAAAATTTGCGTTCTCCGAAAATTCCTGCTTAAGAACCTTGACAGCCACAAAGCGGTTCAAGGTGTGATCTTTTGATTTATATACATCCGCCATGCCGCCCGTTCCGACCTTTTCAAGGATCTCGTAGCGGTCTGCGATCAACATACCGATTTTAATCATGTTATTCCTCCACTTACCCGGAAAACTACCCTTTCAGACAGCACAGACTCTCAGTGAGTCCTCCCCGTACCGTCCATATCCCGGGAAGTGTCAATCAGTATTACTGAGATATTGTCCTTTCCGCCCGCCTCATTGGCGAGCGCGACCAGCGCACCGGCCTTTTCCTCAAGAGTGCCTTGCCGCGCCAGCACGCTCTCGATCTCATCGTCATCGATCATCGAAGTGAGGCCGTCCGTGCACATGAGGATCAGCCCGCACTCGGAAAGAGGGAGCCTGAAGAAATCGACCTGTACGCCCTCCTCGGCTCCGATGGCCCTTGTGATCACATTTCTCTCCGGATGGATCCTGGCATATTTTCTGTCGAGTGTCCCGGCGCGCACCATCTCCTCCACGAGGGAATGATCTACGGTGATCTGCCGGAACCCGTCCTTATAATTGTAGAGACGGCTGTCCCCCACGTTGGCAATTAGAAGCTGATCGCCGCAGATCGTGCAGCCAACGAGTGTGGTTCCCATCCCATAATATTCCCTGTGCCTGGCCGCCGTCTGGATGATCCCGCTGTTGGCCATCTCAAAAGCCTCTCTGAGAAGCTCCTCGGGCTCAACGCCGACCGTCGACACCACCTGATTCACCACAGTTTCCACTGTGAGCTTCGATGCGAGGTCCCCCGCTCTGTGCCCTCCCATGCCGTCTGCAACCAGATAAAGGCACGGCAAAGAGCCCAGCGGTGCATCGCTGGCATAAATATAGTCCTGATTCATCTCTCTTCTGAGACCAATATCAGTTATGGAAAATGACTGCGGCATATCACTCTTCTCCTGGTTTCTGATCGGAAAGATGCCTGTGACGCAGCTGACCGCAGGCACCGTCAATATCTCTTCCTAATACTCTTCTAATACTAACATTTATGCCCTTTTTTTCAAGTTTTTTCTGAAATGCGCGCACTCCCTCCTCCTGCGTCTGCCGGTATCCGCGCTCCTTTACGGGGTTCACCGGAATGAGGTTTATATGCGCTTTCAGAGGCCTCGCCAGCTCCGCCAGCATCTGCGCATCCTGCGCGCTGTCGTTGACATCCCGGATCAGGCTGTACTCGAACGTGACCTGTCTCCCCGTCTTGTCAAAATAGTACCTGCCCGCCTCCATCAGCTCCGCGATCGTGTACTGATTGGCGATGGGCATGATCTCCTTTCTCTTCTCGTCCGTGACAGCGTGGAGGGAAAGGGCGAGCGTTATGGACAATTGCTCTTTTGCCAGATCATAAATCCGCGGCACGATCCCGCAAGTGGACACCGTGACATTTCTCTGGCTGATATTCAGCCCGTTCTCATCAGTCAGAAGCCGCAGAAAGCGCACCAGATTGTCGTAATTGTCCAGGGGCTCTCCCGTTCCCATGACCACGACGTGCGACACCCTCTCGCCGGTTACCCTCTGGATCTCGTAAATCTGCTCAAGCATCTCCGAAGGCGTCAGCGACCGATAAAGGCCGTCCAGCGTGGAGGCGCAGAACTTGCAGCCCATGCGGCAGCCCACCTGGGAGGATATGCACACGCTGTTGCCGAACTTGTAGCGCATGAAAACACTCTCCACCAGGGAGTCATCCCTCATCGCAAAGAGATATTTCTGCGTTCCGTCGAGCTTCGACACCTGGCGGTCGATCATCCTTACCGCTGTGAGCGGGTACTCCGCCGAGAGCTTCTCCGCCATGGCCTTGGGAATATTGGTCATCTCGCCGTAGTCCCTCGCGAGACTGACGTGCATCCAGCGGTAGAGCTGCTTCGCCCGGAAGGCCGGAAAGCCGTTTTCCTTCATGACCTGCGTGAGCTCTGTGAGCGTCATCGATTTGAGATCTGTGTTTGTTTCCTGCATGAATTAATTCCTTATTCTGATAAATCTGGCCAGATAAAATCCGTCTGTGCCATGTACGCCGGGAAGCAGCTGAAGCTGATTTCCCTTTACTCCCGGAATCTCTCCGGGCAAACAGCCTGCAAGCGGATCCGGGCTCAGTCCCAGCTCCTCTTCAATAAACTTCGCTATGGCGCCATTCTCTCCTTCGTTGATCGTACATGTACTGTAGATCAGAACACCGCCTTCTTTCAGATAAGAGACAGCATTCCTGAGTATCTGCTTCTGCAGATCAGCCAGTTCCCCGAGCTGCTTTGGCGTCACATGATACTTGATGTCCCTCTTGCGGCCGATCACCCCCAGCCCCGAGCAGGGCAGGTCGCACAAAAGAACGTCTGCCTTTCCGACTTCTCCTTCCGGGACCGCTTCCAGCGCGTCCCGCTGCGCCACTGTGACATTGGGCAGGTGCATCCTTCTAACATTTTTCAGAATCTGCGTCGTCTTTCCTTTACTTAGGTCAAAGGAGTGAACTTCTCCTGCACTAGATTTTCCTGTTGTATCGGTTTCTGTGCTGCCTTCGGACGCGGGTTTTGTATTGGCTTCCGTTGTGTCTGCCAGGGCGAGCAGTTTTGACGCGCAGTGCATGCTCTTGCCGCCCGGCGCCGCACAGATGTCATAGACGGTCTCGCCGCCTTTCAGGCCGGCCGCTTCCGCAACCATCATGGAACTCTCGTCCTGCACTGTCCACAATCCTTCCCTGTAGCCGGGCAGTTCAGAGATGCTGTCCGTCCCAGTCAGATTATAGCAGTAAGGCAGATAATGTCCTTTATGGACATCTACACCCTTGTTCTTCATTTTTTCAAGAATTTCTTCTCTGCGCTCAGAGCTGCAGCGATCATCAAATCGGATCGTAACAGGCCTGATCTCAAGAAGAGCCGCAAGAAGCTTCTCAGTTTCTTCCGCTCCCAATTGCTTCTGCCACATGCGGACGATCCATTCCGGCATGGAATAGGTTCGGGATAAGGTAGCGGGGTCGATCGGGGCTTCCTGTGTCAGTTTTCCGGCCTCCTTCTCGCGCACGACCGTGCGCAGGATGCCGTTTACGAACCCGCTCAGCTCTTTTTTGCCATATGTCTTGGTGAGCTTGACAGATTCATTGCAGGCGGCTGAATCCGGTACAGAATCCATATACAGAATCTGGAAGATTCCCATACGTAAGATATCCCTGATAACAGGTCTGATTCTGACGCCCTTTTTGGTGTACCGGCGCACTATGTCATCCAGCTCGATTCTTCGTTCAATAACGCCTTCCGTCAGCCTCTTGACAAAAGCCCGCTGCCGGCGGTCCATTCCTTCCCGCTCACAGCGGTCCAGCATGTCTTTCACCGCAATGTGGCTGTATGTTCCTTGCTCCCTGATCCCGGTCAAGATTTCCAGGACGGCTTCTCTCTCGCCTGTCTTGCTCAATATATGGCTCCTTTTGAAATTGAAATGGCTCGCGGAGCGAGCCGCTGCAGTCTTTGTATTTTTCCGGCCGGAGTGATATTCTGCTGCCGCTCATACTATCTCGGCCGGCACTTGATCAGCATTTTCTTTGATTTCAGGCCGTAATGATGTTCTACTGCCGCTCATACTACCTTGCCCGGCACTTGATCAGCATTTTCTTTGGTTTCAGGCCGGAATGATGTTCTGCTGCCGCTCATTATATCTTGTCTGGCACTTGATCAGCAGTTTCTTTGATTTCAGGCCGTAATGATGTTCTACTGCCGCCCATTCTATCTTGGCCGGCACTTGATCAGCACTAGCCTTGGTTTCCGGCCGGAGTGATGTTCTACTGCCGCTCATTCTACCTTGGTCGGCACTTGTTCAGCAGTTTCTTGGTCTCAAACCGGAGTGATGTTCTACTGCCGCTCATACTATCTTGCCCGGCACTTGTTCGGCAGTTTCTTTGGTCTCAAACCGGAATGATGTTCTACTGCCGCTCATTCTATCTCGGCCGGCACTTGATCAGCATTTTCTTTGGTTTCAGGCCGGAATGCTATTCTACTGCCGCTCATTCTACCTCGGCCGGCACTTGTTCAGCACTTTCTTTTGTCTCCACCCGGAGTGATGTTCTACTGCCGCCCATACTACCTTGCCCGGCACTTGATCAGCAGTTTTTTTTTTTCAGGCCGAAATGATGTTCTACTGCCGCTCATACTACCTCAGCCGGCACTTGATCAGCAGTTTCTTTGGTTTCAGGCCGGAATGATGTTCTACTGCCGCCCATACTACCTTGCCCGGCACTTGATCAGCAGTTTCTTTGATTTCAGGCCGGAATGATGTTCTACTGCCGCCCATGCTACCTTTGCCGGCACTTGATCAGCACTAGCCTTGATTTCAGGCCAGAGTGATGTTCTACTGCCGCCCATGCTACCTTGGCCGGCACTTGTTCAGCACTAGCTTCGGTCTCCACCCGAAATGCTATTCTACTGCCGCTAATCATACATCGCCCGGCACTTGTTCAGCACTAGCCCCAATTAACTGCAGAACCAGCCCTGATGATCCGCATCACACCCCTGATGATCTATTCCGAATGACATTTAAGTGCCGCCCATGGTATCCTGGCCGGCACTTAATCATAATTTTCTCTGAAATCTTCTGCTCACCTCTCCGAAGTAAGCTTCTGCCCCGGCTCGACTTTGGCACCCAGCAGAAAAGCCTGCGTACTCATGCGCTTCTTGCCCTCATACTGTACCTCTGTCAGTGCAAGAACGCCCTCTCCGCAGCGGACATATATTGCTTTTTTATCGGTTCCGACAACAGTTCCGGGCTCGCCATCCGCCGCACAGTCCGCGACAGAAGAGCCCCAGATCTTGAGCATCTTGCCGTTCATAAAGGTGTAGGCTCCCGGCCAGCTGTTGAGGCCGCGAACGAGACGCTCGATCTTTTCTGCGGGCATCGTCCAGTCTATGTTGCCCATCTCCTTGCGAAGCATGGAGGCGTAGCTGGAGGCGCTGTCGTCCTGCTTGATGGGAGTGAGTGTCCCCTGCTCGATCATGGGAAGTGCTTTGACAAGAAGTTCTCCGCCAAGCTTTGCCATCTTGTTGTACAGGCTCTCGCCTGTCTCATCCGCCGCCAGCGGGATCTCTTCCTGCAGCAGGATGTCGCCTGTATCGAGGCCGACGTCCATCTGCATGATGGTCACGCCGCTCTTCTCTTCGCCGTCAATGACCGCCCATTGAATGGGTGCGGCGCCTCTGTATTTTGGCAGAAGGGAGGCGTGGACATTGACGCAGCCGTAACGGGGCAGTTCCAGGATTTCTTTGCTGAGGATCTGACCGAAAGCGGCGACGACGATGAGATCGGGCGCCTCTTCGCGCAGTCTCTGTACGGCGTCAGGCGTTTTGACTTTGACGGGTGAGAAGACAGGGATCCCCCAGCGGTCCGCGCACTCGTGCACAGGAGTCTTGATGACGCCTCTGCCTCTTCCCTTGGGCCTGTCGGGCTGGGTCACGGCGAGTGTGACCTCGCATCCGTTCTTCATCATTGTGTCCAGTACTTCCGCCGCCAGATCCGGCGTCCCCATAAATACGATCTTCAAGCTTCTCCCTCCGTCGCTTTAGCTTCTTCTTCCTTCTCCATCAGCTCGTCGAGCTCTTCATTGGTGTAGAGCTTGCCCTCGACGAGTTCTACATACATGTGGCCATCCAGGTGGTCCAGCTCATGGCAGATAGCTCTGGCCAGCAGGTCTTCGCCTTCGATGATGAATTCCTGCATGTTCTCATCCAGCGCCTTGGCTTTCACGTGGCGGGGCCTTGTGACCTGCCCGCTCTTTCCGGGAACGGAGAGGCAGCCTTCCCAGCCGGTCTGCTCGCCGTCCTGCTCGAGGATCTCGGGATTGATCATGACGATGGGCTGGTTCTGCTCTGCGCTCACATCGATGACCACGATCCTCTTGAGCATTCCGACCTGGGGCGCCGCAAGCCCGACGCCGTCGGAGTCGTACATAGTCTCTTTCATATCCTCAATCAGTGCCTTGAGTTTGGGAGACATTTCCTTTACTGTTTTGGCCTTCTTGCCAAGTACCGGATCTCCCAATTCTCTGATCAGTCTAAGTGCCATTTCTTTTCCGCCTTTCTATAATTCTTCACCGGAGGCTCGCGCCTCGCCGGTCCGCCCGGCGCCTTTGCCGCGCCCGAAAACTCGCGCCGCATCGCTCTGCTCCGCGCTCTCCCCGCCCGCCGCTCTAATACGCCGACACGGGATCAAAATCAAACTGCACCTGAACCTGCGGGTCCCGGCCTATTTTCACCAGATAGGCCAGAAATGCCTCCGCGCGGTCCTTACATCTCACCAGTTTATCATAGTTTATATCTTTAATGTAAATTACATATCTGTATTGGTCCCGGATCTTGGTGAGCGAGCCCTTGGCCGGCCCGATCACCAGCGCCTCGGGGTCATCCCTCACGAACAGTTCCCTGAGCTGTCCGGCCAGTTTTTCCGCCTTGTCCTCGTCCTCGGACTGCATCTGCACGCACAGCATGTGCCCCGCCGGCGGATACAGAAGCGTGGACCGATACCGGATCTCCTCCCTGTAGAAGCCCACGTAGTCCTGGTCGGAGGCGTACTCGATGGCGTAATTCTCCGGCTGGTAGGTCTGGATGACCACATTTCCGGGCACTTCTCCCCTGCCTGCGCGCCCCGCCGCCTGAGTCAGCAGCTGGAAGGTCCGCTCCGCGGCGCGGTAATCGCCCGCGTACAGGGACATGTCCGCCAGCAGGATTCCGACCAGCGTCACGCCCGGGAAATCGTGCCCTTTTACGATCATCTGTGTTCCCACCAGTATGTCCGCCTCCCGGTTGGCAAAAGAGGAAAGGATCTTATCGTAACTCCCCTTCCTGGAGGTCGTGTCCGCGTCCAGACGAAGGACCCGCGCGCCGGGATACCGGATCTTCAGATGCTCTTCAATCTGCTCCGTGCCTGCCCGGAAGCCCGAGATATAGGGCGAGCCGCACTCCGGGCACTCCTTTACGCCCGGCCTCTCGAAACCGCAGTAGTGACAGACAAGCCTCCCCCCTCTGTGCAGAGAGAGCGAGATGTCGCAGTGCGGGCACTTGATGACCGTCCCGCAGGACCGGCAGGAAACAAATCCCGCCACGCCGCGCCTGTTGAGGAACAAAATAGCCTGCTCTCGCTTGTCCAGCCTGTCCTGAAGGAGCTCCTGCAGGCGCTCCGACAGGATCGACCGGTTGCCGTTTTTCAGCTCCTGCCGCAGGTCCGCGATCTCGACCGAGGGAAGCGTCCCCCCTGTCAGCCGCTCCGACAGCGTGTAAAGCCGGTATTCCCCGGTCAGCGCCTTGTAATAGGAATCCAGCGACGGCGTAGCGCTGCCCAGCACCACGCAGGCGTGCTTGAGCCTCGCCAGTTCCTGCGCGACTTCGCGCGTGTGATATTTTGGCATCGATTCGTTTTTATAACTGCTCTCGTGCTCCTCGTCGATGACAATGACGCCCAGATCCGCGAAGGGCGTGAAAAGCGCGCTTCTGGGACCGATAATGACGTCGATCTCCCCGCGCCTTGCCCGCTCCCACTGGTCCGCTTTCTCGCTCTCCGACAGGGACGAGTTCATGACCGACACCCGCTCGCCAAAATATTGATAGAAGCGCAGCAGTGTCTGATACGTCAGGGCGATCTCAGGGATCAGCATGATCGCTTTCTTTCCGCGTTCGCAGATTCCCTTGATGATGGAGATGTAGACTTCCGTCTTGCCGCTCCCGGTGATCCCGTGGATCAGGCTGACCGTGCTCTTTCCGGCGTCATAGTCGGCCAGAACGCCCTGCACGATCGCTTTCTGCGCGTCGCTCAGCTCCTTGTGGTCCTTCTCTGTCTTGCTCAGGACGACGGGATTGCGGAAGGACTCCTCCTCCGTGACCTTGATCACGCCGGCTGAAGACATGGCGCGGATGACAGGCGCCGTAACGTGAAGCTTGCTCGTGACCAGGCTGTAGGGCTGCCTGGGGACTTCCAAGAGCTCCCGCAGAAGCCTCTCTCTGGCCACCTGGTGCTTGCGGACGTAGATTTCCAGCTGCTTTTCCGCCTCTTCGCGCGGCATCGCCAGTTCGATCTCCCGGGTCTTGACAGGCTTTCCGGGCTTTCTGGAAGTAAGGACCGTTTTGAGGGCGGCCGCCATGGTGGAGCCATACCGGTTCTTCATCCAGGCCGCCAGGGCGATGGCCGTGGCGCCGTCGTCATCTTCGCTGTAGCCGCTGTCGTTGACGGGCAGCTCCGCGATCTCCTTGACTTTGGCTGGATCGTAGTCGAACTCATCCTTGAGGGCGATCACATACCCCTTGCGGATGGTATCCCCCTTGCCGAAAGGCACCATAACAAGGCTCCCGGGCTGCAGGACATCCTGCATCCTCCCGGGAACCTTGTACGTGAACGGTCTGTCCAGCTTGTTATAGGAAATATCGATGATGACCTCTGCGTATTTGCTCAATCTCTGTTCTCTTTCCTGTGTCCTTCTCCTCAGGCTTCCTCCGGAATCTTCCGGATCATTCTCAGGCTTCCTCCAGAATCTCCCGAATCAGGACGCGCTCGTCCATAGGATATTTCTTTCCCTTGATCTCCTGGTAGTCCTCGTGACCTTTTCCTGCCAGAACGATGATGTCACCGGGCTCTCCGTGCCGGATCGCATAGCGGATGGCGTCTTTTCTGTCCGGAATCGTCACGTATTTGCCGTCTGTGCGGGAAATTCCCGTCACGATGTCCTCTATGATCGCCATCGGCTCCTCATTTCTGGGGTTGTCCGATGTGATAATGCTCAGCTCTGCCAGCTTTCCGCTGACCTCTCCCATCTCGAAGCGGCGCAGGTTGGAGCGATTGCCGCCGCAGCCGAACAGGCAGATCAGCCTGTGGGGCTCATATTCGCGCAGTGTGGACAGGAGGCTCTCCAGTGCCATGGCGTTGTGGGCGTAGTCGATCATCAGCGTGAAGTCGTCGCTTACCTTCACCATCTCGATGCGGCCCCTGACATGGACCTTGAGAAGTGCTTTCTTCACCTCTTCCGCCGTGACGCCGAAATGCCTGCAGACCGCGATCGCGCACAGCGCGTTGTAGACGCTGAAACGTCCGGGCGCGGGCACTTCCGCGTGGAAGTCCATGAGTCCCTTCACATCGAAGGCGACGCCCAGTTCGCCGGGCTCCTTGATCAGCTGCAGGTTTTCCGCGTGCAGGTCGGCCTCGGGACTGAGTCCGTAAGTCTCTACGCTGCAGGTGTGGCCGTCCATGACCCGCTTGTAATACTTGTCGTCCGCGTTGAAGATACCCACTCTGCACTGCCGGAACAGAAGGCTCTTGCACTGCAGATAGTCGTCGAAATCCTTGTGCTCGTTGGGGCCGATATGATCCGGGGAGAGATTTGTGAAGATTCCCAGATCGAACAAAAATCCCTGCGTCCTGTGCAGCATCAGAGCCTGGGAGGAAACTTCCATGACTACGGCCTGCATGCCGGCGTCAGCCATATCCTTGAAGGTCTTCTGAAGAACCGTGGATTCGGGCGTCGTGTTGTTGGCCTTAATCTTCACATCCCCATACAGGATCTCAATGGTGCCGATCAGGCCGACTTTGAGGCCGGCCGCCTCCAGGATGGACTTGACCATATAGGTGGTGGTCGTCTTTCCCTTGGTTCCGGTCACACCGATGATCTTCATGCGGGATGCGGGATTGCCATAATAAGCGGCAGCGATATAAGCCATGGCGTATCTGGTGTCCTGCACCCTTATGATGACGGGATTCTTAACAGGCGTCTTTCCTTCCAGATCGGACAGATCCAGGTCCTGCTGGACCACCAGCGCGGCCGCGCCGTCCAGAAGCACCTGCCTCGCGAACTCATGCCCGTCCCTGACGGCTCCCTCGATGCAGAAGAAGAGGCAGTTTTCCGTCACCTTTCTCGAGTCGTTGACGATCTCGCTGACCTCGGTGCCGCGCAGCGCGCGTACCTTTTCGTGGTCCATGATGGGCTCACCCGCCAAAGTATTGAAATGATAATCCAGTTTACTGATCAGTTCTGCGATTTTCATAGTCTGTCTCCTAGTTATGAATCCTGTAATCTTTTATGATATACTGCATATTCTCTCTGTCTCTCCAGACATTGATGTCGGGATAATATACCATATCTATTGTAACATTTCCGGCGCCTCTGCGAAGGTCCTCGAAGGCTCCTCTTCCCAATGATTCCTCAATATTTTGCACAAAGATCTGTGCGTCCCCGAACAGGATCAGCTCCATCCCGTATCCGGAATCGTCCTGCGCCGCAAATCGAATCACATTTCTGTTTTTTCCCATCACTCTGGCGCTGAGCAGCCTTATATTTCGCGTGACGAAGAGCGGTTTGGGGTTCTGCGTGCCGCAGGGCTCGAGAAGATCCAGTTCTCTTGTCACAGGCAGGCTCAGGAACCTGGGCGGAAGCTCCATGTCCACGCGGACCACTTCCTGCAGGTCCTCGTCGGTGAGCGTGCAGTTCTCCTCGATCCGGCGCGAGAATTCCTCGAAATCCTCTTCCTTCATGGTAAGGCCGCCCGCCATCTTGTGCCCGCCGTATTTGACGAACAAGTCCTCGCAGGAGTTCATCTGCGCGTACATATCATAGCTCTCGATGGAGCGCCCCGATCCCTTCAGAAGGCCGTTTCCCGTGTCCGTCAGGACGAAAGTCGGTCTGTGCCGGCTCTCTTTGATCCTGCCGGCAATGATTCCCGCCAGAGATTCATGGCAGTCCCGCAGGAGCAGCACGAGCACGCGCCTGTCCCCCATCCCTTCGCTATCGATCATGGCCTCGGCCGCCTCGGTCCCTTCGACCGTCATGCTCTTGCGGCTGTCGTTGAGCTCCTTGAGCTGCTGCGCGCTCTGCAGTGCCGCCGAAGGATTCTGCTCCATGAAGAGTTCAAGGCCCCGGCAGGCGCTGTCCAGCCTGCCTGCAGCGTTGAGACATGGGCCGATCACAAATCCCGCGTGATAGGTGGTCAGCGGCGTGCCCGCCAGTCCGTTCACTGTCAGCAGTGACTGCAGTCCCAGGTTGTTCGAGAAAGAGGCCTCGCCCAGCCCTTCCCTGACAAGGATCCTGTTCTCGTCGGCGAGAGGCATGACGTCGCACACCGTCGCCAGGCCTGCAAAAGGCAGCAGATAGCGGACCAGTTCCCTGTACTTGTCACTGTTTTGGCCCCAGAGACGCTCCGCATAGAGCTGGCAGATCTTAAAGGCCACCACCGCTCCGCAGATGTCGGGAAAAGGATAGGCCGCCTTCCCCGTCACGCTCTCCGGGATCTTGGGATCGATGACCGCGTCGGCCGGAGGCAGGATGTACTCGACGCTTCCGTCCTCCTGCGCCTTGTAAGGCACTTCGTGGTGATCCGTCACTATGACCGTCAGGCCCATCTCCTTCGCGGTCTGAAGCGGCCCGGACGCCGCGATTCCGTTGTCGCAGGTCATGATCGTGTCGATCCCGTCCTCCGCCGCGCAGCGCACAAGCCGCTCGTTGATCCCGTAGCCGTCCGTCATGCGCTCCGGCAGCATGGCGTCCGCCTGCCCCCCGAAAGCCCGCAGAGAATGCCACAGGATGAAGGAAGAACAGATTCCGTCCACGTCATAATCACCGATGATCCGAATCTTATTCCCGTTCCGGATCTTCTCTGTCAAAATATCGACCGCCTTGTCCGCATCCGGAAGCAGCCGCGGATCGTGAAGATCTTCAATTTTTCCGCCCAGAAAGCGCCGCGTCTCTTCAACGCCGATCACATCCCTGTTCCGGATCAGTCGCGCCAGCACCGGCGATATGCCGCAGGCTCTCGCTATTTCATTGAAATCCGCTCTCTTGGCGGTGATCATCCATTTCTTGTGCTTCATTTCGCCGCTCCTGTAGGAAAAACTAAGGGAACGGAAGACAATCCGTTCCCTCGTTTGAATTCAATGTCAGACGGTGATCTTAGCTTTATTTCTTTCTTCCGCCTCTTTCTGTCTCTGGAGCTTTCTCTCCTTCTTGGAAAGGCCGGAATAATCGTTCTTCTTCTTGGAGCTGCCGTCGCTTCCGCTCTTGCCGCTGCCGCCATTTCCACCATTGCCGGTGCTCTTCGCATCATCTGCGGAACCGGTCTTGACGCGGAGCAGATGCCACAGGGGACCTGCGATGCAGACGGAGGACCAGCATCCTGCGATGATACCGACCATCAGAGGAAGGGCAAATTCCTTGACGGAGGCAACGCCGAAGATATACAGGGCCAGAACCATGAAGAATGTCGTCAGGGAAGTAAAGATACTTCTGGAAAGTGTCTGGCTGACACTGGTGTTGACGACCGTCTCCAGGCTCGTTCCGGACTTTCTGACCGCCAGGTTCTCACGCACACGGTCGAATACAACGATCGTCGCGTTGATGGAGTAACCTACGATGGTCAGCATGCAGGCGATGAAGGTGCTGCCCACGCTGATTCTGATGAGCGCGTAAGCCGCCAGAACTACCAGGCAGTCATGCGCCAGGCAGATGACGGAGGAAGCGCCGAAGCGGGCATCCTTGAACCGGAACCAGATATAAATCAGCATCAGGACAAGCGCTACGATGACCGCATTGAAAGCAGCCGTCTTCATCTCGGAGCTGATCGTGGAACTGATCGTCTCGGAGGTGATGTTGTCCTTGTCTACGCCGAACTGATCCTGCAGAGCAACTGCGAGTGCCGTGCTCTTGGTCTCGTCAAGCTCCTGGGTCTTGAAGATCACTTCACTGCTGCCTGCGACCTTCTGTACCTGAGGGTTCGTATCACCTGTCACCTCTGTGATCACAGGGATGACCTTCTGGTTGATCTCATCGAGGCTCATGTCCTCGTTGAATGTGACGTTGGTAGATGTACCGCCCACGAAATCAAGGCTGTAGTTCAGAGCGCCTTTTCCGCTGGATGCGTTGAACGCCATGCCGGCCAGACCCGCGATGATCACAATACCGGAGATCGCGAAGACGATCTTCCTCTTGCCTGTGAAATCGATGATCTTGGAATCTTTTGCCTTACCGTACAGCTTCTCATCCTGCGCACCCAGTGCGTAGAAAATGTTCATGAGAAGTCTTGTGACAAACAGGGCTGTGAACATGGACACAACGATACCGATGGCCAGTGTGTAAGCGAAGCCCTTGATCGCGCCGGATCCCAGGAAAGCCAGAACCGCTGCCGCGATCAGTGTTGTCACGTTTCCGTCGATGATAGCGGACAGAGCCTTATCAAAACCGCCCTTCATCGCCATTCTGACAGTCTTGCCGTCACGGATCTCCTCGCGGATACGGGCGAAGATGATAACGTTGGCGTCAACCGCCATACCGATGGAAAGCAGGATACCTGCGATACCGGGCAGAGTCAGTGTGACGTCAAATGCGTTCAGAATGATCGCAACGATCAGGATGTAAATGCAAAGTGCCAGTGTCGCGCACAGGCCGGGCAGCCAGTAGACCGCGCACATAAGGACTGCTACCAGTGCAAAACCCAGAATACCTGCTGTCTTACTTGTTCTGATCGCGTCCTGACCCAGCTGGGCGCCTACGATCTGGGAACGAAGTCTCTGCAGTTCAACCTTCAGACCACCGATACGAATGTTAGATGCAAGGCTCTCCGCCTCTTCGATGGTGCTCTCACCCGTGATGACAGCGCGGCCGTCTGTGATCGCCGCCTGTACTCTCGGAACGCTGATGAACTTTCCGTCATAATAGATACCGATGGTCTCGCCCGCCGCATAAGCCTTTGTGGTGGCGTCTGCGAACTTCTGCTTGCCTTCATCCGTAAAGGTAAGGGAGACAACGATCTCCTGGTTGTTCATGTTGTCGGACTGATAGCCGGCTTTCGCCTCCAGCACGTCTGTACCCTGCAGCACTACGTCGCCGTCCGCGATGATCTGATCCAGGTCCTTTGTCAGCACATAGCCGTAGTTGCCGTCCGCGTCCGCGCCGAGCGTGTAGTTGTCGTTTCCGTTAGCATCTGTCTGCCTGATAAAATACAGAGAGCCGGGACGTCCCAGTTCTTCCAGGATCTTGTTGGTCTCTTCTACGCCGGAAATGCCGGGAATCTCGATGTTGATTCGGTCATTTCCTTCTGTATAGACCTGCGCTTCCGTGCTGTACTGGTCAACACGCTGCTGCAGCTTGTAGACAGTGTCCGCCATATCCTCTGCGGAAGGTGCCTCGTCGCCTACAGCTTCATAAGTAATGCTGGCGCCGCCCGCGAGGTCAAGTCCCAGCTTGATGTTGTGGTAAGATCCTCTGTGCCCATCGCCGATGCCGACCAGAGCGGTGTAGGCCATGAGACCCGTGATGACCGCTGTTAAGATCAGCGCGATGACTGCTCTCGATTTTTTCATGTTACATCTCCTTTTATCTTTCAGTGCCTACAGGTCTTTTCTGCAAAAAGCACGGATTTATCGGTTTTTGCCCAAAAGCCTATAACCTTTGAAATTATAGCACTTGGAGACATTAATGTAAAATGATAATTGGCAATTATTTCTGCTGTTGCCGGTTTTATCAACTTTCTAATTAATATTCAAGGCTCGCGGCGCGAGCCGCATGACTTGTTTGACGGAATCTGCAAATTCGTATATAAAAGTTTTAGAACAAACTTATTGGAGTAAATTCATGAGTAATGACTACAGATCTGAGCATTCAACCTATTATCTGAGACTGTTTTTTGCAGAAATTATGCCTGGGCACGCCGGAGCGGCATCCGCTCGCAGAAAGCGCGAATCGGAAGCGTCACTCGAGTTGACCGCCAAAGCGCTTGCATTCTATCTCGGCAGCAAGCCTTCTCCGGAAGAGCTCGCCGGCCTTAAGCGCACACCGGAGGGAAAGCCCTATTTCCCGGATTATCCCGATTTCCACTATAATATCTCCCATTCCGGCAGATATGCAGTCTGCGGTATGATCTGTGGCGGCACTGAGCCCCAGCCGGTCGGCATTGATCTGCAGGAAATCCCGTCGGATCCCGGAAAGGCACTGAAGATTGCGGACCACTTCTTCTCGGAGACGGAGCGAAAGTCTCTCCATTCACTTGTGGACCAAGGCAAAGTTTCAACTGCCCTTCTTCTCTTCTGCCGCTATTGGACTGCCAGAGAGAGCTATATAAAACTGACCGGACGCGGATTGGCAGTGCCATTCGGCAGTTATGATCCGGATTTAGAACATGGAAGAATTGTTGTGCCGGGGTCAAACCGGCAGGTTTATCTGACTGATTGCGAGGCCCCTGCCGGGTATTGTCTCAGTGTTTGCAGTTATGTTCCGCTTGCGAAAACCTGTCGGCATTGAAAGTCTACAGGTGTCTATATTTATGCAAAACTTCTACTGTCCTTATCCAGGCTAGACCGAAGCAAGTAATTTCCATCGCTTATTTATCCGGGCGGACTACAAAAAGACCGGCCTCTTTCGAAACCGGTCTATGTAACAGTGCATAATCTATTTTGTTTACTCTGCCTCTTCCGTCTTGATGATCGCGATGGACAGCTCCTCAAGCTGCTTCTCGTCGACGACGTTGGGAGCTTCGCTCATCAGGTCGACGGCGTCTTTGTTCTTGGGGAAGGCCATGACGTCGCGGATGCTCTCCGCGCCGGTCATCAGCATCGCAAAGCGGTCGATGCCGTAAGCCAGTCCCGCGTGCGGCGGTACTCCGTACTTGAACGCGGTCAGGAGGAATCCGAACTTCTCCTGCGCTTCTTCGGGCTTAAGTCCGATGACTTCGAACATCTTCTCCTGGATGTCGTTCTGGTGGATTCTGACGCTGCCGCCACCCAGCTCTACGCCGTTGAGGACGATGTCGTAGGCCTTGGCTCTGACGGCGCCGGGATCGGAGTCAATCAGGTGCCAGTCCTCATCCATGGGCATGGTGAAGGGATGGTGCATGGCGACGAATCTCTCCTCCTCGTCGCTCCATTCGAGCAGCGGGAACTCCACGACCCACAGGAAGTTGAACTTGTTGTGGTCGATCAGGCCCAGTTCTTCGCCGAGTTTGAGTCTGAGTGCACCCAGGACGTTCCAGACGATCTTGTTCTGGTCAGCCGCGATCAGCAGTAAGTCGCCCTTTTCGCCGCCCATTCTCTCGACGATGGCTTTAATCTCGTCCTCCGTCATGAATTTGGCAAAAGAGCACTTGACGCTGCCGTCATCCTTGAGCTGGATGTAAGGCAGGCCCTTTGCGCCGTAGCCCTTGGCGAAAGTGACCAGCGCGTCGATCTTCTTTCTGGCCATGCCGCCTTGTCCCTTGACGTTGATGCCGCGCACGGAGCCGTTCTTCATGGCTGCCGCATCGGCCAGCACCGCGAAGCCGCAGTCCTTGACCACGTCCGTGATGTCCACGAGCTTCATGCCAAAGCGTGTGTCGGGCTTGTCGGAGCCGTAGTCGTTCATGGCGTCGATCCACTTCATTCTGGGAAGGGGAAGTTCGACATCCAGGTCAAAGGTCTTCTTAGCCACATACTGGATCAGTCTCTCGTTGACATCGATGACGTCGTCCACGTCTACGAAGGACAGTTCCATATCGGCCTGGGTGAACTCGGGCTGTCTGTCCGCGCGAAGGTCCTCGTCGCGGAAGCACTTGGCGATCTGGAAATACCGGTCAAAGCCGGAGCACATCAGCAGCTGCTTGAAGAGCTGCGGAGACTGGGGCAAAGCATAGAAATTGCCGGGGTGCACGCGGCTGGGCACCAGGTAGTCTCTCGCTCCCTCGGGAGTGGACTTGCACAGGATAGGGGTCTCGATCTCGAGGAAGCCCTCTCCGGCCATGAACTCTCTCATGTTCTGGATCATCTGGCTTCTGAGGATCAGCCTTCTCTGCATATCGGGACGGCGAAGGTCCAGGCTTCTGTATTTGAGGCGCAGATCTTCCTTGGTATTGCTGTTCTCCACGATGTGGAAGGGCGGTGTCTCGGACTCGGAGAGGATTCTGGTCTCTTTGACCCGGATCTCGATCTGTCCGGTCGCGATGTTTTCGTTGACCGCTTCTCTCTTGCAGACGGTTCCCACTGCCGCGACGACGAATTCCGCTCTCATCTTCTCAGCCTTGGCAAAATTCTCAGCCCCGCACTCTGTCTCCTCATAGATCAGCTGTACGATGCCGCTTCTGTCGCGCAGGTCTACGAAGACAAGGCCTCCCTTGTTTCTCTGTTTTGCCACCCATCCCATGACGGTGACGGTCTGCCCTACGTTTGCTTCACTAAGTTCGGCGCATCTGCATGTGCGCTTTAATCCCAACATAGACTCAGCCATGACTACTCTCATTTCCTCCTGTTATTTGTTGATCGGATTGCGGTAGAACTCCTCAAACTGTTCAAAACCTCTCTCCGCCATCTGCTGTTTCTGGAACTTTTTATTCTTGGCCATGCGGGCGATCAGCACCTGCGTGCCCTCGGCTCTCTCTTTCTGGGCCTGCCGGATCACTTCGCACAGGCGCTCGGCGGGCATGTTCTTCTCGATGAGATATGCCTTCTTGACCGGGCTTCCGGGAATCTTGAATCCCTGCTCCATAAGGATAAGGATGATTCTCTCAAAGCCGATGGAGAAGCCGCAGGCCGGAACGTCCTTGCCCGTGAACTTGCCGACCATGCCGTCGTAGCGGCCGCCGCCTCCGCAGCTGATGCCCAGCTCGGGCATTGCGATCTCGAAGATCGTTCCCGTGTAGTAGGACATGCCTCTCACGATTGTGGGGTCAAAGACGATCCGGAAGTCCGCGGTCTTTGTCCCGTCGACGCTCTCCATGACTTCGCGCAACGTCGGGATCACGTCGGGCTCGATGAAGCCTTCCAGCTTCTCTTCGAGGTAAGCCAGCTGGTCCTGGGCGTCCTGCAGTCCTTCGAACAGGCTCACGTAGCGGTCTCTCATCTCTTCGGTAAATCCCTCGTCGATGAGTTCCTGCGCCGCGCCGTCCAGGCCGATCTTGTCCATCTTGTCCAGGATGATGAAAACATCCGTGTATCTATCCTCCGGGAATCCGCTGTAGGCGGCCATCGCCTTGAGGATGCGCCTCTCATTGATGCGGATCTGGAAGTTCTTGAAGCCCAGGTTTCCGAGCGTTGTCGTCGTCGCCAGGATCAGCTCGATCTCCGCGAGGTTGCTCGGCTCGCCGATGATGTCGATGTCGCACTGCATGAACTGGCGGTATCTGCCCTTCTGCGGGCGGTCCGCTCTCCACACGTTGCCCATCTGCAGCGCCTTGAAAGGCATGGGCAGTTCGTTCTGGTGCGCGGCAAAATAGCGAACGAGCGGAACTGTCAGATCATACCGCAGTCCCCCGTCAACCAGGTCCGCTTCGCTCTGCGCTTCTTCAAGCTTCAGCTTCTCGCCTCTCTTGAGGATCTTGAAGATCAGCTTCTCGTTGTCTCCGCCCTGCTTACTTGTCAGGTTTGCGATATTCTCAACACAGGGCGTCTCGATGGACTGAAATCCGAACTCCGCATACGTCTTCTTGATGACGGAGATGCAGTAGTCGCGGATCTCCATCTCTGCGGGCAGGATGTCCTTCATGCCTGTGACCGGTTTCTTGATCAGTGCCATGATTATGTCAGTTCCTTTCTCTATTCTTAAATGGTTCGTTTCGTACATCTACTGTATTCACAACAATTCATTGTACAATTAATCAACTGTGAAATCAATGTTCCGAATTAAACTTGAGAGAGGAACTGACGCCTCTTATGGGGATTTGTGGGAGATTTACGGTGGATTTACTGTGGATTTGCTGTGGGGCGATTCTCGAGTTTGGTCAGATTCCTCTGTAATGGCCGATTCCGATTTCTTCGGCGAGGCCCTTCATCTGCAGTCCCATCATGCAGGCAGTAAACTCCTCTGCGTCGATATGCTTTCCCAGAATACTCTCTACTCTGCCAATCAGGAAATCCATCTCCATGATATCTCCACACCCAAGCGCATCGAACAGCACCGCCTCCATGCCGGACAGTTCATCCCTTCTTCGATTTCTCTGCTTTCTCTTCTTTTCATAAAGATCCGTGCCGCTGTCACTCACGCCAAAGAAATGTTCAATAATTGTATCCGGTGAGCAGGCTATTCCTGCGCCCTGCGCTATGAGAACATTGCATCCGTCACTTAATGCATCGCTCACTCTCCCAGGCAAAGCAAAGATCTCGCGCCCCTGTTCAAGTGCGGCATCAACCGTGATCACAGTTCCTGACCTTCTTCTCGCCTCGATGACCAATACTGCATCCGCCAGCCCGCTAATCAGCCTGTTCCTTCTGGGAAACAACGATGATCGGGGATGTGTGCCGGGCCTGTTCTCTGAGAGCAGCCCGCCCTTTTTTGCTAAAAGATCGTACAACTCTTTGTTATCCATCGGATAGACCACATCTACACCGCATCCGAGTACTGCATAGGATCTTCCTCCCGAAACAACAGCAGCTTTTCCTGCGATTCCGTCAACGCCCCTTGCCATGCCGCTGATCACTGCAATTCCTCTCTCAGCCAGCCTTTCCGCAAATATGCGAGCCTGTTCTCTGCCATATCCGGAACAATTTCGAGAACCTATTATCGCTACGGCAGGAATATCTTCCGGCGGAAGCTCTCCTTTATAATAAAGCGCGTAAGGACTGTCCGAAATGTCCCTGAGTTTCTTCGGAAACCAACTGTCCTCCTGACATACGAAACCAATACCTTTTTCCTTCAGTTTTTCGGCTTCCTCAAGGGGATCACAGTTTTTTGCCACTTCAATACTGCAGGCCTTGCTCACTGCTATGTTGTTGCTTCGGAGTTTATCTACCAGGCACATGCATATTTCTTCCTCTGACATGTTGTAGACTTCTTCGGCGCCGCTTACGCTCTCCATGAGTGCCTTTATCGTGACGTTGCCGACTCCTTTGACACATGAGAGCCAGTAAGCATATGGATTAATTGTTCTTTCTTCCATTACTTGTCCCCCTCGCTCTCGCACCATTCTTCGATCCCGTAATATCCCTCGCTCTCACATACGGCAGAAGTGTTTCCGCCGGCATTTACATTGTAATTTACAGCTTTATGCTCAATTCTTTTTCCCGGTTCAAATTCTCTTCCCGAAGAATACTCATCTTCACTGTATTCAGGCAGGCGAAAGCCTACTGCTGTCATGAGATCTCTCTCCAGAATCATTTCTCTTCCGTTCAGATCGGCGATCGTTCTCGCCATTTTCAGTGTTTTGTGATAAGAACGCATGCTCATACCGAGACGCTCATAAACACCTTTCATTTTTTCGGCGAGCAGTGAATTCAGAGGACAGAAGTGCTCCAGCGCATCCGGAGTCATATCTGAATTATAGTTAAAAGGTGTTCCTTTGAAGCGTTTTTTCTGCCTTTCGATAGCTTCCATAACACGCTCGCGGATGGTTTCGCTGCTCTCTTCCGAATCACTTCCCTGAAGATCATCAGCGCTTACTCTGCTGACATGAACTCTGAAGTCAATTCTGTCCATCAGTGGGCCGCTTATTTTTCTCTGATACTTCTGTACTTCTCTCGGCGTACAGGTACAACGGTTCATATCGGGATAGTATCCACACGGGCACGGATTCGCTGCCGCTATTAAAAGGGGTCTGGCAGGATAGCGATATGTGCCGAAGAGTCTTCTTATTATAATTTCGTGATTTTCCAACGGTTCTCTCAATGAATTGAGATCCGGAAGTGAGTATTCTGATATTTCATCCAGAAACAGGACGCCCAGATGCGCTAATGTGATGAGTCCGGGAGACGGAATGTTCCCTCCTCCTATCAGAACTGCTCTTGTTACAGAGTGATGAGGTGCAATAAACGGCCTTTCGGTGATCAATGCCGTTTCTTCAGGCAGCCGGCCTGAAACGCTGTAGATCCTTGTTATTTCTAATGCTTCTTCTTGAGTCAGAGGCGGCAGGATTCCCGGCAGGCATCTGGCCAGCATGCTTTTCCCTGTTCCGGGAGGCCCCATCATAAGTACATTATGAAAGCCCGCTGCAGCGATCTCCAGCACTTTTTTGGCCTGTCTCTGGCCATGCACGGTTGAAAAATCCGGATATGCTTTATTGACGGCCTTTGAGAGGAGTTGTCCGGCATCCACTTCAGCAGGCGGCAGGAAACTGTCTCTTTCTTTTTGATTTTTTCTCAAATAGTTAACCATCTCGGCCAAAGTTCTTACGCCGACAACTCGTATTCCGTGAACAAGTGCCCCCTCTGAGAGATTTCCGTTAGGAACTAAACATGTCGAAACTCCTTTATTTTTTGCCTCTGCGACAATCGGCAGAATTCCTTTCACCGGTCGAATTTCACCGTTTAAGCCCAGTTCACCTGCTACAAGTACGCCTTCCGTCGCTTCTGGCTGCAAATAATCAAGGCAAACCAGAAGTCCGACACACACCGGTAAGTCAACCAGTATGCCTCTTTTAGGAATCCCTGCGGGGGATAAATTTACCGTGATCCTCTGTGGCGGCATATGAATTCCCAGATTTTTGAGCGCAACGCGTACTCGCTCTCCTGCTTCTCTCATCTCACCGCTCATGAATCCCACCATGTTGAACGAAGGAAGTCCATTAGAAATATCAGTCTCTACTTTCATCAAATAGCTGTCAATCCCATGAACTGCCCCTGTGAGTATACTACTGTACATAACACCTCCTACTTAAAACTATTTCTACGGTTACAAAATGTTTTCTCTTGAGATATTTCTCCGGAACCGGAAAGACAACTCAGAAATGATTGGTACAAATCCCGAAAGAAAGAATGGGATTTGTGAGATGTGTCGATTATAAACCTTCAAAGTTAATTATTCAACTGCCATTTAGTTTGGAAGGTCTCATGAATCAATAGGTAACTGTTAAAATCATTCATAATACGTTTATTTGTCAAAATATTGCCGTTTATTCGTCCATTTTAAAACGCCATAGTGCTCTTTAAAAACCCTTCTTCGGTGGATATTCCACCGAAGAAGGGCTTGGGAAAGGGTACTATGACATCTATAGGGGTATATAGGTCTGTTTCTGTCCCCTTCTTCAGTGGAATATCCACCGAAGAAGGGTTTTAAAAAAAGATATAGAGAAAATTTTGTGTTCAAAATTTATCAACATTGTTTAGACAAGCCTAACTTTTATAAAATTCCACACTTGACGCCGCCCTTGCGTGAACCTGCGGCGGCTGATCATCGCGGCCGATCATGGGACCTCAGGCTCCGAATCTATGAACAGAGTTAGAACGGCTTTCTGTTCGCTTCATAGCAATATGTATAGGCAGCAGGTAGTTCACAGCAGGTAGTCCGCCATGACATAGTTGGCGACGTCAAGGCCGTATTCAGTAAGCTCCAGTCTTGCGCTGTCCCCGGGAAGGCGGCGAATAAGGTTCTGCGAGATATGTCTGCGCAGGACTTCGCCATATTGATCTTCTATTCTTGTGCCGAATCGCTCTTCGAATTCACTTTCTGATACGCCATCGGTCATGCGAAGGCCGAGGTACATGAATTCTTCTATTCGGTCTTCTTTGGTCATTTCCTGCTTTTCGCAGCGGAGTGCGGCTGCGTTCCGCTCTTCGATCAGTTTGCGATATAGCGACATCTGGTCCGGGTTCTTGAAGCGCATGCCTCCCAGGTCTGAGGAGGCGCCGAGGCCAAGGCCCAGGTATTCATGTCCAGTCCAGTAGCCGCAGTTGTGCCTGCACTCGTACCCTTCGCGGGCGTAGTTGGAGATTTCGTAGCGTCTGTAGCCGTTTTCTGCAAGGAACTTCTTAGTGAAATGGTAGATTTCGCGGTCTTCTTCCTCGGAGGGCAGGGCCGGCAGTTCTTTTTGGGAGAACATTTTGGCGAAGGGCGTGCCTTCTTCGATGATCAGGCTGTAAGCGGACAGGTGCTCCGGCTGGAGTGCGACGGCTTCGCGCAGAGTTTTGGACCAGGTTTCTATATTTTGGCCGGGGAGGGCGGACATCAGATCGAGATTGATATTGCTGAAGCCGGCTTCGCGGGCCATGTGGAAGATCCGGCGCGCCTGGTCGGATGTGTGGATCCGGCCGAGGAGTTTGAGATCCGCGTCGTCGAAGGACTGGACGCCGATCGAGAGGCGGTTGATCCCGGCCGATCTGTATGCGCGGAGTTTGGTGAGATCTGCGGTCCCGGGGTTAACTTCCATGCTGATCTCCGCGTTGTCCATGACGTGGAAGGCACTGAAGATTGCCTCCATGAGGCGGTCTGCCTGTTCGGGCGTCATCAGGGAAGGGGTCCCGCCGCCGATAAAGATGGTGTCGACGGGCGCTGTCACTTGGGGTGCCCGCATACGGATCTCGCGGCAGAGCAGTTCTATGTAGTCTTCTCTTTCTTCTGCGCAGGCCGGTCCCGACAAAAAATCACAATACCTGCACTTCCGCTCACAAAAAGGGAAGTGCAGGTAAAGGGAGACCGGTCCGCGGTGAATCTTTTCGTTCATCGCTTGTCCGTCCTGTCAGTTTCCTGAATCAAGTTTGAGTACGTTCATGAAGGCTTCCTTCGGAATCTCTACGTTTCCGACGATCTGCATTCTCTTCTTTCCTTCTTTCTGCTTCTCCAGCAGTTTCTTCTTTCGGGAAATGTCGCCGCCGTAGCACTTGGCCAGTACGTCTTTGCGCAGCTGGCGCACTGTCTCTCGGGCGATGACGCGTCCGCCCACCGCTGCCTGGATCGGCACGTCGAAGAGCTGTCTCGGGATCTCTTCTTTGAGCTTCTCGCACATCTTGCGGCCGCGGTCGTAGGCGCCCGCCGCATGGACGATGAAGGAAAGCGCGTCGACAGGTTCTTTATTCACAAGGATGTCCATCTTGACCAGTTCGCTGGTCTCGTATCCCTTGAGGTCGTAGTCGAAGGAGGCGTAGCCTCTGGATCTGGACTTGAGGGCGTCGAAGAAGTCGTAAATGATCTCGTTGAGCGGAAGCTCGTATTTGAGGATCGCGCGTGTCTCCTCGATGTATTCGGTGTCCAGATAGCGGCCGCGACGCTCCTGGCACAGCTGCATGATCGATCCGATAAACTCGGTGGTCACCATGATCTCGGCGCTCACGATGGGCTCTTCCATGTGCTCAATTTTGGCGGGGTCGGGGAGGTTGGACGGGTTAGTCAGTTCGATCATGGTCCCATCCGTCTTGTAGACCTTGTAGACAACGCCAGGCGCCGTCGAGATCAGGTCGAGGTCGTACTCTCTCTCCAGTCTTTCCAGGATAACTTCCATGTGCAGAAGGCCGAGGAATCCGCAGCGGAACCCGAAGCCCAGTGCAAGGGATGTCTCCGGCTCGAAGAAGAGCGACGCGTCGTTGAGCTGGAGCTTTTCCAGTGCATCGCGCAGATCCGGATACTTGGCGCTGTCCGCGGGATAGAGGCCGCAGTAGACCATGGGCTGCGCCTTTTTGTAGCCGGGGAGGGGCTCCGCACAGGGGCGGGCGTGCTCCGTGACTGTGTCGCCGACGCGGGCGTCCTTGATGTTTTTGATAGAGGCCGTGAAATAGCCGACCTGGCCCGCTGCCAGTTCATCACAGGGGATGAACTGACCGGGTCCGAAGTAACCGACTTCGACGACTTCCGCCGTGGCGCCGGTCGCCATCATGCGAACGTTCATTCCTTTGCGGATCAGGCCCTCACGGATACGGCAGAACACGATGACGCCCCTATAGGAATCGTAGAGGGAGTCGAAGATCAGGGCCTGCAGAGGCGCCTGGGCGTCCCCCTCAGGTGCGGGGATCTTGGCGACGACCGCTTCCAGTACATCCTCGATGCCGACGCCCTGTTTGGCCGAAATCAGAGGGGCGTCTTCCGCCTCGATTCCGATGACGTCCTCGATCTCCTGCTTGACCTCCTCCGGCATGGCGCTGGGCAGGTCGATCTTGTTGATCACGGGAAAGACATCCAGATCATGCTCCAGAGCAAGGTAGACGTTGGCGAGGGTCTGCGCCTGGATGCCCTGTGTGGCGTCCACCACCAGGATCGCGCCGTCACAGGCCGCCAGAGAACGGCTCACCTCATAATTGAAGTCCACATGACCGGGCGTGTCGATCAGGTTGAAGATGTACTCCACACCGTCCTTCGCCTTGTAGATAAGACGTACTGCCTGGCTCTTGATCGTGATCCCGCGCTCTCGCTCCAGATCCATGTTGTCCAGGACCTGGTCCTGCATCTCACGGCTGGTGAGAAGACCAGTCCGCTCGATCATGCGGTCCGCCAGTGTCGACTTACCGTGGTCGATGTGGGCCACAATGCAGAAATTTCTGGTCCTCTCCCTTATGCTGTCGTAATGATTTGATGCCATATATGTAACGTTTTCCTTTCTTCCTGAGGCTCCGGGCGGCGGTCCGCCGCCCTGCGCGCTCAGCTGTTCTCGTTGATATAGATCTGCACTCTGCTCTGGATGACGCCCGCTACGTCTCTCGCACTCTTTTGACCTGCGAAGAAAGCTGCGGACTCCTCTACGATAATGTTCTCGATGCTGGAGTCATAGTACGCTTCCGTGCTCAGTGACTTCAGGAATGTGTAGAGCTGATCCACTTCCGTGTCAGAGATTCTGGGCAGTTCGATGTTCTCACCGCCTATGTTCATGACCACGTGATCCTCGACGCGGTTTCCGTTCTCATCTGTGTAGTAGAGCGGCTCCATGGCCGTGTTGGCCATCTTGTCCAATGCGTCGATGCTGACGGGCCAGTACATGCTCACAGAATTCTGGTAATCGTCGAGAAGGAACCGGCGCACGAAGCTCCAGCAGGCGTCTTTGTTCTCGGAGGACGCGTTGACCGCGATCTCCAGCTGCGGGAAGATCGTCGCCGTTCCGGGCTTCGGAGAAGGGAACCCGGCCAAAGTGATGTCCGTTCCGAAAATGCCGTGGCGAAGATTTACATACTCGTCAAAGGATCCCACTGCTTCCCTTGTGAACAGTGCTTTGCCGCTTCTGTAGAAGGCGGTGGTGTCCTCCTGATATTTGCTCTCGTCGATTTTTTCCGGAAACTGGCCGATGAACTCAAGGAGCTGTATGAACTCGTCGGAGTCGAACCGGCATTCCGATTTCTCCCAGTCTATGAACTGGTCGCCGCACATCTCCAGGGCTGAATAGAGGACATCCTTCTGCGTGGCCACGCCGAAGATCAGCTCGGGCGCTACCCCTTTCTTCTGGGCGATCTGCTTCACCAGATCGATCGTAAATCCGGAGCCGTCTCCGATATCCTCTGTCTTGCCTACGATCGAGTTCACGAAGAAGGAAGGGATGACCGCGTACATCTTCCCGTCCGTCTTGAAGGCGTCAAATACATTCGTGAGGTATTCTCTGCCGGCAATCTCTTCATCGGCTTCCATATAAGGTGTGAGATCCTCGAAGACACCCTTGTTGATATAGCTCTTGATCGGCATTACCGCCGAGAGAACCATGATATCCGGTGCATTTCCGGACGCGATGTCCGTGTTGAGCCTTGTCAGGCCTTCCGATCCCGTCTCCCCGTTATACTGCGCGTAATCCACGATACTGACTCTTACGTCCTGGCTCTGCTTATTGAAGGCGAAGACCTGCTTGCGCACCTCGTAATCCAGGTAATAGCTGCCCAGAGTGATCGTCTTGCGGTTTGCGACGACTTCGGGATCTACTTTCTTAAGAGATACGACCATGTTGTTTCCGACAAGGTCCGCGACGATCGCCGCATATTGGGAATCTTCCATCTCAACAAAGCCGGTCATCGCCGTGATATCCATATCGGAATCCACGAAGTCCACGACCTTGACGATCTCAGAGCCGTCGAGGTTCATGCCGTACACCGCATTGGTGCCGGCCAGATACAGCTGATAGCTGTGTCCCGGGAACAGGAAGGTCGCCCCGATTTCCGAAGGGATGGGATAGGTATTGCCCAGTTTTCCTGTCTTTGTATCTATTACTGCGATCTCCTCGCCGCTGTTGCCATAGGAAAGAATGGCGACCGTGCCGTCCTCCAGCACATAGGGCGTGGCGCTCCGTACCATCGCATCCGTGCTTATGTTTCTGATGAAAGATCCGTCCGCACTGCTGTACAGATCAAGTCCCGCGGAAGTGCTGACAACCAGTCCTTCGCTGCTGTAGGCGATGTCATTTACGAAATATTCCGCTTCCGCGCCTTCCGAAGCCTTTGCGGGCGCCGTCCACAGCTCCTGCCCTTCCGGCGTGATGCAGCTCAAAACATAGACCGCCTCGCCCTCTCCGACCGTTTCGGAGGGGTCGACTTCCTGGACATCTTCCACGACAAGTTCACTCTCTCCGTCGGAGACATCGGGATCTTCTTTGAATTCATCTGCGGGAGATGTGATTCCCTCCGTGGACTCCTCCTGCAGAGCAGGGTCATTGGCCGGAGAATCCTCGCCGCTGGTCACAAATTCCTCGATATTTTCCGCATCGGGGCCTGCATTCCCGGCTGTATCCTCCTCGACCGCCGCGTCGGGCCCCGTTGCCTCTCCGTTCTCCTCGTAAGCGCCGGCCGGTCCCTGCGCGTCAGCTTCTTCTTCCATTTCGTTGACGGGTGCGTTCTCCGCATCCTCAAGTTCCTCGACCGGAGCAGCGGCCGTAGCACCGCCGGGACCTTCTTCCGGGACAGGTCCCTCCTCAGCTGCAGGACCTTCCTCCGTTACAGGACCTTCTTCCGGACTGACATAGGCCGCCGAATCGCCGTCATAGGTGACCCTGGCGATATAGTAATTGCCGTCACTGCCAAAGCTCATGGAGATCACATCCTGCATGCCGGCGCCCATGAGCATGTTGTACTGAAGGTCCGATCCGTCCGGATTAAAGTTCATCAGTACATGGCTTCCGGATTCAGAGTTACTGAGGGAATACCCTGTCGCGTACAAGCGGCCGTCTTTGAAGGCAAGACTGTCCACGTTGATGTCATTCAGAAACCCTTCTTCCTCATCTTCAAGAACGATCTGCTGGGAGCTGTACACGCAGTCTGCGTTTACTGCTGCGGTGCCTGCCCCGCCCTGGGGATCTTTGGCCCCGCTGCTGCTACTGCTGCTCGCTCCTCCGCAGGCCGTCATTGTCAGTGCCAGCACTGCCGCCATCGCCGCGCTGATCATCCTGGTATTTCGTCTCATACTCTACCGCCTTTCTGTTCTCAGGAATCCTCTCAAAGGGAGTGAGTCCCTTATCTTCCAGTCTGCCCGGATCCGCGCTGTCTTTTGTCGCCGGAGCCTTCGATGAACCGCCGGTCTCTTCAGCAGAAGCCGCCTGATCCGCTTTTGCCTCCTTCCCTGGTGCCTTCCCAAAATCGGAAGGTTCCCGGTCAGAGAGGTCCTCAGACTGTTCTTTTTCCCTGTAGTACTCGGGATATTTCTTTCTCGACTGCCTCTCGTAGGCGCTGTCCTGAAGGCTCTGAATGCCTCCCATGAGCGTCCAGCTCTTATGTGTATACCAGTGGATGATCATCCACACAAAGAGCAGGATCGCCAATACGATCAGAATGCATTCCAAGAGGAACAGAGCCGCGAAGATCGTCTCCCATCCGATTGCCACATTTTCCCAGTAGGGATAGCGCACTGCTTCCGTCCGCATACCCAGAAGGGGAAATTCCCGTATATCCTTCACAAGGTTTCGGATCCCGAAGCGGTTCGTGTTGTCCACAATAATCGCTCCCGTCTCCTCTCCCAGTGCCTTTTCGAGAATGGCTGCCGCATATCCCTCGACCGGATCTGGCATCACGATCTCATAGGCCGTGATCATTCCCGTGTCTTTATAATTGGTGTTGGTGGTTCCCACATTTTCATTATTGTGCGTCTCATCGGGAACCGCTCCCTGCTCGGCTCCGGTCCCCGACTGGGATGCCTCGCCAGATCCGGCAGCACTGCCGCTGCCTGTTTCCGAGCCCGCGCCCGTTCCGGTGCCGGCATCCGTCCCTGCGCTGGAATCTGAACCGGAATCTGAGCCGGAATCCTTCTCTTCACTCGCGCCGGATCCCGCATCCGCACCTGCCTCCGGAGGCGCCTCATTTTCGGAGGCTATTGCCAGGCCGGTGACCGCCGCAGGTCTCGTGGCAGAGCCGGGAACTCCTCCCGCCGCCGCGCTCTGCCCGGCCGTGTCGGACCCGTTTCCGGAGCCGCCGTACTGCAGAAGCGTTTTATATTGTACAAAGACCACGTAATCGGGAAGCCCGGCCTTCTGATAGAGGCTCCCCTGCGGCTTTTCATAGACGCCCGCGATGCGCAGGTACATATCCTGGACACGCACCGTCCTGCCTTCCACATTGAAGGCGCCGAACAGCTTCCAGGCGGTCTCCTGATCCAGCAGGATCTCATCCTTCATGACCGAATCGGGAAGGTAGTAGGTTCCTGCTGACAGCTTCAAGGGATGGAAGGTGAAAAAAGCGCCTCCCGTACCGACAGCCTCCACCGTCACTGTTTTGCTTCCCGCCGCAAGCGTCAGGCTCCCGACTCCGCTGTAGCAGTCCTGCCACAGCTTGGCGTCCTGGCCTTCCGCCGTCAGTTTGATCGAATCCTGGGCCAGAGCGGTATGGATCTTGTATTCCAGCCCCTGGATATCCTCTTCTTTCATCGCCTTTGACATCGGCATAAAGGCGCTCACCTGCGCGCAGGTCTGCTCCGCGCCCCACCGGGACGCCTCTCTCTGGTCCTCAAATTCGAGGGCCTTGAGGAGCCTGAAACCGTGGATGGCGGCCGCCGCGAGAAGAAGGAGCACACAGACCTTGAGAGCGGTCTTCTTCCACGGCGTGATGCCGCGGCGCTTTTTCTTCTTTCGGATCACTGCTGCACATCCTCCGCAAGCCTCACCTGCATACCGGCGGAAACCGGTTTGGTGGTGGTCGTGATGACATATTCATAGCCGCTGAGCGATCCCGAGATCGCGGTCAGCAGATCGTCGCTGTCAAGTACCTGCACATCCACTCTGGTGGCGATATATCTGTTTCCGAGAGGACTCTCTTTGCTGCTCACGATCAGGATAAACTTGCCGTTGTTGTCCTCTCTCACCGCGTTGTTGGGAACCGTCAGGTCATAAGACTTGGTGTTCTCCCCGACGCTGAGCTGTATGGTCTCGCCCGCTTCCACTTCCGGGCTCTGAATCTCAAATTTCAATATTTTGCTGCCGGAGCTGTCGGAAGGATCCGCCGTGATGCTGGACAGCGTGGCCTTGAACTCGGAATAGGCCCACTCGTTCTGGGGCTTGGCCTCCATGCCGACCTTGAGCATCTGCGCCTGCTCCTTGGTGCAGGTAAAGCTCACGGTCATTCCCTTACCTTCCGGCTGGATCACGGCCGCCGTAGTGTCCGAAGAAGTGGTGTCCCCTCCGTTATAGGCAACAGAGACGATGGTACCCGCGATCGGAGCCTTCACCGTAGCTCCCTTCTCCGCCTTCTCGAGCTTCTCTACCTTGGCCTGCGCGTTCTCCATGGTCTTCTGAAGCTCTTTGAGCTCGAGCTCCGCCTGAATGCTCTTGATGGTGGCGTCCTTCTCGTTGGTCGCCTTGGTCAGCTCCGCCTCCGTCTCTGCCTTATAGGCCTGGGCGTCCGCCAGCTTCTTGGCATCCCGCGCGGCTTTCTCCGCCGCCGCAGTGTCACCCAGCCCCGAAGTGTCCGACGCGCCGCTGAGCCTCTGCACTGCCAGCCCCGCTTCCGTGTCTTCTTCGAGCGCGTCCTCGTAATCGGAATTGACCTCGTCGAGTCTCTCCTGCATCTCATCTTCGGTCAGGTACTCGCCGTTTCGGATCCGCTCCACCGCCTCATTGGTCAGGTCGCCGCTGAAGAGCGCCTTCTGGAAGGCCGCCTTGGCGTCGTTATATTCCTTCCTGGCTTCCTTGAGTTCCTCGGACTCCGCGTCCTCCAGCTCGAAGAGCACGTCGTCTTTCTTGACCACGTCCCCGACCTTGACATTGACCGCCGAGATCACTCTGGCGTTAGGCGCTTTCACGCTGTATGGGTCCTCGACCTCCGCCACGCCCGATCCTCTGACCTTGGGCGTGATATTGCCCTGCTGCACGTACTGCGTCGCCACCTGCGGGAGCGAATAATTCATGATTGTATTGGAGAAAAAGGTAAGGACCAGCATAATGGTGAGAAAGGCGATGGCTATGTTCTTGAGCCAGTCTCTTCTCGCCGCGCTCCGCTCCATCCTGTATTGTTCCCTGTTCTGCTTATCTTCGATTTCGTACATAAACAAACCACCTCATAAAGTGACGACCCGGCTCATTCCTTGATGCCGCCCTGATACAATATACCTTCCACCAGATATTCTTCCCCGTACAGGAAGAAGAGCATGGGAAGGACCATATAGATGACAGCCACCGCGAACGCGAGCGAGATCTCTCCCGCGTTGATCCTGGAAAGGAATACGGACAGCGGGTACATCTCCTCGTTGTCCAGCAGGATCAGCGGCTGTCCGACCATGTTCCAGTAGTCGATAAAGATCAAAATAGCGATTGACGCCAGTCCCCCTCTGCAGATCGGCATACAGATCTGCGTGAAGATCTGCCACTCGCCGGCCCCGTCGATGGAGGCCGCCTCGTAGAGCGAGTAAGGAATTCTGCGCATGTATTTCGTCAGCATGTAGACCGCGAAGGGCGAGAATATGCCGGGCAGCCAGATCGCCCATCTCGTCCCAATGATCCCCAGCTCGGATGATACCATAAAGTTGGGCACCAGTGTTACCTGATAAGGCATCAGCATGAGCACTATATATAAGAAGAAAATCAGCTGCTTTACCTTTCCCCGGTACCTGGCGAACCCGAAGGAGGCCAGCGAAGCGACCAGGAGCTGGAAGACCACGATCGGCACGACATAGATCACCGAATTCCAGAATTTCATCAGGTATTCCGGGCTCTTGAACAGCACCGTCGCGTACTGGCTGAAAGTGACCATGTCCGGAATGAACTTGAGGTTGACCACCTCCGAGACGAACACTTTGCCGCCCGAGGTATTCTGCGCGAAGATCGCGCCGTAGTTGGCGTTGATCTCCGAGGCTGTCATAAAGGAGTTCGTGAAGGTGAGCACCGTCGGCATCAGGAACAGGAAGGCAAAAAATACGGCGACCAGCGTTCTTCGAAACGCCTGCATGCTCTCCGCCCTTCTTCTGTCGCTGATCGCGTCGTACTCCCTGTACTTCTCGCGACTCACTTTTTCCTTCTTGTCTTTTTTGTCCCTGACCTCTATTTCTTTGGGGGCAGCCTTTGGGGGCTCGGTCTTTTTGGGCTCTATTTCCGTATTCTTCTTATCTATGGAGTTTTCGTTCTTTTTCTTTCTAAATATACCCATAGTCGGTTATTGCTCCAGATCCCTTCCGAACCGGTCCTCCGCGATGAGAAGGATCCCGATCACCACCATCATGAAGAGCGCCATGATGATCGCCGCGGAAGAGAGCTTCTGATAGTCCATGGACTGGAATGTATTGTTCATAAAATGCTGCATCATGTACAGAGAGTTATAAGGGTAATCTCCCGTCAGAAGATATACCTCCCTGAAGACCTTGAAGGAGTTGATCAGCGACATAATGATGACGAACATGATCGTGGACGACAGATAGCGGATCTTGATCATCCAGAAGATCTGCGTCTCGCTCGCGCTCTCCAGTCTCGCCACTTCGATCTGGTCCTTGGGAACGCTTGAGAGTCCCGACATGAACAGGATCATGTTGTAGCCCAGGTTCTTCCACAGAAACAAAAGGACAATGACGATCGGCGCATAGTCCGATTTGAGCCAGTCGATCTTATCGATTCCGATTCGGCTGAGGATCACATTGACGAGACCGTTGTAGTCAAACAACACCTGCCAGACAAGGATCACCGATGCAATGGGCACCATCATGGGACTTAAGAAGAAGGTCCGGAATAAGCTCTTTAATGGTATGCGGCTTTCCATGATCACTGCCAGCCACAGTGACAATATAACCGCCAGCGGTACGGCCACCACTGAAAAGAGGAGCGTATTGCGCGCCGCCAGGGAAAACGCGTTGTTCCCCCAGGTATTGATAAAGTTGCGCAGCCCCACAAATTCATGCTGCACCGGGTTGTTGACTACGGAGTAGTAGATGACCACTCCGAACGGCAGTACAAAGAAGAGTCCCACTCCGACCAGACTCGGCAGCAGGTAGACCCAGGAGACTGCCCGTCCCCGCCACCTCCGAAGCCTGGCCGATCCGTATTTTCTTTCTTTTCGTGCCTGTGCCGCGTTATCTTTGAGATAGCGGTCTAACGATTTTCCTGCATCACTGCTCATGAAAGTATCTTTCTCCAACAAAGCAAACTTTGGCATAATATGCATATATCAAATTATTTTACCACATTCATGTAAAAAGCAGGCAGGAAATTTCGTTCCTGCCTGCTTTCATATTATGTATTTTTTGTGAAATTTCGCCTTGAAGCCGATTATTCGCCGATTATTCGCGAATCAGCAGCGATTTTCCGGTCATTTCCTTAGGCTGCTCTTCTCCCATGATATCGATCAGAGTGGGAACGATATCCGCCAGAACTCCGCCCTCTCTGAGCTTAACGTTCTCGTGGTAGTTGGCCAGGATGAAAGGAACCGGGTTGGTCGTGTGGGCGGTGTGAGGAGCGCCGGTCTCATAGTTGACCATCTGCTCGCAGTTGCCGTGGTCCGCGCAGATAAAGAGAACGCCGTCCTCTTCCTTGATCGCCTCGAGTGCCTTGCCGACGCACTCATCGACAACTTCCACAGCCTTAATGGCTGCCGGAAGGACGCCGGTGTGGCCGACCATGTCGGGATTCGCGAAGTTGATCACGATCACATCGTACTTCCCCGAGTGAATTGCCTCTACCAGCTTGTCGAGAACGCCGTAAGCGCTCATCTCGGGCTTGAGGTCATAAGTGGGAACATCCTTGGGGGAACGGACAAGGATCCTGTCCTCTCCCTCATTGGGGACTTCCACGCCGCCGTTGAAGAAGAATGTGACGTGCGCGTACTTCTCCGTCTCGGCAATTCTTGCCTGCTTCATGCCCTTGGAAGCCAGCCACTCGCCGAATGTGTTGGTTACGTCGACCTTCTTGAAGGCGACCTCCTTGTTGGGGATGTCCGGATCATAATCCTTGAAGCAGACGTAAGTGACTTTCTTCCTGGGTCCTCTGTCAAAATAGTCAAACTCGTTGTCACAGAAGCAGTGTGTGATCTCTCTGGCTCTGTCGGGTCTGAAATTGAAGAAGATGATGGAATCTCCGTCCTTGACCGTGGTGAGGGGCTTGCCGTCCTTGCAGATGACGGTGGGCTTTACGAACTCGTCGTACTCACCTCTCTCGTAGGAAGCCGTGATCGCTTCGTGCGCGCTCTCCGCCTTGAGGCCCTCGCCCTTGGTCAGCGCGTCATAAGCCTTCTGCACGCGGTCATAGTTGTTATCTCTGTCCATGGCGTAATAGCGGCCGCTGATCATGGCGATCTGGCCTACGCCGATCTCCTTCTCCTTCTCCTCGAGCTGCGCGATGAAGTCCGCGCCGCTCTGGGGCGGGGTATCTCTTCCGTCGAGGAAGCAGTCCACATAGACTCTGTCCAGACCGTTTCTCTTGCACATCTCAAGGAGGGCATAGAGGTGCGTGTTGTGGCTGTGAACGCCGCCGTCGGACAGAAGTCCGTAGATATGAAGATCGGAATTCTTCACCTTGCAGTTGTTTATGGCATCCAGAATCTCCGGGTTCTCAAAGAAATCGCCGTCCTGAATCTCCTTGGTGATTCTTGTGAGCTCCTGGTAGACGATCCTGCCTGCGCCCATATTCATGTGCCCGACCTCGGAGTTGCCCATCTGTCCGTCGGGAAGTCCTACCGCCATACCACTGGCATAGCCCTTCACGAAGGGGACGCTCTCCATAAGACCGCTGACGACCGGAGTCTTTGCCATGGCGATCGCGTTCGCCTCGGGATTCTCATTGATTCCGTAGCCATCCAGGATCATTAATACTACAGGCCTTTGTTTCATGTGATTCTCCTCATTCCATTTGTTTTATAGTAGTTACTCTTCTAACGTATTTTACTACTTTTGGAATGAATCTGGAAGTCCCGCAAAGAATTATTCCTCTTTTACATTCCTGAGGACCGTATAGATCCTGGTTCGGGCGACCCCTTTAAAATCCTTGATACTCTTGTGGATCTTCTCCATATCTTCCGGGTCACGCGCGTAGAGCTTGATCAGGAAGTCGAAGTCTCCGTTGAGATAGTAGCAGTCCGCGATCTCGGGTACCCGGCTCACCATTCCCACGAAGTCGTCGTAGTGTGACGCGTGGTCCAGCGCCACTTCCATGATCGCCTGCATTCCGAGCCCCAGGGCCCTCTTGTCCGTATGTAGAGTATATCCGAGGATGATACCCTGCTGCTCCATTTTGCGGATCCGTTCAAGCACTGCGGAAACAGAAAGGTTGATCTTGCGGCTGATCACTGATGCTTTCTCTCTGCTGTTCTGTTCAAGGCAGCTGAGAATCTCACGATCGAGAGTATCCATTTTTTACCCCCTTTTTCTTTTTTTGAACATGGCTGTTTAAGTCTGTATAGAAAAATGGCGCCATGTATCTACTGATACTATGACGCCATTGTCCTTTCATAAAAATGTAAATATATAATTAAGGCTCACAAGACAAGGCGCCGCTGTGCGGATATTTTCCTTATCTGTGCCCTTTGAAGAGCGTTCCTGCCGGCTCTCCTTCGACGATCTTGTAGAGTACCTCCGGATTTTTGCCGTTGGTGACCACCGTGTCAATTCCCTGCGCCGTGGCAAGGTCCGCGGCCTGGAGCTTGGTGCGCATGCCGCCGGTCCCTCTTCTGGAACCTGCTCCTCCTGCCAGTTTATATACCGACTCGTCGATCCTGTCGATCTGCCCGATCAGACGGGCATCCTTATAGAGCCTGGGATCCTTGTCAAAAAAGCCGTCTATATCCGAGAGGATCACGAGCTTGTCCGCCTGGCACAGCACTGCCACGACCGCCGAGAGGACATCGTTATCGCTGAACAGCCTCTCTTCGGATTCGATCTCCGTGTAGCTGACGGAGTCGTTCTCGTTGACCACCGGGATCACGCCCGACTCGAGAAGTGCCGAGAATGTGTTGCTCAGATTCTCCTTCTTCTCTTCCTGCGCGATATCCTCGGCGTTGAGCAGAATCTGGGCCACCGTCTTGTCGTAATAGCCGAAGAACTTGTCGTACAGGAACATATTGGTGCACTGTCCGACCGCTGCCGCCGCCTGCTTCATTCGCATGGTAGTGGGCTTTTCCTTCATGTGCATCTTGTTGGCTCCGACCGCGATCGCGCCTGAGGATACAAGAATGACTTCATGTCCCATATTCTGGATATCCGACAGGACCATGGCAAGCTTTTCCATCGTGCGCAGGTTGCTGTTACCCAGCTCATTTGTCAGGGTCGAAGTCCCCACTTTTATTACGATTCTGTCTCTTTTCACCGCTGATCCTCTCATTACTTTTCTATAATAGCATTATTTTATAATAAAATTTCGATCATTTATTCGTAAAAAATGATGATGGCCGTGCCTGTATCCACCGCCTCGTAGATCTCCTGCGCCGCCCACAGCGGAAGGTTTACACATCCGTGCGATCCGTTTCCTCTGTAGATATTGCCGCCAAAATAGTATCTCCAGGTCGCGTCATGCAGCCCCTGTCCTTCAAAGAAAGGCATCCAGTAATTGACCTTCTCTTCGTAGGCGGAGTCTCCGGTACCTCCTGTCAGCACCGACGGGCTCTCCTTGTAGGCCAGCGGGAAGCATCCCGTCTGCGTCCCGTGATCATCGGTCACATCGCCGGACACGCAGTCGCACTCCGTATATACTTCGCCGTCTTTATAGTACCACACATGTTGTGCTGTGAGGTCCACTTCAATATAAGTACCGTTCAGATCATCCGTACCTTCTCTCGCGAGATAGTAGGGATTCCCCCAGGAGTTGGTCTCCAGGTACACGGGCTCTCTGGTCACATGCTTGCGGGACTCGATGTCCTCCCGGATCTGCGCCGCCTCATCTTCCTGCAGAACCGTATAGCCGTAGTCGTTTCGCGAGGCCTTGATCGTGATCTCCCCCGCCAGAGTGGAATCAAAAGTCCTCTCCAGATAGCGCGTATCGTAGCGGGAGGCCAGCTCCTGCACAAACGTCTCTATTTTGTCATCGCTGATCTGTGCCTTGCCGTCCGTGATCTCCAAAAACTTGTCGTAGATGTCCAGAAGATCATATTCCTGCGTCTCTTTTCCGAATGTGTAGGTGATCCCGGCGCCCGCGTACGCGTTGATGGCGTCCCTCTTTGTCACCAGCTCTTCATCATCTCTGTAAACGCCCGGCTTCTCACACAGATCCCACGGGAATTCAAATGCGGCGTGCAGACTCTCTTCTTCCTCCAGCGTCCGCTTTATGCAGTCTCTCACAAAATTCTGCAGATCCTTGTCCGAGATCTCGTTTCCCTGGATCTCCTCCGAGATCGCCACTGCATCCGCCTCCGGATCGTAGTACAGTGCCGCGTCCTGAGAGGGGTATCGGGCCACCTCCAGGTGATCCGCCGTCACCACTTCCTCAAAAACAGCCGTGTTCTCCTGCGGCGACGCCTCGATCTCATATTCAAATCTGTCAAAAATACTGCGGAGCACCGCCATCCTGTCGCTTTTTTCTGTCTCAAACGCTGTCTGAAGGTCTTTCTGAAGCTTGTCCTGATCGATCTCGTAGCCAAAATAGGCGAGATTTCCCTTCAGGTCCTCGTTCTCATTCTCCGTAATGACGATCTCGGAGTCCGCGTACTTTTTCAGGATCAGCTCCCGGGCCGCCTTCACCGACATTCCGGAGACATCCTCGCCATCCACCGTGGTTCCCTTTAAAAAACCGTTATTATTGCTCTCGCAGTAAAATCTGTATCCGTAATAGGTCCCCATTCCGAGAATGGCACTGGCTCCGTATATTGCCGCAAAACGTAACAAGATATTCCTGCCGGCAGAGTGTCTCCCGCCGTGTCCTGCATCAATCATACCCACCTCGCAATCTTCGAGCTTCCGCTCTCTATCTGAATCGAAAATAATCTTAACACGATTCCATTTCTTCGTAAATTGTGTTTTAAATTATATACATGTTAAAAGCGCATATTAAAAGCGGCCGATTCGGATCAGCCGCTTTTCGAAATTTCAGATCATGATAACGCCGTTTGGTCATGACGCGTCGCCATATAGCACAATGATCATCTCAGAGACCTCCACGATCCCTTTTCGGGAATCCATAGCCGTCTTCTGAATATACCTGTGCGCCTCCGATTCAGTCATGCAATATTTTTTCATGACGATCTCTTTCGCTTTTTCCAGCACCTCCGTTCTGTGCTGTGACGCCTTTTGTCTGTTGTTCTGACTGTTTTGTGTTCTTTGCCCCCCAGGTTCGTCCTGTTTTTTCATTCTTTCTGCGTCTTACCTCAAACTCGGTGCCCGTCAAGCGAGCCTTTTGCGCGGCATACAGGCGGCTTTCAGGCGACATCGTCCCTTTTCTCCCGCTCGCGTGCACATTATCTTAACGATTTCTTAAGTAATACTATCAAACTTAGCACCTGCTATCCATTATGCACAAAAAAATACGTGATTTTTTTGGTATTTTTTTTATTTCATGAAAAAAAATCTGACCTTTTGTGATAAGATGATACTGTTCTATGGCAGTTTCCGCAGCATCCCTGCGGGCAGCTCCTCGAGCTCTGCCGCGAACAGAAGAAAATGAATCGTCATCCGGACAGGATACTCAAAACGGAGGAAGTTTTATGAACAGTGATCCAGGAAAATTCCCGGAGCTCTTCGGCAGCATGGTGTTTAATGAAGAAACAATGAAAAAACGTCTCTCCCCCAGCTGCTACAAACAGTGGAAGCAGAGTGTGAGCGACGGCACGCCGCTCGATATCTCGACGGCAAATGAGATTGCAGAGGCCATGAAGCAGTGGGCCGTTGAAAAGGGAGCGACCCATTACACGCACTGGTTCCAGCCCATGACGGGCGTCACGGCGGAGAAGCACGACAGCTTCATCGCTCCCGCCGGCAAAGGCCGGATCGAGCTGGAATTCTCCGGCAAGGAGCTGGTTCGCGGAGAGCCCGACGCCTCCTCCTTCCCTTCCGGCGGCCTTCGCGCGACTTTCGAGGCCAGAGGCTACACGGCCTGGGATCCCACTTCCTTCGCTTTTATTAAGGAAAAATCTCTGTGCATCCCCACGATTTTCTGCTCCTATTCCGGCCACGCGCTGGATAAGAAGACCCCGCTTCTGCGCTCCATGGACGCCGTGAGCAAACAGGCAGTGCGTATCCTGCGGCTGTTCGGGGACACGACGACTACAAGGGTCATCGCCCAGGTTGGCGCTGAGCAGGAGTATTTCCTTCTCGATAAAAAGCTTTACTCCCAGCGCGAGGACCTGATCATGACCGGCCGCACGCTCTTCGGGGCCAAGCCGCCCAGGGGACAGGAGCTGGAGGATCACTATTTTGGCGCGATCCGTCCCAGAGTCGCCGCCTACATGCAGGATCTGGATGGCGAGCTCTGGAAGCTGGGTGTCCTCTCCAAGACCAAGCACAACGAAGTGGCGCCTTCCCAGCACGAAATGGCGCCCATCTACTCTGACGCCAACGCAGCCTGTGACCAGAACCAGATCACGATGGAGATCATGAAGAAGGTCGCCGACCGGCACGGCCTGGTCTGCCTGCTCCACGAAAAGCCCTTCGCGGGCGTAAACGGCTCGGGCAAGCACGACAACTGGTCGCTGGGCACCGACACCGGCAAGAACCTCTTCAAGCCCGGTTCCACGCCCCGCCAGAACGCGCAGTTCCTGCTCTTTCTGACGGCCTTCATCAAGGGCGTCGACGAATACCAGGATATGCTGCGCGCCACCGTGGCCACGCCCGGCAACGATCATCGTCTGGGAGCCCAGGAGGCGCCGCCCGCAGTGGTTTCCATCTTCCTCGGATCCGACCTGAGCGCGGTGGTGGACTCCATCATCAACGACACAACTATGAAGGGGGCAAAAAAGCGAAGCATCAACATCGGCGTCGACGTCATGCCTCCGATCCCCCAGGACAACACGGACAGAAACCGCACGTCGCCCATGGCCTTCACCGGCAACAAGTTCGAGTTCCGTATGCCCGGCTCCTCGCTGTCCATCTCGGGACCCAACATCGTCCTGAACACGATGATGGCCCACGAGCTCATGCTCTTTGCCGACGAACTGGAAAAGGCGGACAACATGGATGAGGCCGTCTCGCACCTGATCCGCCGCGAGCTCACCGCGCACCGCCGCATCATCTTTGACGGAAACGGATACGACGAGTCCTGGATCGAAGAGGCCAAGCGCCGCGGGCTCTCCAATTTCTCCACGGCTGTGGACGCCCTGCCCGCCTATATCGACGAAAAGAACATCCGTCTCTTCACCGATCACGCGATCTACACCAGAGAGGAAGTCGACGCGCGCTACAACATCCATGTCGAGAACTACAACGCGACCATCGAGATTGAGGCCCGCACCATGATTGACATGATCCGCAAGGAGATCCTGCCGGCGGTTTCCGCCTACGGCACCAGCCTGTGCAAGGGATTTGAGAAGCGCAAGACCCTTGGGCTCCCCTATAAGTACGAGGAACACAATGCCCGCGGCAACTGCATGCTCTCCGACTGCCTGCACGACGCCTGCGCCAAGCTCGAGAAGGACCTGCGCGAGGTTCCCGTGCAGCCCGAGGAAGCGATGCGCTACTGCCACGACGTCATTGTCCCTGACATGAACGAGTGCAGGAGCTACGCGGACGAGCTCGAGACCATGACGGCGCGCAGCGCGTGGCCTTTCCCGACTTACTCCGATCTTCTTTTCAGCGAGGGTTAAATTGATTACTCTATTATCCAGACTTTTTATCCCGGATTACAAAAATACCGACCTTCCCGAGGTGAGGCGCCGCTACGGCGTCCTCTCGGGGGCAGTCGGTATTTTTCTTAATATTCTGTTGTTTGCCGGCAAAGTCACTGCCGGAATACTGGCGTCTTCCGTATCCATCATGGCCGACGGCTTTAACAACCTCTCTGATGCGGCCTCAAGCGTAATCACGCTGATCGGGTTTAAGCTGTCCGGCAAAAGGCCCGACAAGGACCATCCCTTCGGGCACGGGCGGATCGAGTATATCACCGGACTTTTAGTCAGCATATCGATCATTCTTGTGGGCGCCGATCTGGCCAAGGACTCCGTCAGCCGGATCCTGCATCCGCAAAAGGTCCTGTTTTCCGGCACAGCAGCTGTCATACTGGTCGTGTCCATTGCCGTCAAGCTCTACATGTTCTGTTACAATCAGAATCTGTCCTCGAAGATCGACAGCGTGGCGCTGCACTCCACGGCCATGGATTCCTTAAGTGACTGCGCCGCCACTTCCGTTGTCCTGCTCTGCCAGATTCTGTCGAGCCGCACAGGCCTGCAGCTGGACGGCTGGTGCGGTCTCGCCGTGTCACTGTTCATCCTTATGACCGGAATCCGGACTCTTGTCGAGACGTCCGGTCCCCTTCTGGGACAGGCGCCGGACCCGAAACTTGCCGAAGGGATCATGGACCGCGTCCTGCACACCGAGGGAATTCTCGATATGCACGACCTCCTGATCCACGACTACGGCCCGGGGCACCTGATCGTGTCTCTTCACGCCGAGGTCCCTTCGGATTTTACGCTGGTGCACGCCCACGATATCATAGACCGGCTGGAGTCGCGGCTCGACAGAGAGTTCGGCGTCATGAGCGTCATCCACATCGATCCCGTGGATTCCCGTGACCACGAGGCCCACTTGCTCAGGACAAGAATCCTCAAGAAACTCCGCGCCATACATCCGGACGCCGGGCTCCACGATTTTCGCATCCTGCGCGGGGAGGACTGTCCGGCCGTATCTTTCGACGCACAGATTCCCTTCGCCTGCAGCGAATCGGATGAGAAGATCATCGGCGAACTCACCGACTATATCGGCAGAGAGCTTCCCGGCTATCAGGTCATCGTCCGGGTGGACCGCACCTGACCGCCTCCCTTGTTGATAAGCCCTCGCGTCATGACCAGAAGTCCCGTGCCCTTTCCTATGGAGAACAGGCCGGGCCTTCCCTCTTTGCGGGGCAGCGTCTCATTGCTGCAGCCCACCGGATAATCATTGCGGACGACGGCGTGTTCCACTTCGTATTTCATGCCGCGAATGGTCACATCTTCCAGACAATCGCCCAGCGAAAACAGGGACACGGTTCCTTCAAAATCATCAGGGATCATGAACTGTCCCGGACCCAGGACCGTGACGCGGGTCTCCCGGTCGATCAGCCAGGATCTGCCTCCGTTTTGCAGGATCCAAGCCATGACCTGAATGTTGGCCATCGTGTGATCGAGTCTTCCTCCCAGGGCGCCGTAGATCAGAAATTCCTTATAGCCTTTTCTGATTCCCAGTCTGGCTGCCGCCATCGTGTCCGTGTCGTCCTTGACAACGGGAAACTGCCGGAAGTGATCCTCCCCCATGGCTCTGTATTTTGCCACCGTTTCCTCGTGCCCGGCTCCCAGGGAGTCGAAATCGCCCAGAAGGAAATCCGGTTCTATGCCGCATTCCTCCAGGTACTTCAGGCCTCCGTCCACGGCGACCACCCAGTCCCCGGGACGGCGATCGATCTCCATAGGCTGAAACTCCCCGGCGCACATCATGATACATCTGCCCATCGCAAAACCATCCTCTTAATGAAATATACCCTGCCGGGACGAATCCCGGCAGGGTCTTGTACTTACTGCATCCAGATCGATTATTTATCACCTGCCAGCACCTGCTTATTGGCCATAATGTAGGTCCAGAGCGAGATGAGAGTCAGGGCCAGCGCGATCCACATCACGATATTCGTGACGATCTGCAGCTGAGGAATGTTCATGATCATCAGAATGATCATGATCATCTGGAACGTGGTCTTGAACTTGCCCCAGTAGTTGGCGGCGATCACGACGCCGTTCTCCGCGGCCACCAGGCGGAATCCGCTGATGATGAATTCTCTCGCCACGATGATCACGACGATCCAGGAAGGGATCCTGCCCAGCTCGACCAGGCAGATCATGCCGGAGATCGTGAGAATCTTGTCCGCCAGGGGATCCATGAACTTTCCGAAGTTCGTGACCAGGTTGTATTTTCTGGCGATGTAGCCGTCCGCGAAATCGGTCAGCGAGGCGATGACGAAGAGCGCCAGGGCTACCCATTTCAGGGAGTCATTCGTCTTGGAGAGCAGCAGCGCTGCAACAAAAAAAGGAACCAATACCATACGCACAACAGTGAGTTTATTCGGCAGATTCATAATAAACCTCCTATAAGATCATATTCTTTGGAACCGGTGATCTTTACTTTCACAAGATCACCTGTCATCAGTTCTCTCTGTGTCTCAATGAACACCGCCCCGTCTATGCCGGGTGCGTCCTTATATGTTCTTGCAAGGTATACCTGTTCACCCACGAGCTGCCCTTCCACCAGCACTTCCAGCTCACGGCCTTCCATGTCGGCCGCTGTCTCGAAAGCGATCTGCTGCTGCAGGAGCATGAGCTCTTTCTGTCTCTTTTTCCGGACCCGGGCGGGAATCTGAGGGGACATCTTAGCCGCGGGAGTTCCCTCCTCTTTCGAGTAGGTAAATACTCCCAGGCGGTCAAAGCGCATCTCCCTGACAAAATCCAGAAGCTCTCTGTGGTCCTCTTCCTTCTCTCCCGGAAAACCGGTGATGAGTGTCGTCCGCAGGCAGATGTCCGGCATCATTTCGCGCAGCATGGCGATCTTCTGCTTCAGTTCCTGCTTGTCGGTGCGCCTTCCCATTTTCTTGAGGATGCTGTCCGACGCGTGCTGGATCGGCATATCGATATAGTGGAGGACCTTGGGGATGTTCCTCATCGCTTCCGCGATCTCGACGGTGATCTCCTCGGGATAGCAGTACATCAGGCGGATCCACTCGATGCCTTCGATCTGTGCCAGGTCCCGAAGAAGCTCCGGGAGCGCCTTGTGTCCGTACAGGTCGGTGCCGTAGAGGGTCGTCTCCTGGGCGACCAGGATCAGCTCCTTGATCCCCTTGGAGGCAAGTACCTTCGCCTGCTCCACCAGTTCCTCCTTAGGAACGCTCCTGTAGCGCCCGCGGATCGAGGGGATGACGCAGTAAGTGCAGCACTTGTCGCACCCTTCCGCGATCTTGAGGTAGCTGTAATAGCCTCCCGTCGTGACGACGCGGTCCGCTCTCGTCCCGGTCCTCTCGTTCTCGTTCTCCACGAGCAGGTGCCCGTTGGAACCGGCCGGTCCGTCCGCGGCCAGAATCTCCTCCAGGATCTCGGCGATCCTGCTCTCGGCAGTGGTGCCGATCACGGCGTCCACTTCCGGAATCTCCTTGAGCACTTCGTCCTTGTAGCGCTGCGCCATGCAGCCCGTCACGATCAGAGCTTTCAGCCTGCCTTCCGTGCGCAGCTGCGCCAGCGAGAGGATCTGGTCGATGCTCTCCTTCTGTGCGTCCATGATAAAACAGCACGTGTTGACGATCGCGGCGTCGGCCTCGTTCTCATCGTCTGTAAAGGAAAAGCCCTTTTCTCTGAGAGATCCCAGCATTTCCTCCGAATCCACAAGATTCTTATCACATCCTAAGGAAACAAAAAGGATCTTCATTCGGTGACGTCATCTCCTTCAGAATGAATTTCTTCCGGGGCACCTTCTTCAAACGCTGCCTCTTCCGAAGCGTCTTCCTCGTCTTCTTCAAAGATCTCGGACTCTTCTTCCTCGTCGGGCTCGTTCTCGGACAGGATGCGGATCTTCTCCTGATTGAGCTCCTCCACTGCGATGGAGAGGGGCTTCTCGCCTTCCGGGACATCGATCAGCGGCTCGTCGCCGTCCACGATCTGTCTCGCTCTCTTGGCTGTCGCCATGACGATGGAGTAGCGGCTGTTGATGACGGGCGTCTCGCCTTCTTCAACGCCTTTATTGACGACCTGCATTAAATCCACGTAAGAGGGATGAATCATTTTAATACCTGTTCCTTTCTTATATACGCTCCTGTGCGCCCATTTCCTCATCCATTCGCATAGAGGCGCACAGATCATCATGCAAATAATTACTATATCACAGATTTTGCTCTTTTGTATAGCTTATTCGGTGTGTTTTTTGATGATCTTCTGCAGGTCAGAGATAAATTCCTTCTTGTACTGCGGGTCGTACCGCACGCCGCCCTCGTTCTTTTCGACGATGCGGTTCACTTCCCTGGCGCAGTCTTCGATCTTGTCATTGATGACTATGAAGTCATAGTCCTTCATATGCTCCGCCTCTTCGATGGCTCTCTTGAAGCGCCTCAGGATCTGCTCGTGCGTCTCCGTGTTTCTCCCGATGAGCCGCTTTGCCATCTCCCTCGCGCTGGGCGTGGTGACAAAGATCAGGACCGCGTCGGGATATTTTTTCTTGATCTGCATGGCTCCCTGGACCTCGATCTCCAGGATCACGTTCTTGCCCTCCCTCGTACTCTGAATTACGAAATCCTTGGGCGTCCCGTAATAGTGGTCCGCATAGCCCGCGTGCTCGAGGAAGCCGTCCTCGCCGATCATATTCTCGAATTTTTCATTTGTGACAAAATAGTAATTGACGCCGTCTTTCTCCCCTTCCCTGGGCTTTCTGGTCGTCATCGATACGGAGAGAACATAGTGGCCGAAGTCCTGTAAGAGCTTCTTGACCACCGTGCCTTTTCCGACGCCGGAGAAACCGGAAATGATCACTATTTTGCCGGGTCTCTTTTCATCTGCCATATCCTGTAATCCTTTATCCTGTTCTTCTTATTCCTGTTCTTCTTCCGGCGCGCTCTCTCTGCCGGGCGCTTCACCGCCTCCCTGGGCTCTCCCCCGAATTGTCTCCGGAAGAAGGGCCGAGAGCACGACGCGGTCGTTTTCCATGATGATCACGGCCTTGGTCTTTCGCCCCTGGGTGGCGTCCACGGCTCTGCCGTCCTCCTTGGCCCGTGAGACCAGGCGCTTTACCGGCGCCGAGTCGGGACTTACGATGGCTATGATCTTTCCCGCGTTGACTGTGTTGCCGAAACCGATATTGATAAACCTGAACATATCCATTTTGAAGGCCCGCTCACTCTATATTCTGGATCTGCTCCCTGACCTTCTCGACGGTCGTCTTGAGCTCGATGGCCCTGTCGGAGACTTCCAGGTTGTCGGACTTGGAGAGAATGGTGTTGGACTCGCGGTTCATCTCCTGGGCGATGAAGTCGAGCTTTCTGCCCACGCCCTCGCTTCCGTCCAGCGCCTCTCTGGTCGCGTTGATATGGCTCTGCAGGCGCACAAGTTCCTCGTCCACACAGACCTTGTCGGCGTAGATGGTCACTTCCTGAAGGATCCTGCTGTCCTCGATCACGTTGTCGCCGATCAGCTCCTTGACCTTGTCGTACAGGCGCTGCCTGTAAGCGGCCACGATCTGCGGCGAGCGCTCCGTGATGAAGTCCACGTGGCTCTGCATCTCGTCCAGCTTGCCGATGAGATCATTTCTGAGGAATTCGCCCTCCCGGGTCCTGGCCTGAAGGAAGTTCTCCGCTGCCTCGCACACCACATTGCGCAGGCTCTCCCAGAGCTGCACGGGATCCATGGGCTCCTCTTCCATCGTAAAGACGTCGGGATATTTGGACAGAGAAGAAACCCGGATGTCGTTGTCGAGTCCGCACTCCTCCGCCATCTGCCTGAGGTACCTCAGGTATTCGCCGGCGATCTTGCTGTTATATTTGACCTGCATGTTCGCTTCCTGCAGATCTTCGTAGGTGATATATACGTCTACCTTGCCGCGCGCGATGTACTTCTTGAGCTCCGCGCGGATGCTCGACTCAAGCATGCCGAGCTGTCTGGGCATCTTGATCCCGATATCGAGGTAGCGGTTGTTAACGGATTTGATCTCTACCGTGATCTTGAGGTCTTCGTTTGCAAACTCTGCCCGACCGTATCCTGTCATGCTCTTGATCATAATCTGTAATCCTCCATAGATTGTATATAGCCGATTTTACTGCTCTTTCAGAGCTTTGTAAAGCAAAGCAGTGCCTTACGACCGCCGGTTTAAAGGACCGGAAGGCGACAACGCTCCCGTCTTGTGCTATAATCAGATGATTTACCGATTGCCTCTGAACAAATACGAAACATATACGAAAGGAGCCGCATATTTATGGCTTTTGACGGCATTACGACCGCCTGTCTCTGTAAGGAGCTCAGTGACAGACTGACGGGCGCCAGAGTATACAAAATAGCGCAGACGGACCGCGACGAGCTGGTCCTCACACTCAAGCCCACCGCCGAGTGCGGCGGCGGCCAGTGCAGGCTCTACCTCTCGGCCGACGCCTCTCTCCCGCTCGCTTATTTTACGGCGGTTTCCAGGCAGGCGCCTCTGCAGGCGCCGGCTTTCTGCATGCTCCTGCGCAAGCACTTGCAGAACGGACGGATCCTTTCCGTGACACAGCCCGGCCTCGAACGAATCCTGCGCTTTGAGGTGGAACACCTCGACGAGATGGGCGACCTCTGCCGGCACACCCTGGTCATCGAGCTCATGGGCAAGCACAGCAATATCATCTTCCTGGACGACAAAGAGCAGATCGTGGACAGCATCAAACACATCTCCTCCCTGGTCAGTTCCGTCAGGGAAGTACTTCCGGGCAGGCCCTATTTTATCCCCGACACGAGGGGCAAGAAGAACCCGCTTGAGGAGAGCGAGGACGCGTTCGATTCGCTGCTGCGGACGCAGCAGATCCCTCCGGCCAGGCTCCTGCTAGCCTCCTACACGGGAATTTCCACGCCGATGGCCGAAGAGCTCTGCTACCGCGCGAGGCTCTCCAACGACCGGAGCGCCTCTTTCATGAGCCCGGAAGACCGCGCCGCCCTGTGGAGAGAATTCCACGGCCTGATGCAGGACGTGCGGGACGGACGATTTGCCCCCTGCATCTGCTATAAAAAGGAAGAAGGCGGCCGCCGCGGCGAGCCCGTCGGCTACTCCGCCGTTTCCATGCGCGTCTATTCCGATTTCGAAGGGCGCTTTGAGGAGGTCCGCTTCGACTCCGTGTCGGAGCTGCTCGAGACCTTCTACGCGCAGAAGAACGAAGTCACGCGCACCCGCCAGAAGTCGGTGGACCTGCGCCGCATCGTGCAGACCATCCTCGAGCGCGACGTGCACAAATATGACCTGCAGTGCAAGCAGCTGCGCGACACCGAAAAAAGGGACAAATACAGACTGTACGGAGAGCTTCTCAACGCCTATGCCTACTCCATCCCGGCGGGCGAAAAGTCCTGCGAGGTCGACAACTACTACACCGGCGAGAAGGTCCGCATTCCGCTGGATCCCACGCTGACGCCGACGCAGAACGCCAGGCGATATTTTGACAGGTATACCAAGCTCAAGAGGACCAACGAGGCTCTCTCCAAGCTGATCGCCGAGGTCAAGGCCGAGATCGACCACCTCGAAAGCATCCGCACTTCGCTGGACCTCGCCACGGACGAGGGCGACCTGGCACAGATCCGGCAGGAGATGGAGGACAGCGGCCTGGTCCGCCGGCACTCGGGAAGCGGCAAAAAGCGCCCCGGCTTCGACAAATCCGGCAGCAGAAAAGGAAAGGCCCGCACGCCCGTCAGCAAGCCGCTCCACTACGTCAGCAGCGACGGCTACGACATCTACGTCGGCAAGAACAACATCCAGAACGACCAGCTTACGTTCCATTTCGCGGACCCGACGGACATCTGGATGCATGCCAACGACATGCCCGGCTCCCACGTCATCCTGCGCGCCGGCGGTAAGTCCATGGACGAGATTCCCGACCGCACCTTCGAGGAGGCGGCCTCTCTCGCCGCCTATTACTCGGCCGGCCGCGAGCAGGGCAAGGTGGAGATCGACTATCTCCTGCGCCGGAACGTAAAGAAGCCGAGCGGCGCCAAGCCCGGTTTTGTCGTCTACTACACAAATTATTCCATTCTGGCCAAAGCCGAAATTCTGTGTCACAGGGACGTATCCGCTGACACATTTTGACAGGCGCGAAAAAAGGGGAAGTCGGAGGCCAAGGCGGTCTTAGGAGACAATCCT
>JAZQCI010000110.1:0-22946 GCA_045546175.1 Lachnospiraceae bacterium | reverse complement strand
TCCGAAAAAACATTTATTCACTTTTGCTCCAGCACCCGGATTCCTTCATAACTCGATTTATTCGTGAGCGGCAAGTGGATAATAGCGGTTCTTCAGGGAAAAGGGCAGCCTGATGAACCTATGAACTTTTCACTGTCCAGTTCCCTGTAACGGTGATAAAAATCGATGGCCTCGTGGGAGGGATAGAGGGTCCCCGGGTCCAAAGACGGGTCCACCCTCCTCGCAACGGTATGGCTTCCCGCGGTCACCACATCCGGCACTGCTATTCCTTTGCCGTCTGCATTCCAGGCCCCCTCGACCTGGTTAGCGGCTGTTGCGCCGCCCCACATAAAATCTTTCGGAAATTTTTTCATATTCGCGCTCCTCCCAAAAATCATGCGCCGATCACTATTTTGCCATCTTCGATCGCCACATCTCCGACTTCGTCTTCATTGGTCACAATGACCGGCGTGATCGTCGGAAGACCGGCTGCCTTGATCTGATCCATATCAAATTCAAGAAGAAGCTGTCCCTTTTTGAAGTGCTCTCCCTGCTTAATGTGTGCCTTAAAGGGTGCTCCGCCAAGACCGACCGTCTCAAGTCCCACATGGATCAGGACCGTCACACCGTTATCTGCTTTAAGACCCAGGGCGTGAAGCGTCTCAAATACTGTCTCTGCCGTTCCGTCAAAGGGCGCGTAAACCTTGCCTTCAGAAGGCTCCACCGCAATTCCGTTTCCGAGAAGTCCTTCTGCGAAGGTTGCATCCGGCACTTCACTGAGGGCGACAACTTTTCCGGGAACAGGAGCTTCGATCTCAAATCTTCCCTTGATTTCGGGCACTGCGGTTTCTGCCTCCGCATCCTGATTCTGAACTGCTTCGGTCTGTGTCTCATCCTTGAAGAGTACATAGGCAAGTGCAAAAGATACAAGGAAAGGAACGGCCATGATCAGGATCGGCCAAAGGAAACCGGGCTGCTCGGGGCTGATAAATCCGAAAAAGGTGAATATGCCAAGGCCTGTAAACGCATAGAGCTTTGTGCTCGAGATCATGGTAAGAGCACCTGTAAGCGCGCCGCCGAGACAGGAAAGGATGAACATCTTAATGTGCGGAAGCGTAACGCCGTAAATGGCCGGCTCCGTCACACCGAAAATACCTGAAATGAAGGCGGGAAGCGCTACTTCTTTGAGGCCTTCGTCTTTTGTCTTGAGCATCATGCCCAGCACGACGCCGATCTGCGCAAAGGAAACGGTGCAGGCAATTGCCATGATGTAATCGGGCTGCCCGGAGAGCAGATTCATGAAGCTGAAAGACGTCAGGGCGCTGTGCACACCGAAAAGGATCATGACCTGGTATAAGCCGCCGAAGAGGACTCCCGCAAGAACGGGAACTGTGTTCATCATTGCATTAATTCCGCTATTGATTCCGGCACCGACAAAACTGACCAGAGGACCGATGAGCATATAACCGAGCGGGACGGTGATCAGAAGTGTGATGGTAGGGACAAGGAAATTCGCCACAGACTTGTGAATCACCTTCTTAAGCGCATTTGCCAGCGGAACCGCCACTGCCGTAACTGCGAGAACCGGCAAAAAAGTACTGGTATAAGTCTCATTGAAAGTATGGCCGAAGATCACCAGATCCGTTCCGTTAATAGAAGGATAGCAAAGGATCGCGCCGATGATCGCTCCGAGGAAAGGATCGCCCTTGAGTGTTTTGGCGAGGTTAAAGCCCAGGAAAACAGGAAGGAAGAAGAAGATGGCATCCCCTGCCGCTGACAGCAGAGTGTTCATTCCCGTTCCGGACGCCATGATCCCCGTAGTATTGAGAATCGTGATGATTCCTTTTATGATACCGCCGGCACAGATCAGGTTCAGGCAGGGAAGCACCGATCCGACGATGATGTTCAGAAGCTTCATCACGGGATTGTCCTTTTTCCCATCCTTATCCGCCGGCTCCTTGCCGGTCGCCGCGAGATCTCCGAGCTGTTTCACTACTTCGTCGTACACTTCTTCCACCTGATTTCCGATGACGCACATGTATTCGCCGCCGCCGTGCACTACGGAAATGACACCTTCGAGGTTCTTCACTTTGTTGTCATCAGCGATGCCCTCGTCCTTGAGCCGGAACCTGACACGCGTTATGCAGTGCCTTACACTTTCAATATTTTCTTTTCCGCCGACTTCACGAATGATGTTCGCTGCAACTTCTGCATAATTGAGCTTTTTCTTGGCCATTTGTATTACACCTCCAATACAATATGTTCTGTCGCTTACATGTGTATTGTACAAATCCCCTGTTTTGCGCGGGCGATATTTTCATATTGTGAAAATAATCCTCCTCTTCCTCCCTCTGTCGGTCCCTCCATACCTGCCGCATATGCTATAATTGACCTAAAGGAGATTTGTAGTAATGTATTTACTTGATAATCTGAGCAGTATTTTGAACAGCAGTGACCAGAGCAGCACACTGTATTCGTTCGCTTACTATGTCTACACACATCTTTTTGACATTGCGGACATGACGATCAGCGACCTGTCGTCGAAGTGCATGCTCTCCAATGCGACCGTATCCAGGATGATCACCGGGATAGGATTTTCGAATTATAAAGAATTCCGCGAAACCTGCCAGGAGATCACCAGACAGTATCGTATGGAAAACCACGACCGGAATCACTTCATGATCACGCCGGAGAATATCGCCGATGTTATGAACAACCTGCTGGCGCCGGCCCTTGCGGCAGTGCGTGACAGTGATCTCGATTGTTTTCTCTCCTATCTCGCCCCCGGACATACCGTCACCGTATCCGGAATGGTCAATATGTTTACCGTCGCTGTTCAGATCCAGCAGAATCTTCATATGCGCCCGCAGTACCATGCGCTGGTCCCGCGGGACCTTTCGATCCTGCATACTCTCTCCGAGGAGGACCGGGTGATCATTCTGTCCGTGAGGGGAAACTACATTACAATGTCAGGGATCATGGAATCGCTGATGAATTGCAAGGCGCGCAAACTCCTGCTGACAACGAACCACTACCCGCGGAAGCAGAATTTCCCGTTCGACGATGTGATCCGTCTGGCATCTCCTGTTCCTCAGTATCTGATCAATAATTATCTCGTGGAACTGTTTGTAACTATGGCCCTGTGCAGGGCAGGTCTTTATGACTGAGGCCTGCCCAATCCGCAAAAAAGAAGCTGTGAAGTCCCGGATCCGCCCCGGATCCATTTCTTCACAGCTTCTTTCTTAATTAACCTGGATTTTTACTACATACCTTCAGGGTATCGGACACCTTCAGGGTGTCCCATCTTCAGGGTGTCCCATCTTATCTCAAAATAGCGAACGCCATATCCGCCGCATAAACCGCCACCATCACCAGGCCTTCATTTCTCTCGATCTTTCCGTCGTTGGCGCAGAACAGGAAGGCCATCAGGCTAATTCCGATCAGGATGATCAGGTCAAACATGGAAGCCATGTTGACAGCCACCGGGTGGATCATCGCGGACACGCCGAGAATGAACATCATATTAAAGATGTTGGAACCGACAACATTGCCGACTGCCAGGCCGGTCTCGCCTTTGCGGGCCGCAACGATCGAAGTCACGAGCTCGGGAAGAGAAGTTCCCAGCGCAATAACCGTGAGGCCGATCAGTGTCTCAGACATTCCTGCCGCTGCCGCGATAAACTTTGCGCTGTTTACGACTGCCTGGCCGCCCGCCACGATCATCGCAAGGCCAAAAACGATCATCACCAGACTCTTGCCGACAGACATTCCATTTTCCTCGGAAACCTCTTCTTCCGTGCTGTCTTTCGACACACGAATCAGACGAACGATATATGCCACGAACATTGCGATGAGCGCTATTCCTGCAATCCTGCTCACAACGCCTACATTCATGTCCATGGCTCCTGTATGAAGAGCACCGCCGAACGTCGCTGAAAGTTCATTTGCTAAGGTCGCATGACTGGTTCCCAACACCGCCAGGAAGCCGGATGCCAGAAGCAGGAAGACCGATCCGAAAATCGTGAAAGGAAAATCTCTCTTCAGGATCACTTTCTCAACCGGGACGGGGTGAATGATCGCGCAAACGCCGAGCACCACGAGTGTATTAAAAATATTGGACCCCACCACGTTGCTCAGTGCGATCTCATTCGATCCCTGCAGCGCGGCCGATGTGCTGACCGCCAGTTCCGGTGCACTGGTTCCCAGCGCCACGATCGTAAGTCCTATGATCACACTCGGAATCCCAAAGCTCTTCGCGAGCGCCGCGCTTCCGTCTACAAAGAAGTCCGCTCCCTTGATCAGCGCGACAAAACCAATTAACAGAATCCCAAAATTAACGAACAGCATTTTTTTGTCCTCCCATGTTTGCTGAACGAGCGCTGTTAGCAAATAAAAAAGACTTCTACCACAGATTCATTCTGTAGTAAAAGTCTCGCTTCTCGATCAGAATATCAGCTCAGATCCCGGGGAAACATCTTCCCGTACTGACGGAATCCGGTATCATGCCGCGCCAAAACAGCGCCTCATGTAAGCTACTCCCTTATTACCGATACCATTATTACATCAGCAAACGCCCAAAGTCAAAGGCTATTCGCTGCTTTATCTGTTCTTATTTAAGTACACCCTAAAGGTATCCAGACACCTTCAGGGTATCCCGACACCTTCAGGGTGTCCCGACACCTTCAGGGTATCCCGACACCTTCAGGGTATCCCGACACCTTCAGGGTATCCCGACACCTTCAGGGTCCCTCCCTCAAAATTTCTCCGTGGATACTCTCCGCCCGTGCGTATGTATATACAGATAACAAAAAACAACAAGCTCAAGCGAGCAAGCAAACGAAATAATAAAAAGGAGAGGTAATCAAAATGAGCGACATGATGGAAAACAAAATCAATGAGCAGGAACTTCAGGAAGTAACCGGCGGCGTAGGCGCTGCACGCGTAAGCGTTAAACCGATCACCCCCATCTGGGTAAGAGTCACAGCTTCCAGCCTTAACTGCAGATATACTCCCAACGGCGAGATCGCCAAGATTTACGAGAAGGGCCACAAGCTCAAAGTCGACGGCATCACCACAGACGGTGAGTGGTACAGACTTCTGATCTACGATCCCAAGGGCGGCACCTGCTACGCTTACATCGCAAAGAGATATACCGAGAAGTGCTGATCCGGCAGCAACCTAAAACTAAATACTGAAATATCAAAGGGTGTGCGAAAGCAAATGTTTTCGCACACCCCTTTTTTTGCAGCCAAATATATCAGGCGTTTGTGTGTATTCAATATTTTGTCAGTTTAATTGCGTGAATATTATTCATGTGCGTGTATGTTTTTCTGTATTTTCTGTATATTTTCGTATATTTTCGTTAACGGCAGAAAACGAATTCGCGCGTGGATACCCTCCCCTGTTCCGTATATATAAACAGAATGACAAAAACAAAAATCAATCAAAATATTCAGAGAGGTCAATAAAATGGACGAACTCACAACGAAAAAGATGAACGAAGAAGAGCTCGATGAAGTGAGCGGCGGCACTGCCCAGGCAGCGGTCAAAGTCAAAGCGATCACTCCGATCTGGGTGAGAGTCACCTCTTCTTCCCTCAACTGCAGATATACTCCCGGCGGCAAGATCGCCAAGGTCTACGAGAAAGGCCACAAGCTCAAAGTCGATGGCATCACCACCGACGGCAACTGGTACAGACTCCTGATCTACGATCCCAAGGGAGGCACCTGCTACGGATATATCGCCAAGCAGTATACACAGAGGATCTGATCATCACTGACAGTTAATCCTCGTTGGCAGTTACTGAAAAACCCCGAGACTTTCTGAGCGGTCTCGGGGCTTTTTGTGTCGTTTTTGCCTCTGTTTTGCTATAATTGGAGTATGCTTTCCATCAGATGCCTGTGCTTTTCGTCATCAATACACGAGTATGGACGGCAAAATATTCCCGACCGAGGAGATTTCCATGGATTATCGTATTGAAGCAGAGACAAAACACAGAATCCGCATCCGGATCGGCGCCCGGAAGCTCACCGAGGAACAGGCAAAAATCCTCAAATATGCCTTCGGCCGCGCTCCCGGCGTGACAGGCGTGACGATCTATAAAGCCACGGCGGGCTGCGCCATCGCTTACGACGGCGACCGCCTCGAGATCCTCCGGCGCCTGAACAATTTCAATTTTGACAACGTGCAGATGATGGCGGAGAAAAAAGATGAAGAAAATGCCAGGATCAGCGCTGAGGAAATGAAAAAGAGAAAGCTGGACCCGGAACTCAAGCGCAAGCTCCGGATGCGCATCCTGGGCGAGACGATCGCGGACACAGTCCTGCCTCTGCCCATGCAGCTGGCTTACCACGCCTACCAGATGGTGACGCTCAAAGAAATGTAATGAGTGTGTCAGGGGGACGTATCCGCTGACACATTTTGCGGCGCGACAAGGTTATAAAAAGGGGGACGTATCAGCTGACACATTTTGTGTCAGCTGATACGTCCCCCTGTCACATCATCTCTCTTTTCCCCAGAAGAACAGCGCCAGCATGCCCGGCCCCACATGAGCTCCCGAGAATGGCTCGTGCTGACAGATCGTGATCTCGACCCCGGGCGTGACCTGCTTGACCAGTCTGGCCACCTCATTGGCGTCATCCAGGCAGTCTCCGTGAGAAATGAATATCTTCTGGTCCGGAATATCCATGTGCTTCTCTTTGTACTTCTCCACGATCGCCTCGATCGACTTTTTTCGGCCGCGCACCTTCATGCAGGCCACAATGTGTCCCGTACTGTCCCCGTAGAGAATGGGCTTGATGCCCAGGATCGACCCGATCGCGGCCGTGAAGCCGCTGACGCGCCCCGTGCGCTTGAGGAAGTTCAGGTCGTCCACCGTAAAGTACTGGCACGCGTGCTGCACCCAGTCATCCACTGTCGCAGCCGCTTCTTTTACATCCACTCCCTGCCGGCTCAGTTCCACCGCCTTGAGCGCCAAAAGAGCGTTGCCGAAACCGCATCCCTTCGAATCCACAATATGTACAAATCTTTCAGGGAACTGCTCCATCAGTTCTGTCGCCGCGGCAACCGCCGCATTATAGGTTCCGCTGATCCCCGAGCTCATGGACACGTAGATGATGTCCTGCCCGCTCTCGAGTACCGGCGTGAAATGCGTGATAAACAGGGCCGTATTCAGCAAGCTGGTTCCTATTTTGACCCCGTTTCGCAACGCCTCATAGTAGGCGTGTCCGTCGAAATGGTCGACGTCGCCCGTATAAACTACCGGCTTGCCGTCCACGGTGTACTCGCACGGAAGCAGGGAAATTCCCTCTAATAATGACTGCGGAAGATTTGCGCTTCCGTCAGCAAAAACAGCAAAAGACATTGCTTGTCCTCCTCTCTCAGAGCATATTCTACCATAAATGGGTGATTGTGTCATGGGGACGTATCCGGTGGCACCATTTGTGTCAGCGGATACGTCCCCATGACACACTCATGACACACCTCAGACCCTGAGAACGCCCGCCTCCGTCACGATTGTACGAATCGGAATATCCGTCTTTTCCGTCGCCAGTTCCTCGATTTTCTGCGCCTCAAAGGCCACCATTACAAGTGCTTCCGGCTCCATACACTCCATAAACCGGTCATAGTAGCCGGCCCCGTGCCCGCATCGGTTCCCGTGCGCATCAAAGGCGACGCAGGGAACGATGATCAGGTCAATGTCCTCCGGCGCAAGGATCTCCGACTCCTCCATGACCGGCTCGAGAATCCCGAAAGCCGCTCGGTGCCAGGCGCCCTCAGATCCCGGCACAGCTGCCTTCATGACTCCGTGCGGCAGGGAAATCGGATAGGCGACCCGATACCCCTGCTCCTTGGCCCACTTGTTGAAGGCGTCCACATTCACCTCCTCCCAGGTTCCCCTGTAGGAGAAGATCGTCTTCACCCCGCTGTATCCGGGCTCTCTCATAAGCTCTATCAAAAGATCGCAAATCGCACTGCTCTTCTGATCCCGCTCCTCCTGCGTCAGAGCGCGGCGCGCGGATACTGCCGCTGCGCGCTGCTCTTTTTTGAACTCCAAAGTCTCTTTATACTGTTCGCTCCAATTATTTTCTTTCATAAGTTCTCTTTCATAAGTATTGTTTCACAAAAATTACTGAAATTCGATGGCATTCAAGGCTCGCAGCGCGAGCCGCTTCGCCGCGTCCGTTCTGTTCCTCTCCGAAATATTGTACAAGAAAAAACCCGATGATATAATGGCAAAAACGAAAGTTACATCACAAGAATCCTTCACATACAAGGAGAACCCTACAAGGAGAATTCCGAATATGAAATTAATTGACCAGACAGTCACTGCATTTACCGAGCAGCTCGCCTCCTCCGCGCCCGTCCCGGGCGGCGGCGGCGCCAGCGCTCTTGCCGCTGCCATCGGCATCTCCCTCGGCGACATGGTGGGAGAGCTCACCGTCGGCAAGAAGAGATACGCCGACGTCGAGGAGGACATCCGCAGCCTTATGGAGCGCGCCCAGGTCCTTCGGCTCCGTTTCCTGGAACTGGTGGACGCGGACGCGGAGGCCTTCGCCCCCCTCGCCAAAGCCTACGGAATTCCCAAGGACGATCCTGGCAGGGCGCAGGTCATGGAAAACGCCCTTAAGGTTGCCTGTTCCGTGCCCATGGACATCATGCGCGCCTGCGGCGAGGCCATCGACATCATCGAGGAGTTTGCCGCCAAGGGCTCCCGGCTCGCCGTCTCCGATGCCGGCTGCGGCGCCATCCTCTGCAAAGCCGCCATGCAGGCCGCTTCCCTCAATGTCTACATCAACACAAAGTCCATGAAGGACAGAGCCTGCGCACAGGCGCTGGAGGATGAGGCGGACGCTCTTTTGGCAAAATATTCCTCGCTCGGAGACTCTGTCTATAATTCAGTTGTGAATAAGCTCCGCGGCTGAGCCCGGTGCGACCGATCAGAAAGGGGAAACTATGGCCAGAATACTAAAAGGCAAAGAAGTAACCGACGCTATGACCGCCCGAATGAAAAGGGACGTGGAAGAACTGAAGGCGGCCGGCATCACGCCGACCCTGTGCATTTTCCGCGTCGGCGAGCGTCCCGATGACCTCTCCTATGAGAGAGGCGCCGCCAAGCGCGCGGCGGCCGTCGGCGTAGAAGTCAGGAAAGTGGTCCTTCCCGCGGATGTCTCCCAGGAAGATTTTGACGCCGAGCTGATGGCCGTGAACACAGACGACTCTATCCACGGAATCCTTCTGTTCCGCCCTCTTCCCAGGCATCTGGACAACGAAAAAGCCAGGCAGATGCTCAGTCCCGCCAAGGACATCGACGGCTGCACGGATCTCTCTCTGGCCGGCGTCTTCACGAATACAAAGACGGGCTTTCCGCCCTGCACCGCCCAGGCGGCCATGGAGATCCTGCACCACTACGACATCCCGATCAGCGGCAAAAAGGCCGCCGTCATCGGCCGCTCTCTGGTCATCGGCCGTCCCGTCGCCATGATGCTGATGCACGAAAACGCCACTGTCGTCAACTGCCACACCCGCACTGTCGATGTCCCTGCCATCACGAGGGAGGCGGACATCCTGATCGCGGCCTCCGGGCAGCTGCACAGCGTCACCAGAGATTACACCAATCCCGGCCAGGTCGTCATCGATGTGGGAATCAACTGGGATGAAGCCAAGGGCGGCATCTCCGGCGACGTAGACTTTGAAAACGTGGAGCCCCATGTGGCGGCGATCACGCCCGTCCCGGGCGGCGTCGGAGGCGTGACCACGTGCGTCCTGATCAGTCATGTGGTGGAAGCCGCAAAACTGTGTCAGGGGGACGTATCAAGTGACACATTTTGAAACAGTGACAAAAAAGCGGAGCGGGTGACACATCCAAATGTGTCACCCGCTCCGTTCTTTTTGTCACATCAAAATGTGTCACTTGATACGTCCCCCTGACACACCTGCGTATAGACTTCCTTCTTCTGCGCTTTCTTCACGAAAACGGCCAGCATGATCGCAAGCACGATCTCCGCGAACATCAGGATGAACGGAACGATCGCAAGATTGTCATTGATCGCCAGGAACTCATTGCTCAGAGAGAAGTCATACATGCCGTGCATCAGCCATGCGGGCACCAAGCCGAGCCATTTGGTGGCCGGATTGCTCTCCTTTGCTCCTTTGCCGTAGAAGTAGCCCACAAGAAATCCGTAGCCTGCATGCGCCATGCTGATGCCGCGGATCAGGACGACAGGAATGCTCTCGCCGATGCAGTACATGAGGCTCTCCATCATGCCGAAGCCGATTCCCACGGCCGACATCAGGACGGTCATATCCAGCCAGGAGTACGGGCCGGCATTCTTTTTCATGACCCGCCTGAAGCCCAGGAACTTGACCGCCTCTTCCACAAGCGCCAACACGATGAATTTGTAGAGTGCCTGATACAGAAGCGGATTAGATTCCCGAAGCCCGGTCAGCCCCAGCAGAAGCGAGGTCACGAAAGACACCAGTATGACAGGGAATCCGCATAGACCCCCCTGTAGCAGCGCCTTGTCGCAGCGCTTCCTGCACACATCTTCCTTGCTCGAGCCATTTCTGATCCACAGATAAAGCGCGATAAGCGGTATAAAGCTGACGATACATGCCAAAATATAGAGAATCACTTCCAATCCCCTCCTCTCAAATTGTGCTGCCCCGTGCCGTACAGGGAACAGCAAATCGGCTGTCAGTATTTTGGCAAAATACTGCCCGGCATCCTTCTTTTCCCTCATGCAGCCAACTGATTCTGTCACCATTTATTGTATCAAAACGGTACTTAAAATAGTAAATACCAGCAAGGAAAGACACACAAAAATCACATTTGAAATCCCCCCTCTTCATTGCCCTCTCCGATCAGAAACGTATATTAAGTTGAAATGCAGCAAAGAAACCTGCATTACCCGATCACCTGAAAGGAGAATCAAAATGGATAAAAAAATGAAGATCATCGCGCTCACCGCGCTTCTGGCTTATGTAATTTCCCCCGTAGATGCCATCCCCGGACCTGTGGACGACATGATCATGTGCCTTCTGTACGCGTTCATGAACTACAGGAGCGCCTCGAGAGATCTGCCGGAGGAGAAACCGGCCGATTAACGCGGTCGGGAAAGTCTCCCGCGCACATGCAGCGGCTCGCTGCGCAAGCCCTAAACCGAAAAAAAGCGGATCCCGTGACCATGCCGTCACGGGATCCCTTTTTCTATTGTTTCCTATTTCCGTTTCCTTCTTATTTCAGATCTCTCTCCACTGTCCGTTCTCAGATGCGAGCTTGGCGACCTTGGCCGCATCTGTCCCAAAGAAAGCGCCTTCCTTGACTACATACTCGCCGTCCTCGCCGCGCTGCACCACTGCGCGCTGGCTGTCACCGAAGAAATCAAAATACATCAGCATGCAAGAATCATCACTGTTGGAAGAGACAGCTACATTAAATTTCTGTCCCCGGTCAGAAGTGTACTCTACTTTCTGCGTCTTGACATAGACCTGCTCGTTCATCCTCTGTGCGATCTCATTTGAGAATGCGATGCCGGATGAGACGGTGGGATAGACCGCGACCGCTCCGCAGGCAAGTGCGACGGTGAGCATGGTTCCGAGAATTATATTTCTGAATTTCATTGATTATTACCTCCAAATTTGTAATTATTCAGCACCCCGGAAAAAAGATTAAAATAAGATACGGGGAGCTCGCTCACCGGAACTTATTTGATCTTTTTTCCGGGGCGGACAAGGCGCGGAGCGCTTCTGGACGCCCACAGTCCCGAATGCGGAGCATTTGGGACTTGGGGTGCTGAATAGTTACCCAAATTTTAAAAAATAAGTTCAGCCCTTTACCGGGCCCGCTGCCGGCTGCCGCCTTCGAATTGTTTGGCTCAGCCTCAACGGTTGCATATCTTATACTCATCGGAAGTCATAAAACAGGTGAATTTCTGATTCAATTTCGGTATTTTTTGACATTCTCCCACGCTTTAGGGTCGCATAATTCCCTGATCAGCAGTCCGCCATGCTCTTTCCTTCTCCGACCAGTCCCTGGAAATCCTTGGTGAACTGAGCGATTGCAGCGTCAATCGCAGCGTTCTTTACGAGGCCGTCAATGACATCCGGCGCAACAGTCACTGCCTTCACGCCATATTTTGTCAACTCCAGGACCTGCTGGCTGTTCTTGAAGCTTGCCGCAAGAAGGCCGCTGTCAAGGCCGTTCGCCGTGATTGCGTCGTGGATGTCCTTGGCGACCTGTACGCCGTCAAAGCCCATGTTGTCAATGCGGTTTACATAAGGAGCCACATACTCAGCGCCGCACTTCGCTGCGAGGAAGCCCTGCATCGCTGTGTAGATCGCCGTGCCGATGAAACGGATCCCCTCTCTCTTCAGCTGCTTCATGGCCTTGAAGCCTTCGGGAACGCAGGGAATCTTCACCAGTGTGGTCTTTCCCAGCACCTCCACGATCTTATGGGCTTCTTCGACCATACCCTCTGCCGTCGTCGCTGTAGCCTGTACGAACAGCTCGCCGTCCTCGCCGATGATCTCGCGGATTTCCTTCAAGACCTCATAGGGGTCTCTTCCAGCCTTGGCCAGGATCGAAGGGTTGGTGGAAACGCCGTCGACCGGATAATACTCATAAATGCGGCGGATCTTCTCAACATTTGCATCATCAATACAGAATTTCATTTTGTGCCTCCTTATTTATAACGTCTGTTCCGTTCTTCCAATGATATCATCCTGGGTCGCCTTGGAAAGGACATTGAAGAATGCGCTGTATCCGGCCACGCGGACGATCAGATCTTTGTGCTTCTCCGGGTGCGCCTGGGCATCCAGAAGGGTTGCTTTATCAACTACATTGTACTGCACATGGTAGCCTTCCAAGCGGTTAAAGAATGTGCGGACAATGAATTCCAGCTTCTTGGTGTTCTCCTGTGTGGAGAGCATGGCCGGTGTCACTTTCTGGTTCAGCAGCACGCCGCCCGTGATCTCATGGGTGGGGAGCTTGGATACGCTCTTGAAGACAGCAGTCGGGCCGTGCTTGTCCATGGAGTGTGCGGGCGAGCAGCCCTCTGCCAGAGGTTCCTTGGCATGGCGTCCGTCCGGCGTCGCCATGGTACCAAAACCCTGTCCGACATTTGCGGAGATCGAGGACGTTCCGCCGTAGCGGATGCCGCCGATCGGTCCCCTGCCGAATCGGGTGTTCTTGTACTTCTTCATCTCATCCAGGTAGGATGCGTAAGCGTCCACCACCAGCTGATCGGCGTAGTCGTCGTCATTGCCGTACTTGGGTGCATCGTTTATGAGCATCTGGCGGATTCTCTCTCCTTCTTCACCGGCAAAGTCATTAGCCAGAGCATTCATGAGCTCGTCCTTGGAAATCTTCTTCTCCTCATACACAAGCTTCTTGATCGCGGAGAGGCTGTCCGCCATGTTCGCGATGCCGACCTGCAGGCCGGAGATGAAATCGTAAACGGCGCCGCCCTCCTTGATGGTCTTGCCGCGGCCCAGGCAGTCCTGGGTCAGGCAGGAGCAGAGAATATCCGGAACTTCGCGCTCACTGGCCAGGTCAATGGCGTTCTCTACGATGACGCTTGCGCGAGTCAGTTCCCGGATTGCGCCGTCCCAGGCCTTCATCAGCTCGTCAAAAGATTCCATATCCCTGAAGTTTCCGTAATCCTTCACAAATCTCTTGCCGCTGGTCATGTCGATCCCGTTGTTCATGACCATGAGCAGGATTCTGGGGAAGTTGAGGTAGCTCATACCGGTGCAGCGATAGCCCCATTTGCCCGGCACTGCGGTCTCCACGCAGCCGATTGCGGAATAGCAGTAGGCATCCTCTTTTTTGACACCCTTTTCAATGAAAGAGGGAATAATAACTTCATCATTGTTAAAGGCCGGCATGCCGGTCCCCAGCTTGAGGACCTCGATTGCCTCGTCCATGAAGGCCTGATTGATATTCCTGTGATAGCGGACTGTCAGGTTGGGCTGAGGAAGTCTCGTCTGGCCGATAGACTTCAGGATCAGGAAGGACAGCTTATTGACGGCGTCTCTGCCGTCTGCGGTCTGGCCGCCGATCGTGACGTTCTGATACATGGGGCTGCCGGCGCTGGAGAATGTGTGCGCCTGGGAGCGGACCTTGTTGATGGTGAGTGTCTTGATCCAAAGGTTTGTGAGAAGCTCGACAGCCTGGTCCTCGGTGAGCAGTCCCTTCTCCAGATCGGAGGCCAGATAAGGATATACGTACTGGTCGAAGCGGCCATAGCTGAGGGAGTGCCCGTTGGACTCGATCTGCAGGATCAGCTGAATGAACCAAACGGCCTGAACAGCCTCGTGAAAAGTCTCCGCCGGCTGATAAGGAACCTTATCACAGACGCGGGCGATCTCGAGAAGCTCGGATTTTCTCGGCTCCTCGGCAAACTCCGCCTTCTCGCGGGCCAGCGCCGCGTATCGCTCCGCAAATCCTTTGACCGCATCGATCACGATCAGGACCGCCTTGTAGAACTGGTACTTATCGATGGAGGCGGGTTCGGTCAGATCCAGATCGGCCTTGAGCGCCCTCGTGCGCTCCTCATATCCCTTGAGGCCAGTGCGCAGAAGCGTCTCGTAGTCCACGGCCAGGTGTGCGTCGCCAGCGTTGAGCTTGCCTTCCATGCCAAAAAATCCCGTGTCCATGTAGACCTGCATCTCCTCCGGGATCAGCGCCTCCCCGCGGGCTCTAAGGTTGTTGTTCTCCCAAAAAGGAGCGATCTCGCGCAGCTGCTGCTTAGTCTCTTCCGTTATATAGAAGACGTCGCCGTCGCGCTTCTCGAACAGGTCCAGCTCATCCATGATGAACTTCATCGTGTACTCCGGAAAGACCGGCGCGCCACGGTTGACGGAGGACTGGTTTCCGACCAGGACCGTTTCATCCTCAATATAAATATCCATCTTTGCCAAAATATTCTGCAGCATCAGCGCTCTCTTCATGACCGCGGGCTGATTCAGATTCTTCTTATAGGATTCCGTAGCCAGGACAGCGCGCTGCGCGTCGATGTAGGGCTTCTGATCCAGAACGCTCTCGCGGTACGCCTGCATTCTTGGTGTCAAAGATCCGAAATGTGCTTTGTTTTCCATTTGGCCTCTCCTTTATTTTCTATCGTAATTTATTTTTGTTTTGTTCGTAGCTTAATTATAGCACCCCATTCTTATATGTCAATATATTTTTCGTGAGAAATTTATTTAAATTTCATTCGAAACTTATTATTTACATATTCGAATGTGAGTGCTATGATAGGAGCATAATAAACCACCCCACATAATAAACCACCCCAGAGGTCGAATGACACCTGCAATACTAATAAGGAGCTTTTTAAAATGGAAGTAAAAGGCGTTGTTTTTAATATTCAGAAGTTTTCCATCCATGACGGTCCGGGTGTGCGGACCACCGTCTTTATGAAGGGATGTCCCCTTCGATGCAAATGGTGCTCCAATCCGGAGTCCCAGCTCCCCAGAGTGCAGATCATGTACCACAGCGACAACTGCCTGCACTGTCAGAAATGTGTACACACCTGTCCCGAGAAGGCAATCACTGCTGCCGAGGACGGGAGGATTCATATCGACTTTCATAAATGTACAGGTTGTCTTTCCTGTATGCAGGGCTGTCCCGGACGTGCGCTGACAAACGAAGGGGAATATAAAACAGTTGATGAGATTGTAGAAGTGTGCATGCAGGACAAGGATTTCTATGAGGAATCCGGCGGCGGCGTGACCATCTCCGGCGGTGAAGGCATGGTGCAGCCGGACTTCGTGGAAGCACTGGTCCTGCGTCTTAAAGAGAAAGGTATACACACCGCGATCGAGACCACCGGCTGCGTAAGTCCGGAAGTCTTTCACAGGCTGGCTCCTCTCTTCGATCTCCTGCTTTTCGACGTCAAACAGTATGATTCGGAGAAACATAAGAAAGGAACAGGTGTCGGCACTGAACTGATCCACAAGAATCTGCGGTGGGCACATGAACAGAGGCTCAATATTTTGCCCCGGATTCCCGTAATCCCCGGCTTCAATGCAGAGTTGTCAGATGCGGAAGGAATTGCAAATCTTCTGCATGACATCGGGCTCTCCCGCGTGCAGCTCCTGCCCTTTCACCAGATGGGTGAGCGCAAATATGAATTTCTGAACAGGGAATATGAAATGACCGGTGTGAAGGCGCTTCATCCGGAAGATTTAACGGAGTATCAGAAAACATTCCTTGAGCGAGGCCTTGACTGCTTCTTCTGAAAACTTTGAAACGGGCCGCCGCATTAGGAATCACCCTCTTAATGCGATGGCCCGTTCTTCACTGCTCTTCTCTGTTCATCTGCTCATCCGCCCACTGATACACCGACTCTAGCGCCGGGATCAACGTCCTGCCCCGCTCCGCCAGCGAGTACTCCACGGTCGGCGGGATCGTATTGTATTGTTTTCTTGTAATAAACCCGTCTCTCTCCAACTCCCGCAGGCACTTCGGGGACGGCAGCGCGGAGGCCGCCTTCCGGGAAGATCTGCAGTTTACGAGGTCTCTTGGGATATACTCACTCCCGACATTTCTGCTCAGTTACCGGGACCGTGCAATGTTCATCCGGCAATTGGCAGGATTTGAGGATTTTGAAAAAGCCATACAGAAACTGACCGGAGAATAGGCAGAAAAGTCCTCTGAAGCGGCGATATAAAAGTTGCTGTGCAACGAATTGCTCTATTTTGTCGATAATAAGGTCTTATCAAATCAAATACTTCTCAATAAGCAACTCGAGCTCTTTTTTGTCCAAAGGCTGTTCGGACGATTCGAAGGTAAGAATAAGCTGCTCTCCCACAAAAAGCCCATTCTCCTCATAGAGTCTGATTTTTTCCAGGGCCTTCCGTGCGTACTGCGGATCATCCATTTTCCCAAAGTGTTCGTGATATCGCTGTATACGCGTTCTTTTATTCAGCGTTGTGAAGTCCGGCCTGATCGTTATTGTTTTAGCCTGCTTCCTGAGCAGCAGGGGCTTTTCATACTTATATGGAATCCCCCTTTCATAATACTTGTCTGCAATTATTTTTTCCGATTTGGATCGCACCCTTTCACCGCGATTGCTGTGAATCAGCGGTGCCTGATCAGAGAAAAATCCGGGCTGGTATTCATCCTGCTCCCACTGTCTGACATACATATTCTCATCCGGTACAAGTGGCGTAACCAGTTTTTTCCTTTCACTGTGAAGAAGCGCGAACACATTAGCCAGCGCGTCCTCATCAATAGTGTTAAGCGCTCTTCTCACAGCTTTCAGCTGCTCTGCTGCCTTCTTCAGAAAAGCCGCATTATAACTGTGCTACGCCAATTCCACGATTTTGGCGCCTTCTTTCCCGGCAGATAAGTACTTCAGCTGTTTATTCCCTTTTGGGTCAAGATAACTGTGATAATATCTCGCTTTCCCTTTAATCATTGAAATCTGCAGTGTTCCCGGCACTGAACTTTCACTATACTTTTCAGCCATTTCAATTAGCTTTACCAGCTCCTGTTCTTTTTTCAGAAGCATTTTTCTTATCTCCATATTCGACATTATCTTCCCTCCCCACTGCGTGATGAATGTAATTACCAGGTTTTTAAGCCTGTTCTGTTCTTTTGTGCTCCTGTTCTGTTCTTTGTGCTCCTGTTCTTCTGGCATTGTAATTGTTCTTTCGCTTTCGCTGTTTTCACAATTAGGTATTTTGAGGCATCGATAATTGATAAACTTATTTTTTTTCTTTTGCACCTACCTTTTTTTCAAGCTTTTAATCGAAGTCACTTCCTTCACGAGTTGCCACTTACTTTTCGCGGCAATTTGTAAGTGCATTCCGCATTTATTTGCTCCGCAATTATTTTCATTTCAAAAAGCTAAGTGCATTTGACAAAATCATGATTCTCAATTAAGCAAGTCTGAAAAAAGCAAGTGGCGATTGTTATTTCTTACAACTACACTTATTCAAGCTTCCCGGGGATAAGCATTCATTTCGGTTTATCAAATTGCACTTATTTCAAGCCACCGGGGATAAGCGCTCATTTCGGTTTATCAAATTGCACTTACCTAATCCCACAAGAACCAAGCGTTTTGATTCCATTCTCCTATTTTCCTGTCTGTGGAGTCCATTCCTGCGAACGCAGAAGAATTTCAAAAGTCAGAATTGCACCTGCTGGTGAAAGAGCAACACCAGATATGGTCATTATTGATGATATCGAATGAAATGTAAAGCCATGTAAGCCCTAAATGACCGTTCATTCAAGCGCCGCCGCAGGATCGCATCCCTATTACTTATGAACGTAAGAACAATTTCCGTATTTCGATGCAAATATGCTATAATTCAAGTTGCAAACAAAGCTCATTAAGGAGGTTTCTATGCGTAGAAAAGAAGACCGCACCGGTCGGATTCTGGAGCTTTTAGTAAAAGAAAAGAGAATAGAAGTCGCCGAGATCGCGGCGCATCTGGGCATCTCCCAGGTCACTGTCCGCAAGGACCTGGACGCCATGGAAGAACAGGGCCTGGTCACCAGGGAGCACGGCTTTGCCGTGCTGTCCAGCACAGATGATATCAAGGGGCGCCTGGCCTATCACTACGAAGAAAAGAAAAAAATAGCGCTGCGCGCGGCAGAGCTTGTAAAGGACGGCGACACTATCATGATCGAGAGCGGCAGCTGCTGTGCGCTGCTGGCCGCGGCGCTGACTGAACTTCGCAGCGGCATCACCATTATCACCAACAGCGCCTTCATCGCCGACTACATACGCCGCTCCTCCGATTTTCAGATCATTCTTCTGGGTGGCATTTACCAGCAGGACGCGCAGGTCATGGTCGGTCCCATGGTCCGCCAATGCGCGGAGAATTTCTGGGTCGACCGCTTCTTTATCGGCGTGGACGGCTGGTCCGCGAGGGCCGGCTTCACCAATCAGGACCAGATGCGCGCGCAGGCCGTCCGCGACATGGCGAAGCAGGCAGATCAGGTAATCGTTCTGACAGAATCTGAAAAGTTTGACAGACACGGCACTGTTCCGCTGAATCTGAAAGACCAGGTGAAGGCCGTCATCACAGACCAAAAGATCGAAGCGCGCATAATCGATGAACTTGCCGCCCGCGAAATTGAGGTGTTAACCATATGAATTACTACGACGAATACCGCAGAATTGAGGTGCCAACCATATGAATTACTACGATGAATACCGCAGAAAATTAAAAACTCCGGAACAGGCAGTCCAATATGTCAAGAGCGGCGACTGGGTGGACTACGGCACCAATGTCTGCTTCCCTACCCTTCTCGACAAAGCGCTGGCCGCCCGCCGCGATGAACTGACCGATGTCAAAGTCCGCGGCAATCTGGCTTTTGGCCCGGTGGAGATCGCGGAATGCGACCCCTTGCGGGAGCACTTCATCTACAACAGCTGGCACTGCTCCGCCTATGAGCGGAAGCTGAGCGACCGAGGTCTGTGCAATTACATTCCGATGATCTTCCGGAACGTGGTGCCCTACTACCGCCATTTCCTTAAGGTAAACGTCGCGATGATGTGTGCCACTCCCATGGACAGGCACGGCTACTTTAACCTCTCCTGCGCTGCGGGCATCGCCAAGGGGATCCTTCGCGACGCGGACATCGTGATTCTCGAGATCAACGAGCACCTGCCCTACATTTACGGGGGCTTCGACGAGAGCATTCACATATCCGAGATCGACTGCGTCGTAGAGGGCGAACATCCTCCGCTCCCGGAATTGCCGATCGCGCCTCCTTCCGAAGCGGAGTCCAGAATCGCGGACCACATCATTCCCTACATCCGAAGCGGCGCAACGCTGCAGCTCGGCATCGGCTCTCTTCCCGGCGTGATCGGCGCAAGGCTCTCAGAGTCCGATGTCACGGACCTCGGTATGCACACGGAGCTGTGCGGAGACGCCTACTATGAGCTTTTCAAGGCGGGGAAACTGACAAACCGCCGCAAGACTTACCAGCCTGACAAGGGCGTCACCGGCATGGTTTTCGGGTCCGCTCCGCTTTACGACTGGGTGGACCGCAATCCGGGTGTCATCATCGAACCTCTGGAATATGTCAACGCGGCGGAGACGATTGCAAAACATCAAAACATGATCTCCATCAACAGCTGCATCTCCGTGGATCTCTATGGGCAGGTAAACGCCGAGAGCGCGGGCTTTCGGCATATCAGCGGGACCGGCGGCTCGCTGGATTATCTGACCGGAGCTGCAATGAGCCGCGGCGGTAAGGCGTTCATCTGCATGACTTCTACCCACAAACAAAAAGACGGCACGATCACTTCCCGGATCATGCCGCACTTTAACGGGGAGATCGTGACGAATCCCCGCAGCCAGAGCTATTACATTGTCACTGAATTCGGCGCCGTCAACCTGACAGGACGCACCACCTGGGAAAGAGCGGAAATGCTGATCAGCATCGCGCACCCCGATTTCAGGGATGAGCTGATCCGCGCTGCTCAAGAGCAGAAAATCTGGATCAGGTCCAATAAGCGCTAAAGCATGTGTATCGTAAACATCGGTGGGGGATGTCCCCCCTGTGTTATGCTCCAATAAGTTCCATGATCGTCTTAACAAGAAATACGGTCAGCACAAGCAGCATGACCGGCTTGACAACTGCCCCGCCCTTTTTGTCAAAGAAGGAGACGCCGATCCAGTTTCCCGCAATATTGCACAGGCCCGCCATAATGCCCAGCGGGAGCAGCACAGTTCCATTATAGAGGAACACTGCCAGTGAAGTCACGTTTGTTGTCATGTTAATTGCTTTGGTCAGGCCGTTTGCCTCCTTCAGGGTCAGGTGGGCCACCGAGGTGAGCAGCAGAATCAGGAAAGTTCCTGTCCCGGGTCCGTAGAACCCGTCGTAGGCGCCGATCACAAATGCGATCAGACAGCTCAGGAAACATGTCTTTTTAAAACTGTAAGGCTTTCTCTCCACGTCGAAGTTTTTGGTCCGAAGCACGAACCAGGCTGTGACGGGAAGAATAAAAAGCATCAATATTTTGAACGATTCATTGCTGATGAGCAGGCTGATGTGGGCGCCCGTATAAGAGCCCGCAAGTGCGAAAACTACTGCGAAGGCCGCCAGACGGAAATTGATATACCCTTCCCTGGCAAAGCGGTAGGTCGCGGTCGTCGTTCCCATGCAGGAGCTCATCTTGTTGGTCCCGATCGCCTCGTGGGGCGGCAGGCCGACCAGCATGTAGACAGGCAGGGTGATCAGGCCCCCGCCTCCGGCGATCGCGTCCACGATCCCGGCGACAAAAACGGCCGGAAAGACCGGCCAGTATTTAAGCAGCGTTTCTATTATGGTTGATATGATCATTGTGTTTTGCTCCCGAATTCTGACTGGATTTTGAATGGGCAGGCAGTGCATTTACTGCGCCTCGTACAAGATACCACAAACGGCTCTTGAAAAAAAGAAGGCTTTTTCGTAAGCTTTTAAAACCTGACGGAGAAAAGAGAAGAATTGTTTGAGCGTATACGCATTGCGTGCTACAATCTGAATAGGCTATATCGCTATGACATGTAAGGAGATTACGATGCAGTTAAAGGATGAAATCCGGAGTTTACGCGAGAGCACCGGAATGAGCCGGCAGGAATTTGCCAGATACTTTGAGATTCCCTACAGAACCCTGCAGGACTGGGAGCTGGGCAATCGCAGTATGCCCGAGTACCTGTTTCGGCTTATGGAATACAAGACGCGGCTGGAAGGACTCTGCCGCCAAAACAGTGCCCTTGCCGGAAAAGACGTTCAGCAGACAAAAGACCTCTCCGACAAATTGATGTCCCACACCGCTTATCTAAGCAATATCGGAAGGTATACTGTCTTTCGCTTCAGGGAAAGCCGCATTAAATTCATCGGGCCCTATTCTCTCGAACGCTATGATAGGGTTAAGGAATGGGACAACGGATATTTGGTCGTACTGACGAAATATACGCATTTTGATCATTTGGTCGATGAGTATATTGATCTTGCGCCGGTATTGGACCATTTGTTAATTGATAAAGACGAGTTCTTACGTCCAATACACAATGTGGAGGTATCTTATGACTGACATGGAGACAATGGCGAAAGAGGCGGATGTAATCATCTGCGGATATGCCGTAAGCAGATGTTCTTTCGGTTTCCGGGTAATCAATCTGCATGATCCCGGCAGCTGCTCTGTTTTTCGTGAAGATGGATGTCTAATCGAGACTAATATGAATGATGTGGAGCTCTCTGTTGCCAGGGAATATTTCCAAAAGGCCCTGATAATGATGAGCGCCTACAACGGAAACGCATTATACGGAAAGAAATGGGCTGCCTGCGGCGACAGCTTCACGGCAGGCGTCACAGGAACGCTGATCCGGAAAGGCCGCTTTAAGGGCCAGAATATCGCCTATCCCTATCTGATTGCCGAGCGCAACAATATGGAACTGGTCAGCTTCTTTCTTGGGGGAAGATGCATCGCATACCCTGCCGACGGCACCTTTCACAACAGTCTGACGGACCCTGAAGCCGACTGCTATTACAGGAATATTCCCGAAGACGTAGACTATATCACAATCTATCTTGGTATTAACGACTCGCATCATGAACACGGCAAGGGCGGCGACGGCGAAGATCCGACAGGGATCATTCCGCTGGGAACAATTGGTGATCAGGCAACAGCCACCTATTACGGCGCTTACAATGAAGTGCTCTCCTGGCTGCTGGTCAACCGTCCTTTCGCCCACATTGGAATCATGGTCTCCAACGGATGCGACAGACCCGCTTATCGCACTGCACAGATTGAGCTGGCCACAAAGTTCGGAGTGCCCTACATCGACATGAACGGGGACCGCTTTACCCCCGTCATGATCCGCTCTATGAACCCGGATATCTCCGAGGAGGTCAAGCAGGCGGTAAAGCTTAAGCAGGCGGTCGATTATCCCACCAATACGCATCCCAATGACAGGGCTCATGAGTTTGAGTCATGGTTTATTGAGGACTTTTTGAGAAG
>JAZQCI010000109.1:0-13415 GCA_045546175.1 Lachnospiraceae bacterium | reverse complement strand
GTTTGGTTCGTTCTGAAAATATTCTTAAAGTTAACTGCCTTTGCAGTTAATCTTTTGAAGATCGTTCTTAAACGATTTGTCCCGATCTTCTTTAAAGGAATATATTCAGGGTTGCATTTCTGTTAAGTTGTCATATATTCGATTTTATTGGTATTTCGGACGCCTGTCTGGCAGGCTGTCCGTGTCGCTTCGTTTCATCAGCAACTCTGATATCATATCTCAGATTGATCAGCTTGTCAACACTTTTTAAGAAAAAACTTTTAAATTCTTTTAAGTCGTCTTTACGATTGTGTTAACTTTTTGTGCCTCTCTCTCAGCGGCGAATCTTATATTAGCACTCCATTATACTAAATGCAAGCACTATTTTTGTTTTTTTGATCTTTTTATGCTTTTACAAAATACCGCATAATAGCGTCCGCCAGATACAGGATCACGGCGCCCTCAGCAAATCCCCCGAATACCCCCAGTATGTTATCCAGGGTTTTGATCACCGGGAGCCTGGCGAATAAGTGGATCGACGAGAAGATAAAGTGAAAGATTCCATAAGCACTGACTACAACGATCAGGAGCACGATGCCGATCAGCGCAGAGGACACGTTCCCCGATGAGTAGTTCGCGGCAAGGCCCGACGCCAGGTTATAGCAGATGGCGGCGCAGAGCAGCGTAAGCACCGAACTGAGCGACTTGACAAGTCCCTGTTCCGCCCCCCTCTTAATGAAGTAAGCCCATACCAATATTCCGATTATAATAAGGATCCAGAAAGTACGGCTCATTTATCCACTCCTTTACCGCAATCCAATAGAATCGTTCTCATTTCCTGCGCTTTTACCGCAGCTTAATCGAATCGATCTCATTTTCCGTGACCGCCGCAAGACCTCCCAGGCGCCAGGACGGGATCAGGACTTTGACGGTTCTGTCAAAGCCTCCGCCAAAGATCTCTCTCCCGTTGAGCGTGAAGATCTGCATTGACTGCTCGTTATTAATATATATTCTGTCTCCACTGATCTGGATATCGTCAAATACCATGGTGAAACCTACGCTGCCCGCTTTTTTGCCGTTGCGGCCGTAGATGTCGAGCCTGTAAAGGTTTTCCCTGGTGAGATCCGTGAACAGGAGGGCTATGCGCCCACCGCTCGCAAAGATTCCCTGCATGTCCTCCGTGAGCATATTGTTGAAGCTGTTCTGCGGCTCCACGGAGCTCGTGTCAAAAACGACAAGGCGCGAGTCGGACGCGGCGGCGCACGCTTTGTTTCCCATAAACCTTATATAAGGAAAAACTTCGTTATTATATTCGAAGTTGCCCACCAGATGCTGGTCGTAATCCTGCCCCTCTTTGCCGAAATTGTAAAAGCTCAGGTTGGAGATCACTTCCGCATCTTTCATAAGAAGGCTGGAGACGCACACTTTTTTGCCGTCCGGTGAGACGGCCACATCCATCGGATAGCCGTTCTCCTGCATGGAGCGGATAAAATACGCGACCTCTTTTCCTTCTTTCGAGTACAGCCTGATCCAGGTCTTGCTCTTGTCGTCCAGGATCGCCGCCACTCCTCCGCTCTCCGAGGCGGAAACTTTGTGGATAGGAAGGCTGGTACTGACCGTATACAGCTGCTCCTTTGTATTCATCACGTAGATGGTCGTCCCGCCGTAGTCGGCGATCGCGGCGACGTCTCCGCTCATACTTATGATCGGCTGATCCATCTCATAGGTGATGTTCCACCTGACGCGGCCGTTTGTGTCCGCGCAGGCGGCGCCGTTTGGCCCGTACTGGAGCACGTACCCGTCGAAGTTAACGCAGACTGCCCCTTCCTCCGCGACGAAATCCCTTATCTTTGTGATCTCAGCGCGGCTGTAGCGCCTGGTACTGAAAAACAGTGCGACCAGAAGGACCACTATGATCAGGATCACGACGCCGAACAGTCGGTACGCCCGGATCCTGCTCCGGTGCCTGTCGATCTGTTCCGCATAGCTCAGGCCTTTTTCGTCGTCCCTGCGGCCCGGCAGAAAGCGGCGGAGACGGGAAATCCCGCCCTTTTCTCTGGAAGGCTGTGCTCCTCTTCCGGCGTCTTCTTCCTTCTCGCGCCGCGCCTCTCCGCGGCCGGACTGTTTTCCCTGCTCCGAAGTCTTGTCGATGTCTCTCCCCATCAACAGGCTGTCGTCCGGGACCGGAGGCCCCGAGCGCTCCCTCAGTTCCTCCGGCATCACCTTTGTCTTCTGGTCGACCACCGAAGCAGAGTTTTCCTGCTCTCCGCGTCCCTTTATATTTTCTGTAATTCCGTTTTTTCCGGACTGATCCGGAAACTGTTCAACTTTAGCCATTTATCCTCTGTTACCTGCAGGCCGGGAATCGATAGATCGTCGTAGAAACATAATCCCTGCCGGGTCCGAACACAGACTGCGCGAAGTTTGCGTGATGCACATTGTCCGGGAAGAACTGTGTCTCCAGCGCAAAACCCGATTTAGGGCCGTAGGTACGCCCGTTCTTGCCGCCCTCGACCGTCATGCCGTTGGCTGTATAGAACTGCACGCCGGGCACATCGGTGAGCACCTGCATGACGCGTCCGCTCGCGGGATCGCAGACTTCACCCGCCATAAGAAGGCTCCCGTCTCCGGTATAGCCGTCGATCACGAAGTTGTGATCGTACCCGCCTCCGAACTGCATCTGCTCTTCCTCCGAGCCGATGTCCCTTCCGATGGGCTTGGGCTGCGTGAAGTCGAGCGCGGTTCCCTTTACGGGCACGATCTCTCCCGTGGGAATCAGCGTGGCATCCACCTTGGTAGTATTACTGCAGCAGAATTTTGCCACCTGATCGAGAATGCTTCCGCTGTCCTCCCCTGCCAGGTTGAAATAGGAGTGGTTCGTCATGTTGATGACTGTCTTCTTGTCCGACGTGACCTTGTAATCGATCCGCAGATCCTCATCGGTCAGGGAATAGGTAATGGTGAAGTCCCTTTTTCCGGGGAACCCGGCGTCTCCGTCCGGAAGGCTGATTGAGAACGATACGCAGTTATCTCCGATCTCCGCGGCAAAAAATCTCTTATAGAACAGCTTATCGGAGTGGAGGTTATTGTTTCTCTCATTGACAGGGAGATGGTACTCTTCGCCGTCGATGACAAAAGAAGCACCTGCAATACGGTTGGCGCTGGGCCCCACGATCGCCCCAAAGCAGCTGGGGTTTTCCAGATAGTGTTCCACGTCGTCGTAGCCCAGGACGATATCTTTCATTTTGCCTTCCCGGTCCGGCGTCTCAAGACGTACCAGCACCGCGCCCAGGTCTGACACCGCCGCGCACAGACGCTGCGTCCGGATCGTGTACAGCGAGACTTCCGTTCCGTCACCGAGTCTGCCAAAATATTCCTTCGTAACGCTCATTCCTCTCTCCTTTCCTGCAGGGTTCCTCTGCGTGATTGCCGCCGCATGCCGCCACGCACTGTTTTGGCACCAACGCGTGTTTGTTCAGGCTCGCAGAGCGAGCCGCCGCGCCGCGTGCGGGCTGCCACACAGACAGCATCTTCCTTTATAACTCTGTTCTTCCCTCAAGAGCTCTCAGAAGGGTCACCTCGTCAATATACTCCAGGTCGCCGCCCACGGGCACGCCGCTGGCGATGCGGGTCACCTTGATGCCGGCCGGCTTGATGAGCTTACTGATATACATGGCCGTCGTCTCGCCTTCCAGGCTGGAGTTGGTAGCTATGATCACTTCGGAGACTTCTTCTTCACTTAATCTCGCGATGAGTTCCTTAAGTTTGATATCGCCGGGCCCGATCCCCAGCATGGGTGAGATCGCGCCGTGCAGGACATGGTATACGCCCTTGTATTTCCCTGTCTTTTCATAGGCCGCCAGGTCCCTCGAGTTTTCCACGACCATGATGGTCTTATGGTCTCTGCGGGGATTTCCGCAGATCGGGCAGACCTCCTCATCCGTGAGGTTCTGGCACACCTTGCAGTAGGTCACGTGCTCCTTGGCGTTTACGATCGTATCCGCCAGATGCTTTACCCTTGCCTGCGACATCCCGATTATATAAAAAGCGAGGCGCTGTGCCGATTTGTTTCCAATTCCGGGCAGCGCCGCCAGTTCATCGATGAGTTTATTAATATATCCGCTGTATAGTTCCACTTGACTCAGACTCTCTCTATAAGTCCGGCACACAAATGTGCCGGACTCCGCAATTGTTTCTTTTTAGATATAAGATCAGAAGCCGCCCAGTCCGCCGAAGAGCTTCTCGCTCTCGGCATCGACCTGCTTCATCGCTTCGCCCACTGCGGCAATGATCAGGTCCTGGAGCATCTCGACGTCATCGGGATCCACCGCGTCCGGGGAAATAGTCAGGGACTTCAGCTCTTTTTTGCCGCTGACGACCACCTCGACGGCGCCGCCGCCTGCAGCTGCCTTGAATTCCATCTCCTCGAGTGCCTTCTTATTCTCTTCCATCTGGCGCTGCATTCTCTGCGCCTGCTTCATAAGGTTGTTCATGTTGCCGGGCATGCCGCCCTGGAAACCGCCTCTTCTTGCCATCTTCTATTCCTCCTCTATTTTCATAGTCACCATATCGGATAAATCAACGTAATTGTCCGTGAATTTCTGACCCTTGTCAAGTGCCTTGTATTCTATTTCGACATCCTTGCCCGAGCACTGCCGTAGGAAATAGCGCAGCCGGTTCCGGTAGCCCTCGTCGTGCAGGAAATGGTCCGCGGTCACGTAATTGCTGAAGACGATCACGAGCTGCCCGTGGTCTCCCACGCTGTGCTTTGCGGTGAGCAGGGACATCCTCGTCATGCCGGGCGGGAGCTTGGAGATGTACTTTGTCCAGTTGCGGACGATCTCCATGACATCCTCCGGAACCGCCTTGGGATACTTTTTTTTGACAGGTGCCTTGCCGGGCGCGCCGGGCTGTCCCCCGCTCTCCGGGTTCTGCGCTCCTCCCGATGCCGAAGCCGGGCCGGTCTCCTGCCCGCCCCGCTCTGCGCCCCAGTCCGAGGCGGCCGGTCTCTCCGCGATCTTCTTCTCGTCCTCGAGAAGTCGCTGTTCCAGCTCCCGGATCCGGTTCCGGAGCGTGTCCATCTGGTCCTCCGCGCCTCCTTCGGCGCCGCCCATTTTGCCCTTGGCCGCCCTGATGATCGCCATCTCGGTCAGAATCCTGCGGCTTGCGCTGTAGCGGATCTGCTCCACCAGAGCCGAGAAGATCCGGATCTCTCTCATGATCTCGGACAGCTCGGACTTTCTGGCGTCTTCGATCATCTGGTTCAGATTGTCCGCCGAAATATCCAGGGAATCTTTGGTGCTCTCCGAGGCGCACAGCAGCATCAGGTTTCTTAAATACCACAGAAAATCCGCCACGAACTGCATCATCTCCCGTCCCTGCATCAGGACGTCCTCAAGGACCTTCAATGCGGCGGGCGTGTCCCCGTCGTGAATGTGATTGTAGAGTTTGCTGAACACCCGGGTATCTACCGCGCCCAGGATCTCCAGCGTCTTCTCATAGGTGAGAACTTCGTTTCCGTAGTTGAAGGCGTTGCACTGGTCCAGGAGGCTGAGTCCGTCGCGCATGGAGCCGTCCGCCGCGCCCGCGATGTAGCGCAGCGCCTTGTCCTCCACCTTGAGGCCTTCGGCGTCGGATACTTCCCGCAGCCTTCCCTCGATCGTCTCCGTGGACAGCCTTCCGTAATCGTACCTCTGGCACCTGGACAAAATAGTGATCGGCAGCTTATTGGGCTCCGTCGTCGCGAGGATAAAGATCGCGTAGGACGGCGGCTCCTCCAGAGTCTTGAGCAGCGCGTTGAAGGCCGCCACAGACAGCATGTGGACCTCGTCGATGATATAGACGCGGTATTTTCCCTGCGTGGGGGAATACGCCACCTGGTCGATGATATTACGGATATCGTCGACGCCGTTGTTGGAAGCGGCGTCCATCTCCACGACGTTCAGGCTCGCGTCCGCTCCGATCTCCCTGCAGGAGGGGCACTCGCAGCAGGGACTTCCGTCCTTGGGATTCTCGCAGTTGACCGCCTTGGCGAAGATCTTGGCGATGGTGGTCTTGCCCGTTCCTCTGGTCCCGCAGAAAAGATAGCTGTGCGCGATCCTTCCCGATACGATCTGGTTCTTGAGGGTCCTGACAATGACCTCTCTTCCCCGCACGTCCTCGAAGGTGCGGGGCCTGTATTTTCTGTATAGAGCAAGATAATGCTGATCTGCCATGTATAGACCTTTCCTGTGTGACGGTGATCACTGTTTCTTTATTATAATAGCACAAATATCCGGTGCCACGCGTTCCAAATACACTGACTTCGGATTGATGAACCCAAAACGACGGAAAGGTGTGCTGCATATCACAGTACACCTTTCCGGATTATCCGATTATGGGAAATTCGCTTCGCGTCTGTCAGTCGCCGAAGCTGATGCCGATCATCTTGGCTTCCTTGATGATGCTGGCCTTGGGATCCACCATCTTGAGCTTGCCCGCCACTTCGCTGAGCGGAACCTTGACGATCTCGCGGTTCTTGTAAGCGACCATGTAGCCGAACTCCTTCTTGAGGATCAGCTTGCCCGCCTCTGCTCCGATCCTGGTCGCGAATACGCGGTCATAGGGATCGGGAGCGCCGCCGCGCTGTGTGTGTCCGGGAACCGTGACGCGGACTTCGCGTCCCGTCGCCTTTGTGATGGCGTCCGCGATCTCATAGGAGACGGAAGGATACTTATTATTGGCGAGTTTCTTCTTATATTCTTTCTTGGAGAGCTTGGCGTCCTCTTTGGAAATGGCGCCTTCCGCCACGACGATGATCGTGAAACGGCTGCCGTTCTTGTCTCTCTCCTCGATCGCCTCTACGACCTTGTTGATGTCATAGGGGATCTCGGGGATCAGAATGATGTCGGCGCCGCCGGCGATTCCGGCGTTGAGAGGAAGCCAGCCAACCTTGTGGCCCATGATCTCGACGATGAATACGCGGCCGTGGGAGCTCGCGGTCGTGTGGATATCGTCGATGCACTTGGTCGCGATGTCAACCGCGCTCTGGAAGCCGAAGGTCATATCCGTGCCGTACAGGTCATTGTCGATGGTCTTGGGGAGTGTCACGACATTGAGACCTTCCTGGCTCAGAAGGTTCGCGGTCTTGGTGGATCCGTTGCCGCCGCCCATAACCAGGCAGTCCAGCTGCAGCTTGTGGTAGGTCTGCTTCATGGCCTCTACTTTGTCGATGCCGTTCTCATCGGGCTCACGGATGGTCTTGAAAGGAACACGGCTCGTTCCCAGGATTGTGCCGCCCCTTGTGAGGATGCCCTTGAAGTCCTGTCCTGTGAGGATGCGGAATTTTCCGTAGATCAGGCCCTTGTAGCCGTCCTCAAATCCGTAGAATTCCACGGGCTCCTTGGCGTTGTGCACGATGCACTTGAAGACGCCGCGCATGGCCGCGTTGAGTGCCTGGCAGTCACCGCCGCTTGTCAAAAAACCGATTCTCAACATCTCTTCCTCCTCCTGATTCTTGATGTAAGTATTCTATTGCACCGGATTTCCTTCTCCGGCCGATTCACAGATCTGGTGTGTTGATTTCTCCATTGTTTTTTGTCGGAAATCAACAATTTTTCTGTATTTTGACACAATTAATTATACACTTAATCTATATTCGGAACAAGATGCCGGAAAAGATTGCGCAAAAAAACCTGCCGATCCGCATCGACAGGTTTCAGCGGAGGACATGGGATTCGAACCCACGCGCCGGTATTAGCGGCCTATCGCATTTCGAGTGCGACCTCTTCGACCTCTTGAGTAATCCTCCGTATCGCCATCCATTATATGGCACAACCGCAGACAAGTGCAAGAAGAATTTATTATTCATCCGCTATATTTCATCAACATGGTATATAATTAAAATAGCAACCGTTAACCAGAATCAGTTCAACACTGCCTCAGGAGGTCATCCCATGCAGCTGTTCAGTATTTCATTAGTCGATGTTGTTCAATTAATACTCTGGCTCCTCTCTTCCATCGGTCTCTACCGGATCTTCCAGAAGTTCCACATTGAAGGCTGGTGGGCCTTTGTGCCCGGCGCCCGCATCTACTGGCTGGCCCGCTGCGCGGACAGAGAGAGCGACGGAAAAGTCGCCATGATCTTCGAGCTTCTGACCTATCCGGTCGCGATCGTCGCCCAGCTGATGAACGAAAATCTGGAATTTGTCAGGTACTTTATGATCCTGTTCTTCTTTTTCCTGATCATAGGCCTGATCTACAAGGCCAGGATCTGTTTTGACCTGTGCGGCGATCTCAAGGTCTCCAAGGTCTGGGGCTTGCTGTGGGTATTTGCCGAGGCCATTCCCGCCCTGGTATGGGGATTCAGCGACAAATATACGCCCAGCAAGGCACTTCTGCGATACAACGGCCTCGATCCGGTCCTCTCCGATGAGCAGATTCAGGAGCTCGCACAGAATTCCGAGACCACGCAGGACGGCCTCTCGGTCAAGATCGAGGACCGCACGGTCCGCAATTTTCTGGACAAGCGTTATCTTCTGCGCGAGATCTTTATGAACATAGAGCCCGGCCACATGGTCCTTCTTCTGGGCGGATCCGGATCCGGCAAAACTACCTTTATAAATGCCATCACCGGCTACGAGAAAGCCAACGCCGAGATCCTTCTCGGCGGCATGAACGTCTACAGCGAATACGACAAGATGAAGTATTCCATAGGGTTCGTCCCGCAGCTGGATCTTATGCGCGGCAACGATACCGTTTACCGGACGCTCATGGACGCCGCTTTCCTGCGCCTCCCCTCCGACACTCCTATGTCGAAACTCATAGAGCGCGTAAACGCCGTTCTGGAGCAGTTCGGACTCAATTCCGTCAAGAGCAATCTGGTCGAGAAGCTCTCCGGCGGCCAGCGCAAGCGCCTGTCCATCGCCATGGAATATATCAGCGACCCTTTCCTGTTTGTGCTGGATGAACCGGACTCCGGTCTGGACGGCGTCATCGCCAGGGACCTCATGAAGCACCTGCGCCGCATCGCCGACCAGGGCAAAATAGTGATCGTCATCACCCATACTCCCGACCGCGTTGTAGACCTCTTTGACGATCTGATCGTGCTCGCCAAGGACTCCCGCAGAACCGGGCGGCTGGCCTTTTACGGCAGTATCGATGAGGCCAGGAAATTCTTCGGACAGGACAGCATGGAAGGCATCCTCCGTCTCATAAACCAGAAAGACGAAGGCGGAGAAGGCCGGTCCGATGAATTTGTCGTCAAATATGTGGAAAGGCAGGTGGCGAGATGAATACAAACGCAGCAGCTCCGAATCAGCAGGCCGATCAAAATTCGACCCAGAGCACCCAGTTCAAGCTCATGTCGGGAAATCACCGCGGACGCCTCGCCCAGATTCCGATTTACCTTGGGAAAAATTTCCGAATGTTTATCTATCAGACCGACTGGAAGGTACTTCCCATGTCGGCTCTGATCGCCGGCCTGATCGCGTCGGTCGTGGGCGAGAACATGTTTGTGACCATGGAGGGACAGTTTCAGTGCTCTCTGGCGCTGACCTGTGTCTGCATCTGGAACGGGTTCTTCAACTCGATCCAGTCCGTCTGCCGCGAACGGCCGATCATAAAGAGAGAGCACCGCGCGGGCATGCACATTTCTTCCTATATAGCCGCGCATCTGATCTATCAGATGTTCCTGTGCGCCGCCCAGGCACTGATCACCGTCTCCGTATGCAAGACCATCGGCATCAAGTTCCCGACGGAAGGCTTTATCACGAAATGGTTCCTGCTGGACATCTGGATCACTATCTTCCTGATCACCTATGCCTCGGACATCACTTCTCTGTTTATCTCCTGTGTCGTACACAATACGACCACGGCAATGACGGTCATGCCCTTTATGCTGATCTTCCAGCTGGTTTTCTCCGGCGGCGCCTTTACACTGTCCGGTCCCGCTGCCTGGATGACCAACCTCACCATCAGTAAGTACGGACTCGTGGCGCTCTGCGCGCAGGGCAATTACAACTCCCTCAAGTCCGTCCTGCTCTGGAATACCATCTTCCGGGTCCGCGAGAGCAGTCCCGAACTCAAGGAAGCGCTCCGGCAGATCGAGAAGGCCGGAAAGCTTGATGAGATCCTCGTGCGAAGCGGCGAGGCCATGCAGGAGGCCGCCTATGAAATGACAAAGCACAATATTTTCACCTGTTGGGCACATCTGGTCATGTTCACGGTCATCTTTGCCGTGCTCTCCGTCATTGTCCTCGAATTTATCGACAATGACAGGCGCTGAGTGCTCCATTTATTGACAATGACCGGCGCCGCGATAGCGGAGGCATGTCTGGCGCCGCGGGATTTTAGGCATAAACACCCATATTTGTGAATATGTCTCCCAAGGATTCTCGAAAAGACGCATAATTCTGCCAAAACTGGAAGGCATTTTCCACAGTTCTGGGCATATATACATTTTATGGAAAAAATATCTCCTAATTACCTCTGGCGATGTCGGCGACAGAGAGGTAATTAGGAGATAAAATTTGCAAAATATTTGTTTGTGCCTAAAACACAGCGCCCGGCATGCTCGCAGGTCTCTTTGCGCCCGGCACCCTCGCAGGTCTCTTTGCGCCCAGCGCCTCACAGGCTTTTTATGCCAGCGCTGCTCCCAGAGCCTTGCAGGCCTCTACTGCGTCGTCATCGGGCTCGTTGTTAGCCATTACGCTGTCAACTACAAGAGTGGCACCTGCATCGCGGGCCTCGTCTTCCCACAGGCGCATCCACTCGCCGTCACCCCATCCGTAGGAGCCGAACAGAGCGATCTTCTTGCCGGACAGAGCGCCCTTGACATCGTCCCACATAGGCTGATACTCAGCTTCCTCGAGCTGCTCGGCACCCATTGCGGGGCATCCGAATGCGATTCCGTCATACTCTGCCACTGCGTCTGCCGTGAAATCAGAAGGTCCCATCATGACGGCTTCTCCGCCTTTTTCCTTGATTCCGTCCGCTACGGCATTGGCCATTGCCTCTGTGTTGCCTGTTCCGCTCCAATAAACGACTGCTACTTTGCTCATGATTTCTTACTTCCTTTCCTAAAAGTAATTTCCGCAGCTGTCAGGGCTGCAGTAAAAATAAATATGCATCATCGCCTTAAAAGTCGGCGTGATTGACTTGTCAGCTCACGATCAGGCTCCGCAGGGAAGCCCCTTTGCGCCACATCCTGTTGTAAACTTTGGTGCACTTCTCGTAACTGGCGAAGGTCTTCTTGGCCTTCTCCACGTCGCCGTAGACTTTCCAGAAGCCCAGATATTTGCAGTTCTCGGCGTGGTTGTCGATGAATCCGCGCACATCTTCGGGCGGATAGCTGAGAAAGAGCCCGATTTCGTGCGGGAAGTCTTTGGCGCTGCGGAGCTTGCTGATCAGTTCCACGACACAGCGGTCCGAGTCGCTGCTCTCGTAGCCGACTTCCCTCAGGATCTTTACCGCTTCATCCCCGGACAGGTCCTTTTTGAGGTCCTCGATCCTGTACAGGTACAGAAGCACCGTTCGCTCGCTGTAGCGAAGCGGCAGGACGCGGAGCCCTCTCGGCACCAATATTTTGTTAAGGCGGCGCAGGTCATCCCTCACTTCTTCCCGGCTCTCATAGGGATAAGAGAACATGTTCCCGGTCTTGAGCCCGGCCAGTGTCGGCGACCCGCACTTGATCAAAAGTTCATCTGACATTTCTGCCCCCCAATGCTGCCGCAGGATCAGCCGGCGTACTTCTCGAGGATCGTGCGAAGCGCGGAGACCGACGCGGTCTTGGAATGTTCTACCGCGGTGCCGCAGCCTTTGATCTCGTTCTGCGCGTTCTTGAGCACTTTGTGGGAGAGCGCGCCGGTAAAGCAGATCATCAGGTCGGGATTCCCCAGCTTGTTCTTCAGGCTCCCGGAAGGCTTTATAAATACCTTCGCTTTGCAGTTGTATTCTTTACAGAGATCCTTGTACTGTCTCTCCATACATTCATTTCCGCCCAGGATAATAACGCTCATGTGTATCTCCTGAAATTGGATGCTTTTAACTAGTTAGTTTTATTTAACCTCGCTGGTTAATTATAGCTAACTAACGTGATGCTTCTCTACTCCAAAGAGGCATGAAATTTCCCGCCTCTGGTGCAAGTCAAAAGAGTGTCTGCTATACTGTAATTAATCAGTTCGCGCTCCCGGATGCGAGGCATTCGGGCTGTGGAAACTGAACAGATACCACTATTATCAGGCTCGCAGAGCGAGCCGCTGCGCCGCGTGCGGGTTGCCCGAAGGGCAGCTTCTTCCTTTCCGCACGCGTGTGCATCGGATAACACAGTGGGGGATATCCCACCTGTGTTACGTGCGTTCGACATTGGCCGGGCAAAGAATCTGCCCGGCTCATCGTATTGGGGAGGTCTGAATATGTTAAAGGATTTTGTCAAAGCCGCGCAGCCCGAAGAAGAAGAGTTTAAGAAGGAACTCAAGAAGGCCCGGGAAAAGCTGTCCGGTTATCAGATGCAGATCAAGGAGGCCAAACTCCCGGTAATGGTCATCTTCGAAGGCTGGGGCGCCGCCGGCAAAGGAAGCGTCATCGGCCGGGTGATCAAGAGTATTGATCCCCGCTTCTTCAGGGTCAAGACTATGAACAGTCCCACTCCCGAAGAGAAGCGCTACCCTTTCCTGCACAGATATCTGCTGGAGATCCCGGAAGCCGGAAAATTCGCATTTTTCGACACCTACTGGATGAATGAAGTGACCACACAGCTGATGGAAGGCGAGCTGAGCGAGCATGATTACAAGCAGCGCGTCCGCAGCATCAACACCGCAGAGCGGTCTCTGACCGACAACGGCTATCTGGTGATGAAGTTTTTCTTCCACATCAGCAAAAAAGAGCAGAAAAAGCGCCTTAAAGCCCTGTTGGCGGACGAGAACACAAGCTGGAGAGTCATCGCCGATGACCTTCACGAGAACAAGCACTACAAGGAATACCTTGAGGTCTATGAACATTACCTCGAGGACACGGACCGCGCCGCCGCACCTTGGTATATCATCGATGCGAGCGACAAGAAGTGGGCCGAGCTCCAGGTCCTGCGCTTCCTCAACCAGGGGATCGACACGGCGCTCAAGAATCATGCCCTGGCGGCGCCCATCCGGCAGAACGTATTCCCCTTGAATCCGATCCCCAAGCTCTCCGAGATATCCCTGGACGACAAGGTTCTCACCAAAGAGGAGTACGACAAAGAGCTGGACCGCCTGCAAGAAGAACTCAGCGGCCTTCACAACATTCTTTACCGCAAAAAAATTCCGGTCATCATCGCCTATGAAGGATGGGATGCGGCCGGCAAGGGCGGCAACATCAAGAGGATCACAAGCGCTCTCGATCCCCGCGGCTATGAGGTCCACCCCATCGCCAGCCCTGAGCCCCACGAGAAAGCCAGGCATTTCCTGTGGAGATTCTGGAACAGG
>JAZQCI010000108.1:0-3737 GCA_045546175.1 Lachnospiraceae bacterium | reverse complement strand
TGGCCGGCCTGGGTTCCGGGGTATCGTATTTACTGTCTGGGCGACAGCGTCGGGCTGAGCCGGGAAGGCATGTACTGCGGTGTCATGGACCTTTTGTTCGTCATCTCCGTTGTCACGGATTATGCGGTCAAGGAGAAAGAGGCGATCGGGACGCTGGCTTCCCTGGTCCACCTGGTCATGTACGTTTTCCTGTTCATCTACCGGCTCAGGATCTACATGCAGATCCTCAAGCTGTTCGGACTGAGCAAAAAATGGGTCATCCTGTGGCTTGTCGCCAACTGGCTGCCGCTTATGATCATCGGACTGGGAAGCAAATACCAGCCGCAGAGAGAGCGCCTTATGGAAGGCGACGCGGAAGGGCCGGGCGCTGACGGACAGGCGGCGCAGGGACCGATTCCCTTAAATGTGTCTGTTCCTGAGACCAACGAAGGCCTGAGCATACACCTTAAGGAGCGCGTCGTCACCGACTTCGGCAAGGAGCACCGCCTCTTAAAGGACGTCGCCATGAATATTCCTCCCAAGTCGCTGGTTCTGCTTCTGGGCGGATCCGGCGCGGGAAAGACAACGCTGATCAACGCGGTGATCGGATACGAGCAGGCGGACGCGAAGATCCTCTTAAACGGCGTGGACGTCTATGAGGACTACGACAGCGTCAAGCATAAGATCGGTTTTGTCCCGCAGAAGAACCTGATCAGAGGGAATGATACGGTGATCAACACGGTCGGAGACGCAGCGGAGATGCGCCTTCCCATTTCGGTCTCCAAAGAGAAGCGGGAACAGATCATCAAGGAGGACATGGACCTTCTCGGCCTGACCTCCGGACAGGACGGTCTGGTGTCCAAGAAGTCGGGCGGACAGCTGCGAAGAATCTGTATCGCCATGGAACTGGTGACGGATCCGGCCCTCTTTATTCTGGATGAACCGGACTCCGGTCTGGACGGCGTAATTTCAAGGGAAATCTTCACCAAGCTCAGGCAGATCGCCGATGACGGCAGGATCGTGATCGTGATCACGCATACGCCGGACCGCGTGATCGACCTGTTCGACAAAGTCATCGTGCTCGCCAAGGATTCCGACAAGACCGGGCGTCTCGCTTTCTACGGAACGCCGCAGGAAGCTAAGGAATTCTTCGGGAAACAGACCATGGAACAGATTGTCATGAGTGTCAACAGCAAGGAAGAAGGCGGCGAAGGACGGGCAGATGAACTGGTAGAGAAGTATATGGCCCTTGCCTCTTCGCAGAAAGGAGGACAGGCGTCATGACAGAGATTTCAACCGAAAAACTGCAGTATACCGGACGCTTCCATCAGTTCGGGATCTACTTGCGCAAATTCCTGCGTATGTTCGTCTATCAGAGCGACTGGGTCGTTCTTCCGATCGGCGCCGTCATAGCGGCTCTCGTGACCTTTGTCGTGGGAAACAACATGTTTGTCACGCAGGAGGGGACGACCATGGGAACCTTCGCCCTGACCTGCGTCTGTGTCTGGAACGGTTTCTTCAACTCGATCCAGGTGGTGTGCCGTGAGCGCGATATTGTCAAAAAAGAGCATCGCGCAGGCATGCATATAACATCCTATATTTTGGCCCATATGGCCTATCAGCTGCTGCTGTGTTTCCTCCAGACGCTGATCACGCTCCTGATCTGCCACGTGGCGGGTGTCCATTTCCCGAAGCCCGGCGTCATAACGCGCTGGGGAATCGTCGATATGGGCATCACGATCCTGCTGGTCACTTATGCGGCCGACATCATGGCCCTTATGGTCTCCTGTCTCGTCAAGAACACGACCATAGCCATGACGGTCATGCCTTTCCTGCTGATCTATCAGCTGATCTTCTCGGGCAATTTCTTTGACCTGGGAGCGGCGGATTTTATCAAAGTGACCACCATATCCCACTGGGGGTCGGACAGCCTGTGCGTTATCGGCCGCTACAACGAGCAGCCCATGGTATCGCTGTGGAACACGCTGGTCCAGTTTAAAGACGCGGACTTCTACGGCGAAAAGCCGCTCCTGTATGTGCTGCAGGCGGTGGAGAAGAACGGCATGCTGAATGATTTCCTCAAATGGTCGGGGCAGAATAATTTAAAGCCCGCCTATGAGGCCATTCCCGCCAATGTGCTGCCGGCATGGGGCGCCATACTTTTGATGATCGTAATCTTTACAGCTGTTGCTGTCATTGCACTGAAGTTTATTGACAAGGACAAGAGGTGAGAGAGGTAGACAAACAGATGAAAAATAACACATTGGAAACAAAAGCAGCGGTTAAAAACGGTGTCAGCAGAATGGTCTTCGCCGTCCTGTCGATCCTTCTGGAAGTCGGAGTAATTCTGTTCCTGATCTTCTGGGCCGGAAAGGCGGCAGGATGGATCTATACAGTACTGCGCATCCTTGCCTGGATCCTTGTACTTGCAATCTACGGAAGCCACAAGACGGCCTCGATCCGAATGACGTGGATGTACGTGATCATGATGCTGCCGATCTTCGGAACGGCGCTCTATTTCCTGATCGGCCTCAACGGACATACGCTCAAAATGCGCAAGCGCTATGAAGATGTCGACAAGGTCCTGCTGCCCATGCTGCCGTCCAACGAAGACGTGGCCGAAAACGCCGCGAAGAAAGACGGACGTCTGGGCGGACTGGTGAACTATATCCGAAAGCAGGCGGGATACCCGGTCTACCAGAACACCAAGGTAGAATATTTTGACGACGGCGAGAAAGGGTTCGAGGCACAGAAGAGAGATTTTGCCAAGGCCGAGAAGTTCATTTTCATGGAATACCACGCGATCGAAGACGCGGAGTGCTGGCATGAGATGCGGGACATCCTGGCCGAGAGAGTAAAAGCGGGCGTAGAAGTCAGAGTGTTCTACGATGACATGGGAAGCCTTGGCTTTATTAACACGGACTTCGTCAAGCGCACGGAAAGCTACGGGATCAAGTGCCGCGTGTTCAATCCTTTCGCGCCGGGACTCAACCTGTTCCTGAACAACCGCGACCACAGAAAGATCACGGTAATTGACGGCAAAGTCGGCTATACGGGCGGCTACAACCTCGCCAACGAGTATTTCCACAGAACGGAACCGTTCGGATTCTGGAAGGACACCGGCATCCGCCTGGAGGGAGACGCGGTGCAGAGCCTTACGGTCACATTCCTCGAGATGTGGAACGCTATATCCGAGAATGACAAAGACGATAAGGAATTCGCAAAGTATCTGATCGCCAGCAACGCGCATGCAGTCCTGCAAAAGGGCGGCAGCCTGCTCAACGCGGATATGGAAGAGCGGCGCAGCGAGGAAGCGGAGGCCGCTTCGGCTGAGGCTGATAAGGCCGAGACCGACAAGGCGGAGACCGATAAGGTCGAGATGGTCAAAAATATGGAGAACAAGATCGTCGAGGATGTGGAGACGAAGATCGCCAAGGACGCAGGGGCCAGGATCGTCAAGGACACAGAGGCCAGGATCGTCAAGGATAAGGAAGAGTATTTTGGCAAGATGAAGGAACGGGTCGAAACGGACGGAAAGTTCCTCGAGGGCAGGCAGGCAGCTGTCGGCGATCACCTCGGATTTGTGCAGCCCTATGCGGATTCGCCCATGGATGAGGTCCATGTAGGGGAAGACGTCTACATCAGCATGGCGGAGAGCGCACAGAAGTATTGCTGGTTTATCACCCCTTATCTGATCATCACGGACGAGATGTGCCACGCCTTTTCGCTGGCAGCGCGACGCGGCGTGGATATCCGCA
>JAZQCI010000107.1:0-12569 GCA_045546175.1 Lachnospiraceae bacterium | reverse complement strand
GATTCCTACAACAACAGCGAATACAGTTTCGTAAATAATATCAACACACCGGAAGGCGGCATGCATCTGGTGGGTTTCAGAAATGCGCTCACTAAGACCTTCAATGATTACGGACGCAGGAACAAGATTCTCAAGGACAGCGATCAGAACCTCTCCGGAGATGATATCAGAGAGGGAATCACCGCGATCATCAGCATCAAGATCGAGAATCCCCAGTTTGAAGGGCAGACTAAGCAAAAGCTCGGCAACATGGAGGCGAGAGGCGCCACGGACAGCATTGTCTCCGAGCAGCTGACTTACTATCTGGAGCAGAATCCTTCCGTTGCGAGAAAAATCCTGGAGAATTCCCTTGCCGCGCAGAGAGCCAGAGAAGCGGCAAGAAAGGCGAGAGAGATCACGAAACGAAAAGGGGTTCTGGAGACAGCTTCTCTTCCGGGCAAGCTTGCGGACTGCTCCGACAAAGATCCCAAGAAATGTGAAATCTTCCTGGTCGAGGGCGATTCGGCAGGAGGCAGCGCCAAGTCTGCCAGAAGCCGCGCGACACAGGCCATTCTTCCCCTTCGCGGCAAAATATTGAACGTCGAGAAGGCAAGAGAAGACAGAATCTACGCCAACGAAGAGATCAAGGCCATGATCACGGCGTTCGGAACAGGCATTCATGACGAGTTCGATATCACAAAGCTTCGCTATGACAAGATCATCATCATGACGGATGCCGACGTAGACGGCGCTCATATCGATACTTTGATGCTGACGTTCCTGTACAGATTTATGCCGGAACTGATCAAACAGGGACATGTCTATCTGGCTATGCCGCCTCTCTACAAGCTGGAGAAGAACAAGAAAGTCTGGTATGCCTACAGCGACGATGAACTCAACAGGATTCTCAACGATGTAGGAAGAGACCAGAACAACAGGATCCAGAGATACAAAGGACTGGGAGAGATGAACCCCGAGCAGCTCTGGGAGACCACAATGAATCCGGAGACCAGGATCCTGAAGAGAGTCATGATCAATGAGGAGACGGAGTCGGAGGTAGACCTCACTTTCAATATTCTCATGGGAGATAAGGTAGAGCCCAGAAGGGAATTTATTGAAGAGAACGCAAAGTTTGTTAAAAATCTGGACATTTAAGAATCCGGACATATGACAGGCACGTTTGTGCTGAACAGTTACATTTAAACAAGGTAGGTCAGGCATGGAAGAAAACATTTTTGACAGGATACAGGAAGTTGATCTGCAAAAAACGATGGAAACTTCTTATATCGACTACGCGATGAGCGTTATCGCGTCCAGAGCGCTTCCGGACGTAAGAGACGGACTCAAGCCGGTACAGAGAAGAATCCTTTACGCGATGAGTGAACTTAATGTAGGTCCCGATAAGCCGCACAGAAAATGCGCGCGTATCGTCGGCGATACAATGGGTAAATATCATCCTCACGGTGACAGCTCCATATACGGTTCACTTGTCAATATGGCACAGCCCTGGTCCATGCGTTACACATTGGTGGACGGGCACGGAAACTTCGGATCCGTGGACGGCGACGGCGCCGCTGCTATGCGATATACGGAAGCCAGGCTCACGAAGATCTCCATGGAGATGCTGGCTGAGATCGGCAAGAATACGGTGGACTTTGTCCCTAACTTCGACGAGACGGAGAAGGAACCCGCCGTTCTTCCCAGCCGTTTTCCGAACCTTCTCGTGAACGGCACGACCGGCATTGCGGTCGGCATGGCCACCAACATACCGCCCCACAATCTGAGAGAGGTTGTGGCAGCGGTCGTAAAGATCATTGACAACCGCGTGGAAGAAGAGAGGGATACCGATCTCGAGGAACTTCTCTCCATCGTAAAAGCTCCCGACTTTCCTACCGGCGGGATCATCATGGGAACGGCAGGCGCTGCGCAGGCTTACAGGACGGGCCGCGGCAAGGTCGTGACCAGAGCCGTCACGGATATAGAGGCAATGGGCGGCGGCAAGAGCCGCATTGTCGTCACGGAGCTTCCCTATCTTGTAAATAAGGCGAATCTGATCCAGAAGATCGCGGAACTTGTCAAGAACAAGAAGATTGAGGGAATCACGGATCTTCGCGATGAATCGGACCGCGAAGGAATGAGAGTAGTCATTGAGCTGAGGCATGACGCCAATCCCAATATCGTCCTCAATAACCTGTATAAACACACGCAGCTGCAGGACACGTTCGGGATCACTATGCTTGCGCTCGTAAACAACGAGCCCAAGGTCATGAATCTCAAGGAAATGCTGGTCTACTATCTGCGCCACCAGGAGGAAGTTGTCACCAGAAGGACGCAGTATGACCTCAACAAGGCGGAAGAGAGAGACCACATCTTACAGGGCTTGCTCATTGCGCTCGACAACATCGATGAAGTCATTAAGATCATCCGTGAGAGCGCCAATGTCCAGGAGGCCAAAAACAGACTGACGGAGCGCTTCGGGCTTGACGACGTCCAGGCGCAGGCAATCGTGGACATGCGTCTGCGCGCTCTGACAGGTTTGGAGAGAGAGAAGCTCGAGAAGGAGCACGAGGAGCTTCTGGCAAGGATCGCCGAGCTCAAGGCCATCCTTGCGGACAAGAATAAGCTTCTCACCGTCATCAAAGAGGAAATCAATGTGATCGCCGAGAAATACGGCGACGACAGAAGAAGTAAGATCGAGCAGAATTTTGAAGATCTGGCGACGGAGGACCTGATTCCCAATGTCAATACAGTCATCGCGATGACTTCGCTCGGTTATATCAAGCGAATGACAGTGGACAACTTCAAGGTCCAGAATCGCGGCGGCCGAGGCATCAAGGGCGTGCAGAAGATCGACAATGACTATATTGAAGACCTTCTGATGACAAGGACGCATGACATGATCATGTTCTTCACGAGCTTTGGCCGGGTCTACAGCATGAAGGCCTATAAGATCCCGGAAGCCAGCAGAACGGCGCGCGGCACGGCAATCATAAACCTCCTGGAACTCAATCCCGGAGAGAAAGTCACGGCGATCATACCGATCCTGCACTACGATGAAGAGGCCAATCTCTTCATGGTGACCAAGAAGGGCATCATTAAGAAGACGGCGATCACCGAGTACTCCAACATCCGCAGAAGCGGCATCATCGCGATCACGCTCAAGGAAGACGATGAGCTTATCGAGGTAAAACAGACAACGCCCGCTAATGACATATTCCTTGTGACTAAGAAGGGCATGTGCATCCGCTTCAAGGAGAAATCCGTAAGGCCTCTCGGCCGCACGGCTATGGGCGTCATCGGCATGAATCTGGACGATGACGACGAGATCGTCGGAATGCAGATCGACTCGCAGGGCGATTCGCTCCTGTTCGCATCCGAGTACGGTATGGGCAAGAGGACGAGCCTGTCAGAATTCAAGGTTCAGAACCGTGGCGGAAAGGGCGTCAAGTGTTACAACATCACTAAGAAGACAGGTTATCTGATCGGTGTTAAGGCCGTAACGGATGAACATGAGATCATGATGATCAATTCCGCGGGAATTATTATCCAGATCCGGGCCTGCGACTTCAAGAGCATCGGCAGGATCACTTCCGGCGTCAAGATGATGAATCTTGACGAAGGCATCAAGGTCGTCAAGATCGCCAAGGTCCGCGGGAGCGAGGAAGAAGAGCTGGCGGACGAGGAAGCGGAAGGAACTTTGACGGATGGTAACTGAATAACAGATATTGAGTTATATGATGCACACGCGTGCGGAAAGGTTGGTGCTGCCTTCCAGGCAGCCCGCACGCGGCGCAGCGGCTCGCTCTGCGAGCCTTGAACACAATATCTTGAGAAAAAGGACTGCAGCTGAATAGCGCAGTCCTTTTAATTTGCTCAGATTTATCAGTATTGTGTCTAAATGGAGCAGAAAAGAAGGTTAGTAGGTGTTAACCTAAGATAGATTTGTCTAACTATGTTAATTAAAACTAATACATAAGGTTTGTACAGTCTTTTTGATCAAACATCGTCAACGGATAAGATCACAATAATAATTTATTTACATCTATGGAAAGGACAGAGGAGAAATGATGCCTTTAATAATTGGAGATTCGGGCCAGGAATATGAGATCAGAAAGATCGGCGGCAACGATGAGATAAGAAAGCATCTGGCTTCCATGGGATTCGTTCCGGGAACAAAAGTGACGCTCGTTTCTGTCAACAATGGCAGTGTGATCGTTAATGTCAAGAATGTGAGAGTAGGGATCAGCGATGTACTCGCCAGGAGAATCATGGTCTGAAGAATTATATTTTGAATAATCAGGTTCTGAACAGTTATGTTCGTTATTGATTTCGTCGAAGACCCGCTTTGCGGGTTCAGAATAAAACATCAGGAGGAAATGTAATGAGGACACTGAAGGACGTACAGGTCGGAGAGACAGTGAAAGTTGTCAAACTTCACGGAACCGGCGCTGTAAAGAGAAGAATCATGGATATGGGAATCACCAAGGGTGCTGAGATCTATGTGCGCAAGGTCGCTCCTTTCGGAGATCCTGTGGAAGTCAACGTAAGAGGGTACGAACTCACGGTCAGGCGGGCAGACGCCGAGATGGTGGAAATTGAAGAGTGATACTAATAAAAGAAAGAAGGGAAATCAATGAGTCTCAGAATCGCACTCGCAGGAAATCCGAACTGCGGAAAAACAACATTATTTAATGCCCTTACCGGTTCCACACAGTACGTGGGCAACTGGCCGGGCGTCACTGTAGAAAAGAAAGAGGGTAAGTACAGGAAGCAGAAGGATGTCATTATCACGGACCTTCCCGGCATCTATTCCCTGTCCCCTTATACCCTCGAAGAAGTGGTGGCAAGAAACTACCTTCTCAAGGAAAAGCCTGACGCGATCCTCAATATCGTAGACGCGACAAATCTTGAGAGAAACCTCTATCTGACCACCCAGTGCATGGAGCTGGGCATTCCGGTCGTGATCGCGCTCAACATGATGGACATCATTGAGAAAAACGGTGATCACATCAATGTGAAGACGCTCAGCGACAAGCTCGGCGTTAAGATCGTGGAGATTTCCGCGCTCAAGGGAACAGGCGTTGACAAGGCGGCCGAGGCGGCCATCGACGCGGCAAAGAAGAAAACAGCCCCTGTCTATCCCAAATTCAGCGCAGAAGTAGAGGGAGTACTCGACAGCCTTCGCCCTGTTCTGAACAATGTCCCCGAGGACAAGCAGCGCTGGTACGAGATCAAAGTCTTCGAGAGAGACGAGAAGATCGGCGACCAGATCACTTATGACAAAGAGGCCGCAGAGAAGATCATCGCGACGGCAGAAGTGCAGATGGATGATGACTCCGAGAGTATCATCACCAATGAGAGATATGAATATATCGCAGGCCTTCTGGAAGGAAGCTATGTGAAGAAGAATGCGGGCAGCATGACCATCTCCGACAAGATCGACTGCATTGTCACCAACAGGTGGCTGGCAATCCCGATCTTTTTGCTGGTCATGTGGGTGGTCTATTTCCTGGCGATCAATACGATCGGCGCCATGGGAACGGACTGGGTCAACGATGTCCTGTTCGGAGAGATCGTTCCGGGCGCCATAGAAGGATTCCTGGACAGCATTGGCACTGCTGACTGGCTCAAGGGCCTGATTCTGGATGGTATTGTGGCCGGCGTCGGCGCCGTCCTGGGCTTCCTGCCCCAGATGATCGTACTGTTTATCTGCCTGGCCTTCCTTGAGGGCTGCGGCTATATGGCGAGAATCGCCTTCATTATGGACCGTATCTTCAGAAGATTCGGCCTCTCCGGAAAGTCCTTCATTCCCATGATGGTAGGCACAGGCTGCGGCGTTCCCGGCGTCATGGCTTCCCGTACCATCGAAAATGAGAGAGACCGCCGCATGACGATCATGACCACAACTTTCATTCCCTGCGGAGCCAAGCTCCCCATTATCGGCCTGATCGCGGGCGCCCTGTTCGGAAACAGCGCACTGGTCGGCTGGAGCGCCTATGTTGTCGGTATTGCGGCCATCGTAATCTCCGGTATTATCCTCAAGAAGACCAAGATGTTCGCGGGCGAGCCCGCTCCCTTCGTCATGGAGCTTCCCGCCTACCACATTCCTACATTGTCGAGTATCTTCCACAGTGTGTGGGAGAGAGCCTCTTCCTTTGTCAAAAAAGCGGGAACCGTCATTCTCCTGGCAACCATCCTGGTGTGGTTCATGTCCAGCTTCGGTTTCTTAAACGGCTCCTTCCAGATGCTTCCCGAGGAGGACTTCATGGAGCACTCCATCCTGGCGGCACTCGGAAACACAGTGGCATGGATCTTCGCACCTCTTGGCTGGGGTTCCTGGAAGCCCGCAGTGGCAGCTGTCACCGGCCTGATCGCAAAGGAAAATGTCGTAGGTACCTTCGGTATTCTCTATAAGTACGGCGAAGTCTCCGAGATGGGTGAAGAGATCTGGGCCAACCTTCAGGCAGATATGTCTGCTCTGGCAGGCTACAGCTTCCTGGTATTCAACCTTCTGTGCGCACCTTGCTTCGCAGCTATCGGCGCGATCAAGAGAGAGATGAACAGCGCCAAGTGGACCTGGTTCGCCATCGGTTATCAGTGCGTCTTTGCTTACCTGGCTTCCATGTGCATCTACCAGATCGGCAGCGCCGTCACCGGAAACATGAATATTATCGGTCTGCTCGTATCACTGGTCGTCCTCGGAGGAACCCTTTACATGCTGTTCAAGCCTTATAAAGAGGCTACAACGCTGAAGGCGTCCGCAGTGAAGATCTGAATTTGATGTTATGAGTCTGAAATAGATATGCTATAATGTTGCGAAGAAATATTTTGGCGCATATATATAATTAATGCAGCATCTTGAGATTTAACGGGAGAATATTTTGATAGCTACAGTAGTGCCATATTCTATTTCAGTACTCATAACTTTTTTATTCTGTATCATTGAAAAAAGAGAGTTTGGGAAAAATATTGCCACCGCATTATGTTGTATGTCCGGGATCATGTACCTGAGTCAGTATCTGCTCGGTACATTTACTCCCGGCCTGTACATTTTGTATGGAATGGCGGCCTTGTCGATCCCCCTGTTTTTTCTGTTGAACGGCGGAGCGTCGAAAAACAGAGAGTACATTCTGACCGGCGGATTGTGGGCTTATATAGGGTGTCTTTTAGTAGTCACCGTCATGGATGCGGGGCGATCTTTCTACAGCTGGGATGAATTCATGCACTGGGGGAAAATGGTCAAGGAGATGATCCGCCTGGACCGCTTCTATTGTGTGACGGAGTCTACCCTGTACAGACATAAGGATTATCCGCCTTTCGTGGCTCTGTTTGAATATGCCTGGTGCAGGATGGGAGGAGGATACTCGGAACAGCACGTCGCGCAGGCCCTTCATCTGCTGAATGTTTCACTGATCGTACCCTATATGTTTGAGCAGTTTCCTGTCCGCACAAAGTGGAAAGACGGGCCGGAATATATTGCCAAAGGAGTGATGGCGGCAGTCGCTGTGCTCCTGGTGTGCTCACTGTGCGATCCGAACACAAACATAAATTCCATTTACGAGGATCTGACCATCGCTTTGATGTTTTCCTACAGCGCGTTTCTGGTCTATCAGAAAGAATACAGGACGAAAGCGGGGCAATTTGCGTACCTCATGTCTCTCGTGGCGCTGATCGGGACAAAGCAGATCGGAATCGCATTTATAGGATTATCCCTGCTTTATCTGGTTTTATCCGTCCTTTTTCTGGAGTCCGATCGAAAGGAGAAAAGAAAAGGACTGCTGTGTATGTTGATCTCTGCGGCGGCTGCCGGGGGCTATTATGTTTCATGGAACAGACTGGTCAGGCTCTATCCCGACGAGAGGCAGTTTGACCTGAATAATATGAGCCTCAGTTTATTCCTGAAGAGAATAATGGATTCCTCGGACAGGGAGCACAGGGATATGCTCAAGCGGTTTATCTTCGAGCTCTTTGACAGGAACATAGCGAGCGGACTGATCACGATCACCTATTTTACCTCTTTTTTGATCATTCTTCTGATCATCATTGCACTGGCCTATAAGTTTAAGGAAAAATTTACCGGGAAAGAGGCAATGGTGCTGGGAACCGTGTTTGCGGTGGGAGAGGTCGGATATGCGCTGATGATGCTCATGCTCTATGAAATGAGTTTTGAACAGGCAGAGATGACGAGCATGCACAGCTTCGCGCGCTATATGGGATCTTATTTTCTCGCGGAATTGATGCTCCTGTTGCTGATCGCGCTGTGGATCTTGGGAAGAAAGAATCTGATCAATCAAAAGACAGGGAAAATGTGCGTTGCTCTCATGCTGGCTTTAGTGCTTCTGGTGCCGGGCAAACTCGGTTTTCTTGTTCCGCAGGGAATCCTCGGCGATAAATGGTATGACACCCGGCAGAGGGGAGCCTTTATAACCGAAAATGTTAAGGAAGGCTCGAGAATCTATCTAGCGTATGAGAGAACGGACGGAGACCGGGAGCAGGTCCAATACAGCTATTTTGTAGAGGGATCGAGGATCGATTACACGCACTATAATTTATCTGCGGACAATTTGAAGAATATCGACTTTAAGAAACTGGAAGAGACGCTCAGACAGGACGACTATGTATATACGCTTTCTGTTACGGAAGGAATCAATAAGGCGTTTACCGCTTATAACGGCGGAAAGGATCTGAAAGATTACACCTTGTATTCCGTAGAAGACGAAGGAGGTAAAGTCGTTCTGAAAGAGATCGGGAGGTGAGAGCATGGAATGGCTTTCCGCAAACATGGGCACGATCGTGGTCAGCCTGATCCTGATCGCCATCGTGATCTGGGATATCAGAAAAATCATAAGTGACAGGAAAAAAGGCATTAAATCCTGCGGCATGAATTGCCCGGGGTGTACGGGAAGCTGTTCAAATGTGGAGGTTCCCGAGAGATTCAGAGCAAAGAATTATAGGAAAAAGAAGGAAAACAAAGTATGAATGGCGGTACATTAATCGTTCTGGTCATTGTTATTGCGGTCGCGGCACTGGCGCTTCGAAGCAGCATCGGACACTTCAAAGGAGAGGGCGGATGCTGTGACACGGGAGGAGGAACCCTTCCCGATCACAAGGAGCTGGAAGGCCCCAAGATCGGCGAGAAAACAGTCCGCATTGAAGGTATGCACTGCGAGAACTGCAAAAACCGCGTGGAGCGCGCCATTAACCGCATAGACGGGGCAGTGGCCAAGGTGGACCTGAAGAAGAAAGTGGCCCTTGTATCTTTTGACAGAGAGATCTCCGAGGAAGATATAAGAAAAGCCGTGGAAGAACAGGATTATAAGGTCGTTGGAATCGAGTGAAAATAAGGGGCCGGACAGGCCCCTTTTCGATTGGTCAAAATATGTGCGGTTGGTCTTATGGCAGGGTTTTATGGCAGATCATATCCGTGTTCGGACAGCGGACTGAGTGTGTTATTCCCCAGATCATAATAATAAAAATGGCATTCCTCAATTTCCTCATCGGGATCGGAAGGGTCCGGGATCTCAATGGTCAGCTTCATGTAGATCGCGGTGACTGCGGCGCTTTCATCGGTCTCAAAACCCTGCATTTCGGTCTCTTTGACGGCGCCCGGGAGACCCTGGCTCTCATAGAGCTTCGCGACATTGGTGGTGAGTGTGATCCCGTCGATCTCAAGGGATTTGAGGGCTTCCTTGCTGTCCATAATCTCACAGGTGCTCTTCTTGCATGCGAGCGTCATGAGATTGTAATCGTCGCCGAGCAGTGAGTGCTCTTCGTACCAGCAGACCGTGCACTGGGGAACGCTTTCGGACGATCCTATATAAGTGCGTACCGTAAAGCCTTTTCCCTTTTCTGTCCGCTTGTTGTAATCCTTTTGTATCTTCTCGATTTCCTTATTCAGTTTGTCCAGTTCTTTCTGATAATCCTCATTCTGCGATACAAACCTGGGAAACACCGCGTCGGAAGCGGAGCTTTCAGAGGAAGTGACTACTGCGCCGTCCGGCGTCTGAAGCTCGATGCGGACATCGGCGGGAGCTTTTTCGGCGCAGCCTGCTGCCGTGATCATAAAAGCGAGGAGCAGGAGAGGGATCGTGAAACGGTTTCTTATTTTTTCCATAAAAAGAGATCCTTTCTTATCCAAAGAGATTATAGCAGAAAAGAAGGCTCCTCTGTCCTTATTTTGATTATTTTTACGGGGTGCTGAATATTAACAAATATGGTAGAATGAAAATCAGTTTTACCCGGTTTACCGGGAAAAGTATAATGACAAAAGAGGTGCAGCATATGAGGCTGAGAAATATTCCGGGAGCCAGAGAGACGATCGCCGAGAGTCAGTGGATCGTGCAGGACCCGGCGGCATGTAAAGGAAAGTGGAAAGAGAAGTTTGGAAATGATCATCCGATCCATCTGGAGATCGGCACGGGAAAGGGCAAGTTCATCAATCAGCTCGCCGTGGAAAATCCCGATATCAATTACGTGGGAATCGAGAAGTACTCAAGTGTCCTGATCCGGGCCCTGGACAAGCTGGATGAGTCCCAGGCGCAGAACTTGCTGTTTATCAGGGGAGACGCGGAGCTGATCTGTGAATATTTTGGCGAGGGAGAAGTGGACCGGATCTACCTGAATTTTTCCGATCCCTGGCCCAAGGACAGGCACGCCAAGAGAAGGCTTCCCAGCAAAGAGTTCCTGCGCAGGTTCGGACAGATTCTGAAAGAGGACGGCACGATCGAGTTCAAGACGGACAACAGAGACCTGTTTGATTTTGCCGTGGACGAGGTAGAAGCGGGCGGTTTCAAAATATTGCAGATTACCTACGATCTCCATAATGACGAGGTCATGAATAAAGGAAATATCATGACGGAGTACGAGGAGCGGTTTTCTGCCAAGGGAAATCCTATATTTAAGTATATTCTCGGGAGACAAGAGTGAAAAGAATGAAGAATGATTGGAAGAGATTCCTTGCGGCGCTGCTCTGCGGAATACTGTGTCTTACGATCTGTCCTGTGACTGTCAGGGCGGCGGAGGACACGGAAGGTACAGAAGAGGTCGATTATTACGCGCAGGCCCAGGAGCGCAAGAACAAGGAAGTCCAGAGCAATAAGATCGAGGGGTGGCCCCAGGGACCGGCGATCGGTGCGGAGGGCGCTATTTTGATGGACGCGGAGACGGGAACGATCCTGTACGCCAAGAACATCCATGAACACCTCTATCCGGCCAGCATCACGAAGGTGATGACGGGACTGTTAGCCTATGAGAACCTGAAGATGGATGAGATGGTCGAGTTCTCCGAGACCGCCGTCCACAGCATTGAGTTCGGCAGCTCCAGCATCGGGATCGATCCGGGCGAGGCGCTGACCGTCGAGCAGAGCCTGTACGCGCTGTTCGTCGCCTCGGCCAATGAAGTGGCGGCAGGGCTGGCGGAGAAGATGGGCGGCTCTCTGGACAAGTTCCCGGAGATGATGAACCGGCGGGCTAACAGCCTTGGCTGCAAGGACACCAACTTTACGAACGCCCACGGCCTCTTTAATGAGGAGCACTACACGAGCGCTTACGACATGGCTCTGATCGCCAGGGAGTTCTTCTCCCACGAAGAGCTCGCCAAAATAGCGAACGCCCCCACCTATTTCATGGAATCCTCCGACAGACAGCCCGAGGAATTCACGCTTTTCAACAAGCACAAGCTGATCAACGGGGAGATCGAGTACGATGGGATTCTGGGCGGTAAGACCGGCTTTGTCGAGATGTCCAGGCAGACTCTCGTGACCTGCGCGGAGCGGGACGGCATGCGACTGATCTGCGTAATCCTGATGGAGGAGTCCCCGGATCAGTTTAACGACACGGTGGAACTGTTTGACTACGGTTTTAACAACTTCCGCAAACTCAAGATCGCGGATCACGAAAAGAAGTACACGATCAACAATCCCGGCTTCATGCGACTGGGCAAAGACATCTACGGCAGCAATTCCATTCCCTTCACCGTATCAGGCAGCGGCTATGTGTGCATTCCCAAAGAGCTCTCTTTTGACAGCCTGAAGTCGGAAGTCGTCTACGACGACAGCCAGGCGGAATCCGTGGTTCGGACCACGATCGAAGAAGGAGAGGCCGGCAGCACACAGGAGCAGGCCAGCCGGGTGATCGGCACGATCCACTATTCGGTGGGCGACTGGCCGGTGGGCGAGACGGAGATCCTCTTCACAGGGGAATTGCCTCCCGCGACCACGGCGGAAGCGACGGAAGGCGCGACGGGCGGCAGTACGGAAGCGGCTTCCGAAACGGAGCCGGAGCAGCAGTACGGGACGGCCCACTACTCGGAGAACAAGAGCTTCGTCGACGGGATCAAGTATTTCTTCAAGGGAATCTTCCACAGCGGAGCGAACGGAACACTGTACCTCAATGTTCCTGCTCTTTTGCTCCTGATCATCATCGCGTCGACGATTCTGATTGTGGTGATCTTTATCGTCTCCTATATCCGGTATCTGCACCGGAGGAGGAGAAGAAAGAGACGCAGAAAGAAAAAGTGACAAGATGTGACACGGGGACGTATCCGCTGACACACATAAATGTGTCAGCGGATCCGTCCCCGTTCTACATTG
>JAZQCI010000106.1:0-13742 GCA_045546175.1 Lachnospiraceae bacterium | reverse complement strand
CGCTGACGGAAGAAAAGACGGTCATTATGATCGCGCACAGGCTCAAAACAGTGGAGCATGCAGATCAGATCCTCGTTATTGATCACGGGAAAGTCGTGCAGCAGGGAACGCACGAGAATCTGATGAAGGAAGAAGGCATTTACAGAAGCTTTATCAGCGAGCGGCGCGAAGCGGCGAGCTGGAAAGTCAAGCAGAAGTGAGGCGGACCGGGAAAGAGCCATGCGTCTCCGGCAGGAGCGCATGACTCTGACCTGCTGCCGGAAAGGAAAACAAATGAACGAAGATAAGAAACTGAAAGGCCGCGACCTGATCAATATCGGTATTTACGGAGCTATCTATTTTGTCATTCTGTTTGCAGTGGCTATGCTGGGAATGATCCCCATTTTCCTGCCATTATTGTCGGTATTTGTTCCGATTCTGGGAGGAATCCCGTTCATGCTGTTCCTTACAAGGGTGAAAAAGCCCGGTATGATCTTTATCTTTGCGATGATCATGGGAATCCTGATGCTGCTAACGGGTATAGGCCCGTGGCCTCTTTTGACCTGCGCGGTTGCCGGCCTTCTGGCGGAACTGGTGCTTAAGAGCGGCGATTACAGGGACGCGAAGAAAGCGGTGCTCTCGTACGGGCTTTTCAGCACGTGGATCTTCGGCAATTATCTTCCCCTGTTCACAGATTACGAAGGATATTTTGCACAGAGGGCGGACTACGGGCAGGCGTATATCGATGCCGTACAGAAACTGATGCCTCTGTGGATGGCGCCGGTCCTTCTGATCGCCTGCTTTGTCTGCGGCATGATCGGCGGACTTCTGGGACGCGCTCTTTTGAAAAAGCATTTTGAGAAGGCGGGCCTGGTCTGATGGAATACGCATCCAAACGATCGCAGGAAAAGAGAAGAGGCTTTATTGATCCGCGGACAAAGCTGGCATTGGTCCTGATCCTGGCTCTCTTTGTGATGGGGGGACTCGGCGGAGAGCAGATGCAGCCACTGAAAATGATCCTGTCAGCACTTCCGTTTGCTCTGCTGCTGGCGGAAAAGCAGTGGATCCGCTTCTTCCGGGGCGTATGCATACTGGTGTGCGGGTACGCCCTGCTGTGGGCGATACCTTATCTTCCGGCTGTGCTCTCATATTTTGCACTATTTTGCGGAGGGATCCTGACACGCTTTGTGGTGACCATCATGATGGGGGAGTATGTTATCGCAACTACATCGGTCAGTGAGTTCATTTCCGCCATGGAAAAGATCCATATGCCGCAGCAGGTGACAATTCCGCTCTCTGTCATGTTCCGCCTCTTCCCGACCATCGGCGCTGAATGGAGATCGATCCGGCGCGCCATGCGGATGAGAGGGATCCACCTGGGAGGTGCAAAGGCGGGACAGGTTGTGGAATATCAGATGGTGCCCATGATGACATCCAGCGTCCGGATTGGGGAGGAGCTCTCGGCGTCGGCCCTGACGCGGGGGCTGGGTGCGCCGGTCAAACGGACCAATATCTGCAGGATCGGATTTCGCGCGCAGGATATCTTTTTGCTTGCCGGATGTCTTTTCGTTGTCTGCGCCTGGATTCTGGAGCTTTGCGGGGTGAGATTATGGTAGAACTGAAAAATGTGACATTCCGCTACGGCAGTGCAGAGAATCAGAACGAGGCAAAAAACAGTCTCACCGGAATCAATCTGTCGGTAAGGAAGGGAGAATTCGTCCTGTTGACCGGACCTTCCGGATGCGGGAAGACAACGATCCTTCGCCTGGTCAACGGCCTGATCCCGCATTTCTATCAGGGAGAGACAGAAGGAACCGTCCTTGTGGACGGAAAAGAGATCCGGAACATGGAACTGTATGATACAGCGAGGCTTGTGGGCACTGTTTTCCAGAATCCGCGCACCCAGTTTTATAATGTCGATACCACCGGAGAACTGGCTTTTTGTTGCGAGAACAGGGGACTGCCGGAAGAAGAGATCTATCAGAGGATTGACGACACGGTAAATTCCCTGGGAATTGAGAAACTGATGGACCGAAGTATTTTCCATCTGTCCGACGGGGAGAAGCAGAAGATCGCATGCGCCGCCGTGAATGTATCAGGACCGGACCTTATCCTGTTGGATGAACCATCCGCAAACCTGGATCATGAAGCGACTATGGCGCTCAGGGATATGATCCTTTCCTGGCGTTCTCAGGGGAAGACGATCATTGCTGCGGAGCACCGGATCGCGTATCTGTGGGATCTGATCGACCGGGCGGTCATTCTGGAGTACGGCCGGATCGCGAGGCAGTTTACCCGGAATGAAATGTCGGCGCTGACGCCGAAGGACTTGGCACAGATGGGCCTGAGGACAAACATCATGAAAGCACCGGATCAGAGTCTGCTGCCTGTTTTTCTGGAAAATGACGAGCCGATGATCCTGCATGACTTTAACTTTTCTTATCGCGGCAGAAAACAGCCGGTCCTGCAGATCCCGTACCTGCGTCTGGCGGCGCATGAGATCACAGCAGTGACCGGAAATAACGGCCTTGGTAAGACGACCTTTTTAAATTGCCTCTGCGGGCTGGAAAAGAGATTCCGCGGAACCTTGGAATACAAGGGCAGAAAATATGGTAACAGGGACAGGCAGAAACTGTGCTATCTGGTCATGCAGGATACCGGAAATCAATTGTTTACCGAGAGTGTTCTGGAAGAAGTCCTGATCTCTCTGCCCAAGAATACAGAAAACGCGGAAGGAAGAGCAGCGGAGCTCCTCGGGCAGCTGGATCTTGGAGAGTATCCGGACCGTCACCCGCAAAGTCTGTCCGGAGGGCAGAAACAGCGGCTGGCCATTGCATGTGCCCTGGCTTCCGGGAGGGAGATCCTGTTGCTGGATGAACCTACAAGCGGGCTTGATCACGGACATATGATAGAAACGGCGGACATGCTGAAAAAGCTCCGGGATATGGGAACGACCGTTCTTGTCGTTACACATGACACGGAACTGATCCGGCACTGCTGCAGCAGGATGATATCCCCTGCCGGTATATAGGTGTGTGTCATGGGGACGTATCCGCTGACACATTTTCTACTGAATGTCATAGGGACGGTTCTGCAGATGCAACTGCCGAAAGGCGTTGTGTCAGCGGAACCGTCCCTTTTGTCATGTGAATGTGTCATGGGGACGTATCTTCTGACACACGCCGCAAGAATGTGTCATTGGATACGTCCCCGTGACACACTCACGATTCGTGAACTTTGATAAGCTGCTATATGAATATGAGTATAATTGACCATGTATCCTTGGAATGACTCCTTCGGCACCATAATTAAGGATATTGAAATATAATAGGAAAATTTCCGAGAAATCAGCAAATGATGATTGCCTTTCCAAATCGATATAATTATCGGAAGGGAGGACTTGAAGTATGGCGGACAGTGACTTCACGCATCTGAATGGCGTTTACAAAGAGATGGCAGAACTGCTTGGAAATGCAGCCGCCTTAAAGATATGGAACAGATATGCGGGCGTCATTGTATCGTTTCCGAAGCAGCTGTATTCCAAAGAGCACATAAGGCAATTTATCAGGGAAAATAGCGGGAAAATGAAGCCATCGGAAATAGCGAGGGCCATTGGACTGACGGAAAGAAGAGTCCGTCAGATCATTCGGGAGGAAAAGGCCAAAGAGGATTGGGTGGATAAGTGAATTAGTAAAGTGTACCAGCGATTTTTGCTCCTATTGGTTATTTTTGCGACCAACTAGTGCCCAAACCGCTCTTAACAGATGAATTTCACTATAGGAGGTAGTATAATTATCAAAGCAACAAAATACAGCCAGAGAGTGTGTGTCACAGAGCGGTGGGCGTGTGTCAGCGGATACGTCCCCGTGACACACCGTGACGCAAACAATGACAGATAAGGAGGACCAATGAGAATAAACAACCTGGAAAACGAAAACAGACATTTCACAAAAAGAATGGGCAACTTCAGCGTTCTGGAGTATGACAAAGACCTCAGTGTCAATTTCTTTAATGCGGAGGCGGAATATTTTGGCTCCAAAATGGGGGTACACCGCAGACAGCTGGTCATCGATATGAACGGCGGAAATACTGCGGTAGTCCAGTCCGGCGCAATGCAGTGGATGGCGGGCAACGTCACTGCCACGAGCGGCGTAAAGGGCGTGGGCGACTTCTTTGGCAAGGCGCTGCGCGGCGCAGTCACCAAAGAATCCGCAGTCAAGCCCGAATACAAGGGAACCGGAATCCTCGTGCTTGAGCCCACCTACAAGCACATCATTCTTGTGGATGTGGAGCAGTGGGGATCCGGGATCACCATTGAGGACGGAATGTTCTACGCATGCGATGGGACCGTTCGCCAGAATCTGGTGGCCCGCCGCACGCTCTCCTCGGCGGCTCTTGGCAACGAGGGGCTGTTCAACCTCGGCCTTTCCGGACGCGGAATCGCAGCACTTGAGAGCTATGTGCCAGAAGAGGAACTGATCTGCGTCGACCTTAATAATGACGAGCTTCGGATCGACGGCGACATGGCGGTCTGCTGGTCTTCCAGCCTGCAGTTTACGGTTGAGATGTCCACAAGATCAATCGTCGGATCTGCGGTCAGCGGCGAAGGCCTGGTCAATGTTTACCGCGGAACCGGCCGGGTACTTATGAGCCCCGTCGCGAGCACATCCAGCTGGAGCGCGGCTACGACGAAATAATAATTCACTCCGCCAAAATATAGAACAATGCGACGAACCGGCTGCAGTTTCAGGCTGCAGCCGGTTCTTTGTGGTGTGTCACGGGGACGTATCCGCTGACACACGCCGCTGGAATGGTGTCACGGAATGTGTCATGGGTGTGTAATGGGGACGTATCCACTGACACACGCCGCAAAAATGTGTCACGGAATGTGTCAGCGGATACGTCCCCGTGACACACAAACCCGTGACACAAACCCGTGACACAAAGCGGCAAAAGTGTGTCAGCGGATACGTCCCCCTGACACACCCTCCAGGAAGTAACGAAATGCCGCATCCAAAACATGGTCTTTCCGATAGATAAACGTAATGTCCAATTCTGAGATTGTCTCATTGTCTTCCACATCAAATTTCTTCATCAGGTCCCGTTCCACATAGGAGCCAATGATGGACTCCGGCAGAAATCCGACGCCAAGGCCGGAAGTGATGTTGACCAGTTGCGCACCCAGTGAATTGAGGATGATCATATGCGAAGGAGAGAGAATCCCCTGCGAAGCCAGGAGCATCTCCAACCGTCTGCGGAAGATACTTCCTTCAGGAAATGTGATGATGGGCAGAGTTTGAAGCAGTTCCCGCAGATCGGAGACTTCTTCCTGGGTACTGGTGACCAGAACAAGCCGGTCCTTTTTGACGAATAATTCATTCAGTTCTTTTCTTCCGGGCGACTCCGCCACAAAAGCCCCATCAATCTCTCGATTTAATATCTTATCCACAAACACATCATTCATGTCTGTTGTCAGTGACAGCTTCACATCCGGATATTCTTTGTGGTACTGCGCAAACAGACTTGGAAGGTCGCCCAGCGCAGTGGCTTCGATGGACCCGATCACAAGGTTTCCCCGCGCGTGATCCATATCCCGCATGGCGGTCATGGCTTCTTCCGACAAATTCAGAATACGGTTCGCATAATCATAGAACAACTCACCCTTGGTCGTCAGCGTGACGCCGCGCTTGTTGCGGTAGAAAAGTGTCTCCCCCAATTCCTCCTCCATCTGACGAATCCTGGTTGAAAGGTTGGATTGGGCGTAGTGGAGCTTCTCACTGGCTGCCGTGAAGCCGCCCTCCTGTGCCACGGTGACAAAAAATCGTAGAACCTGCAGATCCATAAAACCCCCTTGTTTTTGAGCCCGGCGATCGGGCTGCCGCGCTGTAAATATATAAAAAACAGATCGTAAAATTATTTTACATCAATTTTACTGCTGGATAAAGGAGGAGTAGACTATTTATAGAAAGTAAGAACGCGGTAAGAACTGAAAGCAAGTCAAGGATCGGATTACCGCAATTCAGTTGTAAGAGGAGATCTGTCATGACCTATATGAATTGCCACCTGCATTCGAAATACCTTGCCCATGAGACACAGATCAGCATTCTCCTTCCGGATGATATCGCTGAGGGTGGGTGCAAAGTCCTGTATCTTCTGCATGGCAGAGGAGATGACTGCACAAGCTGGGTCCGGAATTCAAACATTGAGAGATATGCGCGGGAGAGGGGAATCGTAGTCGTGATGCCTTCTGCAGAGACGAGTTTTTACGTCAACGGAATAAACGGCAAGCGGTTTTACTCTTACATAGCAGAGGAACTCCCGGAATGGGTCGGACGCTGGCTTCCCATATCGCAGGATCCTCAAAAAACATTTCTGGCAGGTCTTTCCATGGGTGCCTACGGAACTCTCCGGATTGGTCTTGCGAATCCTGAACGCTTTCAAAAGATTGCCATCTTCTCCGCAGGGATACGGCCGGACCTTCTTCCAGACTTTGAGGATACTGACGTGGGAAATGAGATCCTTCATGAGAACATCCGCGCTGCCTTTGGACCGAAAGGCATTTCCGGCCGGGATGACCCATATGTGCTGATCAGAGAATTGCAAACGCAAGGCCGCAGGATCCCGACGATTGTGCACTTCGAGGGCAGGCAGGACATGCTTTACGAGATGAATGCCCGGTTCCGAGACTTCGCCAGAAGTCAAAATATAGATTACCGCTATGAGGAATGGGAAGGCGGACACGACTGGATTTTCTGGGACGAAGCGCTGCGCCGCCTGTGCGCGGAGATCTGACTAGAGGAAGGAGAATTGCCATGGAGAACTATTACCGCGTTACGAAAATCGGAGAAGGACGATACAGGATCTATGACCCAATGGGCGTCTTTACGGACCTGTTTGTGGGCAGCGAAAGAGCACTCCTGTGGGACACCGCTTACGGATTTAGGGATCTGCGGTCTGTCGTCAGGGAACTGACGGATCTTCCTCTGTATGTGGTCAACAGCCACGGCCATATCGATCATGCCTGCGGGAACTACCAGTTTGATGAGCCGATCTACATACACCCGGCAGACATACCAGTCATCAGGGAGCACCACGGTGAATACCGCAAAAAACTGGCAATCGAGATGGCGAGAAATGCTTTGGATTACTTCACGGGGGAACCAGTGAATGCAATCGGACAGAATTTTGACCAGAAGACATATCTGAACAGACCGGTGGGAGATCTACGGGAAGTTCGCGAGGGATTTGTATTTGATCTTGGCGGGATGAAACTTGAAGTCATCGAGGTACCCGGACACACGCCGGGAAGCATTGGTCTCTTGCTCAGAGAGGAAAGGATCTTCTATGCAGCAGACGCGATGAACGATGATTTCTGGCTCTTTATGAAAGAAGCCTGCACGTTGTCCGTTTACAAAGAGACGCTGAAGAAGGCCTGGGATCTGGATTTTGATTCACTCATCATATCGCATTTCCCGGTGCCGCTCGAAAAAAAGGTCCTGCTTGACTACATGGAGACTGCAGAGCAGCTCGATTACAGTAAGGCTTATCCCTTCAGCGCACCGCTGACGCCGGAGGCCAATGCAAGAAGATTTATTCGTGAAGGCTTTACACCGGACGATATGGGAGCTGGGAAACCCGGCTACGCCGGAATCGTGATCAGCGAAGAAAAAATACGATAAACAGATTATGGAACAGGATCAAAGTCCAGAGGACTACACAATAACACATTATAATCCAAGGAGGGGAATATGAATTCAAAGAAAGTCAGCATGAAGGAAAAACTCTGTTACGCCATCGGTTCCGGCGGCGGCAACATCATTACCTGTATGGTTGGCTATTACATGTCTGCCTATTACACCGATTCCGTCGGTATTGCAGCGGCGGCTGTGGGCACGATGCTCCTGCTGGTCAGAATCTTCGACGGCGTTACTGATGTCATCATGGGCAGCATCATTGACAAAACATCGACCAAATGGGGTAAGGCAAGACCCTGGCTCTTCCTGTCCGGTTTCCTCTGTGCTATCGGCATGGCAATCACTTTCGCAGTACCGGAGTCCCTTACTGGAACTGCGCAGATGGTGTATGCGTATCTGACTTATATCTTCCTCAACTGCATCGCGTACACAGCGTTGATGGTTTCCCATACATCGATGATGTCCCGTATCACCCTGGATAACCATGAGCGCTCCGTGATGAGTTCCATGAACCAGATCGCTAACCAGTTCGGCTCGATCCTTGTCACTGTATTGACCGTCAGAATAGTAGCAGCTTCCAGCTGGAGACTGACAGCCCTGTTCTTCGGCGTCATTGCAGGCGTTACCATCATTATCTCTGCAATCGGAACCAAAGAGCACATTGGTGAGGACGCCGGAACCGGTGAAGTACATGTCGAGAAGGTAGATCTGGGAAAAGCCCTGCCGGCAATGCTCAAGAACAAATATTTTTGGCTTCTGGCACTTGTATTCGTTCTTCTTCTGATCATGAACATCGCAAACGGCAGCAGCACCTATTATTTCTGCAATGTAGTACTTGAAAACGCGAACCTGATGGCTCCTTTGACCGTTGCCGGCGTCATTCCCGCCATTATTGTCAACTTCTTCGTCACACCTCTGACTGACCGCTTCGGCGTTCAGAAGACAATGATCCTGGGAACTGTAGTAGCTATGGCAGGCTTTATCCTTATGGGCGTCGCCGGAACCAACTATACGCTGATCATGATCGGCTATATTCTCAAAGGTCTTGGCTGCGGTCCTATCTTCACCTGCGGTTTTGCTCTTGCGGCAGCAGTCGTTGACTTTGGCGAGTGGAAATTCGGTATCCGCTCCGAGGGCCTGATCAACAGTTGTGTCAGCTTCGGACAGAAGGTTGGCAATGGCCTCGGCGCTGCTACAGCCAGCTGGATCCTTGCATTCGGCGGCTATGTTGGAACAGCAGAGGTGCAGTCCGCAAGCGCGATTTCCGCAATCCGCTTTGCCTTCTCCTACTACGGAGGCATCCTGTGTGTCGTACTTCTGGTTGTCTGCCTGCTCTTTGATATCGACAAGTATATGGATACAGTTCACAAAGATCTGGAAGCAAAAGCAGCTGCAAAATAAGCAGAAGAATGATTCATCCCCTGTAAGCCTGCGATATGACTTGCAGGGGATAAACTTTTAAAGAAACAACTGTTATGTGTACACAAAGGAGGCCTAAGTGAATATAAACAGCAACAACGCATTTCGTGAACTGATGGAGATTCGCGGGAAGGTGAATTTGACCCCAGAGGTGGATTTCACCAAAGAGGTAACAATTAGCGGGCAGGATCCTTTCTTCCCTTCTCCTTTCAAATTCGGGGAGACGGCAGCAGGCGTGCTGGCGGCGAGAGCCGTGGCAGCCAACGACCTGTGGGAGCTCAGGACCGGGCGCAGGCAAAAAATAGCTCTTTCCGTGGAAACTGCCGCCGCTACCTGTCTGGGCGGCACTGCGCAGACGCAGCGCAAAAACGATGCAGGGATCTACGAGGGAGTTCAGGCCTCCGAGGCCCTGCAGCATATGGTATCTATCACACAGCCCTGGAAGTGCGCGGACGGAAGATGGTTCCTTCCCCATTTTAATCTCCCTCATCTGGAGAAAAAGGTTCTGGATGTGCTCGGACATGACGGCGTCCCCTGTGAGGGCACGCCGGAGGCAGTCGCGGAGGCTGTCTCTAAGTGGAACAGTGAGGATCTCGATCGTGCGATCAATGAGGCCGGCGCTACGGGCGGAATCGTATTCACGCAGGAAGAATGGCTGCAGCATCCGCACGGAAAGCACCTCGCATCCATTCCGGTCGTCACGATTGAGAAAATCGGGGACTCAGAGCCTGTTCCTCTGCCTGCAATCTCCGAGTCAGACGGCGACGCCCAGCCTCTTTCCGGCGTCAAAGTATTGGAGTTATGCAGGATTTTGGCAGGCCCGACTTGCGGCATTTCTCTGGCGGAGCATGGGGCGGATGTGCTGATGGTCACAGCGCCGCACCTTCCCCAGGTCCCCAATTTCGTTCGCGACGTCAGTCACGGAAAGCGCAGCTGCTTCCTGGATTATACAGTGCCGGAGGACAGTCGGAAGCTTCACGAGCTTGTGAAGGATGCCGATATATTCCTTGAAGGGTATCGCCCCGGTTCCATGGAGAAGCATGGGTTCGGCCCGGAAGATCTGCTCAAAGACAAGAAGGGGCTCATTTATGTGAGTGTGGACTGTTTTGGCCCCGGCGGAGTGTATTCCGACCGCGCCGGTTGGGACCAGGTCGCGCAGGCTGTGACCGGAATTGCCATTACAGAGGGCGAACTGGAAAAGGCAGGGCAGCCTAAGCTGACGCCTGTCTACGCATGCGACTTCCTGACCGGATTTATGGGTGCCTTTGGTGCCATGGTCGCACTCAGACGCCGCGCCCTGGAGGGCGGCTCCTATGTGGTTCGTGTCTCACTTTGCCAGTCAGCTATGCTGCTGCAGCGCGAAGGGCTTGTGAAAGAATTTAAGAACGCACCCGGAAAGCTGGATCCGCAGGCATTTGAATCCTTGGCGGTGTGCGACGACGGGACAATATATGGAGACCTCAAGACACTCGGACCGGTCATCCGGATGTCGGAAACGAATCCCAGGTGGAACGGAACGACGCCGCAGTTGGGGAGCAGTGAGGCGGCGTGGTGGTAAAGCCGGGATGTGTCACGGGGACGTATCCGCTGACACACTCTGTCTGGGTCTGTGTCACGGGGACGTATCTACTGACACACTCTGCAAGAGTGTGTCAGCGGATACGTCCCTGTGGCACAGCAACATTTGGCACAGCTTTTATTCGCGGAGGATTGAATGATGCGGGAAATGAGAAGACAGGATCGGAAACTTGAACCTGAGGAGATTAAGGAAATCCTGAAAAATGGAGAGTATGGAATACTGGCAACCGTCACCAATGATGATAAGCCCTATGGTATTCCACTGAGCTATGCCCTGGATGAAGAAAACTGGGTTATTTACATGCACTGTTCTGCAGATGGCGGCCAGAAGATCGACAATCTACTGCTTCATCCGGAGGTCTGTTTTACGGTTGTGAGCCAGACAGAACTCATGCCAGAAAAATACGCAACGAAATATTGGTCTGCCAATGTTTTCGGGAATGTTGCAATCATAGAAGAAGGTCCTGAGAAGCAGAAAGGGATCGAAGCAATTCTTCGAAAATACTCGCCTGAACATGTGGAAAAGGGATTGAAATACATAGAAGGAGCAATACATAAGATTTATGTCCTCAGACTTGAAATACGAGAAGCCACAGGAAAAGCAAGGAAAAAGTAAGATTGGCCTGTCCCCCGAAGCAGAAGGAGTGATCTGTGCGCTCATATCCGGTATCCTGTTCGGAACAATGCCCTTGATGGCAAAAACAGCGTATACACTGGGGAGCAATGCATATACGGTTGCCTTTGGGCGTTTCTTTACCGGAGCGGTGGCTTCAGGGGTTGTTATCCTGATCCGTTATGGTACGGTTTATAAAATCACCGCCAGGCAATTAGCGAAGATCGCAGTTCTATCTGTCTTCTTTGCTGCAATGCCATGTATGCTATATGGGTCATACTGGTATATTGATTCCGGGCTTGCCACCACACTGCATTTTACATACCCAATCATCGTCATGCTGATCTCTGTTTTTGTCTTCAGGATGAAATTCAGCAGGACTGGCATGCTCTGTCTTCTTATGTGTGCTGCTGGAATAATGTGCCTTTGCAATTCTGAAGGAAACATGGACAGCAGAGGGATGCTTCTCGCTGCAGGATCAGGTGTCGTGTATGCTGTCTATATATCTGGTATTGATCGGAGTGGTCTGAAAGAATTGCCGGTTATGGTGATCATATTCTGGTTGTCATTGTTTTCTGCGGCTGAGATCCTGCTGTTTTCGTTTCCTCAGAACCAGCTCCTTTTGGATCTTCCATGGCAGGTATGGATCTCGTATACCAGCCTGGGTTTGATTGCTATGGTTATTGCAGCATCACTTTTCCAAATCGGGATTATGAAATGTGGAGGAGTAAAATCTTCCATGCTCAGTACCGTCGAGCCGGTCACAGGAGTGCTTATCGGAGCGTTTGTTTTTCAAGAAACAATAACTGTCAAATCAGCGATAGGAATTGTTTTAATTCTACTGTCAGTGCTGTTTCTCACACTGGCAGACAATAAAAAACATTAAGGAAGAGGTAAAACAATGGAGAAGGACAATCTTGTAAAATCCTTTCATGAAATGTGGGATGCCTTCCTTGGGATGGCAAGGCTGATCACCAGTAATCATGAAATCCTTGCTGCAAATGACATTGCCGTAAACAGGGGATTTATTCCGGAAGCTATTTGCGTAAGAGTGGGGAAACCCGAATCACATAGAGGCTGTCTGCTGGCAAAAGCGCTTAAAATCGGTGAGGGACAGTTTGACTGCCCAAATGAACACCTTATTAGAGGGTGGCTGTCGGTGAAAGGTTGTGATGACGTAGTTGTACACTTTTCCCTCACTCTGTCCGATGACTCGAACTGATGTGTCACGGGGACGTATCCGCCGACACACTCGGTGCTGTGTCAGGGGGACGTATCTACTGACACACTCTGCAAGAGTGTGTCAGCGGATACGTCCCTGTGACACATTTTTTGTGGAGTGTGTCAGTAGATACGTCCCCCTGACACATTCGTCTTTGCACAAAAGTATGGCGTATGAGTATAATTAAAATGCCAGAAATCCCTGATGAAAAGAAAGGAACCGGAAATGCTGAGGTTTTTAAAGAAATTGAGATTACAGAAAACAAAATCATTGATTATTTTTGTAACTGCCATGTCTCTATTATCCGCATGCGGATCCGCGGGAGCCAAAGAAGCAAAAGAGCCAGAAAACCCTCCCGCGCTCCATACAATTGAGTATGATTCTGCTATGGACACACTTGACGATGAGCTCGGTGCTGATGCATTCAACCACACGCTGGATCACACGGACAGCAAGTACTATGTGATCAATGATTATTACAACATGGTAAGCGGTGACGGCCTTCATATTCTGTCAAATTTCAAGACATACCAGCAGACGACGGAGTATTCCTGTGCATGCGCCTCGGCACTTATGGTTCTTGAACATTTCGGTGTTCATGATTATAACGAAATGGATATTTGCCGTCTTGCCGGAACCGATTCGACTGAAGGAACGAGTGCGGAAAACCTTGAAGCTTTCTTCAAATCATTAAATTGGGAAGTAGTCTGCCACGCTGATACAGAACGTCAATTTCAGTCGATCAATGAGTGTGAAGAATTCATTATCACGAAGCTGGACAGCAATACGCCGATCATGGTGGACTGGGTAGACTGGGGCGGACATTGGCAGGTGATCATTGGCCTGGACAGCTGTGGTACGGGTGATCCGCATGATGATGTGCTGATCATGGCGGATCCGTATGATACGACTGACCATTATCAGGACGGTTATTTCGTCGTCCCGTTAGCTCGCTTCTGCAAAATGTGGAGGGAAGGATCCGGATCGGGAGGCAGAGATCCCTACCAGCAGCCGTATATCATTGCAACGCCGGCAAAAGATTGAATTGTGTGTCACGGGTGTGTGTCACGGGGACACATTATGATAAAACAGAAAATAGGTAATTGCGAAACTCGCTCCACGAGTTCGTAAACCTGAACAAAGTAAGACCGAGATCCGGCTATGCCGGATTTCATTGATCAAAACTGGTGGGTAATGCCACACTTTTGTGGATACCCACACCGAACCTTGAGAATTG
>JAZQCI010000105.1:0-3390 GCA_045546175.1 Lachnospiraceae bacterium | reverse complement strand
GTTCGACTGCTGCAAAAAATACGGCATCGAGCCTCTTGTGACCATTTCCCACTATGAGCTGCCTTTCGCTCTCGTTGAGAAGTACAACGGCTGGGAAGGCCGCGAGCTGATCGAGCTGTTCGAGAGATACTGCCATGTGATTTTCGAGAGATATCAGGGCAAGGTCAAATACTGGCTGACTTTCAATGAAATCAACGCAGGAACCATGCCCATGGGCACGATCTTGTCGACAGGTACATTCAGGGGTTATGAGGGCCCTATCACCGAGGTGCCGGACAAGCCCCAGGAGAGATTCCAGGCTCTGCATCACCAGTTCGTGGCAAGCGCCAAGGTCGTCAAGTACGCGCATGAGCACTACCCGGAATACAAGATGGGCAACATGATCTGCTTCATCCTGTCCTATCCGCTGACCTGCAATCCGGACGATATCGTCAAGAACCAGGAGCAGATGAGAGAGTGCAACTGGTACTGCTCGGATGTCATGGTGCGCGGCGAGTATCCCGCCTACGCAAAGCGCCTCTGGGAGAGAAAGGGCATCAGCATTAAGATGGAGGAAGGAGACGCGGACATCCTTCGCGAAGGAACCGTCGATTTCTACACCTTCAGCTATTACATGTCCAACTGCATCACGGTGGATCCGAAGGCGGAAGCCACTGAAGGCAACATCGGAGCAGGTTTCAAGAATCCTTATTTGGAAGCGTCCGACTGGGGCTGGCAGATCGATCCCAAGGGACTTCGCTTTGCGCTGAACGAGATTTATGATCGCTATCGAATCCCGCTGATGGTTGTGGAAAACGGCCTGGGCGCGTATGATGAAAAGGGCGACGACGGCATTGTACATGACACCTATCGCATCGACTATCTCCGCAAGCACATCGAGCAGATGAAGGAAGCGGTAAAGGACGGCGTAGACCTCATGGGCTACACTCCTTGGGGCTGCATTGACCTGGTATCGGCTTCTACCGGTGAGATGGCCAAGAGATACGGCTTTATCTATGTCAATAAGTTCGACGACGGAACCGGCGACCTGTCCCGTGAGAAGAAGGAATCTTTTGACTGGTACAAGAAAGTAATTGCGAGCAACGGAGAAGAGCTGGCATAACAAGCGATATCAGGAAAACAGGCATGTAAAAAAGGAGGCATCATGAGCATTGTAGTTAATCTTCGTTACACAGGCGTAAACGGGAATGCAGCGAAGTTTGCGCAGGAAATGGAAGCAAGCGGAACGGCGGACCTGATCCGCGCGGAGGACGGAAATCTCCGCTATGAGTATTACGTTCCAATGAACGATCCGGAGACGGTGCTTTTGATCGATGCGTGGAAAGACCAGGAAGCAATCGACAAGCATCACGCATCGCCCATGATGCAGACAATCGCTTCTCTGCGCGAGAAATATGACCTGCATATGACAGCGGAGAGATACATCTCCGATGACGCGGGCTTCTCTGCGCATGACAGCAGCTTTATCAGAAACTAAGGTCTTTTAGGGGGATTTTAGGGTTTTGGAGAAGCGCCTTCCTGTGAAGGGGGGCGCTTCTCCCTGTTCAAGGAGATAATGTTCAAGGAGAGATAATGGGAAAAATTCTATTGATCGACGTTGACGGGACACTTGTCAACTACGAAAATCAGCTTCCGGCCTCGGCTGTGGACGCAATTAGAAAAGCCCGGGCGAACGGACACAAAGTCTACATCTGCACGGGCCGCAGCAAGGCAGAAGTTTATCCGAATCTCTGGGAAATCGGGCTGGACGGCATGATCGGCGGAAACGGCAGCTACGTAGAAGACCACGGCAAAGTAGTCATGCACCAGCTGATCACGAAGGAGCAGTGCACCCATGTCGTGGACTGGCTGCACGCCCGCGGATTGGAATTCTATCTGGAGAGCAACAACGGCCTGTTTGCCAGTGAGAATTTTGAGACGTCCGGCGAACCTGTCATTCAGCTGTATTCGGCCCGCAAGGGGAAGGCCGGGGCAGAGGAGCTGCGAGTGCGGGACGTCTTTCCGGACATGATCTTCGGGGGAGAACTGTATCGGGATGATGTAAATAAGATCAGCTATATTTTGGCAAGTTATCAGGACTTCGAGGACGCCCAAAAAGAGTTCCCGGACCTTCAGAACGGTACCTGGGGCGGAGCCGGGGAGCTGGCGCTGTTCGGAGACCTGGGCGTCAAGGGAATTACAAAAGCGCACGCCGTGGAGTGCCTGCTGGACTATCTCGGGGCAGACAGGGCGGACACGATCGCATTTGGAGATGCGAAGGTGGACATCCCCATGTTCGAGTGCTGCGCCCGCAGCGTCTGTATGGGCAGCGGCGGTGAAGAAGCCAAGGCGGCGGCAGACTATGTGACGGCGGGGGTCGATGAGGATGGGCTGTATAAGGCGTTTGAGTATTTGGGGGTGATTTGATGGTTGAGTTTCTGGGGCTGGTTTAAGAACTGTGTTTCTGGGACTGATTTGGGAAGTGTAATATTGGGGGATGGAAAAGGCGTGTGGGAAACCGGAGGTGGTTTCTTTCACGCCTGTTTACGAGCAGGTGTTGACCGGGATCATGTAATCGGATAATATACAATGTATATACAGCATACGGTCGGTTTAGACGAAGTAAAATGCAAAAAAGGAGCATAACATGGAAATACAGCTCGTAAAGTGGGGAAACGGACAGGGAATACGCATTCCCAAGCTGGTCTTACAGGAACTGAATATAGCGGTAAATGACACACTCAGCATGGAAGTTCATGGAGAACAGATTATTATTGAAAAAGTGAAGTTTAAGCATCGGTCACTGGAAGAACGTGCCCGCGCCTACGGTGGAAAACTAGGTCCGTACACAGAATATGACTGGGGAGAACCGAAGGGACGTGAGATATGGTGATGGAATGTGCGCAGCAGGGAGACATTCTGTGGCTGGAAAAAGAAGAGCGGTACGTACTGGTGCTCAGCAGAGAATTCTTTAATGAGACAGGGCTCGCAGTCGTGTGTCCGCTTAGTGAAAATGCGAATCCGGACGCTTTGCATATTGGAATTACTTCTGACAAATATAACGGGACAGCTATGCTTGAACACTTGAGAAGTCTGGATCTGCAGGCCAGGTATTACCGGAAGATCTCCAGTATTTCCTATGAGCAGATTCAGGACATTTCAGATGCTGTACAGGGAATTTTTGATTACTACCCGTATTCCATTTGACCATATAACACATAACACAGTGGGGAACATCCTCACTGTGTTATATGCTTGTTTGCTCAAATTCTTCTCAAAAAGTCCTCAATAAACCATGACTCAAACTCATGAGCCCTGTCATTGGGATGCGTATTGGTGGGATAATCGACCGCCTGCTTAAGCTTTACCGCCTGCTTGACCTCCTCGGAGATATCCGGGTTCATAGAGCGG
>JAZQCI010000104.1:0-21602 GCA_045546175.1 Lachnospiraceae bacterium | reverse complement strand
CCTTCTGAGGTAACGTCGGGTTCTGATGCTGTGGACAACAGCTCTACAGAGGCTGTCGCTGAGGATGCAGATCCTGAAAACAGTGACGCCGGAAAGAGCGCGCAGTCCACACAGGAGACTGCTGCTCCGGAAGAACCCGGTACTGAGACGCCGGCTGATCCCGTTCAGGAGGAGAAAAAAGCCGAACTGAAAGAAGGCTCGATAGAAGCGGAAGCGGGCTCCATGCCTGCATTTTCAGCGAGAAATACCGCTGGAAACGGTGTTACGGTCTCTGTATCGGCAGAGGAGGGCGTTTTCCCGGATGGAACAACTATGGTGGTCACTGCTGCGTCCAAGGAGGTAGTCATTGAGGCTGCTCAGGCGATCACACTGCGGAAGGTTGTGGATGCTGCTGCGGTCAATATTTCCTTCTACAATGAGCAGGGCAAAGAAATCGAACCGGCAGATCATTCGAAAGTCCATGTAACATTGCGAGCAACTGACGGCAGTGTGGATGGACGTGATTTTCTGGTGGTCCATGTCAATGACAATATGGCTGCGGAGCAAGTGACAGATATTGTCGGTCTTACAGGCGGCGAAGCTACGTTCTATGCGAATGAATTCAGTATATACGCCATTATCGGTACAGATCCTTCAGATGACGGCGAAGCGCTGGAACGGATTACCTACAAAATATATGATAAAGAAGATGGCAATCTACTCTCTACACAAATTGTAAAAACAGGGGATACTCTGGCAGAACCACAGCTGCCCGATCCGGAGAAAGGGCAGACTTTTCTTGGCTGGTATATCAAGAGCGATGGTGCGTATGAGCGTTTCAACGGATTCGGTGTAGTTATAAGAGTAGAAGATACAAATAGCGACACGGTAGTAAACGTGTTTCCGCGGTATGGTGAGCTCTATACTGTGTGCTTTCACGATGTGACACAGGACGATGTGATTGTGGACACCATTTCAGGAGAATATGTAGAGGGAAATACGGAAGTATCTCTTACGGATATCAATAAGAGAACTGTGGATGTAGGCGCAGATTCGATGTGCACCGGATGGGCATTGACGAAAGAGGATGCTCAAAATCTTAATAAGCTTACAGAGAACCTGAAGATTCTCTCAGCCGGGTCGATTGATTTGTATCCTGTGATTGAGGACGGGCACAGCCTTCTTTTTGATGTTAATGACAGCAGTGTAAACAGAGCCAGTATTGTGACTCCCCAGTACCTGTACCCCAGTGATGTAACAGTAGCTCCGGATGATCCTGTAAGAATCGGATATCGATTCCTTGGCTGGAATACCGCAAAGGACGGATCCGGCAGCATGTTTGAATTTGGAAATGAACTGACGAAAAACACAACCATCTATGCCCAGTGGGAGGCACAGGTAGTTACCTACAACGTTATCTATTGGACAGAGATCCTGAGCAATGGACCCACAGGAACGCACGATGCGGTAGACGAGAACGGAAGCTTTGATGAGAGCAAGGCGATCTGGTCAAGGTATGGTGCGGGTACCGATCAGGCTCTTACAGGTTCCACTGCCAAGGTGCTGGAGGCAGACTCCATGCCGGGCAATATTTCTGTCCCTCAGTATTATGAGTTCTATAAGTCTGCGGAAAAGGAAGTTGCCGGTGACGGCTCTACAGAGATCAATGTGTATTTCAGGCTGAAAACCTATGAGTTCCGGTGGGAATGGGATAACTATTCCGACTCTGATGGGACAGTCGAGTTTTATATCAAGACAGACATAGGAGATATTTATGCCGATGCGCAAGGACACGGTTCTTATACAATTAACGCTGTGCTGGGAGAAAGTGTAGCCAATAAGACACCGGTGCTGGAGGTCCGCGGTGACAATCTGAACCCGGAGGCGCTCTGCTACGGATGGGCATGCCCTCGCAGGCTGATTTATGGATTCTATACCAATCAGGTAAGAAATTCAATTCCCTATTACTGGATTGATGAGATGGAACTGGGAGGGAGTTTCACTGCGATCTATTCCAGGAGTATGGTCAATATGCAGTTTAACTCCTGGGTGGAAAGTATAGAAGATGATAATATCTATGAAATTAAGAGCACCGAGGATAGAGTTCGTGCCCAAAACACCAGCTATCTCCCATCCAACACCACGAAATATATGGTTCACGCTGACGTTCCCGGGGACGTCCGTAATCCCACGAAACCGGGAGCAAATTACCCCGACGTTGTCCAGCAGAATGTGACGATCGACGGAAAAGACTATGCACTTGTCTATAACTGGTACTATCTGCGGAGAAGGTTTGATTTAATATTCAAGGATCATGAGGGCAGCGCAAACTATGTTGCCAACTACGTGGAGCTTTCTTCTCAGGCGCCGGTCAAGTATGGTGCGCCCATTACCGATTACTACCATGTGCCCGAGAAGGAAGGATATGATTTCCTCGGATGGTATGATGTAGAAGGAAACCAGGTTACAGATGAAAACGGAAATCTGCTTCCGGCGTATGAAAACGAAATCATGCCGGCTATGAATACGGTCCGAGAGGCTTATTGGAGAAAGAGCGGTACGGTAACCGTCACTTTTGATCCTAACGGCGGATCATTTGAAGATGGCACCGCAGCAGTCAAGGACTTTGAAAAGACAAAGGATACACTGTTCCCGACTCAGGATATTCCGAAATTAAACGATCGTGTTGGTTATGTGTTTGATACATGGATCTATTCAGACGGTGCTGAGGCAGGAAAACCCTTTGATTTTGAACATACGCAGCTCATCAAGGATGTAAGTCTTAAAGCGAGATGGATCAGCATGGCGAGTGTTCAGGTGGAGTATGACGCAAAAGATCACGGGACCTTCCGGGATGGCAGTGAATTTTATGACGATTCCGCAAAGCGTTGGGATGGAACGGGGGTGATTCTACGCGGTGCGCCGGAAAAAGTTGATGAGGGATATTGCTTTATCGGCTGGCAGATGACAGACAGCCCCGTAATATACAAAGCTGGCAGTGCAGTTTCTATCGTTGCAGACAGTAATGGTAAATGTATTTTTACTGCGGTATATGACAAAACTCCCATAGATGCAAGGTTAACGTATCACTCCAATTATCCGGAGAGTACGGGTAAGGAGAACAGCGAAACCACGGTAATTAAAGCCAACAACAGCGGACTGAATATTGCCGCAGCGGAAGACGTTGCCTTCTCCCTGAAAGGCTACACATTCCAGGGCTGGAGCGAGCAAAGTGACGGCACGGTGAAGTATCAGCCTGGTAAGGAAACAGGAATTGATAACTGCTCGGAGAATGATCTTTATGCCATTTGGGCGGTCAACAGATATAAGCTTACCGTGGATCCCAATGGCGGTACTTGGGGAGGAACTGAGGAAACTACAGAGTACATTATGGAATACCAGGAGACAAAGGATATTGAAGACCCCACATGGGAAGGATATACCTTTGCCGGTTGGACGCTTACACCGGCGGACAGCGAATCCGTTCTGCAAAACAAGGTCTTCACAATGGGAGTTAAAGATACTGTCCTGACAGCCCAATGGCAGAAAGTGACACTTGAAAAGGAGACGATCAGCACACCTGCTGACGGAGTAGCGTATGCGTTCGGTGAGACCATCTGCTACCGGATCTCTGTGACAGCCGACGGTACTGTTGCCACCCCAAATATCACTGTCTACGACGAACTGACCAACGATACGTTTACCCTTCAAAATTTACAGGTCGGAGAGACGAAGAGCTTTGAGACCAGCTATGTGGTGAACGAAGCTGATATCCTGGCGGGAAAGGTCGTGAATGTTGCCACAGCCAGGGCAGGAAATGTTCCGGTGGATCCGGCACAGACAGAAGACCCCACAGAAAAACAAACAGCCAGCTTATATGTCAGAAAAACTTCCGATGCAGTCGGTCCAGTCAAGGAAGGACAGATCATCACATATACGATTGAAGTATTGAATAATGGAAATCAGACTATTACGGAGATCCAAGTGATAGATCCGTTAACCGGAGACTTGTGGGAAATTCAGATGTTGATTCCGGGAGAGCATAAGGAGTATCAGACCACGCATCAGGTTACGGCTCAGGAATTTGAAACCGGATATGTGACAAATACTGTTATAGCTGCCGGACAAGACCCGGACGGGAATAAGGTCTCGGCATATGACAGCGTTACGGACAGAATGGCACCGGTTCTCGAACCCGGAGATTCCACGCAAAAAAAGACGCCACCTGCACACCGGAGAGAAGTGTCTACGTCGAATGTTCCTGCCACTGGAGATTCCAACCCGATTTGTCATTATACCTTGATCTCCGTGGCAGCACTGCTCGTGGTAGTCGCCGCGTTTCGAAAGAGAATAAAGCATTAAACACAAAAACGTTTTCAGGCATCATGATCAAGGGCTGAGACTTGCAGGCGATCTACGGGCCGAAAGCAGATGTTATAAAGTCGGATATCAACGATATTTTGTAAAACTGAAGGATTATTTGTTAAGAAGGATCTGGTGCTAATCAGTTCCTTCTTTTTTATTGAGACAAATATATATATATTCCTTGATTTTAATCGGAAATATGATGACGATTGAAATGCTCTGAATAATTGTTATAAACGAAATTATGGTTTGTAATATAATATTATTGTTAATACAACATATCAGTTTGGCCCTCAAAAGTATTGGTTAAGCAAAACAGGAGTTAAAAGCCAGGCAGAGCATCCAGGTTTTTGTACCTGTTCGTGCTTCTTTACAGCGCACTGAAGTGAACTGCCCGCCGCCTGCGCTTATTGATGAGAGGAGGGGGATTTTGCTATTACCTAGGTAAAGCCCGATTCCGGCTGAACTTGAGAAATAGTGCCGGATAGTGTATAGTAAGGCTTAACGCTAAGTAAAGAATATGTAAAATCGAAAAGATACACTGTATACGAATCCGGAGCCGGACTGTCCGGCATAGATAGAGAATTAATAGATGGATATAAGGGAAAACAGCTTTTGGTATAAGCTCAAAGAGAAGCTGATCCCTGTTCTCGTTGTTATTGCAGTTGCTATTTTGATCTGGTTTGCTTTCGGCGATAAGATTCCGGGACTGATTCCCTTGCTCAAGGAGGGCGACAGTCAGAAAATTGCGGATTATCTCGCGCAGGAGACCGGGATCAAGGGTGTGATCGCGGTTATTTTGCTGCAGGCGGTCCAAATAGCGAGCATCGTGATGCCGGGAATGGCGATCCAGGTTGCAGCGGGCCTGATTTATGGCTGGCTGAAAGGCTTCCTCATGTGTTATATTGGGTTTGTGGTATCTAATCTGCTCGTTTTTCTTTTTGCGAGGAAAATGGGAAGCGACAGGATCCGGGATGTGTCGATGGGAAGGACCGCCCAGTGGCTTTTGGAGAAGCTGAACGGGGCGAATCCGAAGTTTATGGTCGTGGTCGCCAACATGGTGCCGGCCATTCCGAACGGTATTATTCCTTATATCGCCGCGAGGACGGATATCACGGCGATTGATTACGTGAAGGCTGTGGCTATGGGAAGCTGGCTGCAGATCCTGCTGTCCTGTCTGGCGGGGCAGTTCATTATCAGCGGGAAGTGGCTGTATACGGTGCTCACGGTCGTATTTCAGTTTGTTGTTGTGATCATTATTCTGTGGAAGAGAGAGTGGTTCCTGGAGCGGACCCCATGAGTGCGTTTCGCCGGTCCGGGAGGCATGAGGTGTGAGACGTGACGGAAGAGAAGAAGGATGTCGAGCAGGCTCTGGCGCAAAGCCTCAAGGAGCTGGTGCAGAAAATGCCTTTTGAAAAAATAACGATCAAGAAGATCACGGACGGGGCGGGAGTGATCCGGGTGACCTTCTATAATCACTTTCAGGACAAGTACGATCTTTTGGCCTATATTGTGCAGAAGGAGATCCTGGAACCTGTCGGGATTCTGCTTGGCAACAATATGTACAAGGAGGCGCTGACGCTGATCTTCAGCAATCTGAAGAAGGACAGCGCGTTTTATGAAAAAGCGGTCCGGATCGAGGGACAGAACTCTTTCGAGCAGATTACCGAGGAGTGCATCTACAAGCTCCTTCTGGACCTGTTTGCCGAGAGGAGCAGCGGGAAGCCGCATACGAAGCACCCGTGGCTGACGATCGATTCGATGGCCAGATATTACGCCAGGTCCATGAATTATGTGGTGATCTACTGGATCAGGTCCGGCATGACGGTGCCGCCGGAGGAAGTGGCGAACATCTATGAATATGTGGTGACCCGCTCACTATGGGACGTTCTGGAAGAACTGTGACAGGGGAAAAAATGTGTCACTTGATACGTCCCCGTGACACACATATACAAACAGGCCGATTTGTATATCGGCTCTTAACATCGCGGAGGGATTGAATATTCTCATATTCAATCTCTTTTTTTATACTCTTTTTCGTTGGGAAGTGAGTTTTCCCCGTATCTGTCCGCCATTCGGGCGGGCAGAGCAAGAACAAACAAAAGAAGTAGGAGTTGAGTTATGAAAAGTTTTGGCAGCGCAGTGGTTAAAGTCAGGCATCTGATCCTGGTCCTTGCCCTGGCCCTGCTGGTCCCGGCGGTCTGGGGGTATACGCATACGAGGGTCAATTACGATATTCTGACCTATCTGCCGGACAGCATTGAGACCATCAAGGGACAGGACATCCTGATGAACGAGTTCGGAACGGGCGCCATCACGATGCTGATCGTGGAGGACAAAAACGATAAGGAGATCGTGGCGCTCAAGCAGGAGATCGAGAAAGTGGAGCATGTCAAAAAAGTGCTCTGGTACGATTCTTTCGCGGACATCTCGATCCCCAAGGAAATGCTTCCGCAGAAGATCAGAGATGCCTTCATCAAAGGAAACGCCACGATGATGGCGATCACCTATGACTCATCGACGTCCTCGGACGAGACGATGGGAGCGGTGACAGAGATCCGAAAGGTACTGGACAGCGGGTGCTACCTGCAGGGTATGTCCGCGGTCATCACGGACACCAAGGACCTGGCGGAATCGGAGGAACCCATCTATGTGGCACTGGCAGTGCTGCTGTCCTCCATCATTCTGGCGCTGAGCATGGATACTTTCCTGGCGCCGGTGTTCTTCCTGCTTTCGATCGGAATGGCGATCATTTATAATCTGGGTTCCAATTACTTTTTTGGTGAAGTATCCTATATAACAAAGGCGCTGGCAGCGGTCCTGCAGCTGGGCGTCACAATGGATTACTCAATCTTCTTGTGGCACAGCTTCAAGGAAAACGAGCTGACACACGAGAATTCCAAGGAAGCCATGGCGACGGCGATCAACGAGACGCTCAAATCCGTCGTGGGATCTTCCGTCACAACGATCGCGGGCTTTGCGGCGCTGTGCTTTATGCGGTTTACCTTCGGCCTGGATGTCGGCCTGGTCATGATGAAGGGCGTGGCCCTGGGCGTGATCTGCTGCGTGACGGTGCTGCCTTCCATGATCCTCATCTTTGAGAAAGCCATTGAGAAGACACGGCACAAGCCTCTTCTTCCTACGTTTTCCAAGATTCCGGAATTTGTACAGAAGCACAACAAGGCGGTCTTTCTGGTATTCCTTCTGGCCTGGATCCCCGCGATCTACGGCTATACACACTACGACATCTATTACGACATCATCCAGACGCTTCCCAAGGAACTTCCTTCCATGGTGGCCAATCAGAAGATGGATGAGACGTTCGGCATGAACAACACACTGATGATCCTTGCGGACGCGGATCTGGACGCCAAGTCCGGAGACCGGATGTCTCAGGAGATCAAAAAAGTGAGCGGCGTGAGCAGCGTCATCTCCGTGGACAGTTTCATGGGCGAGGGCATCCCCAGGGAGATGCTTCCCGAGGCGGCCAAGGAAGAACTGTACGGAGGCGGATACCAGCTGATGCTGGTGGGCAGCGAATACATCACGGCCAGCGATGAGATGAATCAGCAGATCGACACGATCAATGAGATCATCCACCGGTATGACAGTAAGGCCATGCTGATTGGCGACGCGCCCTGCACCAAAGACCTGATCACGATCTCCAACCACGACTTCAACGTCGTCAACTGGACTTCCATCGGCATCATCGCGGCGATCATCCTGTTCGTATTCACGTCACTGAGCCTGCCGGTCCTTCTGGTCCTGGTCATCGAGTGCGCGATCTTCATCAACATGGGCCTGGCCTATTACACGGGAACGTCGCTTCCTTTCATCGCCTCGATCGTCATCGGCACGATCCAGCTGGGATCTACCGTCGACTACGCGATTCTGATGACGAGCCGTTATCAGGTGGAGAGAAGATCCGGAAAGAGCAAGAGCGAGGCAGTTCTGATCGCCCACAAGACGTCGATCCAGAGTATCTTCGTCAGCGCGATGTCCTTCTTCGCGGCGACCTTCGGGGTAGGAATGTATTCGGGAATCTCCGTCATCTCCTCCCTGTGCATGCTGATGGCCAGAGGCGCGCTGATCAGTATGGTGACGGTAATATTCGCGCTTCCCGCGGTCCTGCTTCTGTTTGATCCCATTATCATCAGAACGAGCCGGGGATTTATAAGTAAAGACAACAAAATGGGAAATCAGGGAACTGAGCTGTCCCATTCAATATAAGACAGATGATGCAGTGACTCGAAAAAGAGTCGGGATAAAGGAGTTGAAAATCATGAGAAGAAAACAGGTTCTGGCCCTGCTCCTTGCAGTGGCGATGACAGCAAATATGTCGATGCCCGCGTTTGCGGCAGCTTCTGCGCCCGTGCACGGGAGCATTTTCTGGGGCTCTGAGGAGACGGATACGATCACGGAGAAAGATCTGGCGCAGGCACTCGCGGCAGCAGTCGGCACAGGTCAGGAGACCGAGGGGGCCGAAAAAGAAGAGACGGTCTATGTTTTTACCGATGCAAACGGCAATCAGAAGAGCATGACGGTGTCCAGCTGGCTCAAGAATACCAACGGGGCGGACAAGCTCTACGACAATTCGATCCTCCAAAATATAGAGAACGTCAAGGGTGATGAGTCCTTTACGCAGAGCGGCGATATTTTGACATGGAACGCGGGCGGAAATGACATCTATTATCAGGGAACGACCGAAAAGGCGGCGCCCGTCACCCAGAAGATCACTTATTACCTGGACGAGAAGGAGATCGCACCCGCAGACCTGGCCGGCAAATCCGGTAAGGTCAGGATCCACATCGACTATCTCAACAGCGAAAAGTATGACGAGGTCTTCGTGCCTTTTACGACCATGACCGGCATCATCTTCTCCAATGACAATGTAAAGAACGTCGAGGTCGACAACGGCTCCGTCCTCTCCGAGGGCAAGAACACCGTAGTCGTCGGCATGGCTTTCCCGGGACTGGGAGACAGCCTGAAGGGCGCCAAAGAAGACGCGGAGCACCTTCTGGAAGAGACAGAGGCCAGCCAGAAGTCCAAAGATAAGCTGGACGAACTGGACATTCCGGACAGCGTCGACATCACGATGGACGCCACGGACTTCAAGATGAGCACCTGCATGACCATGGTGTTCTCCGGACTTCTGGACGACGATGAAGATATTGACGAGGAGCATGACAGCTTCCTGAAAGACATGGACGAGAAGATCGCGGATCTGGAGAAAGACGGAAACGACCTGGCGGACGGAGCCGGCGAGCTCTCGGACGGCATTAATGAGGCGGCGGACGGTTCCAATGAGCTGGCGGACGGAGCCGGCGAGCTGGCGGACGGCATTTCGGAGTACACGGACGGCGTTTCGCAGGTCAATGACGGCGCCCAGCAGATTGACGCAGGGGTGGGGACTTTGGTGGACAGACTCCCTGACCTGACAAAGGGTGCGTCTACGCTCAGCAGCGGACTTACTGAGTTTGGCGGGGGAGTAAGCGAACTCACAGGCGGACTTGGTACTCTGAAGGCGGGCACACAACAGCTTGCAGACCAGTCACAGGCGCTCAATGATGGCGTGGCCAAGCTTTCTAAGGGCGCTGTAAAGCTTCAGACGGGAATCAAAAACTATACAGGCGGCGTCGAAAATCTTAAAGCCGGAACAAGCGAAATGCTGGCGGAGGATAAGCTGCCTAAGCTTTCCGCAGGAGCTAAAAGTGTAAGTGAGGGGTTGGAATACTATGCAGGGGGAGTATCAGACGCTGCCGGACAAATATCTGATGGAGCGAAGGCAATCACAGATAGTGCCGTGAACATGCCGAAAGCGGTCGAAACTGTAAATAATGCCGGGGCAGGCATCTCAGATCTCAAAACAATTGCAGAAGGTGTTGTAGGGAATATCGAAACAGTAAAGAGCAATGTAGAAGATGCTGAAAAGGAGATCGATGGAATAACAGAGGTTGCTGAGATCAGTGACGCTGATGTTACAAATGCAGCATCTGCTGCTGCTGCGGAGACGAAGGGGTCTTATACAATAAATAAGGATGATATCAATGTTGATGTCAGCACCGATGCGGTTCGCAGCGCAGTCTTGGAATCTCTTGAGGAATATGACCTGACTGACGAGCAGAAAAATGCGATAGCTGATGCGGCTCAGGATGCTGCGAATGATTCTGTAACTTACAGTATCGATGTTGTGCCTGCTAACGCAAAACTCGGGGAAGCGATAGATGAAGCCGCAGATGAGGGAGCAAGGGCGATGGCGGATGACGCCGGAGACAGAATCTCGGACGCCAAAACTAATGCAAATGCAGCAAAGGAGTTGCTGTCTCCTCTCACCAGAGAAGACGGTACAATTGGATCGCTGGAAGGAAACGCAAATACTGTTGACAAAGGAATCGGTAATATTGGAAGCACGGTTGATAATCTTTCTGGTGATCTCAACACGTTGGCAGGTGGGCTGAGTCAGATCTCAGACGGTGCGTTTAAGCTCCAAAGCGCGGCTAATGATGTCCGGGGTAAATCCGATGCTCTGAAGGCAGGCGCCAAAGAGGTATATGAAGGTATCGGCGCGGACAACGCCAGTGGAATCTGGGGAGGCGTGACTGCCCTCCAGGGAGGTCTTGTTCTGTTGACCGGAGAGAACGGCGAGAACGACACAGAGCTCAATACGGGAGCAGCCATGATATCCGCACGTCTCTCACATGTGCCTGCAAATGAAAATGACACACCCGGACTGGCACAGGGACTGGCTGCCTATACAGCCGGTGTTTCCGATGTCAACAGCGGAGTACAACAGCTTTATGATGGCGCGAAGATCCTCAACGGAAGTATGCAGACGATCCTTGACGGAACCAAGAAACTGGATGCCGGCGCGAAGACTCTTTCTGCCGGCGCGTCCAAACTCAGCGGCGGTGTCAGCGATCTGGCCGACGGCACAGAGAAACTGGATGAAAACAGCGGGAAACTGAGGAGCGGCGCTTCCCAGCTCAGCGATGGAGCCGCCAAGCTGGCGGACGGCATGTCCCAGATTTCTTCCGGCGCTCTTGAGCTCAAGGACGGCTGCGTCAAGCTCAACGAGGAAGGCGTACGCAAGCTCGCGGATCTCTACAAGACGGATGTCAAGTCCATCGACAGGAGAGTCAGCCTGCTCAAGGATGCGGCAAAATCTTATAAGACCTTCAGTGGCACGGCCAATCCGGAAAAGACGAGAGTCAAGTTCATTTATAAGACGGACAGCATTGAGAAGAATGAATGATAACGCCTTTATGCGAAAGCCTGCACGTCAAAGTCGTTGCTGCTTGGCGGGCGGCTTTTCGCACTCGGCGCTGCAAAATGAGAAATACATTAAGATTACTACACTGCAGGAATTGAGGTGAAACAGGCAATGGGCGGGATACTGGTTATATCACTCGCTTTGGCGCTGGGGACCTATGGGGTCGCGGCGCAGAGAGGTGCCAATCTGGTAAAATTGGATCGATATACTTTGATCATGTCTGCACTCTGGGGAGTGCTGGCGCTGGCCGCCGCCTTTGCCGGGTATGGAATGGGAAGATGGGTCCTGGCGGGAGAAATCAATACAGATCACAGCGTGTTCTGGACACACGTCCTCGCCGGCGTCCTTCTTGTCATGGTCGGGGTCATGATGCTGCTGCAGGCCTTTAAAAAGAAGACATTTCTTGAGCACAGGATGGAGAGCGTCGATATCAGGACGGACGTCCTGCTCTCCATGCGGACCTGCCTGTCGGCGCTGCTTCTGGGCATTGCGTGCGGACTGCTTGAGGTTCCCTTGATGGGGTTCCTCATAAGTGTATTCGGATTCTGCGGAATTTTTGCAGGGATCGGCTATGTCAGCGGCAGAGCCAACGGAGCCGTGTGGACAGATCAGGCGATCGGACTGGCCGGGAGCCTCTTGTGTCTTATGGGCATCTTGCTTCAGATAGCATGATATGGAACGAGATCAAAAGAGTGTAAGAATTACTGTATCCCCTTCAAGAAGCTGATTAGTCAGTTTCCTGGAGGGGATTTTGGCTTACAAAGCAAAGTCTGGCAGTTCCCTATACTTGCCTGTCATTTTCCCTATACTGGTGGAATTTCCACCAGTATAGGGGGTTGATGTGGAGGTTGCAGAAATTTCGGCTATATGCTTTTTTAAATCCCTTCTTCGGTGGATATTCCACCGAAGAAGGCTTCAGAAAAGGGTACTATGAGCTTCTAAGAGCTATATAGGTCTCTTCCGTGCCCCTTCTTCAGTGGAATATCCACCGAAGAAGGGAAAAAAATAAGGGTATACAGAAATTTCGCGCTTATGGTAAATAAAGGTATTTTTTGGCAATATCAGGCAGTGATTTTTCTGAGAGATCTACAATGACAAAAACAGGGGCCGCACCAAACGGTACGGCCCCTGAAAAGCTGTGGGCTTTTTGGTTAGCTCATTTATTTGTCCCGAAGCAACCGAACTCGCAGACCGGAAGCATCAGCAGGTCATCAGACGCGATTGCGCTGAAGATCAGTAGGTTTTACTCAGCTGAAGATCGGCTTAATAGCTGCGGACAGCTCGTCCTTCTCAGCCTGTGCGGCATCGAGGTCCTTGCCGAGGGTGGTGTAGTAAGCCTTGATCTTGGGCTCGGTTCCGGAAGGTCTGACCATGACCTTGGCGCCGTCTTCGAGAACGAAGGACAGAACGTTTGCCTTGGGAAGGCCTGTGGCTGCAGGATCTGCGTAGTCGGTTACGCTGGCAACCTTCTTGGTTCCGAATGCCTTCGGCGGATCTTTGCGGAGACCGGCCATGATGCCTGCCATCTTGTCCATGCCGGAGAGACCGGGGAACTCGACAGTGTCGATCTTGTTGAGGTAGCGGCCGTACTGTGCGTAGATCGCCTCAAGGCGCTCCTTGATGCTGGAGCCGATGCTGCGATAGTAAGCAGCCATCTCGCAGATGAGCATGGAGCCGATGATAGCGTCCTTATCACGTACATAAGGGCCTGCCAGATAGCCGTAGCTCTCTTCGAAACCGAAGATGAAGCGGTCGACTTCTCCGGCTGCCTCGAGCTGTGCGATCTGGTCGCCGATCCACTTGAATCCGGTCAGGGTCTGACGGAGCTCTACGCCGTAGTGCTCAGCGACCTTCGCTGCCAGAGGAGTGGAAACGATGGACATAACAGCAACGGGGTTCTTGGGCATTGTGCCCTTCTCGATGCGGCCTGCGCAGATGTAGTCCAGAAGGAGGACGCCCATCTCGTTACCGGAAACCAGCTCGTAGGAGCCGTCCGGGCACTTCATGGCGATACCGACACGATCTGCGTCGGGATCGGTAGCCAGCATCAGGTCGGCGCCGACTTCCTTGGCCAGTTCAAGACCCTTGCGGAGAGCTTCAAAGATCTCAGGGTTCGGATAAGGGCAGGTTGTGAAGTAGCCGTTAGGATACTCCTGCTCGGGAACGATGGTGATGTCCGTGATGCCCATATCCTTGAGGACGCGGGTTACGGGAACGAGGCCTGTGCCGTTCAGAGGAGAGTAGACCAGCTTGAGGCCTGCGGTCTTGCAGAGACCCGGACGTACCTGGCGGGCTTCGATCGCTTCGTAAAGAGCTTCCTTACAGTCGTCGCCGACGAACTTGATGAGACCCTTTTCGACGCCTTCTGCGAAGGACATGTACTTAGCGCCGGTCAGAACGTCTGTCTTCTGGATCGCGTCATAAACTACTGCTGCAGCGTCGTCTGTCATCTGGCATCCGTCGGGACCATAAGCCTTGAAACCGTTGTACTTGGCAGGGTTGTGGGATGCTGTGATCATGATACCTGCGTTGCAGTTGTAATAACGGGTAGCAAAGCTCAGTGCGGGAACGGGCATAAGCTCGTCATAGATGCGGACATTGATTCCGTTTGCAGCGAGAACGCCTGCAGCGTCACGAGCGAAATTCCAGCCCTTGAGACGGCTGTCATAGCTGATCGCGACTGTCTGCGTGCCGCCCTGTGTGAGAACCCAGCTGGCGACGCCCTGTGTAGCCTGGCGGACTACCCAGATGTTCATGCGGTTCGTGCCTGCGCCGAGAGTGCCGCGAAGACCTGCGGTACCGAATGCAAGGGCAATAGCGAAACGCTCTTTGATGGCCTCATCATCGCCTTCGATGCTGCGAAGCTCTGTATTCAGGTCGGGATCCTGAAGATCAGCGGCGAGCCAGCGTTTGTAATCATCAAGATACATAGTTTCTCTCCATTCCGGAGCGCTGTCAAAACAGTCCTGTCTGCGGCGCTCCCTCACAGACGGATGCGTGAGCCCGCTTTACCGGTTTTGCGGACCGCACAAAAGAACAACATGTTGCCGGAATCATTGCAGAAATCAGAGAACTCTTACACAAAACTTACCGAAATCTGCCAAATCATCCCCTTAAGAATAAACCTGTTTTAGGCATTTCTACCTAATATTAATATTACGAACTTTGCTATAACTTGTCAATCTATCCTAAGAATCGATTTCTGTCCATGCAATTGTGGCGACAGTGTACAAGGGTCTCATCGCCTTGTGTTCATTCGGAAAAGATGCTAAAGTTACTTTGTACGGTTGTACAATATGTACACGGTTTAGAGAGGAGTGCGTCGCACATGGCAATCAGAACTTACAATGACTGGTATCTTGCCCATAAAGAGGCTCTGGCGGAGAAAATCAGGACCGGGGACCACACAGAAGGAGAGAAGCTCACCGCGGAATTCGTCCGCTATTCGCATCTCAAAAATCATCTGCTGGCGGAAGATCACGATGCGGCGGATATTATCATTGCCTGTGACGATGACGGAGAACCGGACGAGTTTGCGGAAGTGCTGGTGAAGGACTATTTTGCCTCCCATCCGGAGATCAACCTGCTCTACGGAGACGAAGACAGAGTCGCGGAGGACGGGGTGCATCTGGACCCCTGGTTCAAGTCGGAATGGGCGCCGGACACCTTCCTGTCGACTTTCTATTTTGGCAACGTGATCGCGTTCCGGTCATCGGCCTTCGCGCTGATCAACCCCGGGCAGAGAAAGTCGTCCTACTACGAGAGCGCGGCAGCGCTGCGCGAGGACAGCCTGGACGAGGAGAGGGCGCGCAACAACGAGGATGACGGCCCGGTCAGGGCGTGGATCTACGGGACGCTGTGCCTGAAACTGGCGCAGGCGGACGGCGGCTACACCAAGAGGCGGGAAGAGAAGTGGAACGAATTCCCGGTCGGGCATGTGCCGGAGGTCCTCTTCCACGCGCGCCACAGGGTGGAACTGTGGAACGGCAACCTGATCAAAGAATCGCTGACCGGAAGGTACAGCGTGGATTCCGCCTATACGAGGCTCATCAGTATCATCATCCCGAGCAAGGACAATCCGGAGATGCTGGCGCGCTGCGTGCACTCGATCGAGAAGCACGCCTCCGTGCCCCACGAGATCATCATCGTGGACAACGGCTCCAACGAGATGAACCGCAGGAAAGTGAAGGAGCTGGTGAACGAGGTCAACGAGGACGGAAGATGCCTCTATATTTTCAAGAGGATGGAGTTCAACATGCCCGCGTTCTACAACCTCGGGGCGCAGTACGCCAACGGCGAGATGCTTCTGTTCGTCCACGACGACGTCGTCGTGCAGAAGAGCGGATGGCTCTCCCACCTGTCCGAGAAGGCCAAGCTCCCTTATGTGGGAGCGGTGGGCATGAAGCTGCTCTATCCGAGCTCCAATATCATTCAGCACGCGGGAATCATGTCCGTGGAGAGCGGCATCGTCTACAAGCTGCAGTACTGCAGAAATGATGAGGCTTACTATTTTGACTTCAATAAAGGGGTGCGCAACATGCTGGCCATGACCGGCGCGTGCATCATGGTCCGAAAGGACCTGTTCGCGGAAGTGGGCGGGTTCGACGAAGTGAATTTCCCGGCCTACGGCGGAGACATCGATTTCTGCTGGAGGATTTTTGAGAAGGGCTACTACAACGTGGTCCGCAACAATATGTATCTGTTCTATTACGAGTCATATTCGCCGGAGAACAGCAAGACCAAGGAGGAGAGGGAACTTCTCAAGCCCGCCGAGATGAAGCGGCTGGCGGAGCTCCATCCCGAGATCTGGGGAGAAGATCCTTACTACCACAGGTATCTGACGCAGGACGCCAGGGAGCCGAAGTTCAAGATCAATCTCAGCGATCCGTCGGTGAAGTAAATCGGCCTTGCAGGAGCGAATCGTTCCGTCAGATATCAGATGAGGTATCAGAATTGTCGATTTGGAAGGACATAGGTCAAAAAATAAATAGCGCCCGCTCTGCGATCCGCCCTCCGGGAATACCCGGGAAGCTGAAACAGGTCACCGCTCTGCGCCCCAAAGAGAAGGAAAAGAAGAGCACCAGAAACACAAAGGCCAGATATGAGTATCGCGAGCCCGAGCCGTCGGTCCTTCTCAACCAGAGAGCTGTCTGGGACCGCCTCAAGGGAGGCGAGAAGCCGGAAGAGGCGCTGGGCGCCTCTGTCAGCGTGCTCAAGGTCCATCATGTGCCGATCATCAGTGTGATCGTGACGACCTATGAACCCGTGATCCGCTATTTTGAGCAGACGCTGATCTCTATTTTGTCCCAGACGTATGGGGGATTTGAGCTGATCATCGCGGATACGAGCCTGAGTTCGGGAGTGCGGGAGACGCTGGACCACTACCGCGACGAGAGGATCCGCTACTACAGCGTGCCCGGCAACCGCGGGGAGGCGTCGCTGATCAACGACGCGGCGCACCTGGCCGAGGGAAATTATCTGTGCACGGTGGATGTGGGCGATCTTCTGACACAGGATGCGCTCTACGAGGTCTTTCTGAGCATCATGCGGACGGGGGCGGAGATCCTCTACACGGATGAGGACCACTGCGACGCCGCGGGGCGCCGTTTTGACCAGCCCAACAGAAAGCCGGACTTCAACAAAGATTATTTATTATCCAACAATTATATGCGAAGGCTCATGGTGATCAGGCGGGAGCTGTTCCTTGCGCTGCGCCTGCGGGACGCCTTCGACGGCGCTCTGACCTATGATCTGATGCTGCGGGCGCCCAAATCCGAGGTGTGCCACGTGCCGCAGATCCTGTATCACAAGAGCAGCGCCTCGGAGGACTCGAAAATGGCGGGCCGGGAGCCCGACGCGGACATCGCGGCGGAGAAGGCGGCGCTGGAGGACTACTTCAGGGTGCGCGGGATCCGGGCGCTGGTCAGCTTTTCGGGAAGAAAAGGCATTTACAGGGTCAATTACAAGCCCAATATCTTCGCCTGCCGCAGCGATGTGGGGATTCTGGGAGGAAGAGTCCTGAGCAGGACCCACAAGGTCATAGGCGGCATGTTCGACGCCCACGGCAAAGTCATGTACGAGGGCTGGGACGAGGCGGAAGGCGGGCCCATGAACCGCGCACTTTCGGTGCAGAATGCTTTTGCGGTGGATGCGCGCTGCATGCAGGTCCGGCCGGACCTGCGGGGACTCTATGAGGAGCTTGTGACGGCACCCGGCGGCGATACGAGTACGGACTGGCAGAGTGACCCGATCGAACTTCGCCGGAGGAGCATTTTATTCTGCGCGCGTGTACGCGAGCTGGGATATCTGATCGTGTGGGATCCCTCCTACATCACAGTGATCTGACGCAGGGAGGTTACAGACATTTTAATGAACGATAAAGTGACATTGATCATTCCGGCGCGCAGGGATCCGGAAAAGCTGATTCGGTGCATCCGGTCCGTGCAGTCGGGATCTGTGCTACCGCAGGTCATCGTGATGGACTGCACCGCAGACCCGGAGGCGCTCTCGGCGGCAAGGGAGAGGTTTCCCGAGGTCCGATTCTTCGACATGGGAATGAATCCGGGCAGAGCCCACGCGGTCAACACGGGAATCCATATCACCAGGACGCCCTACGTCATGACTCTGTCGCCCGGGCTCGTTGTCGGAAAGCACTGCGTGGAGCGGCTGTGCGGCGCACTGGACGGGGACGGCGATCTTCTGAGCGCCCAGGCCAAAATATTGTCCGCCGAAGACCCGGACCGCATCAGCGGGGCGGGCTGGCTCCTGGATCTTGAGGCCAATCCGGTCGTCCGAGGCGCCGGCGGCAAGGCTCGTGACTACAGGAAAAGAGCGGAGATCACGGCCGCGCAGATGGACGCCGCAATCTACCGGATGGAATATCTGGAAGTGACCGGAATCTTCGACGAGCGCTTCTACGGCCAGCTGGAGGACCTGGACCTCGGGTACAGGGCCGCGCTCGCGGGATTTGCCAATATCTGTGAGCCCGGGGCGGCCTGCCGGGAGATGGAGAGCGAGGCTGTGAGCAGCTTCTATGAGCAGCTGCGGATCGGCAACATGGAGTATTTCCGGTATAAATACGGGATGAAAGGCCTGCGGCTCCCCGGCCGGAAGGAAGATCCGTCGCAGAAAGCCACCGTGGAGAGGGGGAGGATGCTCTGCTTCCAGGCGGAGATGGAGCTCATGGAGCGGCAGGAGCTGGGCATGTCGGTGACCAAGCAGACGCTCCCCGAGGAGTTCTACATGCAGACGCAGGCGGACGGCCCGCGCGGCGTCTATCCTCTCTACCTGGGAGAGCGAGCAGAGAAACCGGCTGTGCCGGGGCTCGAGGCGCTTCGGGACTACGGCCTGAGGCTGGCGGGAACGGCGGAAAAGGTTCGGGGTTTTCTCGGATTACAATAACGCGGCAATCACAAATTTTTAGTAAATTCGGACAAAAGTCTCACATTATCCGGGGGCCTTCCACAGGGGCCCGAAACGATTGTAAATGGAATCGGATAATGATATGATTGGTGGGACAGGTTTCTTTTTTACAAATACAAAGAGGTAAAGAATGAGCAGTTCATCCTCAGCATGGAATTACAGCAATACTGTGCCCAAGGTCGACTTCAGCAATCCTGATGAGATGATCAGGGCCAACGGCGCGGCAGAAGCGGCTCAGACCGACCGCCTCAAGGCAGAGGTGGAAGATTACGCGCAGGTCGTGAGCGAACTTCGCGAGCTTTATGAGAAGAATAACGAACTGGTGCAGAAGCTTCAGTTCATGAACAGAAACGCCACGGAAGGCGTCAGGACCCTCCTTGAGGACAACAACCGGCAGATCACCGAGAAGCTGGCGGAGCTCGAGGCGTGGGACCACAAGGCTTTCGAGAGCGAGATGCGGGCAGCCATCAGCGATGCCAGAGAGCAGATCGTCGGATCGATCCGGGAGTCCTCGGGAGCCGCACAGGACCTCTTCCAGGAAGCAAATGAATTTAACCACAGGGACAATGTGCGCGTCTACCGAAACGTGCAGGCGTCCATGATCGCCGAGCTCACCAAGCAGACGCAGGAGCTGAACGAGAAGCTCGACATCATCCAGAAGCAGTCCGAGCCGGACAAGTCCCAGGCCACCGTGCAGAAGGTCTCGATCGGCCTTCTCATCGCGATCGCGGCGGTGCAGCTCCTCGAGGGAGCGGGCCTGATCGCGCTTCTGATGGGCATGGTACATTGAGCGCCGGAAGATTCCGGGGAGCGAAGGAAGCGCCCAAGAGAAGAAAGGCCGAAAGGCCTGCGGCATCCGTCCCGGGGATCAGGCAGAACTGGAGAGCTTCCAACATGCTCTATCCGGTGCCGGCAGTCCTGATCGGATGCAGGGACAAAGAGGGAAAGGACAACCTGATGACGGCCGCCTGGGCAGGAACCATCTGCAGCGATCCCGTCATGGTGTCCGTATCGATCCGCAAGGAGCGATTTTCCCACGCCATAATTGAAAGTACAGGTGAATTTACGATCAGTCTGACGACCCGGTCACTTGCAAGAGCCACAGATTACTGCGGCGTGCGATCGGGAAGGAACACTGATAAGTTCAGAGAAATGAAGCTCACGCCTTTGGAATCCATCAGGATCGGCGCGCCGGGAGTGGCCCAGAGTCCTGTGGTCCTCGAGTGCAAAGTGAAACAGATTCTGAGGCTGGGCAGCCACGACATGTTCATAGCGGAAGTTGTGAATGTGAGCGTGGACGAGCGATATCTCGACGAAAACGGAAAGCTGGAACTGGAGAAAGCGGACCTGATCGCGTACTCGCACGGGCAATATTTTGCGCTGGGTGACAAGATCGGGAAATTCGGGTATTCAGTCCGCAGAAAACCGGAGACGACGGGATCCGGAAATTCGGGCGAGGGCGGCAAGAGGCGCCCCGCGGCGAAAGGATCTTCCGGAAAAAAATAACAAAAATCGGCTTGCAGCGGTAAGGAAGCGGGTCAAATCTCCGATTGACATTTCCTGTCGTCGGTACTATTATCCTTGGTACTGCAAAAAAAGCGATTACAACGAGGGACGGTATGGAACATTATATAGTGAAGGGAGGAAACTCCCTGTCCGGAGAAGTGGAGATTGCCGGAGCCAAGAACGCAGCGCTTGCGATTCTGGCGGCTTCGATCATGACCAATGAGACCGTTACGGTGGAAAATGTGCCGGATGTCAGCGACATTCGCGCTATTTTAAAGACCATCGAGGTGATCGGCGGCCACGTGGAGAAGATCGATCGCCACACATTCCGGATCAATGGCTCGGGTATCTGCAAGGATACGCCCGTGGACAACGATTACGTCAGAAAGATCAGAGGGTCTTACTATCTGATCGGCTCCCTTCTCGGCAAGTACAGGAAGGCCTGCGTAGCGCTCCCGGGCGGATGCAACATCGGCCTGCGCCCCATCGACCAGCACATCAAAGGCTTCCGCGCGCTGGGAGCGACCGTGAGGCTGGCGTCGGGACGTGTGGACGCGAGGGCTGAGAGGCTGACCGGATCCCATATTTACATGGACGTAGTATCTGTCGGCGCCACGATCAACATCATCATGGCAGCCGTTATGGCAGAGGGAAATACGACGATCGAGAACGCGGCCAAGGAACCTCACGTGGTCGACCTTGCCAACTTCCTCAACAGCATGGGAGCGAGGATCAAGGGCGCCGGAACGGATGTGATCCGCATCAAGGGCGTCAGCAGCCTGCACGGGACCACCTATTCGATCATCCCGGACCAGATCGAGGCGGGAACATTCATGTTCGCGGCGGCGGCCACCAGAGGCGACGTGACGATCAAGAATGTCATCCCCAAGCACCTGGAATCCCTGACCGCCAAGCTCCTTGAGATCGGCTGCCAGGTCGAGGAGTCGGACGACATGGTCCGCGTAGTGGCCACCAAGAGACTCGGCCGCACGAATGTCAAAACATTGCCTTATCCCGGTTTTCCCACCGATATGCAGCCGCAGATCACCGTTGTTCTGGG
>JAZQCI010000103.1:0-92868 GCA_045546175.1 Lachnospiraceae bacterium | reverse complement strand
CACTTCGTTTCCGATCTCTCTGTCGGGGCGGAAATCGATGTAAGGATATTTGCGGCTGGAGGGCTTGATCTCATCGAGCTGGATCTTCTCAAGAGCGCGCTTGCGGCTCGTCGCCTGCTTGGACTTGGAAGCGTTCGCGGAAAAGCGGGAGATAAATTCCTTCAGTTCCTTGATCTTCTCTTCCTTCTTCTTGTTGGCTTCCTTCATCTGACGGATCAGGAGGCGGGAAGACTCATACCAGAAATCATAGTTTCCGGCAAAGAGTGTGATCTTTCCGTAATCGATATCCGCGATATAGGTGCAGACCTTGTTGAGGAAGTAGCGGTCGTGGGAGACGACGATGACGGTGTTGGGGAAATTGATCAGAAATTCCTCCAGCCACGCGATCGCGTCCAGATCCAGATGGTTGGTGGGCTCGTCCAAGAGCAGGATATCGGGATTGCCGAAGAGCGCCCTGGCGAGAAGCACCTTGACCTTCTGCGCGCCGGTCAGTTCTCTCATGAGATAGCTGTGGAGATCTGTCTCGATGCCCAGGCCGTTGAGGAGCGACTCCGCGTCCGATTCGGCTTCCCAGCCGTTCATCTCCGCGAACTCGGTCTCAAGCTCACTGGCTTTGATTCCGTCCTCATCGGAAAAATCCTCTTTCATATAGAGCGCGTCCTTCTCCTTCATGATCTCAAAGAGACGGGGATTGCCCTGAATGACAGTATCGAGTACAACCTGGTTGTCGTATTTATTCTGGTCCTGTTCCAGAAAGGAAAGTCTCTGTCCCGGAGTGATCGACACGTTTCCGCCCGTTGTGTCCAGCTGGCCGCTGAGGATCCTGAGAAATGTGGATTTGCCGGCGCCGTTGGCACCGATGATCCCGTAGCAGTTACCTTCCGTAAATTTGATGTTGACATCCTCAAACAGAGCTTTTTTGCCGAGTCTGAGAGTGACATTGTTTGCTGCGATCATGTAGCCTCCTTTTTTCCATAACAAAAACGCAGACATAAATCTGCTTTTATAATAATAACCAAGCGGCGCCCGGTAGGCAAGCCATGCTTTTCATAAAAATAAATATTTAACGTTTCATGTTTCAATAAATGTGCACAGATGATTGACGAATAAGAATAGTATTTTAGTAGAAATAGTGTTAAACTGTCTAATATAAAAGGACAGCAGAAGAGGATTACATGAAGAACAGATTTGCCAATGTACTGACGGCATCCGCATGGCTGACCGGACTGTATTTTTTGGCCGTGATGCCCAGGATGTCGGGAAGGCCCGACCCCAAGCCTTTTCGGGCGGCCGCACTATTTGCACACAGAGGGCTGCACGATAACAATTCCGACGCCCCGGAAAACTCGATGCCCGCTTTCAGGAAAGCGGTGGAGAAGGGATACGGGATCGAGCTCGACGTCCAGCTGACGGCGGACTCCGTTCCGGTCATTTTTCATGACCTGGACCTGGAGAGAGCCTGCGGCGTCCGCGGACTGGTGAGGGATTACACTTTCGATGAGCTGCAGAAGATGAGGCTCTTCGGGAGTCAGGAGAGGATCCCGGCTCTCAAGGACTTTCTGGAGATGGTAAGAGGGAGAGTCCCGCTGATCGTCGAGTATAAATCGGAGGACAGCGATCTGACGCTGTGCAGGGTCATCGCCCCGATGCTGAGAAAGTACAAGGGGACTTACTGCATAGAATCCTTCAATCCGCTGGTGCTTCTCTGGTACCGGATTCACGATCCGAAGGTGATGAGAGGACAGCTCGCGGACGGATTTATTCATATTCCGAAATACAGGACGCTGAGCAAGGCTCCGCTGACCGTGCCGGTTCAGTTTCTTCTTCCCAACTTCTTGTCAAAACCTGACTTTATCGCATACAATCATGAGTATGAAGGAAACATCTCCAGGAGGATCTGCCGGAACCTCTACAAGGCAAAAGCCGCCGCCTGGACGATCCGAAGTCAGAAGGAGCTGGAGAGAGCGAAGTCGTCTTTCGATGTCTTTATCTTTGACAGCTTTATTCCCAAACTGCCGTGAATACGGCGAGGGCCGAAGGCCGATGGAACTTCATACCCGCAGCTGCAGCGATGCGGCCCAGGCATGGGGTCTTTTGGCGTTTCATCTTTTACTACGTTAACAGCTCTTTTAAGAGTTGAATATTAAGGAGGTACATGAATGAGCAAAAGGGTTTATCTGTTTCACGAAGGAAACGCCGACATGCGTAATCTCCTTGGCGGAAAAGGTGCGAACCTGGCGGAAATGACCAATATCGGTCTTCCGATCCCGAACGGTTTCACAATTTCTACCGAGGCCTGCACAGATTATTACAATGACGGCAAGACAATCAATGAGGACACACAGGCGCAGATCTTCAAGGCGCTGGAGTGGCTCGAGGGAGTTCAGGGAAAGAAGTTTGGAGACACTGAGAATCCGCTTCTCGTCTCTGTCCGTTCCGGTGCGAGAGCATCCATGCCCGGCATGATGGACACGATCCTCAATCTCGGTCTCAATGACGTTTCTGTACAGGGCTTCGCGGCAAAGACCGGCAATCCCAGATTTGCCTATGATTCCTACAGAAGATTCATCCAGATGTTCTCGGACGTCGTTATGGGCATGAGCAAGACTTTCTTCGACAGCATTCTCGAAGCGGAGAAGAAGGCACACGGCTATGTCTATGACACAGAGCTCAAGGCAGAAGATCTTCAGAATATTATTGCAAAATATAAAGAGATCTATGCGGAGAAGATGGGCGAAGAGTTCCCTCAGGACCCTAAGGTTCAGCTGATGGAAGCCATCAAGGCTGTATTCCGTTCCTGGGACAACCCCAGAGCAAACTACTACAGAATGATGAACGACATCCCTTACGAGTGGGGAACTGCCGTCAACGTTCAGTCCATGGTATTCGGAAACATGGGCAACACATCCGGTACCGGCGTTGCGTTCACACGTAACCCCGCTACAGGCGCAAAGGGCATCTTCGGCGAGTACCTGATCAACGCACAGGGCGAAGACGTCGTCGCGGGTATCCGCACACCTCAGCCCATCACACAGCTCGAGAAGGATCTTCCCGAGTGCTACAAGCAGTTCATCGAGATCGCTGACAGACTTGAGAAGCACTATCGCGACATGCAGGATATGGAGTTCACCATCGAGGAAGGCAAGCTCTACTTCCTGCAGACCAGAAACGGCAAGAGAACCGCTCAGGCGGCGATCCAGGTTGCCTGCGATCTGGTCGACGAAGGCATGATCACTCCCCAGGAAGCAGTTCTGCGCATTGAGGCCAAGAGCCTTGACCAGTTGCTGCACCCTGCATTTGACGCAGACGCACTTAAGAGCGGCAAGCAGATCGGCGAGGCGCTTCCCGCTCCTGCCGGCGCTGCGCCAGGCCGCATTTTTTTCAACGCTGACGACGCTGTAGCAGCACACGCCGCAGGCAGCAGGGTCGTCCTTGTCCGTCAGGAGACTTCTCCCGAGGATATCGAAGGTATGCACGCGGCAGAAGGCGTTCTGACCATGCGCGGCGGCATGACCTCCCACGCTGCAGTCGTAGCCCGCGGTATGGGCACCTGCTGTGTATCCGGCTGCGGTGACCTCAAGGTTCACGAAGAAGAGAAGTTCATCGAGCTGGGCGGCCACAAGATCAAGGAAGGCGAGTACATCTCCCTTGACGGCTCCACCGGTAAGATCTATCTCGGCGACATCCCGACCGTCGAAGCTTCCATCTCCGGCAACTTCGAGAGAATCATGAACTGGGCTGATGAGTTCAGAAGACTGAAAGTCAGAACCAATGCCGACACTCCCGAGGACGCTGCAAACGCAGTCCGCATGGGTGCAGAAGGTATCGGTCTTACAAGAACCGAGCACATGTTCTTCAACCCCGACAGAATTCCGAAGATCCGCAAGATGATCCTTTCCGACACCGTCGAAGAGAGAGAAGCAGCCCTCAACGAGCTGATTCCTTTCCAGAAGGGCGACTTCAAGGGCATCTACAAGGCTATGGAAGGCAGACCGGTCACGATCCGTTTCCTGGATCCGCCGCTTCATGAGTTCGTTCCTACAACAGAAGAGGATATCGCAGAGCTGGCAAAAGAGATGGGCCTGTCCGTAGCAGACGTAAAGGCTCGCTGCGACGCTCTCCACGAGTTCAACCCGATGATGGGCCACCGCGGCTGCCGCCTGGCTGTCACATTCCCTGAGATTGCCAAGATGCAGACGAGAGCTGTCATGGAAGCTGCCATCGAAGTGAACGCAGAGGAAGGCTACAACATCGTTCCCGAGATCATGGTTCCTCTGGTAGGCGACAAGAAAGAGCTCGCATTTGTCAAGAAGACCATCGTCGAGACCGCTGAGAAGGTTAAGGAAGAGAGAGGCTCCGATATCGAGTACCACATCGGTACCATGATCGAGATCCCCAGAGCTGCCCTTATGGCAGATGAGATCGCAGAAGAGGCTCAGTTCTTCAGCTTCGGCACAAACGATCTGACCCAGATGACCTTCGGCTTCTCCCGTGACGACGCAGGCAAGTTCCTGACCGACTACTACAAGAGCAAGATCTATGAGTCCGATCCTTTCGCACACCTCGACCAGAACGGCGTAGGCCAGCTGATCCAGATGGCTGCTGAGAAGGGCCGCAAGGTTCGCCCTGACATCAAGCTCGGCATCTGCGGTGAGCACGGCGGAGATCCGGCTTCCATCGAGTTCTGCAACAAGGTTGGTCTTACTTATGTATCCTGCTCACCTTTCCGTGTACCGATCGCAAGACTGGCAGCAGCGCAGGCAGCGATCACAAACGGCGACGTGAAGTGATGATTTTAAAAACTGATTAAACAGTGACCGAGAGGGGCTGTGAAAGAACCGGATTGAACCGGGCTTTCACAGCTCCTTTTCCATACACCGGGGCGCCATTTTTGAGTACATGGATTATAAAACATAAAAAACCCGGCGGCAGAGCATAAGCTCTGCGACCGGGTAAATAAATCGTATACAAGTCCCTTTTACGCCAGACCTTTCCAGGTAACTCCGTAGATCTGTTCCATAACTTTGCGGACTTCGTCCATCATATGCTGACAGGCTTCACTTTCCGTTGCAAACCGCATGAGGCCGATCTTGTTCTTTTTCTCGCTGAAATACACTTCCCATGTATTCTGCTTGTCTTTTCCGATACAGATTCTGCCGCCGTGTGATCCGCCCCTGAGATTATATAAGTGAGAAGGAACCAGATGCTCTTTGAAGAAAACTTTAAGTTCTTTAACAGTCATAACGCACCTCCCAATATTTGATATTGCTTCAAGTAGTATTTGAAACTACATACACTATAGCACTTGATTTGCACTGTTGCAATACGGGAAGCGGCAAAACATAAATAAAGTATTAAATCTGAAAAAACGTCATCAGATAAGCAAAACAGAGAAAAATGAAGAAAAATAAAGAATAACAGAGTAAAAGAAAGAAAAAGGATCATTTCCATCGGTTGCAAACAAATGTGGATAAAACTATTATACCAACTAGAGTTAGCACTCGACATGAATGAGTGCTAACAATCAATTACCGAATATGTTAATTGATCATTCACGCATGATAAAGGAGGCGTAAATTATGAAGTTAGTACCTTTGGCAGACAGAGTTGTTCTTAAGCAGCTTGAGGCAGAGCAGACCACAAAGTCCGGCATCGTCCTTCCCGGCCAGGAGAAGGAAAAGCCCCAGCAGGCAGAAGTAATTGCTGTCGGACCCGGCGGAGTCGTTGACGGAAAAGAGATCAAGATGGAAGTCAAGGTTGGCGACAAGGTCATCTATTCCAAGTATGCGGGAACAGAAGTCAAGCTTGAGGAAGAGAAATTCATCATTGTCAAGCAGAGCGACATTCTCGCAGTGATCGAATGATTATTTGATTATTTAATTATTTGAGACTATATTTTGAATACGGAAAAGAGGTAATAAAATGGCAAAGGATCTCAAACACGGCACAGATGCAAGAGTAGCAATGGCTGCCGGCATCAACAAACTTGCGGATACAGTAAAGATTACATTGGGCCCCAAGGGCAGGAACGTAGTTCTTGATAAGTCTTACGGCGCACCTACGATCACAAACGATGGCGTGACGATCGCCAAGGAAATCGAGCTCGAGGATAACTTCGAGAACATGGGCGCACAGCTCGTCAAGGAAGTAGCCACAAAGACCAACGACGTGGCAGGCGACGGCACAACAACCGCTACCGTTCTGGCACAGGCCATGATCAACGAAGGCATGAAGAACCTGGCTGCAGGCGCAAATCCCATCGTCCTTCGCAAGGGCATGAAGAAAGCTACGGACGCAGCAGTTGAGGCGATCAAGAAAATGAGCACTCCCGTAAACGGAAAAGCTCATATCGAGAACGTAGCGACCATTTCCTCCGGCGACGCAGAAGTCGGTAAGATGGTAGCCGACGCTATGGAAAAGGTCTCCAAGGACGGCGTCATCACCATCGAGGAGTCCAAGACCATGCTTACAGAGCTGGATCTTGTAGAAGGCATGCAGTTCGACAGAGGCTATATCAGCGCTTATATGGCAACTGATATGGACAAGATGGAAGCAGTTCTTGACGATCCTTACATCCTGATTACCGACAAGAAGATCTCTACGATCCAGGATATCCTTCCTCTTCTCGAGCAGATCGTAAAGATGGGCGCAAAGCTCCTGATCATCGCTGAGGATGTGGAAGGCGAGGCCCTCACAACTCTGATCGTCAACAAGCTGCGCGGCACATTCAGCGTAGTCGCTGTCAAGGCTCCCGGCTACGGCGACAGAAGGAAAGCCATGCTTGAGGATATCGCGATCCTTACAGGCGGCACAGTGATCAGCTCCGATCTCGGCCTTGAGCTCAAGGATGCTACTCTCGACCAGCTCGGACGCGCCAAGAGCGTCAAGGTCGAAAAAGAGAACACCGTTATTGTCGACGGCCTCGGCGACAAGGATGCCCTTGCTTCCCGCGTTGCCCAGATCAAGAAGCAGATCGAAGAGACCAAGTCCGACTTCGACAGAGAGAAGCTTCAGGAGCGTCTTGCCAAGCTCGCAGGCGGCGTAGCGGTCATCCGCGTAGGCGCAGCTACCGAGACTGAGATGAAGGAAGCAAAATATCGCATGGAGGATGCTCTGAACGCAACCCGTGCAGCTGTGGAAGAGGGAATCATCCCCGGCGGCGGAAGCGCTTACATCCACGCATCCAAGGCTGTTGAGAAGGCAGTCGAGACACTTGAAGGCGACGAGAAGACCGGTGCCCAGATCGTTCTGAAGGCTCTGGAGGCTCCTCTTAACCAGATCGCGGAGAACGCAGGCCTCAACGGCGCCGTCATCGTAAACAAGGTTAAGGAGTCCGAGGAAGGAATCGGCTTCGACGCTTACACAGAGAAGTATGTCAACATGATCGAGGACGGCATCCTTGATCCCGCAAAGGTCTCCAGAAGCGCTCTGCAGAACGCGACTTCCGTAGCATCCAGCTTCCTTACAACAGAGGCGGCTGTCGCTACCATCAAGGAGCCCATGCCCCCTATGCCCGCAGGCGGCGCGGGGATGATGTGATCATAAAACAGCACCCAAGGAAAACGTAAATTAAAAAGCCAGGTGAGTTCGCTCACCTGGCTTTTTTTGCGTTTTCACAGGGTGCTGTTTTATGATCACATCAGGAACAAGCCGCGAACGAAGAATTTTCAGACAACAGCATTTGACGGACTTGACAAATTTTCTTATAATGGCAATACTTTATTTCAAGTCAATTATTCTGAAAGGATCAGGTCCGAGGTATGGCCGACATCATCGCAAAGAGAGGCTTCGAGGAATTCGACAGCGGCACAATTGAGAAAATTGCAGAGTATTTAAGTCCGGAAGAGCTTTACGCGGACGTTATTGAGCGTGTCCGCAGATATCATCCCTCCGACGATATTTCGCTGATCGAGAAAGGCTACGAGGTTGCCAGAAAGGCCCACGAAGGGCAGAAGCGCAAATCCGGTGAGCCCTACATCATTCATCCACTTTACGTGGCTTTGATCCTTGCGGATCTGGAACTGGATAAAGAGACTATTACGGCGGGTCTTCTTCACGATGTAGTGGAAGACACGATCATGACCAAGGAAGAGATCGAGGAACTGTTCGGGGCCGACGTGGCACTCCTTGTGGACGGCGTCACCAAACTCGAAAAACTCGGACTCTCCGGCGACTATAAAGACAAGACACAGGTACAGCAGGAAGAACAGGCAAGAAATCTGCGAAAGATGTTCCTGGCAATGGCCAAGGATATCCGCGTCATTCTGATCAAACTGGCCGACCGCCTCCACAATATGCGCACACTGGGACACATGCCTCCGGAGAAGCAGGTCCGCATCGCGCAGGAGACGCTCGATATCTATTCCCCCATCGCATCAAGGCTCGGAATCTCCAAGATCAAGGTAGAGCTGGATGACCTCTCTCTCAAATATCTTAAACCCGACGTATATTATGACCTCGTTGAAAAGGTGGCGCAGCGCAAATCCGAGAGGGAGAAATATGTGCAGGAGATCGCCGCGGAGGTATCGGAGCACATTCGGGAGGCCGGCATCGAAGGCAGGGTGGACGGCCGTGTCAAACACTTTTTCAGCATCTATAAGAAAATGGTAAATCAGGGAAAGACCCTGGACCAGATCTATGATCTTTTCGCAGTTAGGATCATTGTCAATTCCGTCAAGGACTGCTACGCGGCGCTCGGTATCATCCACGAGATGTACAAGCCCATCCCGGGCAGGTTCAAGGACTATATCGCGATGCCCAAGCCCAACATGTATCAGTCGCTCCACACGACGCTGATCGGTCCCACAGGGCAGCCCTTCGAGATCCAGATCCGCACCTTTGAGATGCACCGCGCGGCTGAATACGGTATCGCGGCGCACTGGAAATATAAGGAGCAGTCGGACGGAAAGAAAGTTGAGAACAAGGAAGAGGAGAAACTCACCTGGCTGCGCCAGATCCTCGAGTGGCAGCGGGATATGTCGGACAACAAGGAATTTATGGATCTGCTCAAGAGCGACCTGGATCTGTTTTCCGACAGCGTCTATTGCTTTACGCCCAGAGGAGAGGTCAAGAATCTTCCCGCGGGTTCCACGCCCATCGACTTCGCTTACTCTATCCACTCGGCAGTGGGCAACAGGATGATCGGAGCCCGTGTGAACGGCAAGATCGTCAGTATAGATTACCGGATCCGAAACGGCGACCGGATCGAGATCATCACCTCCCAGAACTCCAAAGGACCCAGCCCGGACTGGCTCAGCATAGCCAGAAGCGCTTCCACGCGCAACAAGATCAACCAGTGGTTCCGCAGGGAGATGAAGGAGGAGAACATCAACAGAGGCAGGGATCTCATGGCTGCCTACTGCAAGACCAAGGGATATGTTCTCTCAGATCTTCTCAAACCCGAGTACAAGGAAGTGATCCTGAGAAAATACGGGTTCAGGGAGTGGGACGCGGTCCTTGCCGCGATCGGACACGGCGGCGTCAAGGAAGGGCAGATCGTCAACAAACTGCATGAGCTCTACGAGGAGGACCACAAGAGGAACGCCACCGACGAAGAAGTCCTGCAGGAGATCGCCGAGCACAAGCCGCGCTCGGTCACAAAGGCCCAGAGCGCCATTGTCGTCAAGGGAATTCACGACGTGGCCGTCCGCTTCTCCAAGTGCTGCAATCCTGTTCCGGGCGATAAAATCGTCGGATTTGTCACCAGGGGCAGGGGCGTATCGATCCACAGGGCGGACTGCGTGAACGTAGTCAACCTGGATGAGGAGAACAAGGGAAGGATCATTGAGGCGACCTGGGTAGACGGAGCAGAAGTAGAGAGAGACGCCGGATTCGTCTGCGAGATCAACATCTACGCCAACGACAGAGCGGGACTGCTCAACGACGTCACCAGGAATTTCTCCGAGAGAGATATCAATATTTTGAAAGTCAATACGATGACCAGCAAGCACGGAATCGCGACGCTGACCATCAGCTTTGAGGTCAAGAGCGTGGAGGAACTGCGGGAGATCTGCACCAAGCTCCAGAATATTCGCGGCGTCCAGGCGGTCAAGAGAACAAACGGGTGATTTACGCCGGTAAAGGGGACGAAATGAATAATATTGAGATCGGATGTTATATGATCGGAATGGTCCAGACTAATTTCTATTTTCTCCATAAAAAAGGAGAGAAGGAAACCATCGTTTTCGACCCCGCCGATTACGGGAAAGAGATATACGAGGAACTGTCGAGAAAGGGCCTTGAGATCAAGGCAATCTTTCTGACCCATGGGCATTTTGACCACATTCTGGGGGTGAAGGCTCTCAAGGAAGCCTGCGGAGCTCCCGTCTACGCCAGCGCCCTGGAGAGAGATGTTCTTGAGGATCCCGAACTGAACTCGTCAAGGTCTGTGGGAAGATCATGCACAGTGAAAGCCGACCACTACCTCATCGACGGTGAATCTGTCACCGAGGCGGGCATCACGCTGAAAATGATCTCCACGCCGGGGCACACGGAGGGAAGCTGCTGCTACTATATAGACGCAGCCCAGACCGGCGGCGCCCCTGTCCTGATCAGCGGCGACACCCTCTTTGAGGAGTCGGTAGGGAGGACGGACCTTCCCACCGGAGATATGCAGGATATTGTGGAATCGATCAGCACGAAGCTGTACGCCCTGCCGGACGACACGGAGGTCTACAGCGGGCACGGAGGAAGCACGACCATAGGACACGAGAAGAAGTACAACTATTTTGTGCACGGGTGAGCGTTTCCGATTCATTTAATGACGAATTATGATAGCAGTAGTAAACATTGAATTATACAGATACGAAATACACTCTCTCCTGAAGGCCTTCTATCCGCAGGAGACAGTGAAAGTTTTTGTCGGTGAGCCGGATGCCGGGAGATATCCTGACCCGGCTTTTCTGCGTGTGCAGTTTGAAGAAAACCGCATCGAGATGCAGATCACCGGAGAAGGGGGACCCGTGCCGGATGAAAAGGGTGCGGGAGAGAACGGTCCCCTCACAAGAAGTGTCAAGGCGCCGGAAGGGGCAGTCTTTAACGCCAAGGGCCCCGAGTGCAAGACGGCAGCCAAGCATCTTCTCTACAACATGCTCTCGGAGTACACGGGCACGGTCCTGCCGTGGGGAGAACTGATCGGAATAAGGCCCACCAAGATCGCGATGACGAGGCTGAGAGCGGGCGATACGCCCGATGAGGCCGCCGCCTATATGGAGAGAGAGCACTATGTGAGCACAGAGAAGGCCGTGCTGGCGGCGGAGATCGCGCAGAGGGAGAGAGAGATCCTGTCCGGTATTCACTATGAGAACGGATTCAGTCTCTACGTGGGAATCCCGTTCTGCCCCACAACCTGCCTGTACTGCTCCTTCACCTCTTTTCCGCTCACATCCTGGAAGGAGAGGGTGGACGAGTACCTGGACGCCCTGGAGCGGGAGATGGAAGCTTCCGCACCTCTTATGCGGGGCAAAATATTGGATACCCTCTATATCGGAGGCGGAACCCCTACGACGCTGGAACCGGAACAGTCCCGGAGACTGATCGGGATGATCGGGCGCTATTTTGACCTGTCAGCGCTGCAGGAGTTTACCGTGGAAGCGGGAAGACCGGACAGCATTACCGCCGACAAGCTGGCGGTCCTCAAGGAGTGCGGCGTCGGCAGGATCAGCGTCAATCCGCAGACAATGCGGGACAGGACGCTCAAACTGATCGGCAGGCAGCACAGCGCCGCGCAGACGGCGGACGCTTTCAGGCTGGCGAGGGAAGCCGGCTTCGACAACATCAATATGGACATTATCCTGGGACTGCCCGGGGAGACGGAGGAAGACGTCCGTTATACGATCGACGCGATTAAGGAACTGGGGCCGGATGACCTGACTGTCCATTCCCTGGCGGTTAAGAGGGCCTCGCGGCTTCAGAAGTGGATCGAAAAGAACGGCTTTTCGTCAATCTGCAACACCGACGGGAGCATGAAGATCGCTGCGGAAGGCGCCGCCTCCATGTGCATGCATCCCTATTATCTCTACAGACAGAAGAACATGTCCGGAAATTTCGAGAATGTGGGCTACGCAAAAGACGGCAAGGCGGGGATCTACAACATCCTGATCATGGAGGAGAAGCAGTCCATCCTGGCCCTGGGGGCCGGAAGCATTTCCAAAGGCGTGTTCCCGGGCGGACGGATCGAGAGGTGCGATGACGCCAAGGAAGTCTCTGTCTACATCGAGCACATCGATGAGATGATCGAGAGAAAAAGAAAGCTTTATACCACGTAAACTAAGTCTTGCAATTTGAGGCACAATTATGGTATATTACCCGAAGTTTGTCTGTTTCATTCGGTATTGTTTGTAAATTCCATCGAAATTACGAAAAAGCAAAGACAAATAAAACTTCAGGATGAGTAAGAGGTAAAAATGGCAGCAGCACGAAAGCGCAAGCACAATCTGGTCATTGTAGAGTCTCCGGCTAAAGTAAAGACGATCAAGAAATTTCTCGGATCCAATTATGAGGTGGCGGCCAGTTACGGACACGTCAGAGATCTCCCCAAGAGCAGAATGGGAATTGATGTCGATCATGGATATGAGCCAAAATATATAACGATCCGCGGCAAGGGAGAACTTCTCGCGGACCTCAGAAAGAAAGCCCGCAAGGCGGACAGGATCTATCTCGCAACGGACCCTGACCGCGAGGGAGAAGCGATCTCCTGGCATCTCGTCGCAGCCCTGAAACTGAATGAAATGCCGGACAAAGAGATCTACAGGATCACTTTCAATGAAATCACGAAGAAAGCCGTCACGGAATCACTGAAGAATCCGAGAACGATCAATATAGACCTTGTGGACGCCCAGCAGACCAGAAGGATCCTGGACCGTGTAGTGGGATATAAGATCTCACCGCTTCTGTGGGCAAAGGTCAAGCGCGGCTTGTCAGCCGGAAGAGTACAGTCGGTGGCGCTGCGCATGATTGCGGACAGGGAGGAAGAGATCGCGGCTTTCATCCCGCAGGAGTACTGGACACTGGATGCGCTCTTAAAGGCGGAGGGGCATGCAAAACCCCTGACAGTCCACTATTACGGAACAGTCTCGGAGAACGGCAAGGCCGTCAAACAGGAACTTGAGAATTCCGGACAGGTCGAGGAGATCATAAAGGCCATAGAAAATGTGCCCTTTGAAGTCTCCGAAGTAAAGAAATCCGAGAGGACCAGAAAATCCCCGCTCCCTTTTACGACCTCAACACTGCAGCAGGAGGCGAGCCGCGCGCTCAATTTCTCCACGCAGAAAACGATGAGGATCGCGCAGCAGCTCTATGAAGGCGTAGAGATCAAGGGAAGCGGAACTACGGCGCTGATCACCTATCTGAGAACCGACAGCACCCGCATTTCGGACGAAGCGCAGGCTATGGCCTCCGAATACATTCTCGCCAATTACGGAGAAGAGTATCTGCTCAGCAGAGAGAAAACGGGAAAGAGCGAGGGCAAGATCCAGGACGCCCACGAGGCGATCCGCCCCACGGACCTTGCGAATGTTCCTTCCGCCATTAAAGACTCTCTGTCAAGAGACCAGTACCGCCTCTACCAGCTGATCTACAAGAGATTTCTCGCCAGCCGCATGAGCGCGGCCAGATATGAGAACACGCAGGTGAGGATCACGGCGGGCGAAAGCTATGTTTTCACCGCGTCCGCATCACGCCTTTTGTTCGACGGTTATCAGTGCGTCTATAATCAGGAAGAAAACGAGGACAAGGGAGAAAAGCTCACGGCGAAGATCGGAAAAGACAGCCGTCTGACGCTTGAGAAATTTGATCCCAAACAGCACTTCACACAGCCTGCGCCTCATTACACGGAGGCCTCTCTCGTAAAAGCGCTGGAGGAACAGGGGATCGGCCGTCCCAGCACGTACGCGCCTACCATCACGACGATCCTGGCAAGGCACTATATTGTGAAAGAGGACAAGAACCTCTACCTCACGGAGCTGGGAGAAGTGGTCAACTCCATGATGAAGCGCGCTTTCCCGTCCATTGTGGACCCCGCCTTCACGGCCAATCTCGAAGGCCTGCTCGACGGCGTCGCGGAAGGGAGCGTAAAGTGGAAGACTGTGATCGAAAACTTCTATCCGGATCTGGACGAAGCGGTCAGCCAGGCTGAGAAGGACCTGGAAAAGGTAAAGATCGCGGACGAGGAGACAGACGAAGTCTGCGAAAACTGCGGCAGGAATATGGTGATCAAATACGGTCCCCACGGTAAATTCCTCGCCTGCCCGGGATTCCCGGAGTGCCACAATACAAAGCCCTACTACGAAAAGATCGGCGTCGCCTGCCCCAAGTGCGGCAAAGACATCGTCGTCAAAAAGACCAAGAAGGGACGCAAATACTACGGATGCATGGGCAATCCGGAGTGTGATTTTATGAGCTGGCAGAGACCCTCCGACAAAAAGTGTCCCAGATGCGGCGGCATGATGCTGGTCAAAGGCAATAAGCTGGTCTGCGAGGACAGAGACTGCGGATATATGGAGAACAGGCCAGAGGAATGAATGTGAGGCGGCCCGTCTGCCGGGCTATTAAATAGATATAATAATTGAAAGGCCAGGTGAAACAGTGAACAGGTCTCAGACGATCGGCAATGTGAAACTGCTGGATAATACAAGAAAAATTGAAAGACTGCTGCACAACAATGACACGGGCAAGGTCGTGTTCAGCGATATCTGCAGAGTGATGAGCGACGTTCTGCAGTCCAACATTCTTGTGATCAGCAAAAAAGGTAAGGTTTTGGGATTTGGCGAATACAAGGAGATCCCGATCCTGAGCGAACTCATCACGGACAAGGTGGGAACCTTTGTCGACTCCGCTCTCAACGAGAGATTTCTCGGGGTTCTGTCTACTAATGAAAATGTGAATCTGGGGACCCTGGGCTTTGTCAAAGACCAGGACTGCGCCAACGTAGGAATCATCGCCCCGATTGAGATCGCCGGTGAGCGTCTCGGGACCGTCTTCATCTATAAGGACGGGGAGGGCTTTGACATCGACGACATCATCCTGTGCGAGTACGGGACCACAGTGGTGGGCCTTGAGATGCTCAGGGCCGTGTCCGAAGAGACCGCTGAGGAGACCCGTAAGATCAATGTGGTCAAGTCGGCGATCAACACGCTCAGCTACACGGAAATGCACGCAATCGTGCATATCTTCGAGGAACTGAGCGGGATCGAGGGCATCCTTGTCGCCAGCAAAATAGCGGACAAAGCGGGCATCACCAGAAGCGTGGTGGTAAACGCCCTCAGAAAATTCGAGTCGGCGGGCGTCATCGAGTCCCGTTCCTCCGGCATGAAGGGGACTTATATTAAGGTCCTCAACGACGCGATCTACGGAGAACTCAAAGAACTGAAAAAACAGGTGGACCCGGAAGGACAGGGACACTGAAAAATTGCGATTTTTATTCAGCACTCCAACCCGGGGTGCTGAATTCAAAATAAATGCTTGTGCGAACTTTTTGCTTGTGGTAATATTCTAATGTTGCGTAATAGTAAGCACGCATTTTCGGCATATACCGGTGCTCTACCCGGGCTCTGACCCGGCAGGGTGGTAGCGAACCTTCATTAATGCTTACGGAAATGCGGAAGAACAAACCAAACACGGAGGAAAAGAAATGAGTGTTGTATCAATGAAGCAGCTGCTTGAAGCAGGCGTACATTTCGGACATCAGACAAGGCGCTGGAACCCCAAGATGGCTCCCTACATCTTCACAGAGAGAAACGGGATCCACATCATCGACCTTCAGAAGTCTGTCGTAAAGGTTGACGAGGCCTACAGAGCAGTATTCGAGATCGCTGAGCAGGGCGGAACCCTTCTGTTCGTCGGCACCAAGAAGCAGGCGCAGGACGCAGTCAAGACAGAAGCTGAGCGCTGCGGCATGTACTATGTAAACGAGAGATGGCTCGGCGGCATGCTGACCAATTTCAAGACCATCCAGGGCAGAATCGAGCGCCTCAAGAAGATCGAGGCCATGTCCCAGGACGGCACATTTGACGTACTTCCCAAGAAGGAAGTTGCCAAGCTCAACAAAGAGTGGGAGAAGCTCGAGAAGAACCTCGGCGGAATCAAGGAAATGACTCACATCCCGGATGCGATCTTTGTTATCGATCCCAAGAAGGAGAGAATCTGCGTCGCAGAGGCTCACGCACTGGGCATCACACTGATCGGTATCGGCGATACAAACTGCGATCCCGAAGAGCTCGATTACATCATCCCCGGCAATGACGACGCGATCCGCGCAGTCAAGCTCCTTTGCAGCAAGATGGCAGACGCAGTCATCGAGGCGAGACAGGGTGAAGAGAACGTTGACACATCCGAGCAGGAAGCGCTGGCTCAGGAGTCCGCTGCAAGCGAGGCTGAGCAGGCAGAAGAGGGAACACTCTGATTCCCTGATGAGTTCCATCGGTATACAGATTTTTGTAATCATAGAGAGGTAAAGTTATGGCAATTACAACAGCACAGGTAAAACAGTTGAGAGAAGTTACCGGCGCAGGCATGATGGACTGCAAGAAGGCGCTCACCGAGACTAACGGCGATATGGACGCTGCAGTCGAGTTCCTCAGAAAGAAGGGACAGGCTAAGGCTGAGAAGAAGGCCAGCAGAATCGCTGCAGAAGGTATCTGCTTCATCGCACAGGACGACGACAACAAGGCGGCAGTCGTAGAAGTTAACTCCGAGACCGACTTCGTCGCACAGAACGAGAAGTTCCGCAACTATGTCGCTAAGGTCGCAAAGCAGGCCCTCAACAGCGCAGCGGAAGATATCGACACATTCATGGGTGAGGACTGGGCAGAGGACGCCACCAAGACCGTTAAGGATGCACTGGTAGACATGATCGCGGTCATCAGCGAGAAGCTCAGCATCCGCAGATTCAAGAGAATCGAAGAGAAGGAAGGCTGCGTAGTCACTTATCTTCACGGACAGGGCAGAATCGGCGTTATTGTTGATGCACAGACCGCTGTAGTCAATGACGCTGTGAAGGAAGCTCTCACCAACGTAGCTATGCAGATCGCAGCTATGAATCCCAAGTACATCAGCCAGGCTGATATCTCGGAAGAGTACAGAGCACACGAGAAAGAGATCCTTCTCGCTCAGGCGATCGAAGAGAACAACAAGCTTCCCGAGAACAAGAGAAAGCCTCAGAACATCATCGAGAAGATGCTGATCGGAAGACTCAACAAAGAGTTCAAGGAGATCTGCCTTCTTGATCAGGTCTATGTCCGCGCCGAGGACGGCAAGCAGACTGTAGGCCAGTATCTTGACCAGGTCGGCAAGGCCAACGGCACCAAGATCACCATCAAAGAGTTCGTTCGTTTCGAGACCGGTGAAGGTATCGAGAAGAGACAGGACAACTTTGCTGAGGAAGTTATGGCTCAGGCAGGCGCGGCTGCAAAATAATCCGTGGCGGATATAAAGATTGTATTCAGGCACTGTGCAGGATCTGCGCAGTGCCTGTTTCGTTTTCAGATATTGTAACTATTCAGCTCCCCGGTCCTTATTTTGATCGTTTTTCCGCGGTGCTGAATAATTACAAATCATTATTATCGAATGCTGAATATTTTGTTACAGTGTTGTATAATGGTATGTCAGAAGTATGATATACTCTCGGACGGAGGAACACATTTGAAATTCAGAAAAATAAATGACACAACTATAAACTGCATCATCACGCAGGATGATCTGAAAAAGCACGGGATTGACCTCGACGATCTGTTTGACCGCAAGAAGAACGCCGTGGAGTTTATCAAGAGGATCATTCTCAAGGCAGCCAGTTCTGTTAATATGAATATGAAGAATGACTACACCTCGATGAGGATCTCGGTCCTTCCGGACCAGTCGGTGAGTCTTACCATCTCCCAGGATCCCGTCGAGTCGGCCAAGATTCAGGCACACAAAGATGATGCACACGAGGCGCAGAGCGCAGGCCCGGCGTCCTATTATGGGGAGGCGGAAAAGGCAGCCCGGAAAAAGGGAGCGGATACAGCGATCTCCGGGACTTACGTTTTCCGTTTTCCGAGTATCCTGGACACTGCCGCCAGCTGCCGCATCCTTGAGAACTGCCGCGGACTTTCGAGCGCCCTCTATTTTGTAAAAGACACGGGGTTCTACTATCTTGTGCTCAGTAGGGACCCTGACGCCGGCGAAGAGTACGACGGGTCGGTCCTCAGGATCAATGATTTCGCCGACATGGTCTCCTGCAGCGACACGACACTGGCTTACATCAGAGAGCACAGCGACTGTATACTCAGAAGAAGAGCCGTGCAGCAGATCGCGGAGTTATACAGTTGAAGGCCCGTGAGCAGGCAGGACCCCGGATCAATCAGTATATCGCGTCGTGCGGGATCTGCTCCCGGAGGGAAGCGGACCGCCTGATCGACGCAGGCAGAGTATTTGTGAACGGAACCGCGGCGACTGCAGGAATGAGGATTCGGGGCACCGATGAAGTTACCGTCGACGGAAAGCTTCTTGTGGGAGCCCAGAACAAAGTCGTAGCAGCCTATTACAAACCCGTCGGCGTCACTTGCACAAGGAGCGACCGCCATGCGGACAGAACGCTTGAAGAAGCCTTTTCTTTTCCTGTCAGGCTGACCTATGCCGGCCGGCTGGACAGGGACTCGGAAGGGCTTCTTCTGATGACAAACGACGGGAAACTGATCGACGCGATGATGAAAGGCTCCGCCGGACATGAGAAGGAATACATCGTGCGGGTGAAGAGCCGCATCTCGGACGCGGATCTGGAACATTTCAGAAAGGGCGTAAGGCTCAAGGAGCTGGATGTCACCACGCGCCCCTGTAAAGTGGAGCGGCTGGGCGACTATACCTTCAGGATCATCCTCACACAGGGGCTGAACAGGCAGATCCGGAGGATGTGCAAGGCGGTCGGCAATGAGGTGAAAAAACTCAAGAGGGTCAGAGTCCTGACGATCGAGCTGGGCGCCTTAAAGCCCGGCGAGCAGAGAATAATCAGCGGAGATGAGCTCGCGGAGCTGTATAAAGCGGCGGGGCTTCCGCTTGCAAGGTAGAGAAGGAATAACCATGGAAAGTGTATCCGGAAAAGTATCCGAGGCGGACCGCGCCCGAATGAAAGAGCTGACGCAGCTCCTTAACCGCGCATCGGAAGCCTATTACAACAAAGATACCGAGATCATGAGCAATCTCGAATACGACAGGCTTTATGACGAGCTGTCCGCGCTGGAAGCGCGCACCGGTATTGTGCTTGCCGGATCGCCGACGGTTCATGTCGGTTATACTGCGGCGGATGAGCTGCCCAAAGAGCGGCACGAAAGCCCGATGCTGTCCCTGGACAAGACAAAGGACCGGGAGGCCCTTGCGCAGTGGCTTGGCGGCCACGAGGGACTTCTGTCCTGGAAGCTGGACGGCCTCACCGTTGTACTTACCTATGAGAACGGGCAGCTGACAAAAGCGGTGACCAGGGGAAACGGCGAGATCGGGGAAGTGATCACCGACAACGCCAAGGTGTTCAAGAATCTCCCTGTCCACATTCCCTGCAAAGAGACGATCATCCTGCGCGGAGAGGCCCTGATCCGTTACTCGGACTTCGAGAAGATCAACGAAGAGCTGGAAGCGGAAGCGGCAGCCACGGGCGATCTTACCGATGTGCGCTACAAGAATCCCAGAAATCTGTGCAGCGGCAGTGTCAGGCAGCTCAACAACCGGATCACTGCTAAGCGCAGGGTCAGATTTTACGCTTTTTCGCTGGTACAGGCCGGGAATCTCTCTTTTGACAACTCCAGACAGAAGCAGATGGAATTCCTGGCGCACCAGGGATTTGAGACGGTGGAATACGTGCGCGTCACGCCGGATAATGTGGCGGAAAAGGTCGGGGAATTCGAGAAGAAGATCTCCTCGAGCGATCTTCCGTCCGACGGACTTGTGCTCACGCTCGATGACATCGCATACGGCGAGTCGCTTGGCACAACCGCCAAGTTCCCCCGTAATTCCATTGCTTTCAAGTGGGCGGATGAGCTCATGGAGACAACGCTGATCGACGTGGAATGGAGCGCGAGCAGGACCGGCCTTATCAATCCCATCGCGGTCTTCGAGCCGGTGGAGCTCGAAGGCACTACGGTCAGGAGAGCCTCTGTTCATAACATCAGTATAGTCAGGGACCTCAAGCTGGGGATCGGAGACAGGATCACGGTCTACAAGGCCAATATGATCATTCCCCAGATCGCGGAGAACCTGACAGGTTCGGGATCACTGCAGATCCCGGCGAGGTGTCCGGTCTGCGGAAAGGACACGGTGATCCGAAGGGACAACGACACGGAGGTGCTCGTCTGCACCAATCCGGACTGCGCGGCCAAGAAGATCAAGGCTTTTTCGCTCTTTGTCAGCCGCAGCGCGATGAATATAGACGGACTCTCCGAGGCGACGCTGGAAAAACTGATCGCGGCAGGCCTGATCCACAATTTCGCGGATATTTACCGCCTCGGGCAGCACAGGGACGTGATCGAAAATATGGAGGGACTCGGGCGCAGGTCCTGCGACAAGCTCCTCGAGGCGATCGACAGATCCAGGGAGACGACGCCGGCCAGAGTGCTCGGAGCCATCGGAATCCCCGGGATCGGCATTTCCGGAGCGAGGATCCTCTGTTCCCATTTCAGGGATGACCTGGAAGAGATCAGGAAAGCGGATGAGACGACACTCTCGGAAGTGGAAGGGATCGGCCCTGTTCTGGCTCAGAACATCCGGAAGTTTTTTGATGACGCGCGGCTGACCGCCGCCCTGGACGATCTGCTGGGCGAGCTTCATCTGCAGAAAGAGAGCGCGCCGGCGGGACCTCAGATCCTTGCGGGCAAGACCTTTGTCATCACGGGGAGCGTCCACCGATTTGCAAACAGAAATGAACTGAAAGACAAGATCATGAGCCTGGGAGGAAAGGCTGCGGGAAGTGTATCCTCCAAGACGGACTACCTGATCAATAACGATGTGACTTCTTCCTCGAGCAAGAACAAAAAAGCGAGGGAGCTGGGGATTCCCATTATCTCGGAAGAGGGTTTTCTTGCTATGATCGGAGAAGAGTAAGGGCGCGGAGAAGACGCGCGGCGGCCCGCTTTGCGGGATCTGAACTAAAGGGAGGGATAGACATGCCTATCAAAATACAGAATGACCTGCCGGTTAAGGAAATACTTGAGAAAGAGAACCTGTTTGTCGTCGACGAGAATCGCGCGACGCACCAGGACATCCGTCCCCTGCAGCTCTGTATTCTGAACCTGATGCCCAAGAAAGAGGAGACGGAGCTGCAGCTTCTGCGAATGCTCTCCAACACGCCTCTGCAGATCGATGTCACGTTCATGCGCATGAGCTCCCACAAGTCCCTCAACACGGCGATCTCCCATCTTCAGAAATTCTACTATACCTTTGATGAGCTGAAGTCACAGCGGTTTGACGGCCTCATCATCACGGGAGCTCCTGTAGAGAAGATGGAATATGAAGAAGTCGACTACTGGCCGGAGCTCTGTGAAGTATTTGCCTGGAGCAAGACGAACGTGTTCAGCACTTTCCACATCTGCTGGGGCGCGCAGGCGGGACTCTACTACCATTACGGGATTCAGAAGAAGATGCTGCCGCAAAAGCTGTTCGGCGTCTACTCGCACAAGGTGCGCCACAGAAGAGAACCCCTGGTCCGCGGCTTCGATGATTATTTCCTGATCCCGCACAGCCGCTACACGGAAGTTCCCGCCAGAGCGATCCACGGGTGCAAGGATCTCAGGATCCTGGCGGAATCCGATGAGGCCGGTGTCCTCTTATGCATGTCGCGGGACGGCAGGAAGATCTTTATCATGGGGCATGCGGAGTATGACCGCAATACCCTCAGAGATGAGTATGTAAGAGACGCGCGAAAAGGACTCGGGACCGCGATCCCGGTCAACTACTTCCCTGACGATGATCCGGAGAAAAAGCCTCTTCTGGAGTGGCGTGCGCACAGCTATCTTTTGTACAGCAACTGGCTCAACTACTATGTATACCAGCTGACGCCTTATGATCTGAACGAGATCCGCTAAGCCATCATGTCTCCCCCGGCGGGAGCGCACCTCACAGTCTATGTATGAAGAACTGGGATAACGTATGGATGATCTGCATTTGAAACAAACAGAAAAAAGGTGCTTTGCGGTGCTGTCCGGCACCGCGCAGAGCGGCGAAGAGTTTATGGATTCTCCGACCTTTTTCCTGAGCAGGGCGACCCTGAGAGACAGGCTCTGGTTCCTGATCTTTCTGGAAGCGCTGATCGCGATAGAAAACGGGTCCGAGGACTATTTTGAGACGGACTATATCCTCGCTGTAAACGAGTATCTGGTCAGAAGGTCCGATCTCTCTGTCCGCATGCTCAATTTATGGATCTCGGGGCAGAACTTCCGATCCATGCAGGAAGTAACGGATTTCTTTAATGACCGCTACCGCGTGACCGGACAGTTCTTCAGAGACAACCAGCTTCTGTGCAGAAGGGAGTGGCAGGAAGCCGCTTCCGTGTACAGAGCCCGCTGGATGGCGGCGGTCAGAGCACAGGAGGATATCCCGGAGGAGATCGTCAGCTATGACCGGGGACTGGGAGAGAGAGCCTTCAGGGAGAACCCGGTGAGTTACCTTCTGAGCATACGCGAGGAGGAGAGGCTCCGCTATATCGCACTGATTGCCGAGAGCATATATGAGCATGAGCACGCCGCCGGTACCAGCGTCGCCGTGCGGTCGGAGAAGAGCAGCAGGGAGTTTGTGAGAGATTTCGGAAATCTTCTTAATATATATGTGAAGTATCCGGAGGATCCGGAGATCCAGACCCTGACTCTCATGGTCCATATGGATATGGACAGCAAGGACTTCAAGGACGACTTGAAGAGACGCGCCTTTTTCAATAATTACCTGCGCAGCGCCGCTTATATGTGGCACACGAACCAGAACGGCTGCAGAAGAGCCGTATGTGAGAAGTGGGAGGAGTACGGCGTCTATTTCCGGCAGCTTCCCCAGGACGGACAGGAGCCGATCGTGCCGGAGCTTTATCTGGACGAGGCGGTGCTCAATATCGCGCAGTTCCAGAACGATCCGCTCACGTTTTTGCGGCAGCAGATGAAGCGGGAACAGGACATTCACTTCCTGACTATGCTGCACGCCTCTTCGAGTTCGCCCGAAAACGCCGCCCTGGCGGCCTTCCTGATCACAAGATGGCTTCTGGATCCGGAGCAGGAGAACGCGACGGAAATGGATTCCTTCTTCGGCTGGGAAAATGAGAACGACGACGACAGGACTTACGCCGTCGAGCAGGATATCTGGGACCTGGTCTCCATCTGGAGATATAACTATAAAAAATGCAGAAATATCGTGAAAGCGGACTGGGCCGCCTATGAAGAGGCCTACGGACATGTGATCGCCGACAATGTGGTTCCCGAGGATCTGCAGCATTTTGCGGATATTCTGGAAAACAGCGAATTTGTCGAGGATCCGATCAAATTCCTGCGCGATATGGACAGGGAAGAGATCGAGAAATTTGTGGATCTGAGCGCCGCGCTTAACGGCATGGATGAGCACGACGCCGCAGTCTTTGCGGACGCGGCCCTGACCTGGCTGGAGACTCCTTCCAACGACGGCGCGCGGCAGGTCATGCACCGGATCGGCGGCTGGAGAGCGGCGGGCGTCTCGGAGGAGATTGCGGCACTGAGAGACTTCTTCGAGAAGGCGGCCGTCTCCTGGAAGTTCAATTACGGCGGACTCAGGAGCCAGGCTGTCTATAAACGCAAGGATTACTTTCAGCAGCTCTCGGAGCACAAAGGGGAGAACGCCCAGGAAGGATATGAGCAGGAGCTGCGCTCCTTCGCCCGCATCATGGAGGAGGAACGTTTTCTTGATCACCCGGTGAAATACCTGCTGCATATGAACCAGATGCAGTGCGAGCGCTTTCTGCTCTTTCTGGCAGCAATAGCGGGAATGGAACCGAACGGCGCCCTGCGCTTTGCGGTCGTGTTCAAGAACGCTATATTTTATCCCAACGACGGATTAAGAAAGAGAGTCGATTTGATCCTCGGCAGGATCAATCACGACGACAGGCAGAGGACAGCCTCGATTGAAGAGCTGCTGACAGGTTCCGTGAAGGAATACGGCAGGAGCGAAGAGAGAATGAACCAGGTCCGGGAGAACTGGTCCGCCTATGCGAGAGCCTTTGACGACTATCACGAGAAACAGAAGAAAAATCACTGGGAACTCGGGGAACTGAACGTCAGAAAACTGTTCCGCTACTGCACGACAAGCAGAGAAGGCGCGAGCACTGTAAGGCCCGAGGACGAGGGAACGGTGACCGTAAGGCTTCTGGGCGATGAGGAACCCGTAAAACTCGCTTTTAAGGACGTCGCCATGAGCGCCGAGAGGATCTACAGCGAGCAGGTGGGAGAGATTCTGCGCTTCATGCTGGGACAGCTGGAAATGTTCCACCTGCGGGGAGAGATGCGCAGTCAGCGCACCTATCCCGTGACCTATCCGGTGGAGATGATCCGTACGCGCATAAACGCCTACGGAGAGAAGATTCAGTGGACGGATTCCGAGAAGATCATCTGCCAGCTGCTCTATCTGGCGGTGGGCGCACAGCTTCTTCCCCCCTTGCACCAGTCCGTTAACGAGCGGACAGGCGAGGTGACCCTGATCCTCAAGCTGGATGAGGGAGGCGCGGACAAAATAGAGACGATCCTGCGCAGTATCTGACGGGTGAATCTGTTCGCTTTGCGCGGCGATAAACGGGAATTGATTCAAATTTAGTCCATAACGCAAGTTTATTGAATTTTTATATTTACATGATAAATCAACGAAAATATAATAAATAGGTGAGGGTCCTGCGGGACTCAGAATAGGTTTTATGTAACGGGTACAGGAGGTTTTGAACATGTCTGGTAAAGATCCGGAGCTGTCTCGCCTTGGCGAGGCACTCAGCAGTGCAAGATCTGCATATGCAGCAGCAAAAAAAATCACAGACGAGACCAAGGCGCGATTAAATGAGACGGGGAGCCGGATTCAGACATTTAATGCGAAGATTTCGGAACTGAAGAAGGGAATTGACGCAGAATACGGTGCCATGAGAACGGAACGCGCAAACGGTGACCGCGATGCTGCTGACGAGCACCGCTCGCTGGCGCAGTCAATGCAGGAGAAGCTTACGGAGATCTATGAGTCCAAGAAGGCCTGCTTCGGGGAGCTGGACGAGGCGCGGGCGGCATTTAACAAAGCCCTTGATACCCAGAAGATACTCAGAGATAAGGTACAGGAAGCCTGGGACGGATTTAACGCAAGGCTGGAATATTTAAAGAGTGAGAACGCCAAGGAACAGGCAAAGTGGAAAGAGAAGCCCTGCAAGATCTGCGGCGTACCGATTCGCTACAACGTCGAGTGGAAGCATATTCCCAATCTCTGCAAGGACTGTTTTGATAAAGATAAAGCCAACTGGGAAGATCGGGTATGCGCCAAGTGCGGCAAGGCTTTCAGGATCAACAAGGGATGGGAGCACATTCCGACGATCTGCGGCGACTGCAGAAAGATCGTAAAAGCGGAAAAGGCTGCCAGAGAGAATGAAAAAGCTGCAAAGCTTCAGGCGAAGAAAGAGGCGGTCGAGGAGAGCGCAAGACTGGCTCAGGAAGAGAGAGAGGCAGCAGCCGGCGCGCTGGTGGACGTCGCCAATGAAGCTTTGGGCGAGGAAGCGGGAACGGAAAATGTCTGAGATTTTTGAAGTCAGGATCAGAAGCGGAGAGAGCCTGAAGGGATGGTTCTGGCCGGCTGAGAACGCGGTGACAAATCTCACAATTATCACAGGAATGAACGAATACGCGCGGCGCTACGAGCCGTTTGCGCAGTGGATGAACGGGCATCACATTAATGTCTGGTGCCTTGACGCGTTCGGACAGGGGCTGAACGCGCCTTCCGCGGATTTTCTGGAGCGCTGGCCGCAAGGTGCCTTTGACAAAACGGTCAAGGCCCTCATGCAGATGGTAAAGCTTGCGTCCTCGAACGGACTTCCCACCTTTCTGATGGGGCACTCGATGGGGTCCTTTATCGTCCAGGCTTTTTTGGAAAAATACCCCATGAGCACGAACGGAATTATTTTGTGCGGCTCCAACGGCGGACAGAGGAGACTGATGAAGACGGGCTACAACCTGGCCAAGGGCCTGGTGCAGGACCGCAACTGGTATCAGTCCAATCCCACCCTGCAGAACCTGGGGATGGGCAGCTTTGCCAAAGCCGTGAAGGACAGAGAGACGGAATTCGACTGGCTCTCTTATAACAAGGAGAATGTGCAGTCTTACATCGATGATCCCTACTGCGGGCAGGAGAACACAGGCGGATTCTGGAAGGAATTCCTGAAGGGGCTCTCGGCCATCTGGGACAACAGGGAGATGAAGAAGATCTCGAGCCGCGAGAAGATCTTTATCATATCCGGACAGGATGACCCTGTGGGCCGCATGGGAAAAGGCCCCGTCTGGCTCTGGAGAAAATACAGGAGTCTCGGGATCACCGGGGCGATCCTCAAACTCTATCCCGGCATGCGGCATGAGATCCTCAACGAAACAGATAAAGAGATCGTCTACAGGGATATCCTCTGCTTCATACAGCCCGGATATCGCTAGAATAGACAAATGCATAATATTACGGTTGTCTATTTTGACCAAAACCACCCATTAGATGCGACTTATTTAGTGGATTCCCACAGATTACAAATCAAGTCTCCAGATGATAATATTACCATTGGTTAGATTTGATCACGAATTCACTAAGTTAGGAGGTCCTATGGGTGGTTTTTTTGGCGCCGCGCTGCGCGAAGATGTAGTATTTGACCTGTTTTACGGAACAGACTATCATTCACACCTTGGCACCAGACGCGCAGGAATGGCAGTATACGACTCCGAGAAGGGATTTGACAGAGCGATCCACAATATCGAGAGTTCAAACTTCAGGCCCAAATTTGAGAAGGACCTTGTAAAGATGAAGGGAAATCTCGGAATCGGATGCATAAGCGACTATGAGCCGCAGCCTCTGATCGTCCGCTCTCATCACGGCACATACGCCATCACGACGGTCGGCAAGATCAACAATATCGATAAGCTCACGGATATGCTTTTTGCGGGGACGCATTCTCATTTCCTGGAGATGAGCGGCGGCGACATCAATCCGACGGAAATGGTCGCTTCTCTCATCAACCAGAAGAAAGATTTCGAGGAGGGCATCCTGTATGCCCAGGAAGTGATCGAGGGGTCCATGACTTTCCTGATCATGACGCCCAAGGGCATCTATGCTTCCAGGGACAAGTGGGGGAGAACCCCTTGCATCATCGGCAAAAAAGAGACGGGCTACTGCGTTTGTTTCGAGAGCTTTTCCTTCCTTAATCTGGGATACACCCCGGAAAAGGAGCTGGGACCGGGCGAAGTTGTCTTTATTGAGCCGGAAGGGTACGAGACAAGGATCCCCGCCCGCAAGGAGATGAGGATCTGCAGCTTCCTCTGGATCTATTACGGTTTCCCCGCCTCCTCTTATGAGGGACTCAACGTCGAAGATATGCGGTACGGATGCGGCATGAAGCTGGCCGAGAGAGATATCAGGCGCGGCAACATTCACCCCGACTGCGTGGCGGGCGTCCCGGACTCGGGCGTGGCCCATGCGGTGGGATACGCCAACAGATCGGGCGTGCCTTACTCCAGGCCGTTCGTCAAGTATACGCCTACCTGGCCCAGATCTTTCATGCCCACGCATCAGAGCAGGAGAGACCTGATCGCCAAGATGAAGCTCATCCCCATTCACGAGCTGATCGGCGGAAAGAGACTTCTTCTGATCGACGATTCCATCGTGCGCGGAACACAGCTGCGCGAGACCACGGAATACCTATACAACAGCGGCGCGGTGGAAGTGCATATCCGCCCCGCCTGCCCGCCTCTGGTATTCGGGTGCAAGTATCTCAACTTTTCCAGGTCTGACTCGGAGAAGGAGCTGATCACCCGCAGAAAGATGGAGATGCTCGAAGGAACTTCCAAGTTCAGCGACGCGGTCCTGGAGAAATACACGGATCCCGATTCGGACCAGTACCACGCGATGCTCGAGGAGATCCGCAAGGAGCTGAACTTCACATCGCTCCACTATCACCGCCTGGACGACATGATCGAGGCGATCAATCTGGAGCCCTGCAAGCTGTGCACATACTGCTGGAGCGGCAAAGAATAATTCACACAAAAAAGAGACATGGGGCCGGTTCTGATGAACCGGCCCCGTGTCTCTTTATCTTTTTTTCATCGGAATATATTTCTGGTGCTCACCGATGTACTTGGTGGCAGGACGCATGATCTTTCCGTCGTACATCTTGTTCTCCACGTTGTGGGCGACCCAGCCGGCCACGCGCGCGATGGCGAACAGCGGTGTGAAGAGGTCCTCCGGGATGCCCAGCATGGTGTAGGCGAAGCCGGAGTAGTAGTCGACGTTGGCGCAGATCGGCTTTCCTCGGTTCTCCATGACCGCCTGCTTGACCACTTTCTCAAAGGTGGCGTAGAATTTGTATCTCTCAGGGCAGCCCTGCTCATCGGCGAGGGTCTTGCACAGGCTGCGAAGAAGCTCGCAGCGGGGATCGCTGAGAGTGTAGACGGCGTGTCCGAAACCGTATACGAGACCTGAGTTGTCGTAATAATCCTTGTCCAGGATCTTGTCCACGATAGAGCGCAGAAGCCCTTCGTCGCTGGAATAATGCGTGTCGGCGATGATCTGCTGCATCATCTTATAGACACTGATGCTGGCGCCGCCGTGCTTGGGGCCCTTGAGGGAACCGATGGAACCGCAGACCGCGGAATAGAGATCGGTGCCGGTGGAGCCCATGACGACATTCGTAAACGTGGAGTTATTGCCGCCGCCGTGCTCCGCGTGGATCATCATGATCGCGTCGAGAACGGACGCCTCATGATCCGTAAATTTGCCGTCCGAGCGGAGCATGTAAAGGATGTTCTCCGCGATGGAATACTCGGGCCTGGGATAGTGGATAATCAGAGACTGCCTGTAAAAGTGGTGCATCTTGGCAAAGTAGGAGTAGCATCCGATCGAAGGGAACTTGGCCACGAGATCGATGCCCTTGAGCAGAGTCTGGTACACATCCTGCGCGTCCGGGTCGGGGGCATAATTATAGAGAGAGATCGTGCTGGACTGCAGCTTGTTCATGAGGTTGCGGGAGGGAGTCCTCAGAATGTCGTTGGTGAGGAAATCCGCGGGCAGGTCATAGCGGTCCGAGAGGCACTTCTTGAAATTGACAAATTCCGTGCGGTCCGGCAGATAGCCGAACAGAAGAAGAAAGACCGTCTCCTCATATCCGTAGTGGCCCTGGCGGTTCATGAGCAGGTCCTTGATGCTGTAGCCGCGGTAGATCAGGTCGCCTTCGCAGCGAATGACGTTGCCGGCTTCGTCCTTGGTGTAGCCGATGACGTCGCAGACCTTGGTGAGTCCGATCCGGACGCCGGTGCCGTCGTCATTTCTAAGGCCTTTCTTGACGTTGTATTCTTTAAAGAGCGGGTTGGGGATATCTGTATAGTTGGAGGACCGTCCGAAAAACCTGGCCAAAATATTGTCGTCATGGAAATTAAGGTTGTTATTTGTCATAAAATACTCCATTTGCAAAAATTGTATACAAGGATGCAGTTGTTTCTGCCTATTATAACATGTTCTCAATATTTTGAAACAGGAAATTGCGCGCAATGCCAAGATTTTTGTCCCTCAAAATGGTATCATAAGAAGAAGCGCTGAAGGCAGTGCAAAAACGGACCGGAGTTCAGAATATGAAAAAGGATAATAAAGGATCCGTCCGAAAGACGGAAGATATATATGAAGACGGCAGCACGATCTCTGCAAAGCAGAAGCTGATCCTGGACGCGCTGCTCAGAGAATACGAGATCGCCCTCATGCTTGATCTGTCCAAAGATACCTACGAGGTCTTCAAGCTGTCGGGGCGTTTTGCCAGGAGCCTTTCGCCGATGCTTCGGGATAAGTTTTCGATCACCATGCTCGAGATCGCGGACGGCTGTATCTATTCTTATGACTACGACCTGTTCATCGGAGCCGTATCTCTTGAAGGCCTCCGGATCAGACTGGAAAGCGAAGAGTTCTGCAGCTTTGTGTTCCGGGCCATCACCAGCAGGGGACCGGAGTACTTCCGCATGAGGATCATCAAGGCGGAGGAACTGAAGGCTTTTGTCGGCGTGTCCTGCATTCAGGACGAGATGAGCAGGGAACTGCAGCAGAGAAAGCTGTTCGAAGGGGCCCTGGACCGGGCGAGGAGCGCGGATTCGGCCAAGAGCACTTTTTTGACCAATATGTCCCACGACATCAGGACGCCCATGAACGCCATCATAGGGTTCACCAATATCGCCTCCACGCATCTGAATGACACGGACAGGGTGAAGGACGCCCTGGACAAGATCCGCACGTCCAGCAATCATCTGCTGAGCCTGATCAACGACGTGCTGGATATGAGCAGGATCGAGAGCGGAAGGCTCACGATCAGCGAGAACCGGTGCGACCTCAGACAGATCGTAGAGAACATCCAGGGCATCATGATGCCGCAGATAACGGAAAAGGGGCTGGACTTTACTGTATCGATGCAGACCGTCGTCAACCCGGAAGTCTTCTGCGACGAGACGAGAGTCACGCAGATCCTCCTCAATCTCCTGAGCAACGCCGTCAAGTACACGCCGCCCGGCGGAAAGGTCAATCTTGCCATCCTTCAGAAACCGTGCATCAGCGGCCGGAGATACTGCGGCTATGTGTTCAAAGTCAGCGATACCGGAATCGGGATCGGCAAGGACTTTATCAGCCATGTCTTCGAGCCGTTTGAGAGAGAGACCGGCAGGACCGGAAACAACACCTACGGGAGTGGCCTGGGCATGTCCATAGCCAAGGGAATTGTGGACATGATGGGCGGCAATATCCGCGTGGAGAGCGAAGAGAACGTGGGGACGGAGTTTATCGTCGAACTGGAACTGCGGCCTTTGGGCGGATGCGGCGAGCAGTCCCCGGAGCAGAGAGCACAGGTCAGCGAATTTGTGGAAGACAGCGGCGAAGATATGGCTGTTTTCCGGGATCATGAGGACCACACTAAAAACAGGGCCGGAGATGTGGGATGGATCGAAGGAAGAAGGCTCCTCCTTGTAGAAGATAATCCTCTCAACAGAGAGATCGCAGAGGAAATGCTCATGGAGGACGGCTTCAAAGTGGAGTCTGCGGAGAACGGCAGAAAAGCGCTCCAGATGATCACAGGCGCCGATCCCTGGTACTACTCGGCAGTTCTCATGGATATTCAGATGCCGGTCATGGACGGGTATGAGGCGACAAAGAGGATCCGGACGCTCCCGGACCGCAGCAGGGCACAGATCCCGATCATCGCCATGACGGCCAACGCTTTTAAAGAGGACCGCAGCAGGGCGGCGGAGAGCGGAATGGACGCGTACATCTCGAAACCGGTGGATGTGCTGACTCTCAGGTATGTCCTGCGGCGCGTGCTCCGATAGAATCAATGCAGAAGAAAGGAGAAATATCATGATTCCGGCTTATTCGATCGATCCCGACAGACAGTATCACATACAGGTGGCCAAGGGCGAAGTGGGAAGATATGTTCTTCTTCCCGGCGATCCCAAGAGATGCGCCAAGATTGCAAAATATTTTGACGATCCGGTACTGATCGCGGACAGCAGAGAATACATAACATATACAGGAACGGTGGACGGCGTCAAAGTGAGCGTGACTTCCACGGGCATAGGCGGTCCCTCCGCGGCGATCGCGCTGGAGGAACTGACCAACTGCGGCGCAGACACATTTATCAGAGTCGGCACCTGCGGGGGCATGCAGGAGGAGGTCCTCAGCGGGGACCTGGTGATCGCCTCGGGCGCCATCCGTATGGACGGAACCAGCAGGGAATATGCGCCGCCGGAGTATCCCGCAGTGGGGGATTACGAGATCCTGAAGGCGCTCGAAGAGGCGGCGGACAATCTCGGAATGCGCCATCACGTAGGGGTGGTCCACTGCAAGGACGCCTTTTACGGACAGCACAATCCAGAGCTCCTTCCCCAGAGCGAGGTCCTCTTGCAGAAGTGGGACGCCTATCTTAGGCTCGGCTGCCTGGCCTCCGAAATGGAGTCCGCGACGCTCTTTATTGTGGGCGGCTACCGCAAGGTCAGGACCGGCACGGTCCTTCTGACCATGGCAAACCAGACCAGGGCGAAGATGGGCCTTTCCAATCCGATCGTCCACGATACGGACGGCGCGATCAGGACGGCCATCGAGGCAGTGCGGGTACTCATCCGAAAAGACAGCTCGAAATGATCAAAGGAGGAAGCATGGGAGAGAGTAAGGTCACAGTCAGCGATAAGGTCATTACCGAATTGATCGAGAAAGCTCTTCTTATGAGAGAGCTCTCCCACAGCCCTTACTCGGGATTCTCCGTGGGAGCGGCCCTCCTTACGCAGGAAGGCAGGATCTACGGGGGCTGCAACATCGAGAACGCCGCCTATTCCGTGACGATCTGCGCGGAGAGAGTCGCCATGTCCAAGGCGGTGAGCGAGGGAGATTACAGATTCCGTGCGCTGGCGGTGGCCGGAGGCAAGGAGAAGACGCCGGACGTATACAGCTTTCCCTGCGGCTCCTGCAGGCAGTTTATGAGGGAGTTCTGCGACACTGAAAGCTTCCTCATCATTGTGGCAAAGAGCACAGAGGACTATAAGGTCTATACCCTCGAGCAGCTCCTTCCCAATTCTTTCGGACCGGAATCGCTGGACATGTGATAAGGCGCACGTGGCGCAGCGGCCCGCAAAAAGCGGCGGCTTTAAGGAGAAAATATGGACTGTAAAGAGTTTAACGGCCTCATTCAGGACTTTCTGAATGACAGGCTCAGCGAGATGAAACTCTCGGAGTTTCTCTCCCACATAGAGAGCTGCGACAACTGCAGGGACGAGCTCCGCATCCAATACCTGATCTATGAAGGTCTCGAGAGACTTGAGGCCGGCGACACTTTCGATGTGGATAAGGACCTCGCGGATCTTATGAAACTGCAGAAGAAGCGGCTGGGCGTTCGGCACGGCATCAAGATGACCGCGATCGCTTCGGAGATCATCACGACGGCGGCGTTCATCATTGTCGCGTTTGTCGTGCTGTTCTACCAGTGAGCGGTCCGGACAGACGCGCCTGCGTCGATAAGGCCCGCCCTGCGGGCCATGAAGAAAGGAAATGGCGGATGGACAGTAAAAAACTCGTGCTCGTGGACGGGCACAGTATTTTGAACAGAGCATATTACGGGATGCCGGACCTGACTAATTCGGCGGGACTGCACACGGGAGCGGTATTCGGCTTTTTAAATATTCTTTTTAAGATTCTGGACGAGGAGAAGGCGGACTATCTGTCCGTCGCTTTTGACGTGCATGCGCCAACCTTCCGGCATGAGACTTATAAGGAATACAAGGGGACGAGAAAGCCCATGCCCGAAGAGCTCAGGGAGCAGGTCCCCCTGATCAAAAAAGTCCTGCAGTCCATGGGCATACAGATCCGCGAGCAGGCGGGACTGGAGGCCGACGACATACTGGGAACCCTGGCAAAGCGCGGGGAAGCGGAAGGCATGGAAGTGACGCTTCTGTCGGGAGACAGAGACCTGCTGCAGATCGCCACGGACCGCATCTGCGTCAGGGTCCCCAAGACGAAGCAGGGCCAGACCATCATAGAGAATTACTACGCCGCGGACGTACTGGACAGCTACAAGGTGACTCCCAAAGCGTTTATCGATGTGAAAGCCCTTATGGGGGACAGCTCTGACAATGTGCCCGGCGTGCCGGGAGTCGGAGAGAAGACGGCCACGCAGCTGATCGTGGATTACGGGAGCGTGGACGGAGTCTACGAACATATCGAGGAGATCAAAAAGCCGGCGCTGCGGAAAAAGCTCGGTGAAAACGAAGACCTGGCGAGGCTCAGTCTCTTTCTCGTGACGATCAAGACGGACTGCGATATTGAGGTGAACTGGGAGGAGGCCCGCGTCGGAAATCTCTATACGCCGGAAGCGTTTAAACTCTTTACGGAGCTGAACTTCCGGGCACTGCTCCCGCGGTTTGATGTAAAGGCCGCTCAGAGCACCGCCGAGGAACTGTCATACAGAGTGATCACCGACAAGGGAGGCGCAAAGGAGTATACGGATTCGCTCCTTGCGGCCATGAAAGAGGCGTCTTCGGAAAAGCCTTATCAGATCGGCGTCTACCCGGTCATGGACAAGATCCGCTTCGGCGAAAAAGAGCAGGAGATCCCGGAAGCCGTCGCTCTGTGCGTGGGCAAAAAGGCTGTCTTTCTGCAAACAGATCCCTCCGATCCGGAGAACGGACTCACAGCGGAGAATCTGATACAGACGCTGGGAACACTGCGATCTGCCGCGCTGCGCGCCTGCCGGGAAGACCGGGCAGGGAACGGGACCGAACCTGTCTCGATCGCGGTCTTCGGCCTCAAGAACCAGTACCCGATCTGGGGGATCGACAGCGGCGCCGAGTTTAGTGACGGCATCCGCCTGGAGGGATTTGCGGACCTTTTGATCGAGTGCTATCTGTGCAATCCACTCGAGAGCGATTACCAGCCCGAAATGGTCGCCTCCGAGTATCTGGGGGAGTCCTGTCCCACCTGGAAGCAGATCTTTGACAAAAGATCGAAGAGTCAGGCTCTGGCCGAGAAGCGGGAGGAACTCGTCGAATACGCCTGCCGGATGGCATCTGTCCTCGCAAGGGCGGCGCAGCCTGTGGCGGAAAAGCTGGAGCAGGAAGGCATGACCGCGCTTTATAGAGAGATCGAGAGACCTCTGTCCTATATACTGTACGACATGGAGCGCATCGGCGTAAGGATCCTGCCGCAGGAGCTGGCGCAGTACAGCGCATCGCTCGGGGAGCAGGCGGACGCACTGGCAGCAAAGATTTATGAGCAGTGCGGCGAGGAGTTCAACATCTCTTCCCCCAAACAGCTGGGCGTTATATTGTTTGAAAAGCTGGGCATGCCCGGGGGCAAGAAGACAAAGACGGGCTACTCCACGGCGGCCGGCGTGCTGGAAAAACTGGCCCCGGACTATCCGGTCGTGGACGACATCCTTCAGTACAGGGCGGTCACCAAGCTCAAATCCACGTATGCGGACGGGCTCACGGCTTTTGTCGCGCCGGACGGCCGGATCCACACGAGCTTCAACCAGACGATCACGGCGACCGGAAGGATCAGTTCTACGGACCCCAACCTCCAGAACATCCCCATGAAGACGGAGATGGGCAAGAAGATCCGGAAGGCGTTCATCCCTTCCGAGGGGAATGTGTTCGTCGACGCGGACTACTCCCAGATCGAACTGAGGATCCTCGCGCACATGAGCGGGGACAGAGAACTGATCGACGCCTATAAAGAAAACGAGGACATCCACCGGATCACCGCCTCCAAGGTATTCCACACGCCTTTTGAGGAGGTCACGCCTCTTCAGAGAAGGAACGCCAAGGCGGTCAACTTCGGTATTGTTTACGGCATCAGCTCTTTCGGGCTGAGCCAGGGGCTGAGCATTTCCAGAAAAGAAGCGGCCGAGTACATCGACGCGTATTTCAAGACCTATCCGGGAATCAAAATATTCCTGGACAAGCTGGTCTCGGACGCGAAGGAGAAGGGGTATGCCGAAACTATGTACGGCCGCAGGAGACCGGTCCCCGAACTTAAGAACAGCAATTTCATGCAGCGCTCTTTTGGCGAGCGAGTGGCCATGAACTCCCCCATTCAGGGAACGGCGGCCGACATTATCAAAATAGCGATGATCCGGGTCTGGGAAGCTCTCGAGAGGGAGAAACTCAGCTCCAGGCTCATTCTGCAGATCCACGACGAACTGCTGATCGAGGCGGTTCCGGAGGAAAAGGAGCGGGTAGAAAAGCTGTTGGCCAGGGAGATGTCCGAAGCGGCCTCCCTCAAGGTGGCGCTGGAGACGGACGTTCACAGCGGTAACGACTGGTATATGGCTAAGTGATCTGTGCCTGAAAGGAAAATACAATGATTACGATCGGAGTGACGGGAGGCGTTGGATCCGGAAAGAGCGAGATCCTTAAGTACCTGGACCAAAACTACAACTGCAGGATCCTCATGTCGGACAACGCCGCCAAGGACCTTGAACAGCCCGGAGGCCCGCTCTACGAGCCGCTGGTGAAGCTCCTGAGCGAAAAGGGAGGAGCGGACGGACAGCGCGGGGAACTCCTTATGGAGGACGGCTCGATCAATAAGCAGGAGATGGCGGCGAGAATCTTCGGCGACCCGGAACTTCTGCGGAAAATAAATGAACTGGTGCATCCTGCCGTAAATCAGTATATACTTGAGGAGATTGACCGCGAGAGGAAGGAAGCGGAGCGCGAATTCTTTGTTCTGGAGTCCGCCCTTCTGATCGAGAACGGCTATGATAAGATCCTGGACTCCATGTGGTATATTTACTGCGAGGAGAGCGAAAGGAGCGAGAGGCTGAGGCGCACGCGCGGCTACAGCGACGAGAAGATCCGCTCAATCATGGACAAGCAGGTCTCCGAGGACGTGTTCCGCGCGCACTGCGACACGGTGATCGACAACACCGGGAAATTTGACGCCGAGACGGGCGCGGCCCGCCAGGTGGACCGGGCGATCCGGCGGCTTCGGGAGAGGTTTCACAAAGCGTGATATTTTGCCTGCTCTCTACGATAATTATTTTAGAAGGTAACAAACAACAGTATGAGATTTGAAAGTATTGCAAGCGGAAGCAGCGGAAACTGCATCTATGTCGGCTCAGACACCACGCATCTTCTGATGGACGTGGGAATCAGCAGAAAGAGAACGGTGGAGGCTCTTAAAGACCTTGATCTGGAACTCCGGGATATAGACGGCATTTTTATCACCCATGAACACTCCGACCATATCGACGGCCTTCCGATGATCGCGAAGAAATCGGAGATGCCGATCTACGCCACGCGGGGCACGATCGAGGCGATCAGAAGGATGGACAAATGCGCGGACATTGACCCCGACAGATTCGTGGTCATCCGCCCGGATGAAAAGATCACGGTAAAGGACCTGCAAGTGGATCCTATGAGAATCTCCCACGACGCGGCGGAGCCGGTGGGATACAGGGTCTACTACGGAAGGCAGAAAGCGTGCATCTGCACCGACCTGGGCTGCTACAATGATTACACGGTGGAGTGCCTCAAGAACTCGGACATGCTCCTCATCGAGTCCAACCACGATGTCAACATGCTGCAGGTGGGAAGATATCCCTATATGCTCAAGAGAAGGATCCTGGGAGACAAAGGGCACCTGTCCAACGCGACCAGCGGACAGCTCCTCTCCAGAGTCCTCAATGACCATATGAAAGGGATCTTCCTGGGACATCTGAGCAAGGAGAACAATTTCCCCGAACTCGCTTTTGAGACGGTGCGGGTGGAGATCATGAGCTCCGACGCGCAGTACAGCCCGGAGGAGCTGCCGATCTTCGTGGCAGACAGAAAGAGGCCTTCGGCGCTCGTGGAATTCTGACATAAGGATATTTAAATCAGATATTCAAATCATAGGAGGATTACAATGCAGAGAGCGATCATTACAGTAGTCGGCAAGGACACCATCGGAATCATCGCGGGGGTGTGCACGTATCTCGCGGAGAATAAGATCAATATCCTGGATATCTCCCAGACGATCGTACAGGGCTACTTCAACATGATGATGGTCGTCGACGTCACGACTTTGGACAAGCCTTTCGGACAGATCGCGGATGAACTGGCCGTCCTGGGTCGGGAGAAGATCGGCGTTCAGATCAAGTGCCAGAAAGAGGAGATCTTCGATCTGATGCACAGAATCTGATACACAGAATCTGAAGCACAGGATTTGAAACACAGGATTTTAAGCACAGGATCCGGAGCGCAAAAGCGGAGCAGGAACCATCGTAAACACAGTCAGCTACTATAAGGCCCGTCGCGGGCCTGGGCAGGAGGCTATATGATAGGCATCTCTGAGGTCAGCGAGACCAATGAAATGATAGAGAAAGAGAATCTGGACGTCAGGACCATCACAATGGGCATCAGCCTTTTGGACTGCATCGACTCTGACCTGCAGGTCCTCAGACAGAAGATTTATGACAAAATATACGCAAGCGCCGCCAATCTGGTGAAAGTCGGCGAGGAGATCTCCACCGATTACGGAATTCCGATCGTCAACAAGAGGATCTCCGTGACGCCGATCGCCCTGGTGGGCGGAAGCGCCTGCAAGTCCCCGGAGGACTTCGCGCAGATTGCGCTGACACTGGACAAAGCCGCCCGCGATGTGGGCGTCAATTTTCTGGGCGGATACAGCGCCCTGGTCTCCAAAGGCATGACGGCGGCGGATAAGCTCCTCATCGAGTCCATCCCGCAGGCTCTCTCGGAGACACAGCTGGTGTGCTCCTCCGTGAACGTGGGCTCCACCAAGACCGGCATCGACATGGATGCGGTCCGTCTCATGGGAGAGATCATCAGACAGACGGCGGAGAAGACGGCAGACAGGGGCTCTATCGGCTGTGCCAAACTGGTCGTTTTCTGCAACGCGCCGGATGACAACCCCTTCATGGCGGGAGCCTTCCACGGCGTGACGGAAGCGGACAGGATCCTCAACATCGGCGTCAGCGGGCCGGGCGTTGTCAAAAAAGCGCTGGAGTCCGTTCACGGCAAAGACTTCGAGACACTGTGCGAGACTGTGAAAAAGACGGCCTTTAAAGTTACCCGCGTAGGGCAGCTGGTCGCCAAGGAAGCCTCCAGACGTCTGGGCGTGCCCTTCGGCATCATCGACCTCTCTCTGGCCCCGACGCCCGCCATCGGAGACAGCGTCGCGGATATCCTCTGCGAGATGGGTCTTGAACACGCCGGCGCGCCGGGCACTACGGCGGCGCTGGCCCTGCTCAACGACCAGGTCAAGAAGGGCGGCGTCATGGCGTCCTCCTATGTGGGCGGCCTGAGCGGCGCGTTCATCCCGGTCAGCGAGGACCAGGGAATGATCAACTCCGTGACTGCCGGGTGCCTGACACTGGAGAAACTCGAGGCCATGACCTGCGTGTGCTCGGTGGGACTGGACATGATCGCGATCCCCGGCGACACCAAGGCTTCTACCATCTCCGGGATTATTGCCGACGAGATGGCCATCGGTATGGTCAACCAGAAGACGACAGCCGTCCGTCTGATCCCTGTGATCGGAAAAGGCGTGGGCGATAAGGTGGAATTCGGCGGCCTTTTGGGCTATGCGCCCATCATGCCGGTCAATCCTTTCGGCTGCGAGGAGTTCATCAGCCGCAAGGGCAGGATCCCCGCTCCGATCCACAGCTTTAAAAACTGATTTTTTTCGGAATGATTTGTCTGTTTTGCACAAAACATTCTCGATATCTTTCCTTAAATAAGGTGGAAGTGGACGAAAAGGAGTCTATGTTGTAGAATGAACACAATAGCACGCGAGGCGGATCCCAGGTCATGCGGACGGGATCCGGAACAGGTTCATTTCGGCGTGCAGCTAATTAAAGGAGGATATTATGAGCAGCGAAAAGAGAATTGATGTGACGGCGCTCGGAGAACTCTTGATCGACTTCACACAGAACGGAATCAGTGAGCAGGGAAACGGCATGTTTGAAGCCAATCCCGGCGGAGCTCCCTGCAACGTTCTTGCCATGCTTAACAAGGCTGGCAAAAAGACCGCTTTTATCGGCAAGGTCGGCAACGATATGTTCGGCAGGCTCCTCAAAGCCAGGACCGAGGAGCAGGGCATCGACATGAGCGGACTGGAAATGGACGAGGAAGTCCACACGACGCTGGCGTTTGTCGAAAAGCTTCCGAACGGCGACAGAGACTTTTCCTTCTACAGAAATCCCGGAGCGGATATCATGCTCACGGCTGAGGAAGTGGAGAAACACCGCGACCTGATCGAGAGCGCGAAGATCTTCCATCTCGGCACGCTTTCCATGACGCACGACACGGTGGAGAAGGCCACTCTCAAGGCTCTAGAGATCGCCAAAGAGGCAGGCTGCCTGATCTCCTTCGATCCCAACCTACGCCCTCCGCTGTGGAGCAGCGAAGAGAAAGCCAAGGAGAAGATCGCCTTCGGCTTCTCCAAGTGCGACATCCTCAAGATCTCCGACAACGAGATCACTTTCATGACGGGAGAAGAGGATCTGGACAAGGGCATTAAGAAGATCATCGACGAGTATCACATCCCGCTGGTCTTCGCGACCTTCGGTCCGGACGGATCCAAGGCCTACTGCGGCGGAAAGGAAGCGTACGAGAAGGGATTCCTCAATCCCAACACGATCGAGACCACGGGCGCGGGTGATACCTTCTGTGCCAGCGCGCTGCTTCATGTCCTCAAATACGGCATCGACGGACTGAAAGATGAGGCAAAGCTCCATGAGCTTCTCACCTTCGCTAACGCGGCTGCCTCCCTTGTTACCACCAAGAAGGGCGCGCTCTGCGTGATGCCCACCGTAGATGAGGTAAAGGATTATATCAAGGCGTCCGGCAGATGAGGACTTTGGCGGACCGGGATCCGTGACGAACCTGAAACAGGATTTGCGGCGGGCTTTGCAATTTGACTTGCAAAGCCCGTATTTTCTGTTATAATAATGTTCGTCGATAAGCAGGTATAGTACATCGGTAGTATGCCAGCTTCCCAAGCTGGAGAGACGGGTTCGATTCCCGCTACCTGCTCGTTTTTCACACAGAGGCGCCGTTGGTTTAACGGCGTCTTTTTCATACTCGGACATATGGATTTAGGCGGCTTGCGCCGCAACGAATGTTGGATTTGTGGGTTTTGTAGGTGTTGATGCGGAGTTTTATGCGTTTAAAAAGAGGCTCATTTTGGGTATGATTTTGAGCCCCTTTCCGGGATTTTGACCGGGGGTTTTACGAGGGGACGGGGCACATTCCCGGCGGCATCGGAGGGTTTGAGCCCCTTTGGGGCCTCAGAAATTATGCAGAACGGGGTGAATATATTCAAATTACCCGGTTTTGGCGCATTTTCAGACATGAAATTATTTTGATTAATGGATGAAAATGTTTCAGCGCAGAACATGTAGAAAGTAGTGTATAATATATAGTTTTATGGTATAATAAAGAAAATTAAATATAGAAGCAATTTAATCGGTATCGTTCATTTGGTATCGCTCCCCGAAAGGGCTCACAGGACTTTAATGAATTTCATCTCTATGATGAAAATGTTTCATTGAAATCCTGTATTTTTTTGGTCAAAAATCATGGATATTTCCCTAGAAAACAGTTTTGGTATGAATATACCGAGTAAGTTATCAGTAAGAAAGTGAGGAAAGAGAGATGAAAAAAGTTCAGGACATCAAGGTTTACGACGCAGGCGACGGTTTCACGGTAATGGTTACGACGGATAAACGCGAAGGCGTCAGAACAGCGGTCATTTACGAGAGCAGAAATGTGTTCTCTGCGGAGCGTATATTCCGTTTACCGATGGATATGTACAGCGAGTCGAAATTCATGGAGTTGGTCGAAATGGCACTGCCGGATTACAAATATCAGGTGATGCCTGAGTGGATTAGATTGGGAGACGAGGAGAAACGTCAGGCAGAAGCGCAGATGGAAGCACAGAGAGAAGCGGCAAAGGAAGAGGCGAGAGGGACAATTCTTCTCGGACGTAAAAAGAACGAAGACAATATCGCGGGTGAATAACCCAATTTCGGATAGTTACATTTTTAGAGTCAGCAGGTGGGTATACCGTCAAAGCGGCTTCCGGGAGCAATGCCCGGGATACCCATTCCCCGCAAGGGACAGAAACAAAAAGTGAGAGCATTGCGCATAGCACAGAGCACACGAAAGGAGAAAAGCGATGACAAAGAAGATTTGGACAGATGGAAGCCACATTATCGGTGGTCAGGAAGTTTGGGTTGAAGACGGATATGTAGTTGGTGGTTATCTGGAAAACCCTAATGGCATGGGAGAAATGCTGCCCGCGGCAGTTTACAGGGGAAATAGCCGTTCCGACGAGTGGACTAAGGTTGATAAGGTCAAGGTCGAAACGTATCGCAAAGGCAACTATCGTCTTTTCCTGTGACGACTGTGACGAAAGTCGAAAGTAGGTGCAGATGGCGGTAAAGACAGTGAGACCCGTACTAAAACCCGGCAAATATGTATGCGACGGATACGGCGATACAGAGCATATATGTGTGGTGGATGCGCGGGAAACGGCTTCCAGTTTCATACTGAATGTGGACTACGAAGCGTCGGTAAGGCTTTTTTATGAGGGAAAAGCAAAGATAATTCGTCGCTACGAGGAAATGGAGGATTGGGACGATTTAAGCGAGTTGACCCGTGAACAGTGGATGAAAGAATTCAAGTACATTTTCGATAACTGCAATTGGACGTGCTTCAAGGACGGCAAACTGACGGTCAAGAAATCCGGTTCCAGACATCCGATATACGTATACAGTGAGTCGTCGTTTGGATTAAACCCTTATTGGTCGGGTACAATTTGGGATTTCGAGAGGATGGAAGCATGACTACAAGAGAGCGTATTGATTTTGTGCTTAAACAGCCCACGGTCGATATGAAGTACATGTTCGCAATGCGTGAACATTTCTGCAAGTTGGGAATGACGGCACTTCTTAAATCAGGCAGAGACCCGGAGCAGAAAGCGCCGATTGCGGAGATTGGCAGGCTGTATGAACAGTACGGAGACGATTGGGAAAAGTACTATAACGAGCAGTAACAACGGCGGCGTTCTGTAGGTGAGACGCAGGACGCCCATTTTAAAAAATGTGAGAGGTAAATGGAGATGATTAAAAAGATTGAGTTCTCAGAGGAGAGCAAGGAACTTATGGAAATTTCCCATGGCGGAGAGCGCGGCACTACAAAGGAAGATGCCAGGTCGGCGGCGGCAGAGTGGATAAAAAACTTGAAGGAAGCAGGTCTGCATGGAAGAGTTTTTATAGACCAGTTCGCGACAGTTCTGTTTTATCCTGATGACCTGAGCATGGAAACCCGCAGAAAAGCGGCGGAGTGTGCGAAAAAAGTCGAGTTGTTCCAGAGTGGTGATGCGGAATGGATGGTGCTTCCTATCTTTTATGTTTTCTACAGTTTCAATTATGGACGGTCTAGGTCATGGGAAGACAACGTCCCTTTCCCGACATTGGCACAAGCAGTGGAGCAGGCGGCATGGATTGCAGTTCAGAAAAATCATTACGATTTGGAACCTGCATATAATCTAGGGAGTTTGAGCGTTTGGGCGGAAGGCATGGAAGGGCGCCTGTCGGGGAAGAAACTGGAACAGGCGTTTAAGCATATCGGATATGATATACGCATAAGCAGATATTGAAAAAGAGGCAAGAGGGGGCCTCTTTTTTTTATGCGTTTTTCCGGGCGGGGGAGTTTTAAAAGACTCCCCTCTTATAGAGATATATACATTGTGAGAGCAGAAAAGCATGGTTTTCAGGGTAAATTGGGTGGTTTCCGGTATAAAAAATCCATCCGTGATGATTTGCAGTGGTATCCAAGTATGATGTAAGTCCATTTCATGCGATGCCTGTTTCCGGGCGGCAGATGCGGAAACTGACTCATGAAACGTCGACAAAACGTCGTCGATGCGTCGTCGATTCGTCGTCGATTCGTCGTCGACATGGTGGGTGCATGGAGATTGGAAAACGCAAAAAATAAAGATTTTATAAATTTTGCGTTTTGGGGCGAACCTATGGGGGGAAAACCGGGGATAGTATCAGTGGGGATATTTGTGTAGATATCCGCCGCGGGGGGAGCGGGATACCTGGCGGCGGAAATTGGCGGGATATGGCGGCGTGGCGACCGTGAATTTGGCGTTCTGAGCGGCGTTCCCGGCGGGCGGGGGATTTTACATGGAGCGCAAGAAACTGGCGTGGCGGGCAGCAGGCGCAGGGAAATGGACGGGAAAACGCACGGAAACGCACGCGTGCGATTGGACGCGGGCAGCAGTATCGGCGGAGCGAGCGCAGTGAGCGGAGCCGTGTATCACAGATGACCGGATATGGAAAGATGAGCCGGGCATGGCGGCGGCGCAATATATTTATAGCTATGTTATGAGTATATGCTTAGGGGGATAAATCTGTCTGAATGTGTGTTTTTTAAAATAAATTACATTCTATGATACTTCTCTTAGGGATTAATAATTCTAACTATATGTTTCTCAGGGAGTAAAACATTCTAATTATATACTTCTCAGGAGTTAATGGTTCTTATTATATGCTTCTTAGGGATAGACTATTCTAATTATATGCTTTTAAGGAAGGATGCTTCTATGTCCAAATTTCCTCGACGTCCATTTCGCCTTCAGGTACTCGACTCCCTGACCCGCATGCCTTCCGCCCCGCCTTCAGGGGCGGGCGGAGGCAGGCGGTGGGGGTTCTGGACGTAGAGGGTGAGGGAGTGAGTGATAAAGGTTATCGAAGAGGTACAGGATATAGAAAACCTAGAAGTTGTGGATGGCATGAGAATAGCGATGTTGATGATGCGTTGAGGAATGGGGTGTGTCCAAATACTAAAATATATAAATTAGTATTTTATAAATTTGGACACTTTTAGAGCAGTAATATTAAAGTATGTAAGAATAATAATGAGATAAAAAATATTTTTAGAATATAGAGATTTAATATTGCAAATATATGTATTTTGTAGTAATATAAAGTATGAAGAAATATACATTGTGAGAGGTACAGTAATGAAAACACTGAGAGCGAGACGGAAGGAATTGGGGTTCACGCAGCCTGAAATGGCTGAACGTGTTGGTGTTTCCGTGACTGCACTGCGTCATTGGGAACAGGGACATAGGGTCCCGACATTGGCGTATCTGCATGCAATCGAGCGTGGGTATGAAATAGACATTCATGAAATTGCTGACTTCGCGGAAATGAGACCCGATGCACGCAGAAAGGCTAGCGTCGAGGACATGATAGAACAGCGTAAACGCCGCGAAGAATTTCTTGCGCAGGAGAAGGCGCGTAAGACGGTCGAGCGCAGAGAACGCAAGGCGCGCAAGGCGATTGAAGCGGCGGAGAAAGCACGCAGAGAAGCGGAGCGTGAGTTAGCGCAGATTAAAGGAACAGAGTAACAATATAGTATTAGGACAACGAGGTTGAACCGAAGCGACCCGACGTAGGGCGGGCATAAAAAAATCAATTCATTAGTTTCATAATCCAAAATACTTATTCTTATCCTGCCGGGACAAACCCGGTATCAATTCCATTCAGATTAATCACACAAGATAAACACTACCTATCATCCGGGCGTTAAAGCCCGTCAGCGGTATTCACCGCAACCACGTTTCAAGTCTGACAACGTGGAAATTCAAATTTATATCTAATCACGAAATGTGATTACGGTGGTTCAGCTTCCATGTCCATGATGGGAGCGGTTATGAAAAAAACGAAAAAAGTAAAGATTGAAAGGCTTTTTGGCAGACAATATCTGTCCGACAAACCCTGTTGGGATGACCCTAAGCAGTTTCAGGGAAAGGTCACTCTTGTTACAGCGGGGACTGGAAGCGGCAAGTCGACGGCGATGTTGAATATCGCAGCTGATGATGAATATCTCAGTAAAAATGAAAAAATGCTGATTTTGACTACCCGTCGTGCGGACGCGGCGAAACTCAGGGCGAAAGTTGAAAAGGAAGGTCTTTCGTGCAGGGTCGATGTTATGACAGTGCAGGCTTTCGAGGAAGCGATTTCCGTTTATGACATGGATGGAGCGAAATATCTGGAACAGTACAAGATAGTTGTGTGCGACGAGGCACACTACTGGACAACTGATGCAGGTTTCTCGGAGTCGGCAATTCTGTCATATCAGTCGATAAAGAATTTTGCAGATACGATTGGTGAGACGGAGAAGATGATTTTCCTGATGTCTGCGACACCTGAGCGTCTGAATGAGATTTTCCCTGTGAAATGGCGTGTTAATGGTGACATTTATACAGACCATATCAGGAAGATTGTATTCGTTCCTGATGAAGACTATACGATGCAGTCGGCGATGAACATTAATAAAGCGATTGAGAACGGTAGCAAGGGGATAATCTTCGTTCGCAAAAAGACGGACATAGAGAAAATTCTGACTGAAATAGGAGTCCAGGCAGGACGCGTTGAGGTCTATACAGCAGAAAGACGTCCGCAGTGCGATGAACACGGAGAGTTTAAAATTCCGGACGGGAAGAACATTATCATATCGACGTCAGTTCTCGCTTTTGGCGTTGATTTTTGGGATGACGGCATTCAGTTTGTCATGACCAATGATGTTGACCCGGTTTTGGCAGTTCAGGAATTGGGTAGACGCAGATGCGCAGGTGAATCTGAGGTCGATTATTACATATCTGATTTTACGGCGGATTATCTAGTTAGAGCGTATGCGAAGCAGAAAAGATTTTATGAGGATGCGGCATTGTTCGAGACCGACCCTGAGAAGTTCTATGGAGCAGGCGGCCCGTGGTACGAAGGAATTTTCCGTCATAACAGAATTTTCCGTATCGAGCGTCATACGACAGTTGTGAAAATTAATCCTACATACAGGGATTTCTGCGCAAGACTTTCGTCATATTCCGATGATATATCCGAGGGCGAAGACAATTGGAAGCATATGGTTTTGACGCGATTGGGGTTCGATAGCAGAAAACCCGCACCAATTAAGCCTTACGAAGAGGTGGTTTCTGAGGATGTTAAATCCATGCTGATGCAGATGGAAGCGGCAGGGATTTTGACAACGGACGATTGGAAATTGTTAGGTAAGGTCTTGAGAGCGAAAAACGGGACGATTAAAGGTAAGGGCACAAAGTATAAGTATGGAGAGTATTTGTCTTCACCGAAAAAGATTGATGCGTATATCCGCCCTTATGGGTATATGGCGGGTGGCGTGAAAAAGAAACAGGTTAATGGTAAGCGCATAAATTATTATCCGCTGATACGCCTGAATGATGCAGAAAGGGACGGTGAGTAATGAAATTTCTAGCGATTATGTATCTGATTATATTTCCCTTCCTGTGGTACGAGATGGAAAAAAAGTGATGACAGACGCAGAGAAAGCGGAGCGGGATTTACTGGAAGAATGGCGGCTGCTGCATGAAGAAGTTGGCGCGGCGGTCGCCCGGATGGAGCGGGAAGCGGAACAGGACAGGCGAAAAGTATCAGGGGAAGGGAAGCGAAGCAGTATGAAAGAAATAGAGTTTGTAGTTTACGGCAGACCGAAAGGGAAAGGCAGACCGCGTTTTACAATGGACGGACACGCATATACGCCGCAGACGACGCGGATGTACGAGAAGGAAATCAGACAGGCGTTCCGGGAAGCGGGCGGCACGTCCTTTGGCGCGGTTCCGGTGGCGGTCGAAGTTGTAGCATACTACCCGGTTCCGAAGTCAGCGAGAAAGGCGGACAAGGAAGCGATGGCGGCGGGACTGGTTGTTCCGATGGTGAAACCGGACATTGATAACGTCATGAAGGTGGTATTGGATGGCATTCAGGGCGATGACGGAGCGTTCCATGATGACGTTCAGGTCGTCAGCGTCAAGGCAACGAAGAGGTATGACAGAATTGGAGCGGAAGGCGCGGTCGTGGTTCGGATAAGAGATGCATCGCCGTGAAAAATTTTTAAAAAAAAATATCAAAATAAGGCGATATTTCCCTAGAAATTTATTTCGGGGAGCGGAACCAAAGTAAGTTATCAATATAAAACATAAGGTCATATCGGAGAGCGATTGGGGTTCGAAACCCGATGACCTATTTCCTGAAGCAGGTGAGAGCGCTGACGGAGCATACGAAACAGTTAAATTAGATATAAGTATGTAAGAAATGGAGATGTTAACTATGGCAGGCTACAAGAAGATTGATTTTGACGAAAAGGGACAGAGAGATGTTGTCCTGAATGCGCTTTGCGGCACGGCAAGAGTATATGCAGTGACGACGTGGCAGATGCAGGCGAAATATCGTATCGCAGTGATGACTCGCGAAGAGATAGATGCGTGGAGCGGCGATGACCTGATGCTTGTGCCCGTGACACTGGCAGATGGACAGGATACGACGGGAAAGCAGTTTGTGGATATTGGTCAGGTTAAGTTCGAGTACATGACGGCGGTTTCCTTCACTTTCGAGGGAAAATGCGGCACGAATGTGACGCTGGCGTTGGCTTCCATGGGGTTCCGCGACCCGGCGATATTCACAGTAGGCGACGGAGCACAGGCGGTCGTTTACAGATTGAAGCGTGACGGAGAGGCGCAGGTGGTTTTGAACGCGGCACAGAAAGCGACGATTGTGATGCGCAGATATTTCCCCGGAGTGCGCGGATGCATGCCGGTTGTACCGATTCCGAAGGTGAAACATGGGATTACATATAATTTCGCACCGGCGCAGTGGACGGAGAACAGTGTAGGGATTTTGTCCAGTATTTCGACAGTATGCGGGTTGAAATCCATGAAACCTGCGGCGTGGAATTTCTACGACGAATTCTTCCCGGTTCCTGAACATGAGGCTTTCAAGACATGGAGAAAGGTGCAGACCGGCAGTATCGTGCGTATGTGCGACGGAGATGCGAAAAATCCTAAGTACGTGGTCTTCGATACGGCGAATGCACAGGTCGGCATGTGGTCGATGGATTTCGAAGCGTTCATGATGCGGCAGTATTACCAGTCGTTGCATCCTGTGACGATGCCCGCACCGTCGAGATTGGGCGCAGAGAAGCGTCCACAGAGGGTTTTGGAGATTGACGACATATGGGAAACGAAGAGGTCAAGACCGAAAAAAAAGAAAATTCCGACGGGGATTGGATATATCGACAAAAACTTCGGTGGGATACCTGAGGGCGGGTTATCTGTTTTCACAGGGAACCCCGGCGGGGGGAAGTCCACAATTGTATCACAGATAATCCTGAATGTGATTGAGATGGGCTACAAGGTTGTCCTGTTTTCCGGTGAAATGGATGATACGTCAATTTTCGACGCTATGGCGAACCAAGCGGCAGGGCGCGATAATCTGCGCAAAGGCGACAGTGAACTGGGCTCGTGGGATTGTGACCCGGACGTTGAACACAGAATTAAGGATTGGTTGCGCGGCAGATTGGGTGTTTACAATAACGAGTGGGATTTCGATTTCCACGAGGTGTTACAGTTTTGCTTGGAAGATTGCAAAAAGCGTGGAGCGCAAATATTGGTTCTGGACAACCTCATGATGTTGACCGTGCAGGGTATCCGCGACCCGCTTGAAAAACAGAAATATATTGTACAAAAACTGAAAAGCACGGCGGCATCCACAGGATTGTCGATTTGGCTGGTTGCGCACAGTAAGAAAAATGGTGGAAGATTGCTGACACTGGATGACATACTGGGTGCGAGTGAGATAGCAAATCTTTGCGATGACATTTTTGCGGTGTATAAGGCGAGCCACGTATTCAAAAAAGCGTATCTCGACGAGTACGGCGTGAAAGTTGGAGACGACAAAGACGTTGACCCGGATATCTTTTTTAGTAAGACATTTGGACAGGAAAAGAAAACGCAGTATGGAAATGAAATTTCCCTGCCGACGAACATCATCAGTGTCCTGAAGGCGCGTTATGACATGATGCGTGAAACGACGTTTTCCGGTCTGTATTTCGAAATTGGTAGCAAACGCCTGTTGGATTACGACGGGCAACAGATACAGTATGGATGGCAGGTGAAGACCCGCCCGCCGGTGTATACAAAATCCTTTATTCCTATGGGGACGGCAACGGCGAAAGAGGTGGAAGCGGAAACAATTGATATTCAGTCGGATGGACGTGACGCATTCCTCGACCTTCCGACAGGGGACGATGCGTAAGCAGAAAGGATGGTGAGAGCGAAATGGAGTATTGGAGTGTAATTTTCAGACTGGAAAAAGTGGGTGACCTGAGGCGCACGGAGCGGGAGATTAACGACCAGATAAATCTTTGCAGGCTTAAAGCATTGCCCGGTAGCCCGGTTCTGAGCGATATGCCGAAAACGCATACAAATGCCGTTCATGGACTGGATGATTTTTATGCGGATGCAGAGCGTTTTTTCAAAGCGAAAAAGCGGATAGAAGTGCAGATAACGGCGGCGGTCGAAGAGGCGGAGCGGCTGATGGAATATGCGGGGACGGATTATTCCAGAGAGGTCATGAGAGCGTACTATATCGGTGGGATGACGAAGGCGGAGATTGCGGAGAAGACAGGGAAGACCGTAAGATGTATATCAATGCTCATCCTGAGAGGAGCGAGGCGCATAGCAGAGAATTACGATAAAGTAGCGTAAGACATATAAATACTCACAAAATCACAGAAAGGTCTTATAAAATGAAAAACGAGGGGAATTGAGAGCGTTCCGGGATTGGAGCGTTCTCTTTTTTTGTACCTGGGGAATTGTTTGAATATCACATACTTTCAAGATAAATAAAAATATTTCAGTAATTTTCAGAAAAATAGTTGCATGTTACCGAATTGTTTGCTATACTTAGAATAGATAAATATAAATTTATATAACACATAGCACGAGCGCCTGATAAGGGCGCTTTTTTCATGTGCAGATTTACGATGTGAGAGCGAAAGGAGAAAAGATTTTGAACAATGTAATTCTCATGGGAAGACTGACGAAAGACCCTGTTTCAGGAACATCTCAGAACGGTGTGACAAGTGCGAGGTTCACTCTTGCAGTTGACCGGCACAGTAAGAATGACCCGGACGCAGCTGATTTCCCGAGTTGCGTTGCTTTCGGCAAAACGGCGGAGATTGTGCGTGACTACCTGAAAAAGGGTGTGAAGATAGCGGTTCAGGGACGTATTCAGACGTCAAAATATCCTGACGAAAACGGAAAAGAAGTTTACCGTACCGATGTGGTCGTTCTTGGAATAGAGTTTTGTGAGCGTAAACAGGACAACGGGCAGGCACAGGCACAGCCGGGAAACGCACCTCAGGGACAGCCGCAGAATTATGGACAGCCTCAGGGTGGTTATCGCCAGACTGGACAAAATCAGGGGTATGGACAGACGCAGGGATACGGCGGATATGCGCAGCCGAACCGCGGCTATCAGCAGCAGGAACTTCCTTTTAACTAATAGAAATTGAAACGGACACCTTCCTACAGATGGAGGGTGTCCTTTTTTATGGGGTATTCGGGGATGGTTTGCGATTTCAAGAGAGACGCGCAACAGCGTACAAGGCTGTACCGCATATGGGACAACATGAACACACGATGCAGTTGTCCTTCAAAAGGGCGCGATTACGAGCGGTATTACGGCGGAAAAGGTATCCGCGTTTGTGACGCATGGAAACACAGTTTCGAGAATTTCCGGGACTGGGCGTTGGAACATGGGTATGCGGAAAATCTCCAGTTAGACCGCATAGACAGCGACGGTGATTATACGCCTGAAAATTGTAGATGGGTGACTGCGCAACAGCAGGCATGGAACCGCTCGAATAGTATCCGCGTTGTTTTCGGCGGAGTCGAGAAACCGCTCGCAGAATGGGTGCAGATTTTCGGGCTGGATTACAGACGTGCGTATGATAGGCGCAGAGCAGGCTGGGACGTTTACGACATGCTTTTCTGCCCTTGCGGTATGCGACGTAGTAAATTCCATAAGCAGGTAGTTGGTTGACTGACAGATGTATAAAAGAGACGGGTTAATCCGGTTCGCCGGATACCCGTCCCCATTGGTATAGAGCGTTGCGCCCTGATGTTGATTTAGAGGTTATCTCCACCTCTGCTCTCACACATACAGCACCGGGACGTAGCGTTGTGTATCAATGGACATATGAGAGCGAAAGGGCGAAAGGAGAAAATTATGTTGTTAAAGGTAAAGATTACATACGTTAGTGGTGACAAGCGTACGGTTTTCATGGGGCCGGAAAACGCGAAGCAGTTCATCGAAGAACTTGCGGTAGACGATGCGGCTACAGATATTAAGTCGATAAAGGTTAGCCGTAATGAAAAATTTCCCTACATTCAGGGGAACATCACGGTGAAAATGATGAAATAAAAATCAATGAAAGGGAGCGACCGAGACAAAAATGCGTTATGTGTTGTTTGATAAGAACGGGCGTGCTTCGGGCATGACTGCATGGTCAAAATACGGCGCGTTTGATGAATACTCGAAAAATAATGGGCTGACATGTGAACCGCACGATGACTGGCCCGAGCAAAGAAATCATATTGACCTGTTCAAACTGAAAGTTACGGACCCGCCGAAAAACGTATCGGGTGTGTCTGTTGACACATTTCTGGAAAAATATACAGATTATAAAAACGACATGATTCCGTGCGGGGACGTGGAAGAGGAAAACGGAGAAAAAGATGTTTGAAAAAGTAAACCCGGCACCTGAAATATGGAAAGATATTCCCGGTTATGAAGGACATTATCAAGCGTCATCACTTGGAGAAATACGCAGTATAAAGAACGAGTGTGTTTTGTTAAAGGGTGACATTCAGAAAAATGGATATCGTAGGGTGTATTTATGGAAAGACGGTAAAAAGAAAAACTGTTTAGTTCATCGTTTGGTTGCGAGTGCATTTATAGAAAATCCGAACGAATACACCGATGTAAACCATATAGATGAAGATAAATCAAACAACAACGTCAACAACCTCGAATGGTGCACGCATAAATATAATATCAATTACGGCAGTACGAAAGAGAAAATAGGTGCAGCAAATCGTGGACGGGTTGTATCGAAAGAAGTACGGCAAAAGCTTCGAGAGGATACAAGTCGTAAAAGATGGATAAATGATGGGACAGTTGAACGATATGTGTATGTCGAACAGCTGTTTTCTTTTTTATCAGATGGATGGAAAAAGGGAAGATTAAAGAGGGAAAGAATATGTATGAACGCGTGAACCCGTCCCATGTTGACAAAATAGCGGACAGAATTGCCGGGGCGATTGTCGACCTGGCTTATGGCATTCAGGAAGACCCGAGAATTGCCGTGGAAGTCCTAATTGGACATGGAGTTTGCCATATTATCGCGGAAACGAGCGTTCACATTAAAACATGCAAGGTCGAAGAAATCGTGAACAGGATTGCGGGTGGCAGACTGCTGACGAATTACTATGAACGTCCTCAGGATGAACACTTGGCGCAGAACCAGATGGACGGGTTCCGTTGCGGAGATAATGGTATCTTCCGGGGGATGCCCGTGACCGACGAGCAAAAAGAACTGACACGGATTGCCAGAGGGATATACAGAAAATACCCGCATGACGGCAAGTATATTCTTGACGGCGGGCGGCTGATAATTTGTCAGAGTAACGCAGACGGCGATGAACTGCGCAAGGAATTTCCGGGAGCGGTTGTAAATCCTTTGGGGGATTGGACAGGCGGGACGGACGTTGATACCGGCGCAGTAAACAGAAAATTGGGTTCCGACATGGCGGACAGCGTGACCGGCGGCGGATTGCATGGAAAAGACCTGAGCAAGGCTGACGTATCGGTGAACATATATGCGTTTCTGAAGGCGCAGGCGACAGGAAAACCTGTGGAATTGTCCTGCGCGATTGGAGACGAAACTGTGGACGGGCTGCCGTATGCGGTGATAGTCGAGATGGCGAGAGCGTACATACAGGATTGCGGCGGATTTGAAAAGTTTGCGGAGTGGGGACTGATAAGATGAGCCTTGAATTTGTGAACGGCGTCTCCCTGATGCGGGGCGACTGCCTCGAAAGAATGAAGGAGATACCGGACGGGTCAGTTGATATGATACTTGCTGACCTGCCGTATGGGACGACAAACTGCGATTGGGACGTTCCAATCGCGCTAGACCAATTGTGGGAGCAGTATTGGAGAGTCGTTAAGCCAAACGGCGCAGTTGTACTGTTTTCTCAAATGCCGTTCAGCGCGGAACTGGTTCGTTCTAACATGAAGACATTCAGATATGAGTGGATATGGTGGAAAACACGACCGGCGGGATTTTTAAACGCAAAACGTATGCCGCTTCGGGCGCATGAAAACATATTGGTTTTTTACAAGAAACTTCCGACATACAACCCGCAAAAATGGATTTCAAAACCATATTTCAGAAAAGGTAGCGATAACCGATATACACCTATCTATGACAAATTTAAACTACGCGATACCGGTTCAGAGACGGGTGAACGCTACCCGGTTGATGTAATCAAATACTCTAACGCTCCTACTAACGGGTCCCATCCCACACAAAAACCGGTTCCGTTACTGGAATATCTGATAAAAACGTATACGAACCCGGGAGACGCTGTATTAGATAACGTGATGGGTTCCGGTTCTACAGGGGTGGCGGCTGTCAATACCGGGCGCAAGTTCATCGGAATAGAACTTAACGAGAAATTCTTCGAAACAGCAAGGGGAAGAATAGAAAAAGCGATAGAAGAAAATAAGACGCCAGCCCCCGAGGCTGTTTTTTAATTTATAAGAAAGAGAGGCGGCTAGCATGGCCAAGGGCAGAGATGCGGGCGGCTATGATGGGCGTGATAATCTCATCCCGTTTAACCGCCGACCAGAAAATGAACAGAGAAAAATTAGGCAGATGGGTGGTAAGGCTTCAGGCGCGGCACGGCGCAAAAAAGCAGACCTCAGACGGGCTATAACTGCGATTTTGATGATGGACATACCTGATGATGTCCTGAAAAAACAGATGACCGACCTGGGGTTAGACCCGGATATGCAAACATTATTGTCTAGCACAATGATGAAAGCGGCGCTCAAAGGAAACGTCAAAGCGGCAGAGTGGGTTGCGAAATACGGCGGTCAGGACAAAGGCACCGAGCAGGACGAAAGAGCGAAGGAAGCGGATATTGCGGCGAAAGAAGCCGCGGCAGAGGTGCGCAGACAACAGGCAGAGATGCTGAAAAAGCAGAACGAAAAGGTATCTGAAACCGGCGTTGATTTGGACGATAGCCAAAAGGCTATGGCGGATTACTTCAGCAAGATGTCCATGATGGGCGGTGATGACACGTGATTAGTCGTGATGAGATTTTCCGCATGTTATGGGAGCGTCCTGTGGAAGTCGGACACTGGGTTGGCTTCAAAGATTTGACCGACCTGCATAACGAGTGGCTAAGGGATTGGCTGTACCGGCATGACGACCAGACGCTTCAGGCGCACCGTGGTTCGTATAAAACGACGACGTTATCGCTGTTTTTTGCATTGCATGCGTTCGAACAGCCGAACGAAAATTTACTGTATTTCAGAAAGACGGATACGGACGTAAAGGAAATCTGTAAGCAGTCGCAGAAAATCTTGCAGTCAGGATGTATGCAGGAAATGTCTCGTATCGTATACGGGCAGCCGCTAATTCTGACTACGAAGTCGGAAACGGAAATCAATACGAATTTGGTGACCGGCATTAGAGGTGCTTCACAGATAGTCGGATTAGGTATCGGGACGTCGATAACAGGTAAGCACGCAGATATAGTCGTGACCGACGACATTGTGAACTTGAAAGACCGGGTGAGCAAGGCGGAGCGCGAAGCGACAAAGATACGGTATCAGGAACTGATTAACATCTGTAACCGCGGCGGCAGGTTCGTGAACTGCGGAACCCCGTGGAGCGCGTCAGACGCGTTCTCCCTGATGCCGAACATTAAGAAAGTCGACTGTTACAGTACCGGGCTGATACCGCCCGAAAAGTTGGCAAAAATTAAGGAGCAAATGTCACCGAGCCTGTTCGCGGCGAATTACGAACTTCGCCACATCGCGGATGGCACGGAATTGTTCGCGGACGCGCTACTGGATGGCAAAGTTGAGCAGTTGTACAACGGCATTGGTCATATCGATGCGGCATATGGCGGCGGCGATGCCGTAGCATTTACCATCATGAAGCGGAATTTAGATGGAAGTATTACGGCGTATGGACGGATATGGCCCGAGGCGCATGTGGAGAACTGCCTGACGGATATATATAACGACTGGTCGGAATACCGTTGCGGGACTATCTATTCAGAAAGAAACGCGGACAAGGGATATTTGGCTAAGAGCCTTCAGGGGCTAGAGATACCGGCGGCGACATACCACGAGCAACAAAACAAGTACATAAAGATAACGACACATCTCAAAAAGATGTGGAAAAAGATACATTGGATACCGGAAACGGATTTGAATTACTTAGAAATGATAACTGACTACAACGAGCAGGCGGCGCATGACGATGCCCCGGATAGCGCGGCTTCCTTGTGCAGGATTTTGGATAGTAAACAGCCTGCGGCAAATCCTGATTACCTCAGAGGGGGATTGTAAATTATGGGATATGATTTTAAGAAAAAGACCGATATTTTTAGATACCCGTCTGACAGGGTTCTGACGGAAACGGAACTGTACAAGTTTATATCAAAAAATGACCGAATGTGTCTTTCGCGATATAAGCCACTTCAAGACGCATATGACAACAGATATGAAATTTTCAAATTACCGAAAAAACCGGCATGGAAGCCTGATAGCCGTATCAGTATGAATTTTGCGTCTGAGATAACGGATACCTTCGAAGGTTTTCTGATGGGACAGCCGATTTCCTTTTCCTCGGACGATGAGGCAGTACAGGAATATCTGACACACCTTCATTCTTATTCCGGGCAGACAGACCATACGGCTGAATTGTCGACGATGGTATCTATTTTCGGACGTGCGTACGAAATCTATTACGTGGACGCGGACGGGGAGATAGATATGTCGTATCTGTCGCCAATGGACGCATTTATGATATTCGATGAGGGCATTGACCCGGAACCGCTGTATTTCGTCAGGGCATACTACGACTACGACGGAATGCGCAGAGGCAGTATTTCGGATTCTGATTTCGTAAGGTATTTCCACATACAAGGTGGTATACAGTGGGACGGAGAACCGCTGCCTCATGGTTTCGACGGGGTTCCCGCGACGGAGTACACGCAGAACATCAGTAGAAAAGGTGTTTTTGAGGATGCGTTGTCAGCGGTCGACGCATACAATTTAGTCGTATCAGAGAAATGCAATGACGTCCGAGCGTTAGCAGACGCCTATCTAAAAATCATTGGCGCCCCAGATATCGACAAGGAAAGTATGATGTGGATGCGTGATAATCATATCATTTATTCGGCAGGTACGTTCGACGGCAAGATGCCGGAAATTGATTTTCTGGGCAGACCGTCAGCGGATACGACGCAGGAAAATCTGCTGAACAGACTGGAAAAGAACATCTTCAGCACAAGCAACGTCGTCAACCTGAATTCCGAGGGGTTCCAACAGGCTTCCGGGAAAGCACTCAAACAACGCATGCAGGCGATGATAAACCTCGCCGGAAGGAAACAGCGAAAATTGGACGAAGGTTTCAAGCGCAGATACCGTTTGATTTTCAGTAATCCCTGTTCCGGGATGTCAGATGACGCGTGGACGGCGGTTTCATGGAAATATAATTTGATGCTTCCGGACGTATTAGGCGACGAGGCGGATGCAGCGGGTAAGCTGTCCGGTATCGTTTCGAAGCGCAAGCAGTTAGAAGTCCTGTCCATTGTGGATGACCCTGATAAAGAACTCGAAGCGATGGAAAAAGAACAGGCGGCGATATGGACGGACGGATATGACATAGACCGCACGGACAAGACCGACAAGGACGGTGATGCCTGATGGCTGACAAAGATTGGAAAAAGAAATTCCAAGAGCATTGGGCGGGTTCCGAGAAGGCATTACAGGCGCAGGTCGAGCGAGCGGAAAAGCAGGCGAAAAAACGCCTGCTAAGCGCAATGGAAGCAGAGGCGAAACGTCTGGAACAGCAGATTGAAGGATATTACAAAAAGTATGCGGATAAGGACGGCATTATAGAGTACCGGAAACTCATGATTGGAGCGGATGCGGCGACGCGAAAGCAGATTTTCGAGGATTGGGAAGGCTTTGCCGAAATGCATCCTGAGTATGCACACCTGACACCTGCGAGAGAAAGCATATATCGACTGAACCGCTTGCAAGCGGAGCAGGAACAGATTCGTCTGGCGTTAGCAGAATACGGTATAAAAGACAGCGAAAGAGTGCTGAAATATGTGGGAAAAACGGCGGAAGCGTCGTTTACCGCATATTGCGATGCATTGGGGCAGCAGGGAAGGCTGGGCGTATATAATCCTCACATTGTTGTCCATTTCAAACCGGTCGACGCCATGCAGAGCCATGAAATTCTCGATGAACTTGCGGCGATGATGACGCACGGAGACAAGACCGTAACGCTTCCGACGGATATTCCGGGAAAAATCTTAGAGTCCAAAATGAGACTTGCGGATTACATGAACACGCAGATGGTGAACGCCTTCGCTCGCGGCGATAGCACGGAGCGCATTGTTCGTGACATGATGACAAAATTCAAAGGCTTCACCAAAAACGACCTGACCCGGTTGACGTATACAGAGAACACCCGGGTGATGGCGGAGACAAGTGCGTGCTTGAACGAACTGAGCGGCGTGACGGAATACAAGTTCTCGACATACAATGACGCTTTGGTTTGTCCAATTTGCATGGCTTTGCAGGACGCCGGGCCGTTTAAGTACAAAGACCGGGTTCCGGGAGAGAACTTCCCACCAATGCACCCATGGTGCAGATGCACAGTAACACCTGTGACGGGGGATTTCGATGATTTCATGGACTCGCAGTTAGGGAAGTATTTGAAAGGTTTCAAGTCATGAGAAAACTGATTTTTGTATCCGGGCGATACTGCCCGCGATGTAAGTACGTGGAGCGTACAGTCTTAGATGTATTGCCAAAATATATGGAAAATTCCATTGAAAAAAAGGTAGCAGAGGATGACCCGGTATGGTGCGGAGCGCACAGGGTAAGGCATGTCCCGGTCTTCATTTTCGTCGAAGATGGGAAGGAAGTTCACCGCTTTGTGGGGACGGCACCGAAGCCTGAGGAAATCTGTATGTGGCTTGACAATGTGAAAGACATTGAGGAAAGAGAATGAACCCGATTCAGGTTAGATACGAGAAAGAGAATGACATGTTTACCTACACGGAGCATGTCCACAAGACGCTGGCTTCCATGGGATACGATTTCACAAAACTGGAAAGGGAAAGCGAAAGTGATAATTGTAACGATTAATGACGACAGGTTGATTATCCGTGGACATGCACCGAGGGAAGAACCCGACCATGAAATCATTTGCACGGCGGTTTCAGCGACGGTACAGATGATGATTGCCGGGCTGACGGTTGCGGGAGTACCGGAAACGTCGTTCTCTGACCCTCAGGAACACGGCGGCGAGATTATCATTGACCTGTCGCAGGTCGATTACGCAGACCGTGCTTGCAGGGTTGTCCTGACGGCGGGCGTTTCTCAGCTGATGGCGATACGGAAAGAGAGACCGCTGGCGATAATTATCGATATTGATTTTTTAGAAACATCAAAGTATTTCGAATTTTGACGGTGGGATTTTTGTAACAGATACCGGACAGTGAACCATATCACTGCCCGGTTTTTTCGTCCAGGCGGGGATGACGTAAAAAGCACACGGAGATTTGTCTAGGCGGGGATGACGTAAAAAGCACACGGGTAAATCAATTTTCTAACAGCGCGGCGACGCTATAAAACGTGGAGGGTAAGAATTATGAAATTCAAAGTAGCAAAACAGTATGTAAAACATGCAAAGGAAACACCTGCTTTCCGCTTCTCCATTTTCGATGAGGGCGGAAATGGCGGCGACGGCGGAAACGGCGGCGAAAAAGGCGGCAATGATGATGACGGCGGCGACGGCAATGAGGATGATGACAAGGACAAGCCTAAGTATACCGACGCTGACTTGGACAAAATCATCGGCGCGAAGTTCGCGCAGTGGCAGAAGCGACAGGAAAAAGCGGTCGACGAGGCGAAGAAACTCGAAAAGATGAGCGCTGACGAGCAGAACGCGAAAAAACTTTCCGAACTTCAGAAACGTCTCGACGAAATGGAGAAAAAGGACGCTGAAAGTAAGATGGCGGCATCTGCAAGGAAACTCCTTCAGGGCGAGGGTATCGTTGTTGATGATGTTATCGTATCCGCGCTCATCCGTGAGGATGCGGAGCACACGAAGGTGGCGGTTGACGCGTTTATTAAGTCCTTCAAAACGGCTGTCCAGAACGCCGCGAAAATGACCTTTGGACGCAAAGAGAAACCTAAGACCGGCGGCAATGGCGGCACGGGCGCAATGACCCGCGAAGAAATTCTCCAGATAAAGGACAGGGCAAAACGCCAGAAGGCGATTGAAGAGAACCTGAGTCTTTTCCGCTGATTTTGTTTTACAGAAAATATTTCACACTATATGTAACGAAAACTTTTTTATGAAAGGTAAAGGTAATAAAAATGATGAATAAGAATTACGCTTTCCTCATTTTTGATGAGGACAACACGACCTATGCGGCGGATGTAGCGCCCGCAATTTCTGTCGATTTTACTTCCCGTATCGCTGAGGGCATTAAATCCCTTGCAGCTGTTCTGGGTATCACAGAGATGAAACCCATGAGAGCGGGAACACTGGTTAAGCAGTACAAGACCGTACTGACAAAACCCACCACGGAGTATCAGGAAGGTAAGGAAATCCCGATTACAAAGGGTGAGAGAAGACTCGTTGCTTCCCATGAGATTGTTCTGAAGCCTTACAGAACCCGCACGACTCTTCAGTCCATCCAGAAATCCGGCAGAAACGCCGCGATTAACGAGAAGGACGAAGAGATGCTGAAGGAAATCCGCGGCGACGTAAAGAAAGGATTTTTCAATTCCATCACAGGCGCGACGGGCGTTTCCAACGCCGGCAATTTCAATACGCTTCAGATGGCTGTTGCCAAAGTTTGGGGTGGCGTTTCTAAGAAATACGAAGACGTGGACGGAACACCTGTTTTCTTCCTGTCTTTCGAGGATGTTTCTGACTACCTCGGTTCCGCACAGATTACTACTCAGACCGCTTTCGGCGTACAGTACCTGAAGGATTTCATGGGTCTGGGCATTGCCATTATCACGGCGGGCGTTGAAAAAGGTGAGGTTTACGGCACTATTGCTGAAAACCTTAACGGTGTTTTCGTTCCCGCTGAGTCTGAAGGAAATGAATTTTTCGGATTCATCTCCGACGAAACAGGTCTCATTTGCATGAAGCACACCGCTGAAGACCTCAGCCTTGCTGTCAACGCTATCGCGTACACAGCCGTTGAGTTCTTCCCTGAAGAGGTCGACGGTATCTTCAAGGCGACTATCGGAGCCTGAGCCTGACCGGCAGTAACACGAAATTTGGTGGTAGGGATGTAAAAATCCCTACCATTATTTGCAGTTAGGGAGGCGGAAAGAGTGAAAATCTTAGAAAAAGTACAAGCACGACTGAAGGACGAACCCGCAGACGTTGTTATTCTGAGGGGATACGTCGAGACCATAGTGAACCGCCTCTGTATCCGTCTTGGCGAAAAGGAACTGCCGGAAACCTTCGAAGGCATTGCGGTGGATGCGACGGTGAAAATGTACCGCAGAGCATATTATGAAGGTATCGCTTCCGAGGGCTCTGACGGTATTAGCACTTCCTTTGTATCGGACGTTTTGTCTGAGTATGCCGATGAGATAAAAGCATACAAGCAAAGCAAGAGCGAAAGCGGCGGCAAGTACAAGGTCTATTTCCTGTGAGGGGGTGTTCATATGATTTGGAAGCGGGCACGCATATTGCGGGAGAGGACGGTATCCGATGAACTGAATGACGCCGTGGGCAGCGGGGAGTTTGAGACGTTGCGCAAGGTGGAAGCACGAATTGCACCGTGGAGCATTGAAGAACAGCAGATTTACGGCGCGACGGTAACGGAGTCAGAGGTGAAAGTCCTGCTGAAAATGCCGCGAAAGATGTATCCCAAAACCGCGACGCATATCCGTATTGAGGCGGATACGTCGGATGCCTTAGTAGTTAGACAGCCTATGGAGATTTTGGATGTGGCGCAGAGAGGCACGCGTTTTGTCACTGTCAGGTGCAGGGGGTGGAAGACATGAGGTTGGAAATCAAACTGCAAGGTGATGACAAGGTTCGCGGAGCGTTCAAGAAATTACAGGATTTAGGCGGTATCAAAGACCTCTGCGTGCGTCAGGCACAGCAGATGGAAGAACGCGGAAAAGCGGCAATGGGGACGCCGGGCGCAACGCCTCGAAAGACGGGCGACCTGCGAAAATCCTTGATGACGGATACGCAGATGCCGGATGGCGCGGTGGTCGGATACACGATGGAATACGCACCGCACGCCGAGAACGGACACCGTACAAGAGGCGGTGGCGGATACGTGGAAGGTCAGCATTTCCTGAAAACAAACATGGAAGAGCAGGCACCGATTTTCGAGCGGGAAACGAAAGAGTATCTTCAAAGATTTATAGACGCGGCGACGCAGGGAGGTTGACATGCTGAAGAGAATGAACCTGACCGACCTATTTAAAGCGGTCAAAACACAAATACAAGATAAAACCGGCATGAAATGCTATGACGCCGTTCCTGACAACGCCCAGTCTCCATTCTATTACATGGAGTTATCCGGGAACAGCCCGGCGGATACGAAGACGATGTTCGTTCAGCGATACAGTATCGACATACATGTGATTGCGGAGCCGACGCCTAGTTCCGTTCCGACGTATAAGTATATCCAGATGCTTGAAGAGTCGCTGACGGAGGATATTAAAATTCCTTGCGAGTTCATTCTGGTACGTCAGGACGAAACAGGTATAAAGACGATATACAACGAGGAAACCGGCGAAAAGCACTCAGTAGTCGGCTTCGATTTTTTGGTAGCGTATGGTTATAAATTCAAAATATGAAAGGAAAAAGGAAATGAATAAGGATTACAAATTTCTGATTTTTGCCGGGGAGACCGCATACGATGGTGGAGCGTATTGTGATTTTGATACTGCGGCTAGTATCCTCGCAGGCAAGGATATCCTGCTTGCGGTATGGAACAGCGACGGTTCCAAGATGCTTGCGATTTCCGGGCAGCAGAACTTAACGATAAACAGGTCTGCGGAAACAATTGAGATTAACTCCAAAATTGTTGAGGGACAGGATGCGAATTCCACGGGTTGGAAGGATTCCGTCATGGGACTCAAGGAATGGAGTATCGACCTTGACTCTCTGTGGGTTCCGACGTCAGACTCTCATAAAGCACTTGCGAATGCGTTCGACGCTGGAAACCCGGTTTGCGTGAAGGTATACAATGCTAAAACGCAGAAAGGTATCTTTGCCGGGCTGGCGATTATCACCGATTTCCCGGTTGAAGCGCCCTACGATGACTCCGTAACGACATCTATTACGCTTCAGGGCAAGGGACGCCTTCTCGACCTTACAATTAACACAATTGAAACAGATACAATGCCCGAATGAGCAGGCGACCTGGTTAGTGGGGGAAAAATTACATAACGAAAAAACAGAGCGGGGACAAATAACATATATTTTGTTCCCGCTTATTTTTGCATATCACAGTATATCACATACTTTACATGCCTGAATGGCTGGTATGTCATATATCAGAATTACGAGAATGGGAGAAATTATGTTTGAAGTAAATGGCAAGAATTACAGACTGCACTACACCGAGGGACGCCTTGAACTTATCGAAAACAAAATAGGAAAGAGCGTTGTCAGCGATTTCATTAAGTCGGACGGCGCACTGCCGATTGCGACCATCAAGGCACATTTTGCGTTCGCACTTGTCTGCGAGGATGACCCGGATGTCTACGTGAAACCGAAGGACGGCATGGCGGTTGCATCTGAGTACATGAAACAGCATGGATATGCGTCAGCATGTGACCTGATTGCGACGTCCCTTGAGGCTGACATGGGTTTTCTGTTCCGCGCGAACTGATACAGTTCCAATACTTTAAATCAGATAAGCGCGGCAATAAGGAAAAACAAAAAGAGCAAGAAAAGTATCGCCGGGAGGTTGATTTCGCATGGTTTGCGGTCAATCTCCACTACAGTAAATCGGACTACGAGGCGTTGACGCCGAAAGAGCGGATGTTTATCCGTAAGGCTTTCGAGGATGCGACGGTCTTCAATTCCACCATCCTCAGGGACGCAGTTTTGAATGCAGAGTACAACGTCAACAGAAAGAAATCAAAACCGTTCAGAAAATTGTGGACAAAGATTCAGAACCTGACCAAGAACGAGAAGGCGAAAAAGCAGAACGACCTGAAAATCATCAAAGAGATTGAAGCGAAGGAAACCGGATGGGTTCGCAGGCTGTATGAAGTTAACGGCTATATAAAGAAAAAGAGTGAGGGCGCAAAGGGAGAGAAAAATAACTAAGAAGGGAGGGGGAAAACATGGCTGACATGACGTTAGGAGTCCTGATTACTGCGGACGCGTCGCAGGTTGAGCAGGAAGCGGCGAAAGCGGAGCAGGCAATTGGCGGCGTTGGCGAAGCGGCGGAGCAGGCATCTACAGGCGCGGCGCAGAATTTCGCAAAGAAACTGGGCACAAATTTGCAGTCAGCAGGCGAAAGCGTTACAAAACTGGGCAAAAAGTTTGCGCCTGTTTCTGCGGCGGCGGGATTAGCCTTTGGCGGAGCGCTGAAAAGTGCGTCAGATTTTAATGACGGCATGGCGAAGATGTCTACTATTGCGGATACGTCGAAAGTATCGCTCGAAGAACTGAAAGACCAATTCCTTGACCTGTCGAATGATACTGGAAAAGCCGCCTCTGAATTGGCAGAAGCGGGGTATCAGGCTCTCTCTGCGGGTGTTGAGACGGAAAAGGCGGCAGGCTTTGTAGGCACGGCGGCTGACCTGGCGAAGGCGGGATTTACTACCACTACCACGGCGGTCGATGTTCTGACAACGGCGATGAACGCTTACGGGGAAGAGGCAGGCACAGCCGAAGAGATAGCGAACAAATTAGTGCGGACGCAGAACCTTGGTAAGACGACAGTTAATGAACTAGCGTCTTCCATGGGTAAAATTATTCCTACTGCGGCTTCTATGAATGTCGGCATAGATAACCTGACGGCAGGTTATGTTTCCCTGACGAAACAGGGTATCGGAACCGCTGAGGCGACGACATACATGAACAGTATGCTCAATGAACTGGGCGATAGCGGCACTACGCTGGGCGGCATTCTGAAGGAAAAGACCGGCAAGTCATTTCAGGAATTAATGGATAGCGGCATGTCCATGGGCGATATTCTGAAAATCACTAAGGATTACGCAGATGATGCCGGAATTGCCTACAACGAACTGTGGGGTTCTGCCGAAGCAGGCAAAGCAGGTCTTGCGATTCTGAATGGTGGTGTTGACGAATTTAACGCAACGGTCGAAACAATGGCTTCCAAAACGGACGACGTCGGGGCGGCATTGGAGAAACTGGAGACGCCCTCACAGAAGGCAAAAGAGTCATTAAACCGGATTAAAAATTCCGGGATTGAAATGGGCGACAGCCTGCTGACGGCGTTGGCACCTGTCATGGATAAAATCAGCGGCGGCATAGAGAAGGCGACGGCATGGTTTTCCGGACTCGACAGCGGGGCGCAGATAGCGGTCATGGCGATACTTGCCATAGTGACGGCGATAGGGCCGTTGTTAATCTTTGTCGGCACGCTTATGTCCTCTGTCGGTTCGATTATCGCTTTCCTGCCTACGTTGCAGGCGGGACTTACGGCGGTAGGCGGCGTCATAGCGGCAATTGGCGCGCCTGTATTGATAGTTGTTGGTGTTATAGCGGCACTGGTAGCCGTTCTTATCTACCTGTGGACTACGAATGAGAACTTTCGCAATGCCGTTATCGGCATATGGGAGGCGATTGTGTCGTTCTTCATGGGAATTGTCGAAAATATTGTGAGTATCTTTACGAGCGTCAAAGATTTCCTGTTTGGTATTTGGGAGAATATCAAGGGCGACGCGCAGGCGGCATGGGAACTTTTAAAGGTTATCATCCTCGGTCCTGTTCTGCTTCTCTGCGATTTGGTTACAGGCGATTTCGACAAGTTGAAGGAAGACGCGGCGAAAATATGGGAAACGATTAAAGAAAACGGCGGGAAGTTGTGGGAGGATTTCAAGAATTTCGTGGTCGAAACGGCGACGAGTCTGTACGAAGGGGTACAGGAAAAAATCTCAGAAATTCCTGGCATTGTCGAGGAAGGATTTAATACGGCGATTGATTTCATCACATCTCTGCCGGGACAGGCATTTCAGTGGGGTTCCGATATTATCAGCAGTATCGCGGATGGTATCAGGGACGGCATTGGCTGGGTTCAGGACGCGGCGGCTTCGGTAGCGGAGTCTATTAGAGGATTCCTTCACTTCTCTGAGCCGGATGTGGGTCCTCTGTCTGATTTCCATACATACATGCCGGACATGATGAAAGGTCTTGCGGATGGTATGCGGAAAAACCTTCCTACGCTCAGAGCGGGCGTGGAACTTGTAGCAGGCGAAATGACCGGCATTGTTCCGGGAACAGGCGCGGCATATGCGTATGCAGGCGGCGGTGGCAGTGTTAGCAACCTTGGTGGCGTGACCATTCAGGTTTACGGCGCTGAGGGACAGGATGAGGAAACGATTGCTGATAGAGTGATGGCAAAGATTATGGAGTTAGTTGAGTTGGAGGGCTGATACATGGGCACGATAGTATATGACGGAAAAGATTTATCAGATTTTGGAGTGGCATGTATCGGCACCGCCACCTATGGAGCACCTTCCCGGGATGTGGAGTCTGTCCATATTCCGGGCAGGAATGGTGACCTGCTTTTCGATAACGGCGGTTTTATGAACGCAGATATTACATACCCGCAGTGTTCGATTGTGGAGCGTTTTCCTGTAAACGTGGAAGGTCTGCGAAACCATCTGTTAGGCAAGACCGGATACAGACGTCTGGAAGACAGTTATCATCCTGACGAATACCGGCTGGCAGAATACAGGGGACCGTTCACGGCGGACGCACATACTGCGAGAGGATACCGCTCAGGAACATTTGACCTGTCCTTCAATGCGATGCCGCAAAGATTTTTGAAAAAAGGCGAAAAAATGTTGATTTTGGCGCCGCAGACATATAGCAATTCACAGTACAGATTGGTTCTGAATTATCCTCAGGACGGCGACAGACTCGCGATTACCATTAATGTCATGACGACGCCGGGCGCGACGGTAACGATAGGTAGTGATACATATACGGCAGATGCGGATGGCATAGCGACATTTCAGCAGAATTTCAATGTTTCGTCAAAGCGTCAGTACATAATTACATCTACGGCATTTATCGCCGCGTTGTCAGGGACAAATCTTGGATATGACTATGAAGAGTCAACAAGATACATAATCCTGAAAAACCCGGTGCCGTATGCACAGCCGGTTTTACAGGTAGTTCCGGGAGCGAACGCGACGGCGACGGTTTACTGGTGGTCGAATGGTAATCAGAGAACGGTCGTGGAAGAAACGAAGGGATATGCGGACGCCATTTTTACGATTAATTCACAGACGGGGACAGCGGTATATCAGCGACAGTCGGGGACGGTCAAATACAACGGAAACCTGAATGTGTCAGGCGATTTACCAATAATCAACGGCGGCACGAACCGTATCAATGCCGACCTGGCGTCAGATGCGGCGGCAGTATATCTGACACCGAACTACTGGCGGATTTAAAGGCGGTGATGACATGATTCCGATTTTATATGAAAAAACAGGAAATATCACAGGATGGGGACTCGGTCTTATGAAGGGTTGTAAGAGCGCGGTAGTGTCTGAAACATTGAACGGCGATTTTACGGCGAAGATAGAAATTCCCTCATCTGCGGGCGTTGCGAACGAACTGGCGGTTGACCGTATCGTTGCGATGGACATTCCTGAAAGGTTCTACGACGTCAATTTTAGCGAAGGCGGAACACAGTATTTCCAGATAGTAAAAATATCAAAAAGCCTGAGCGGAATGCTGACATTGGATTTAGAACATATATCGCACAGGCTGAAACGCATTGTTATGACGCGGCGCGTTGCGTCAGGACAATATACCGGCGACGGTTCAAAGATATATCAGTATCCGCACGTGGGCGACATGATGGTATGGACGTTTAACCTGACAGCGCTGGTCGGCGGGAGTACGACTGCTTCGTTGGACGCAAAACTGCCGTATCTGAAAGAACCGATGTCTCTCAGGGATTATCTTGCCGGAGCGGAAGGCAGTATTACAGATATAAACCATTGTGATTGGATTTTCAGTAACAGCAAAGTCAGGGCGTTCACAAGGCGCGGACAGGATACGGGATATGTTCTCAGGCGCGGAGCCGGTCTGAAAGATTTGCAGATTGAAGAGTCGGTGGCGGGCATATACACGCAGATGTTTCCTTATTGGCTGAAGGAAGTGAATGGCACGATGACCTACGTGGCGCCGTCAAGTCCTGTCAGTTGCCAGTATGCGTCAAATTATGACATCCAGCGCATAATGCCGATGAGCTGCACGAATGAGTTTGAGGCGAAACCGACGGTGGCGCAGTTGCAGTCGTGGGCGACGGATTACATGAACAGAAATGGTTATGGGTTGCCTACGGTATCGGTGAAAGTGGATGTGCGTTCGTCAGCGGGTTCTACGGATGCGAACGAATACTTCGTGGACGCAGATGGGCACAAGTTGACGCACGACCTGTATCTTGGAGATTCAGTACATGTTCAGGTAAAAATAGGGAATTTGTACGTAGCAGTTAAACCACGTATTCAGCGGTATGAATATGACGTCCTGACGGAGAAGTATACGGTTCTGGAATTAGGCACGATAAAACCGACATTGCCGAAAACACTGTTTGCCGTCTTGAAGAAAACGGGGGTAAAAATATGAACTATAAATTTTTAGTATTCAGCGACGGGGCGGTTTCCGTCGACCTGTCTATGACGCCGGGCGGGGTTCTGCCGGTAGTTCATATATCGCAGTATGACGACAGGCGGACAATTACATTCACACTAGACGAATCTGTATCGCTTTCCGATTGCATGGTCGAAGGCACACGTGCAGATGGCGGCACGGTATCAGAGTCGGCGACGCATACATCCTCTTCAAATGTAGTGACATGGACGCCGTCCTTGAACTTCACGCAGAAAAAGGGCGATGTGCTTTGCGAACTGGTTTTCGGCAGTTACAGTCCGAGGATTGGTTCCGCGAATTTCATTCTGCGAGTGGAACCGGCGGGAGCGGACAGAAACGCACCGGTTGCGGGTTCTACGGTTACAATTACAGAACCCGGAACATTCTATATCGCACCGTATGACAGAGCGATTATTGATATTGAGACACCGAATGGTGGGATTATCTTACGCAGTAATGGCACATATGATGTAACGAAATATGAGACGGCGCACGTCAATGTACCTTCACAGGCTTCAGGGACGTTCAATATCAATGCAAACGGCGACTACGACATTTCCTCTTATGCGGGCGTTCACGTTGCAGTTCCTACGGGAGGCGGCGGCGGAACAGTTGCGGACATGGAGATGCTGGCAAATATTTCGGCGGCGGCGTCGGATGAAACATATGATGTTGACATGTCAGCGTATCCGATTTCCAAAACACGGAATTATGCGTTTGCGGACAGCAAGGCATTGAAGTCCGTGAAGATGGATGTAAAAACAGTTGGAAACTCGACATTCAATGCGTGTACGACTCTCGAAGAGGTACATCTTTATAGCACAACGGCGATTAATTCCAGTGCTTTCACAGGATGCCTTAGCCTGACAGCACTGTATCTGCACGGCAGTAGTGTTGCGTCACTGTCAAGTCCTTCGGTTTTGAACAACACGCCGATTGCGGACGGCACAGGCACAATTTACGTTCCTTCAAATCTTGTAAATTCATATAAGACGGCAACGAACTGGTCGACATATGCGGCGCAGATTCAGGCGATACCGTGATAGGGGGTGCAAAATGATTATCAAAGAAACATACAAAGAGCGTTTCATTAGAACGTATTCTGACGAAGGTTTTAAAATCCGCCAGGTATCGACAGGCATTGTCTACGACGAAGCGGTCGATGTAGTCGACAAAGATTACGTCGAGACCGACGAAAAGCGCGACGATTGGACGCCTTCAGGGAACAGCGAAGCGGCTGAACTGCTGTCCATTATAACCGGGGAGGGATGATAGATGATAACAAGAGAGCAAGCGGAAAAGTTCCGTGAAATTATAACTGCACATTCAGCGGATTTCTCTGACGCAGAGGCGGTTCAGGTACCGCACCTTTTCCCTGCATGGAGCGGCGGCGGCACGGAATATGCGGTCGGTGACAGAGTTCAGTACGGTGGAAAACCGTACAAATGTCTTCAGAAACACACCTCGCAGGTGACATGGACGCCGGAAGCGGCGCCTAGTCTGTGGGCGAAAATCCTTATTCCTGACCCGGGAGTAATTCCGGATTGGGTTCAGCCGGATAGCACAAACGCATACATGACAGGCGACAAGGTGCGTTTTGAAGGAAAGGTTTACGAGAGCCTGATAGACAACAATGTTTGGTCTCCCGCGGCATACCCGGCGGGATGGAAAGAAGTTGAAGAGAAATGAGGGGGAGTGACCGATGGAACATTTAACGGAAATTGTGCTTGCGATATTCGCATCCACGGGATTTTGGGCTTGCATACAGGCTATTATTCTGAAGCACATGGACAGACGGAGCGCAGAGCGTGCGGCACTTCTCGGATTGCTGCATGAAAAATTGGTAGCACAGTGCGAGGTATATCTGGACAAAGGATACATCTCGGAGGGGCAGTACAGAGACCTTGACGAATACATTTATCAGCCTTACAGAAATCTGGGCGGCAACGGAACCGGCGAAGAATATATGAAACGTGTTCAATCACTGATTTTCGAAAGGAAGGAAAAGAAATGAAGCAGGAAACGACAAAGGAAAAGATTATCAGAAAACTTACGAGCAGGAAACTGTGGGCGGCGGTATGCGCTTTCGCGGTTCTCGTCGTGGTTGCGATGGGGAAGACCGAAGCGGAGGCAGCACAAGTTTCCGCACTCATCATGGCGGGCGCAACGGTTATCGCCTACATTGTCGGCGAAGGTCTCACCGATGCGGCGGCGGTCGGAGCGGCAAAGGAGAACGACGAAAAGGACGAGAAAGCAGATAAGGAGTATTCCGGGACTAACGCTTTCGGGTTTGCCGTTCCTGAAGACAGAGGAGAGGAAATTGCACGTTTCTGAATAATGGGGGAAACGACAATGAACACAATACGATGTGAGTATCAGCGGGATGAGCGGGCTATCGTTCTTCCCGCTCATTTTAAGCGCGACGAAGGGCAGGCATTGGAAGTCTATGGAATGCCTTTCGATGACGGGCAGAAAGTAAGAGTTGCATTTATCCGCGAAGGCGACGATAGGGCGGTTCCGGTGACGGGCGTTCTAATGGAAGGTTCCGTGACCGTGGCGATTCCTGACGAAATGTTTGAGGATACAGACGGCGAAGGCGGGTATATGGGCAGATTGAGAGCGTATGTAGCATTGGTCGATGACACCAGTGTGACGACGATTTTCTACATTTCCATACCTTTGTACGATGCGCCCGAAAACGAAGATGAAAACGATGAAACGGCGGGAGGGTGACGATGAATAAAATCAGAGTGTTGTTTGCGCCGGGCGAAAGGATGATTGTTGCGCCCGCTGAGTTTAAACGAAATACTGGACAAGTGCTTGAAGTTTACGGCGTTCCTTTCGACGAGGGCGCCGTTTTGCGTGTTGCGTTTATCAGCGACGGCGACGACGAGGCGGTTCCCGCGACAGGCACAGTTGAGAACGGAGCGCTGAGTATTCCAATTCCTGACGACAAGTTCTTTGACCTTGACGAGGATGGCGGAGACGAGGGGCGTATCCGAGCATACTTTGCGGTCGTGGACGAGGACAGTATTACAACGGAATACTGCGTGGTAATTCCCCTGATTGATGCGCCGCCTCTGTCAGACCCTTATGAAGATGCGACGCCCGCACAACGCAGTGCGATTGACGAAATTATTCGACAGATGACAACGACGGCGGAAGCGGCAGAGACCGCAAAGCAGAAAGCGGAGACGGCGGCGGATAAGTCAGAAACCAATGTCACAAAATATCCGAAAATTGTGAATGGAAACTGGTTTGTCTGGGACGCAGATGCCGGGGATTTCGTTGATACCGGAATTAAGGCGGTCGGAGAGGACGGCAAGGATGGACAGCCGGGACAGCCGGGAGCCGCGGGGAAAGACGGAGTTGACGGTGTTTCACCGACGGCAAAGGTAGAAACTGTAAGCGGCGGGGCAAAGGTCACAGTCACAGACAAAACAGGTACGACTACCGCAGTTCTGACAAATGGACAGCCGGGAGCGGCGGGCAAAGATGGCAAGGACGGGAAAGACGGGGCTGATGGTGTTTCACCGACGGCAAAGGTAGAAACTGTAAGCGGCGGAGCAAAGGTAACAATTACAGACAAGAATGGCACAACGGTTGCAACGCTTACAAATGGACAGGATGGGCAGCCGGGAGCGGCGGGCAAAGATGGCAAGGCCGGGGAAGATGGGTTCTCACCGTCAGCAAGCGTAACGCAGACGCCTCTGGGTGCGACTATTTCTATTACGGACAAAACCGGGACGACGGCGGCAACGGTTCTTAACGGCACGAAGGGCGATACCGGAAGCTCAGGTGTTTATGTTGGAGACAATGAACCTACGGACGACGATGTGAGCGTTTGGATTGATACGGACGGCGATGCGGATGACGTGGTGAACGTATCTGGGACAGACCCGGTGATAACCGCACAGAGCGGTGTCAGGTACATCTGCGGAGAAGTGGCGACGTTGACATTCACTCCTAGTCCTTCCGGGATTTGCGATGTAATCTTCCATTCAGGTTCTACGCCTGCGGTAGTGGAACTTCCTTTGGCAGTGAAATTTCCGGGCGGCAAGGAATTGTCCATTGAGGCAGATACGACATACGAAATCAATATCATGGACGGAATTTACGGGGCGGTGATGGCATGGACATGATGGCGATAAGGCGCAGAATGATGGCGGCGCAGAAAAGGTTGCCGAAAGAATATCAGGAAGTTGAGTACATAGAGAGTACAGGGCCGCAGTCGATTAGTACGAGCATCTCTGCCGCCAATTTGATTACCGCTAATTTAGTGGCACAGTTCACGCGGACAAGCACGGCTTCACAGGTATTGCTTTGTTGCTCAACGAACGGCCCGAATTGGTTTGGGCAGAGAAATAGCGTCTATGCTTGCGGCGCTAGTGGGAGTGAATTATCGAAGATTAATTCTACTTTCAAAAAGAAAATAAATATTACATACCTCAGTAACCAAATCACATGCGAAATTGACGGAGAAATATTCAAACGCACGGGTTCGCATTTCAGCGATGCCAGATACGTCCTGTTTAACAAGACGTATCCACCGTACGCAAGGCTTTATAGTTGTGTATTTATGTGCGACGGCGAAAAGATAGCGGATTATATACCGTGCTATCGCAAGTCAGACGGTGAAATAGGATTATACGATTTAATTTCAAAGTCGTTTTTGACGAATTCCGGGGAGGGCGAATTTCAGAAAGGAGCGGACATATGAGCATTCTGAAAATCAAAAATGAAAGCGGCAAGTGGGTATACATACCCACGATTAAAGGTGACAAGGGCGATAAAGGTGACCCGGGTGTTGCGGGACAGCCGGGAGAGAAAGGAGACCCGGGGACGCCGGGAGCCGCAGGCAAAGACGGAAAAGATGGAGTTGACGGTGTTTCACCGACGGCGACGGTCGAAGCAGTTACAGGCGGAGCAAAGATTACGATTACGGACAAGGACGGGACGACGACTGCGACAGTGACTAATGGCACGAACGGGAGTCCGGGAGCCGCGGGCAAAGATGGTCAGGACGGATATTCACCGTCAGCGAAGGTTGAGGCAGTAACCGGCGGAGCGAAGATTACGATTACGGACAAGAGCGGGACGACGACTGCGAATATCACAAACGGCGCGAAAGGTGACCCGGGAGATGATTACGTTCTGACCGCTCAGGACAAAACCGATATTGCAGAAATTGTAGCAGAAAACGGGCTGTTTTATGAAACACATTGTAATGGACAGGTTTTCAATGTATCAAGCCCGGGAGCAACATGGGTAAATACAGATGGTACAATGAGCGGTCTCCAAGTTCGCCGGTATGTTTTTGACGCAGACGGCGCACAGGATGTCGTGCAGTTGTCCAGAGTATATGATAGTTCAGTGGAAGCCTACTGCTATACGGGCACGTCAGAAACATTGGGAATTACTTTAACGTATTATTATTCCAACACATTGATAAACCAGTCACATATCGAATTTTCCAATAATGTATCGAAATTTAAAATGTACATATACTCATCGACGGCGCTAGTAGAACTGAAGACCAGACATAACATTGGTCAGGCGTTCGCCAACAACATTTTGTCATTGATTGATGATTATTACGATAACGGCGATACGTCATACTACGGATAATGGGGGTGCGAGATGGCGAACAAATCAATAGTATCAAATAGCCTGTTGAATGCGATAGCGCAGGCGATAAGCGAGGCAGACGGTGGTTCCGGTACCATGCAGTTATCCGACATGCCTGCGCGAATTCAGGCAATAGCCTCAGGCGGAAGCGGCGGTGGCGGCGCGGAAGTGGACGATAAAAGGTTCATAACGAAAAACCAAAACCAAAACATGGGGAACAGGAAATAATCCTGTTCCTCTTTTTTATGCGCGGAAGCGCGGAAAGAAGGAAAAGATGAGCAATTCTTCACTCGTAAATTATACGAAACTGAGCCCAAATAACAGCGGAAAACGAACTCATAGTATTGACCGTATAACGCCGCATTGCGTGGTCGGTCAGTTATCCGTGGAAACCCTTGGGGGGCTGTTCGCACGTTCGAATTATCAGGCGTCCTGTAATTATGCGATTGGAAGCGACGGAAGGGTGGCGCTGATTGTTGACGAGGGTAAGCGTTCATGGTGTTCATCCAGTAATGCCAATGACCAGCGGGCGGTGACGATTGAATGTGCAAGCGAAAAGACAAGTCCTTATGCATTCAATAGCACGGTATATAACAAACTGGTAGACCTTTGCGTGGACATTTGCAGACGTAACGGTAAAAACAAACTGATTTGGATAAGCGACAAGAATGCAGCGCTGAATTACAGCCCGAAATCAGGTGAAATGTTGCTTACCGTTCACAGATGGTTTGCAAATAAATCCTGCCCGGGAGATTGGTTGATGGCACGCATGGGGAGCCTTGCTTCAGTAGTTACAGCACGTCTCTGTGGAGCGGCGGGTTCTGTGACGGTAGAACCGCGTTCCCTGAGTAAAGGCGATGAGGGCGACGACGTTAAGAAAATGCAGACAATGCTGATTGCGTGCGGATATTCCTGCGGCACATGGGGCGCGGATGGAGATTTTGGAGCGGCGACGGACAGCGCACTCAGAAAATATCAGGCAAATAAGGGACTGACGGTCGACGGCGTTTACGGGCCGAAGTCGAGAGCGGCATTGGAGGCAGATTACAAAAACCGTGGGCAGAATACACCGGCACCGGCGGCACCGACTACGAAGCATTACACCGAGGCGTTCATCGATGAAATTGCGCCTTTGGCAAAAGCGGATATGGCAAAGACCGGTATCTGCGCAGCCGTAACAATTGCGCAGGCGATTTTGGAGAGCGGATGGGGACGTTCCGACCTGGCAAAAAATGCGCATAACCTCTTCGGCATGAAGAAAAATCTTTCCGGGAACACATGGCCCGGTTCCACATGGGACGGAAAAAGAGTCTGCACAAAAGATACGAAGGAAGTATATTCCACAGGCGCGGCGACGGTGAAAGCGGAGTTCCGCGTTTATAACAATTATGCGGAGAGCGTAGGAGACCATTCCGCATACCTGGCGGGCGCAAAGAACGGTTCCGCTCTCAGATATCGTGGTCTGGTCGGTGAGAAGGATTACAGGATTGCGGCGACGATTATCAAAGCGGGCGACTATGCGACGGCACCGGACTACGCGGATAAAATCTGCCGTATCGTGGAGCAGTATGGTCTTACCAAGTACAATACGACGTATACCGGACAGACAGTGGCGCCGACAGTAGTACCGGCAGTAGCACCGGTAAAGACCAAAGAGATTAAGGTATTTTATCCGGGGTATACTCGTACATCTTCACCGGACGACAGGCAGGGCGCAGGGTGCGTATGGCACGACCAGAACGGCAAGACTATTGTCATTGATAACTACGAGAAAAACAGCGAGGCGGCAAAGAACCTTGTTCAGTACCTTGTCGACAATGACCTGAAAAAGGTCGATTTCGTGGGCACGCACGCTCACCCTGACCATATTGGCGGAGGGTTCAGGCTTCTCGAAGACAGTAGGATTACGGTAGAGAACGTATGGGTATATGACCCTGAGTCTCTGAAACTGGCGGGAGATGGCACGAAGAACGGCAGAAGTGCGGCTAGCGATAAGGCTTACTTACAGAAATTCATCACACAGGCGGAAAGCGCAGGCGCAAAAATCCATTATGTGAAGACCGGCGATGTTATCAAGTGCGGAGAGATTGAATTTACCGTTTACAGAAATCAGCCGACGAAATGGAGTGAGTATGACACCGGCGAAGCATGGGCATATCTGAACGACGGTAGTATCTGTCTGTATTCTAACCAGTCATATTACATTACTGCGGGAGACGCCGACGCTAGTCAGTTCGTTGACAAATATAACCTGAAAGTCAAAGGCGCAGAGGTTGGGCACCATGGAAACAACGGAAACCGCACATCTGCACGTATCTACGTGGCGCACGGATGCATCTTTGCAATTCAGTGCAATAATGAGTCAGGAAACCCGGGTTCCTGCGAGTTCACTAGATATGGTTCCGGTCGTATGAGGGAAGCGGGAGTACCTGTATGGCAGTTGAACGCAAATATCTATGGAGTGATTAAATCAGGTAAAGCGGTCTTCACTCAGGGCAGTAAGGTCATCTCATGGGACGTACCGTTTGGCAAAGGCGACGGCGGGGAGAACCCGGCTGTGCCGCACTACTACAGGGTACGCACAACATGGAGCGACAGCAAGACGCAGAAAGGCGCATATACCGTCCTGAATAATGCCAAAGCAGAGGCGGATAAGTGGAAGGGCACGTATGCGGTCTTTGATTGGAATGGCAAGGAAGTGTACAGACCCGGCAAAGCACCAGCACCGACGCCCGCACCGAAACCGACGCCTACGCCTGAGCCGAAACCGGCACCGACGCCGACGCCCGCACCGGCACCGAAACCGACGGTTCTGAACGACGGACTCTTCCGAGTCAGGAAAACATGGAGTGACGTGAAATCTCAGAAAGGCGCATACCGCAACCCGAAAAATGCTATCGCGAAAGCGAAGGAAAATTCCGGATACGAAGTCTATGACGACCATGGAGTTCCGGTTTATCCTGACTCTTACAGGACAGGATTTTTCAGAGTGCGTAAGACATGGGCGAATGCGCAGAGTCAGATTTCTGCACACAAGTATTTGGAAATCGCGATTAAGACCGCGGACGCACATCCGGGATACAGAGTTTTCGACCAGTACGGACGTCTTGTGTATCCGGTCTAATAAATGTTGAAACCATCTAACTCGTGCACGGGATTTGGTTAAGGAAAGAGGGGAGTGACCTGAGAATGGTTGCTCCCCTCTTTTTTGTGTCCAAAGGTCAATAATATAAATTGTGAAAAAACTGTGAAAATAGAGAATTTGCTATTGAGGCATTGTGTACACTATGCTATAATAAAATAAATCAAAGAACACAATACATTCTCATAATAAAATGATACTAGGTAGTATAAAGAAAGGACTAGGTGAAAATCATGACATTTAGAGAAAGAATGCAGAAGGCGTTCCAAAATTTTGGAGAAAGTAAAGCAACTGAACTGGACGAGCTGCTGATGTATGCGTATATGCTTGGACGAGAGGAAAAGGCACGGGAAAGAGCCAAGGTTGTGAACGCACGTTACAAGGAGCAAATTGAAGCTGCGAAAAATTGCAGATATTCTGGGATGGCGATGAAGGTCGTGATGGCAGGGCAAGAAGCGCGGAGTTACGAAGGTGTTTATGTGCACGATGATGATTATTCCGGGGAGTATTCCGGAGGCGCGGGTAGTGATATTATTACGGATGAAAATTTAATGAGATGAACGAAAAAAGTAAAGCACATTTCAACCAAACGAAGTACATAGCCGAATGGAAAAAGCAGAACGTGGCGCGGGTTATCGTTGAGGTCAGACCTGAGGAAAAGACAGCGTGGAAGCAGGCGGCGGACAAAGCGGGGAAGTCATTACAAAAGTTCGTGACGGATACTGTAAACGAAAAGGTAAATGAAATAGAAACAGAGGCGGATTAATCCCGCCTCTGTTTTTTTTACATATAATCATTCAGGATTTTAGGCCATTCAGTAAAAACTTCCCTGCCGAAAATCACATCGTCGACAAGACCCTGATTTAATGCATCTATTAACCGGCACAGATATGACTTGCCGTGGTTCCACCATTCCTGGCTATCGACGAACAGTACATGATGGGGTTTTACGCCGGTTCGATTATATATTTCATCAAACTCGTATCCGTCGAGTTGGGTTTCGTAAATAGCGTCGGCAATTCTTGACCCGAAACTGGTTGTATAGTAATACTCTTTAATTTCCCATACGAGTTCCGGTGTGTAAATTGAAGGATATGCGCCGTCAAGACGTCGAGAAGACGAACCGACGATTTTTTGGTTATTGAGAAAGTAAACCAGCCCATGTGGGTCGGCGTCAAAATCTTTGTTTTTGGCTTTTGCGGCGGTTTCTGCGAGCATGATGATAATTGCGGCATAAAAGTTGACATTCTTTTTTGCCCCTCGCTGTTTGTTCATGGGGAAGTTTTTGGTATATTGTCCCAATGCAAATAATCTATTATATTCGAGTTGTACCTGTTGCAAATTCATAAGGTTGGGACGGATGACAGTGTTAATCGCGGTTGCCCGCATATCACAGTAGTCAACGGCTTGTTGAATTTGATTGACTTTCATATTCAAATTCTCTGATTTGCAAATGTTGTCAACCTCAGCAAATGTATACTTTTTCACTTCTTTGGTATTTTTATCTGTGTATCCAAGTCTTTCAGAAATAAACCTGATAAAAAACCAAAAAGATTTATCTTCCCGCTGAAATTTCTTAAATGCTTTCATCGTTCATGCCTTCCATTTCTAAGAAAATATCGGAAATCTTCATGTCTAGTGCGTCTGCGATTTTTTCAATGTTGTCTATGGACACATTGCGCTTGCCTAGTTCAATGTCGCTGATATACGTGCGGTGAAGTTCTGACAAATCAGCGAGCCTTTCCTGTGACATTCCTTTTTTAATTCTTGCGTCGCGAACGGCTTTCCCGTATCTTATTCGTATGGATTGTTTCATACTTTGACACCTCTATTAAAAAATATTATAATGCAGACTATAAGTCTACAGACTATGAGTGACAGAGGAGGGGAAATGGTTCCGGCGCTATTAAAGTGGATTGGAAATAAGCAACGATTTGCTTCTACGATTATTGGCTACATGCCTGATACGTTTGGTGATTATTACGAGCCGTTCTTAGGCAGCGGCGCAGTTCTGGCAGAGTTGATAAACACAAGTGAGAATTGGGGCGTGCCCGAATTCGGGAAGGCTTACGGCAGTGACGTTCTGCCGTTTCTTATCGACGTTTTCAATATAGTCAGGGATTGTCCTGACGAAATCATTTCTTATTATAAGAAAGAGATTGATGAGTATTATCTAAGACCTGACGAAAAGTATCTTGAAGTGAGAGAGAAATTCAATAAATCCTTCAATGCGCTAGATTTCTGCGTACTGTCAAGGACGTGCTATTCAGGTGTGATACGGTTCAGAAAGAAGGACGGATACATGAGTACACCCAGAGGCCCGCACAAACCAATAAGCCCTAAATCATTTGGAGACAGAGTTGAACTATGGCACAGATTGTTGCAAAGGGCGGAATTTACCTGTGAAGGATACCTGGAGGCAATGGACAGAGCCAAAAGCGGAGATTTGATTTACTGTGACCCGCCGTACACGCATTCTCAGGGGATTATTTACGGAGCGCAAGCATTCAATATCGACGACCTGTTCGCGAAGATAAGAGAGTGCAAAGAGCGGGGAGTATACGTGATGCTTTCCATCAACGGGACAAGGGACAGTAAAAAGAAGGACATATCCGTGACACCGCCTGAGGGATTATTCGAGAGACACCTGATTGTGAATTGCGGGACATCCATGATTGACCGTCTGCAACATTCAGGCGAAGAAATGAAGGATAAGAAGGTCGATGACCAATTATTACTGACGTGGTAAGCACAAAAAGAGAGAGGAACTGAATTCCCCTCTCTTTTTCTTTTTCCAAATCTCAAGCCATATCTGTCATTTCCTCTATATGATACGCCTGCCCGCTGCCCGGCACAAGACCCGGCGGCACCGAAAATCCGAAAACGGGCATTCTTGTGAATTTCGTACAAATTCCTAGAAAAATATCTTAAACCCAATATCACATACTATAAGTATGTAAGAATTAAACAATATAAATGAACATTGAATAACGAGTATGTAAGAAATGCATAGGACGGGAGGTTAATAACGAGTATGTAAGAAATACATAGCACATATGAACCTTGAATGACAAGTATGTAAGAATTGTTGGGAGGTGATACATGGGAAAGTTCAGAGTGAAAACAAGGCAGAACGTTGAGGATGCAAAAATGAAGATGTTCCATTGTGGGTACGGGAGACCTGACCCGGAAGGGTGGCAGGCGGCGCTAACAATCAGCAGGCAGATTGACAAAACGATGTCGGAGTCGATGGCTTTCTGCTTGGATGTGATGAAATCAGCAAATTTCATGTCCTTGTTGGTGGGACAGGGTGCGCAAGTCGCGGAGAACGCAGGCTTCGACGCAGAGAACGGTTTGGACATTGCGGACGACATGCACTCACTTGCTATGTGCCCGTTCTCGGAGTTGCCGGAACACCTGAAGGTAAATGTACTTCAGGACGACGATGGTATGACTATCGTGACAGCGGATATCAGTATCGAAGGGGGTGATGGATTACAGGTTGGGTATCGAATTGATATTAACACGAACAGTGTTTTTGTTCCTGACGACATCGCGAGTCTTTTCGACAGGTTCTGAAAGACGAATTGGCGTGGTTCCGGTCAGGGTGTTAAACCAAAACACTCATAGTCAGTATACTGAAATATAACCAGTATACTGACTACATAATAGCGAGTATTCTGACTATGGAATAGTGAGTATACTGAAAACGATTGTTTCCGGTCATGCAAAAACGAAATACAAATGTCTCCATATTGTTGGATGACCGGATTACATAGCGGCGGGATAGGCTGACCCGCCGTTTTTTATACCATAACTGGGGAGATGGGAAAAAATATGAAGAAATTGGATGAATTTCGTGATAAGATATACCGTGATGCACGGGGATACTATTGTATATACCTTCCTGACGGCAAGGGCGGGCGCAGACGTAAGAAGTCCAAAGACAGGTCAAAGATAGAAGCAGAAATTGTTTCATACTTGAAGTCGGTAGGAGAGTTCACCGAGAATGATACCCTGACGGTTCGTCAGGTCTTTGAAAGGTATACGGCTGAACGGCTGTCCAACAAATACATTTCGGAAAGCACGGCTGCGAGAGACCGGGATTTTTTCAACCACCATTTCAGCGGGGTTCCGATGGAGAACCGGATGTTTTCCGGTATCAGCGCGACGGAGTGGTCGAGATGGCTTCAGGGACAGTTGCCGGGATTGAAGCAGAAACAATGGTCGGGGTTGAAGTCGGTCGTGCGTGGGATGTTGCACTACGGACAGGATTATGGTCTTATCAGTTTTTCCTCAGAGGACGTCTTTTCGAGGGTGCGGATTCGTAAAGGGCAGTTCGCTCAGGTGGCGGGAGTAGAACTTCCTGAGACGCAGGTCTATACGGACGATGAGATGGTAGTCCTGAAAAAGTATCTGCGTCAGAATTCCGACCAGTACAATAACTGTTTACTGCTCATGTTCTGCACAGGAATGCGTATTGGGGAGTTAGTGTCATTGAAATGCGACGATATTTTGATAGACACTATGCAGATACGAGTGACCAGAACCGAGACCCGATATACACAGGACGGCGGCAAAGGGAAAATTACTCAGGTCAAAGAGAAACCCAAAACCGCGGCGGGTGTGCGTCTTGTCAGCGTTCCGGAAACGGAAAGGGAATTATTGGAGACCATTCGTTGCCAGGCGGAAAGACAGCCGTGGGTGTTCTGCCGTATGGATGGGACGCACTGGAAGAGGATTAATGCTTCCGGTATCAGAAAGCGGTTGGTCAGAGTATGTGAGAAGACCGGCATTCCGTATCGTTCGCCGCACAAAATCAGGAAAACAGTCGCTAGTATCCTGTTGGATGCAGGGGTGGACGGGAGATTTGTGAAGGATAATTTAGGTCATACAGACCTGCGGACGACAGAGCAGTCGTATCACAAGAACCGCAGAACGGCGCGGGAGAAGTCGAAAATTTTGGCTTCGTTGCCGGAATTTTCGGAATAACGCCGCATAGCACAGTATGCAAGAATTATGAATATTGCAGGCTTTTATGCATATTTTATGCATAATTCATGCATATTATGAATATTAATAATATGCATGAGCCCCTTTTTGAGCCCCTTTTCGGGACTGCAATTATAAAGGCAGTCGTAAAAACAAGGGTAAAACAGCGGTAAATTCATGCCAGCTTCCCAAGCTGGAGAGACGGGTTCGATTCCCGCTACCTGCTCTTAAAGCTCATAGTATCAGGGGAATGAGGCCTTGGTATTATGAGCTTTTTTCGTCAGTAACAGTTTGTCGGCGATTACTACGCAATTCGGGATATATATGAAAAACAGAGACAAAAACGGAACCAGATCAAACAGAGGATGGACCATAGCCGCCGGGATTCTTCTTCCCGCCGGCCTGATCCTTGTCTTTCTCGCCCGCTGGGTGTTCTCCACCTGGGCGGGCCTTCGCATGGATGAGCTGATCTTTCAGCTCAAGGCGCCCATAGAGGGGACGGGTGACGGGATCGTCATGAAAGGCGTCCTCAGCAGTCTGCTGCCTGCCCTGGGGCTGACGGCTCTCTTTTTTGCCGTCGTCTTCTTTCTGCGGGAAAAAAGAGGGATCCTATTGCGCTGCGGAGCGGCACTGGGGGTTCTGCTCATTATCGGGGCGGGGTCCTACGCGTGGAAGAAGCTGGACATGACCGGGTACGTGCGCAATCAGCTGGATGAGTCCCGCTTTATCGAAGATAACTATGTGGATCCCGCGGATGTGGCGATCACTTTTCCCGCCAGGAAAAGGAACCTGATCTACATCTACATGGAATCCATGGAATCCACTTACGCGGACCGGAAGTCCGGAGGGGCCTTCTCCTACAACAACATTCCCGAGCTGACGCAGATCTCTTCAGAGTCGGAGGACTTTTCGGGCGGCACGGGGCTCCTCAACGGCGGCAGAGTGCTGCCGGGAACCACCTTCACTATGGGAGGAATCTTTGCCCAGTCGGCGGGACTTCCGCTCAAGGTCGATATCGGGGAGGAATTCGTCGACAAGAGGGGTTCCTTCAATAAGATGAACACGCAGGATTCTTTCTTTAAGAAGGTGACAAACCTCGGAGATATCCTGGAAAGCGAAGGATATAAAAATGTATTCATGCTGGGGTCCAATGCGACTTTCGGCGGAAGACGTCTCTATTTCAGCCGGCACGGCGGCTATGAGATTGACGATTATAACTGGGCCGTGCAGGAAGGGATCATCCCGCAGAATTACTATGTCTTCTGGGGGATGGAGGACAGTAAGCTGTTTGCCGCGGCAAAAGACAGAGTCACCAGGCTGGCGGCGGGAGAGGAGCCGTTTAACCTGACGCTCCTGACCGTTGACACCCATTTTGAAGACGGATATATATGTGACCTGTGCCGCGAGGAGTATCCGGGCAACGATTACGCGAACGCGATCGCCTGCTCCAGCAGGCAGGTGGCGGATTTCGTCCGATGGGTACAGGCGCAGGACTTCTATGAGAATACGACGATCGTCCTGTGCGGCGACCACACGACCATGGACAGCGATTTCTGCAATGACGTTCCCGGGGAGTATGACAGAAAAGTGTACACGTCCTTTATCAATGCGGCCGTGCAGCCTCAGGACCCCTCCAGAGTCAGGGTCTATTCGACCATCGACCAGTTCCCGACGACGCTGGCGGCTTTGGGGTGCACCATCAAGGGAGAGAGACTGGGACTCGGCACCAATCTGTTTTCCTCCGAAGATACGCTCCTGGAAAAATACGGGTATGACGAGGTCAGCGCCGAGATGGAGAAAAAGTCCAATTTCATGATCGAGCTGGCCGATATCGATATCTATAACGAGGAGCTCCTTGACGCGCAGGGGCTTCTCCCGCAGGCAAAGATCAACATGGCCGGGATCGATAAGAACGGGAATACGATCTCCTTTACGGTCAGTAAGATCGAGAATATTCATGAAGATATAAAGAGGGTAGAACTGAGGATCGAGGACGGAAATAACTATGTAAAGGTTAACGCCGGGAAGACGGATGAGGAGGAAGGCGTCTATTACGCGGAGACCGACCTGTCCGCCTTTAATCACAAAAACTGTGAAGTGACGGCCGTGGTCATCGGAAAATCAGGGAGGGAATACTCTGCAGCGACCATGACGGGGGACCTCTCCCTGAAGCAGACGGAGATCTGCGCCTATCTGGACGCGCTCCTGCAGAATCCGCAGTACACCGTATTCATAACACTCCGGGACGACGGCTCTCATTCGCTGAACACGGAGATCTGCGACAGGCTCTTCGCCCTGGGACTGAACCAGGACATTCGCGGACATTACAGATGGAGCTATTACGCGGTCATAGGGCCGGACCGGGTGGTGGAAGAGCTCTCGGAAAAAGAACTCAGCTATTCCGGCACTCTGCCCGACGGAGCGACCTTTTCCGTGATCAGTCAGGGCGGACTGAGCGGCGCCGGCGGAGGGGCCGGCAGATATCTGACGTGCTCGGTAAAGATTGGCGGCGTGGAATATGCCGTCCAGAGGATCGGCCTTAATTTCGTCGTCTATGACACCCTTCACAGCTGCGTTGTCGACAGTGTCGAGTTCAACACCTATATGGGACTCGATCCCAAGCGGATCGATGTGAAGGACCTCATCGATAAAGCCCAGTCGGAACAGGAGCAGATGAATGTAAAGTAATTTCGGAACAATTAATTATGAATAATTTATAAAGATTACAAATTATTCATAAAAACGCCTTTGAAAGATAACATCTCATTGCAATAAAGAAATTTAATCTTTATAATTGTTTTGTGTTTCATCCTGCCTGAAAATGAATCCGTTCAGGCACCTGAGATATGAAAAGGAGTTGTTATGAAAAAGGCGATTGTCTCCCGAGTCAGTAAGTATTTAACAGCATGGATCACAGCCGCTGTGATCACCGTCGCGGTGCTTGCGCCGGCCCTTCCGGCCAAGGCTCAAAGCAATGAGGAATATGCGTTCTTCTATCTGACGGATACACTGGGATTCAATGCAGCCGCCGCCTGCGGGATCATGGCCAATATCCGCCATGAGTCCAATTTCCATCCCGGCGCCGGAAGCTGGGGAGGAGCTTACGGGCTCTGCCAGTGGATGGGCGGACGCCTGGACGGGCTTGAATACTACTGCTGGGACCACGGATTCGATCCCGAGTCCATGGCGGGACAGCTCTCTTACCTCACACACGAGCTGAGGTCTTACTATCCGGGCACCTACAACTATCTGATGAATGTGGAGAACTCCAGCGACGGAGCCTATAAAGCGGCCTATGAGTTCTGCGCAAAATTCGAGAGGCCTGCCGACAAGTATGGCCAGTCCAACAGCAGAGGGAATCTGGCGGCCGGAACTTATTGGAACAGATACAAACTCTACGCCTATGACCAGTGGCTGGAGACGAAGAAGGGAACCGTCTACCACTACACAGACGGAAGCCTCCACTACGGATGGCTGGAACTGGACGGAGACCGCTTCTACCTTGATCAGGACGGAATCCTCAAAAAGGGTTTGTTCTCAGCCGAGGGCGACTCCTATTTCTCCGATGAAGACGGCGTGCTCCAGTACGGCTGGCAGCAGATCGGCGACAACAAGTACTATTTTGACGAAGAGACCGGAAAGATGCAGGTCGGGTGGACGGAAGAAGACGGAAAGATGACCTTCTTCGACAGCAACGGCAAGACGGAGAGCGTCAATTCCTTCAATGAGAAGAACAATATCACGGGTGCGGATATCGTAAACTCGGTCACACAGAAAGAGATCGAGCCGGAAGTGACCGTGAGCGCTCCTTCCGCGGATCCGGTCCCGCTTCCCGATAAACTTGCCGACGTGGCGCAGTCGATCCAGGAAGCCGGTTCGGACTCCCAGAGCAGCGCGGCATCCGTGGCGACGCCGGGACAGGAGACACAGATCAACCCCGACGATTACAATGAAAGCAGCGCCGTAAGCGGAAATACGATCGATACTTCGAAGCTTGAAGTCGGCAGCGGCGATCAGAAGGAAGTCACCCTTGATAATGAAAATTCCATGGGTGAAGCAGGCGGCAAAGTCGTCTTTGAGAATCCGGCCGAGTGAGCGGGGATAAAAGCGAACGGAACGGTTTCAAAATAACGTAAACAAGTAATATCTGCGGTCGAAAGAGTGTGCATTTGCTCCTTCTCTTTCGGCCGCTTTCTTCTGTAAACGCAGGTGGGGGAGCATCCCGCCCTGCAAGACCTTTCAGGATATTCGGGTTATGAGGACAGTAAAAATGACCACAGAATTGGAAATATACGGAACACTCGGACCTTCCTGCGCGGATGTCAGCACGCTCAGACAGATGTTCGCGGCCGGCATCACGGGTATGCGTCTGAATTTGTCACATGGAACGCTTGACGACAGCTCACAGATGATCGAGGCCTTTCATCGGGCCGCGGACGCGGAGGGCGTCCGCCCCTCTCTGCTGATCGATATGCAGGGACCGGAGCTGCGGATCGGGAAAGTGAAAGAGGGAGCCCACGTGCAGGAAGGGGAAGAAGTGCTTCTTGCTCCTAAGGGGATCAGCGGCGAGGCGGGAGAAATAATCCCCGTCCCGGAGGAGATCTTTGATCACTATGAGAAGGGGATGGTTCTGCTTCTCGATGACGGGAAGATCCATCTGGAAGCAATCGGGGCGTCGGATGGCGACTCGGGCAGGATCATGCGGGCAAGAGCTCTCACATGCGGACCGATCCTGAGCAGAAAGAGCATCGCGGTGCGGGGAATGACGATCACCGGAAAGACGCTGACGCAGCAGGATCTGATGAACCTGAAAAAGGCGGCGCAGGCAGGCGTCACCGACGTCATGCAGCCTTTCGTGCGCGGAGCAGATGACCTCAAAGAGGTGAGAGCGGCGATGGAGGAGTCGGGCGCCGGAAACTGCCGGCTTTTTGCCAAAATAGAGAACCGCGTGGGGATTGAAGCGGTCCGGGAGATCATCCCGCTGACAGATATGCTCGTGATCGCCAGAGGCGATCTGGGCAACGCAGTCCCTCTATGGGAGCTTCCGCGGGTGCAGAAAGAGATCTCGGAAAAATGCCTGCAGGAAGGTGTTCCCTTCATGGTGGTGACACAGATGCTGGCGAGCATGGAAAAGTCGCCTGTCCCGACGAGAGCGGAAGTGTCCGATATTTTCAACGTCGTGGCAGACGGCGCAGGCGCTGTCATGATCACCGGGGAATCCGCTTCCGGCCTCTATCCTGTCAGGGCGTCGCAGTATCTGGTAAAGACGGCGGAGGAAGGCCTTCGCTGGAGAAAAAAGCGGCTGCTGCGGCAGCACAGCTGACAGAAAGCCTCAGATTACCTGCAAGCGGCGCTTGAAGCCCTTAGAGAATTAGGGTAATATCAGATGGAAAATTAAAATCTTAAATAAAAACATCAGATTAAAAGAGAGGTATTGCATGAGGTGTCCGTATTGCGGCAAGGATGATACGAGAGTAATTGACTCAAGACCGGTCGAAGACAACAATTCGATCCGGAGGCGAAGGACCTGCGACTCCTGCGGGAAGCGATTTACGACCTATGAAAAGATCGAGACCATCCCCATGATGGTCACGAAGAAGGACAATAACAGGGAAGCTTATGACCGCTCCAAAATCGAAGGAGGGATCCTCAGAGCCTGCCACAAGAGACCGGTCAGCGCGGCGCAGATCAAAAAGGTCGTCGATGAGATCGAGTCCGAGATCTTCGAGAGAGAGGAGAAGGAGATCTCGAGTAAGCAGATCGGAGAGCTCGTCATGCAGAAGATCAACAAGCTCGACCCTGTAGCGTATGTCCGATTCGCGTCGGTTTACAGAGAATTTAAGGACGTCGAGACGTTCATGGAAGAACTTCGGAAGCTTCTTGGCCCCGAAGATTGAATTGTTTGTTGAAAAATGGAGTTCTGTAGTATAGAATAAACTAGTATTAGACGCGAGTACATCAGGAGGTATCTTTATGATTTCTGCAAGTGATTTCAGAAACGGCATTACGATTGAAAAGGACGGAACCGTACTGGAGATTATCGAGTTCCAGCACGTTAAACCCGGAAAGGGTGCTGCATTTGTCAGAACCAAGTTAAAAGATGTGATCAACGGCGGTGTTACTGAGACGACATTCCGTCCCACTGAGAAATTCCCTCAGGCAAGGATCGACAGAAAAGAGTATCAGTATCTGTACGCAGATGGCGACCTGTATACTTTCATGGATACAGAGACTTACGATCAGATCAGTCTCGGTAAGGAAGTGGTCGGCAACAACATGACGTTCGTCAAAGAGAACGACATGGTCAAGCTTGTCTCTTACAACGGAAATGTTTTCGATATGGAGCCTCCGATGTTTGTAGAGCTTGAGATCACAGAGACAGAGCCCGGCTTCAAGGGCAACACCGCGACAGGTGCTACCAAGCCCGCTACGGTTGAGACCGGTGCAGTAGTCAGCGTTCCGCTTTTCTGCAATATCGGCGACGTGATCAAGATCGACACGAGAACCGGCGAGTATCTGTCCAGAGCATGACAACTGCTTTCGGACACTGATCCGGCAGAGAGCTGCATATACTTTTCAAATCATCAGAATGCTGAAAGACAATGGGAAAGATCTGTTCCCATTGTCTATTTTTGCGCGCGGCGATAAGCGGGCGCATCTTAACTGCAATTCTGTACACAGCACAATAATAAGGAGAGTATTGTGGAGACTAATAATACCGAAATCAGATTTTACAACGAAATGAGAGAAAGCCTTTTAAAACTCAGACCGGAAGGAATGGAGATCAGATTTGACAGGATCAGCAAGCACAACCGGGAGAAACTGCACGCCTGCTCGCTGATGATGCCGGGCTCGGTGGCAGCCCCGACTTTTTACTTCGAAGAACTCTATGAAATTTACGAGAACGGGACGGCCGTCGAGGATCTGGCGCAGAGCCTGATCAATTACGCCTGTGATCATAGTCTGGGAGCCATGCCCGGCGGGATCGAGCTGGAGGACTACGAGAGCGTGAAGAAAAACCTGGGGATCATGGTCATCGGAGAAGAGAAGAACCGGGAGTATCTGCGCGAACTGATCTATAAAAAGATCGAGGATCTGGCCCTCGTGCCGATCATATTTACAAACGACTCTAACGGGACGGGATGCATCAAGATCAGAAAAGACTTTCTGTTAATGTGGAACGTGACGGAAAGTGAGATCCTCGAGCAGGCGATCAAAAACGCGCCGGAGGTCATGCCGCCCACCTTCAGAAACCTCAATGAAATCATGGGATGTGAGGAAGACGAGATCTTTGTGGTCAGCAACATGTACTACGCGGGAGGCGCTTCGGTCGCTTTTTATCCGAGCTTTCTGGACTGTATCGGAATGGCGCTGGGGAAAGACCTCTTTATCCTCCCGAGCTCTATCAATGAGCTGATCATTCTGACCGACAGCGGGCAGGATCCGGGAAGGCTTCTTGAAATCGTCAGGGAAGTAAACAAGACCCAGGTCGCGCCCAGTGAAGTTCTGACGGATGCCGTCTATCATTACGGCAGAGGAGGAAGAGGATTCCACAAGCTTCTTCCGGTAATGGTGTAAACATACACCCGCAGAATTTTGTCGGGACGGCTTTCATAAGGACGCGCGGGGACGCAGGATCTTTGTGCGGCCCCGCGCCGCCTTAAAGCTGACGCTGGACATTTCAAAATCTGTATGGTATAGTGAGTAAGCCGAAAGGGTTCCCTGTCAAGAGCTCTGTTCGGTAAAGATATGCACTCGTAGTCTAACGGATAGAACGAAGGCCTCCGACGCCTTTAATGCAGGTTCGATTCCTGTCGGGTGCATTTTTTTATGCGTTTACATCTCGCGGAAAGGAAGAAGCAGATGTTTGGATGGGGCAGACACAATGTGGCAGTGGTCGGAACGGGATATATGGCGGCCAGAATGGCAGCGGTCCTGAACGCCTCTCCGACCGTGAGACCTTACGCCGTCGTTTCCAGGGACATGGACAGGGCACTGTCTTTTGGCAGGGAAAACGGATTTAAAAAAGCGTATGATTCGATGGAAACCATGCTCGCGGACAATAAGGTCGAGATGGTCTATATAGCGACGCCGGCTTCGGAGCACGCCGCGCAGGTGAGACTCTGCATTGAAGCGGGGAAACCCGTCCTGTGCGAGACGCCGTTCGCCCTGACGGCCGCAGAGGCGGAGAGCCTGTTCGCCCTCTCCGAATCACTGGACGTTCTTGTGGTGGAGGCCATGCATATCCGCTTTCTTCCCTTTTTCAAGCAGATCGTCAGCGTGATCGCGAGCGGAGCCATCGGGACGCCCGTCATGCTCACCGCAAACATGGCGGCCGATATGGAAAATCTTTCGCGGCTGCAGAGGCCGTCTCTGGGAGGCGGCGCGCTCGGAGACATGGGCTATTTTCTCCTGAACTTCTCCTCGATGATCTTCGGAGACAAGGTCAAGCGGATCCAGTCGAGCTGCACCTTCACATCCGTGCGGGTCGACCGCCAGCTCAGCATAGTCCTCCAGTATCAGGATGACAGAATGGCGGTGCTTTCCTGCACGACGAGAGGAAACGGGGAGAGCAGGGCCGTGATCCAGGGGACCAAGGGATATATGGTCATTGAGGATCTGAAAAATTTCGCGTCCGCGACCGTTTACGACAGCAAGAGAGCCAAAACAGCGACTTATAAGAGGGGAGGGTACAAGAGCGAGTTCGAATTTGAGATGGCGGCCTTTGCGGCGGCAATGAAATCGAAGTGGAAGGAGTGCCCCGAGATCCCTCACTCGCAGTCCTTATCCATGATGCAGATGATGGACTTCATACGCAGACAGCTCGGCATATCCTATGAGGAGATTCAGATCTCCCAGATCCCGGACATGATCGGCAGCGCTTCGGGCCCTCAGATCCACGCGGCCGATGAGACGGTGAGCGTCGAAGCGGCGGAAACGGTAACCGCGCAGGAACCTGCGGAAGTCGATTCCGAAGTTCTCCCCGAAGCCTCTTCCGAAGCGGATTCAGAATCCGATTCCTGAGAATGAGAAAAGCCCCCTGTGCAGAGGGCTTTTTTTGACAGGATATTCGTAAGCGGAGTCAGAGCGGGAGCATCTGAGGCTTTCTTTCTTTGTAGACGGCGTAATACTTAAATCCCAGCGAGCGAAGAATTTCGGCGCTCTCCTCGAAGCGGCCCGCGATGCGCTCCGGCACATGGGCGTCCGAACCGATCGTGATCAGCTCACCGCCCATTTCCCCGTAGCGGGAGAGAATGTCCGGAAGAGGATTGAACTGCGGCATGCCCTTGGTCAGGGGAGATGTGTTGACCTCCAGGGAAATGCCGCGGTCGATCAGCTCCCGAAGGATGGGATCGATCCGGTCGGCGTAGGCCTTATAAGTATAGATCCTGTCTCTGTCGGGCAGATACCGGGTCACATAATCGAGATGACCGCATGAGTCAATGTCTGGGAACGCCCGGATGTTGGTCAGCGTATCCTCGAGATACAGGACGAGAGCTTCCTGCTGCGTCCGGGAATACAGAAAATCCGGGTAGTAGGGGTCGAACCCCGCGCACAGATGGTTGGACCCGATAATGAATTCGAAGTCGTGCTCCCGGACATAGGACCGGAGGAAGCTGCCCAGGTGCGGCTGCAGGCCGAGCTCGATACCGAGATGCAGCTCGATCTTTCCTTCATATTTTTCCTTCATTTTCAGGAAATCATTTCTGTACGAGTCATAGTCCAGCTCGAAAGTGCCCGGCGCCACGTCCGGGTTGTTTTCGTAAGGAAACTCCGGATCATAGTGGTCTGTGAAGCACATGATTTTCAGCCCCCGCGCTAATCCGGCCCGGATCTGGGCCTCCATCGGCGCGGTGCTGTCACCGGAATGTTCGGAGTGAAGATGGTAATCCGCGATGATGCTCATTTATCGGCTCCTTTTTTGTTTTTGTGTGCATTTTAGCAATATTTTGGGCATGTATCAATCAATTGTCACTAAAACAGCACTATATTTGGACGAAGATTTGTATAAAACTCCATCAGCTACTTGAAAATTGTATAGCGCATGCGTTAAAATGAGATAGCTGACAAAGCATGACGTTCACATGCGCGAATCGGCGGGAAGTGACGCGCGCAGGCGGAATAATTCGCAGAGGAAATGTCTATGTGAACCGTCATTTTTTGTTACATTATCATTTCTAAATGTTTTTAGGAGGAAAGAAACATGGCAGTAAAAGTAGCAATTAATGGTTTCGGACGTATTGGCCGTCTGGCATTCCGTCAGATGTTCGGCGCAGAGGGATTTGAGATCGTAGCGATCAACGACCTTACTTCTCCCGCTATGCT
>JAZQCI010000102.1:0-16593 GCA_045546175.1 Lachnospiraceae bacterium | reverse complement strand
TGGACACGACCGACGCCGCTCTTAATGGCATCCGTACAGTTATTTAACTTGGGAAGCATACCGCCTCCGATCATACCGCTGCCGATTAACGCATCTGCATCAGTTGCTGTCATTCTGGAAATGAAACTGCTCTTATCGTTGAAATCGCGATACAATCCTTCTACATCCGTTAAGAATACTAATTTATCAGCACCTACCGCTTTTGCAATAGCACAAGCCGCATCGTCAGCGTTGATATTATAGGTTTCGAAGTTATCATCCAGGCCGATGGGAGCCACAATGGGAAGATAGTCGTTGTCCAGAAGATCGTAGAGGATCTTGGGCCTTACCTTTGTGACCTCTCCGACAAATCCGATGTCCTGTCCGTTGGAATACTTTTTCGTTACAGTGAGAAGCTTTCCGTCCTTGCCGCTGATGCCGACGGACTTCACGCCCAGCTCTTCGACCATGCGGACAAGATTCTTGTTCACTCTGCCAAGGACCATCTCGGCGATCTCCATGGTCTCTTCGTCCGTCACGCGAAGACCGTTAATAAACTGTGCTTCTTTGCCGCTCTTCTTCACCCAGCTGCTGATGGCCTTGCCGCCGCCGTGTACGATGATGGGCTTGAAGCCGACGAGCTTTAAGAGCGTCACGTCCTTGATGACGTTTCTCTGCAGCTCCTCATCGTTCATCGCGCTTCCGCCGTACTTGATGACGACGATCTTGCGGTTGAATTTCTGTATATAGGGCAATGCTTCGATCAGTACCGAGGCCTTGCGCTGCGCTTCCGTCTGTTCCCGATTCAGGTAGGTTTCCATAATAGTCCCTTCTTAAATAAATAATCTGTTTTCGAGTAACCGGCCGGCCTTCTCTGTTTTGACCGAACAAGTCAGCTTCTGTAATCCGCGTTGATCTTTACATAATCATAAGTGAGGTCGCATCCCCAGGCCGTCGCTTCCGCTTCGCCCATGTGCATGTCCGCCGTGATGACCACTTTCTCGCCGGAGAGCAGCTCCGTCGCCTTCTCCTCGCTGTAATCTGCCGCGCTGCCGTCGGTGAAGATCAGGATCCTGTCCTCTCCTTCGCCAAAATAGAGATCGCAATTCTCCGGATCGAACTGAGCGCCGGAATAGCCGAGCGCACACAGGATTCTTCCCCAGTTGGCGTCTTTGCCGAATACGGCGGCCTTGGTCAGGCTGGAAGTGATGACGCTCTTGGCCAGGATTCTGGCGTTTTCCAGGGTGTCGGCGTGGATGACTCTGGTCTCAATGAGCCTCGTGCAGCCTTCTCCGTCTCCGGCCATCTTCATAGCCAGTTCTCTGCAGACGGTCTTCAGCGCCTCGTAAAAGACGGCGTAATCTTCGCTCTTTTCATCGCAAACGGGCGCGTTGCCGGCCAGTCCGTTTGCCAGGACCAGCAGCGTATCGTTGGTGGAAGTATCTCCGTCGACGGAGATCATATTGAAGGTCTCCTGTACGATCTCGCTCAGGGCCTTCTGCAGCAGTTTCTTTTCGATCGCGGCGTCCGTCGTCACGTAGCCGAGCATGGTGCACATATTGGGGTGGATCATGCCGGAGCCCTTGGCCATACCGCCGATCACGGCCTTCTTGCCGCCGACCTCAAACTCATAGGCGACTTCCTTGTGGACGGTGTCGGTCGTCATGATCGCCTTCGCGGCTTCCGTTCCTGCCGCGAGGCCTGCCTTCTTATTCTCTGCCAGCATCCTGACGCCGGCTTTGATGCGGTCGATGGGAAGCTGGAATCCGATGACGCCGGTGGAACCGACCAGTACGGAATCCGCGGAGATGCCCAGGCAGGCAGCTGCCTCTTCGGCGGTCTGTCTGCAGTAATCCATGCCCTCCTTGCCTGTGCAGGCGTTGGCGATGCCGGAGTTGACGATGACTGCGTGAGCGGCCGCTCCGCTGTAAACCATCTCTCTGTCCCAGATGACGGGAGCTGCCTTGACGACATTCGTGGTAAAGGTTCCTGCGCACTCGCAGGGTGCTTTACTGAAGATCAGCGCCATATCCGTTCTTCCTTCATATTTAATGCGGGCCGCTGCCGACGCGGCTTCAAAACCCTGCGCGGCTGTGACGCCGCCTTCGATCTTCTTCATCTTCAGTCCTCCGTTTCGCTTTCGCTCTCGATAAATCTCGTGATATTTGCCTGGTTAAGTACGAACTCGTAATAATTGCAGTCCGACCGGCACGTCCAGCCGATCTGCTTCCAGAATGCGTTGCCCGCATCGTTCTTGGTAAATGCGATGAGTGCGATCTTGTTGATCTTGAGTTCCTTCAGCACATTCATGCAGTAGATGACCATTCTTGTGGCGATGCCCTGCCTTCTGTAAGACTTCTTCACGCACACGTGATAGAAACATGCCTGCCTTCCGTCGTGCCCGCAGAGTATGGAGCCGACGATCTTGTCACCGATACATGCGACGACGCTCGTGGTCGGGTTCCGCTCCAGAAACCTCTCTATATCTTCTCTCGAGTCGTCGATACTCCGGATCCCGAATCCTCTTATGCCGATCCACAGTTTGTGAACTTTGTCGTAGTCCTCGATGACCATAGGGCGAATCTCAATATTATCCATTTAACTTCCTTTTTGAATACTATCAGGCGTTTTTGTTCTTCCCTTCGAGATAATAACACAATTTCGCACATAATAAAGGAAAAAATTTTATTTGTCTCCATTTTAATAATATGCATATTATGCAGTGAATATGCATCTTTTATGCATTATAAGCGCATATTATGCATATTTCAATGCATATTCTCATGATTTTATTAATTAATTCTAATATTTCCTATTGCAAATGGAGCTTTGCTGATGTATAGTACTCAATTGTAAGAACCGCTTACCAAATAAAATGAATGATATAAAACGGAGGAAATACAAAATGTCTGACCAGAAAGAAAAAGTAATTCTCGCCTACAGCGGCGGCCTTGATACCACAGCCATCATTCCGTGGCTGAAAGAGAACTATAATTTTGACGTCATCTGCGTCTGTATCGACTGCGGCCAGGAAGAGGAGCTCGCGCACCTCGAAGAGCGTGCAAAATATTGCGGCGCCTCCAAACTCTACATCCTGGATGTAAACGATGAGTTCGCCGAGGAGTACATCGTTCCCTGCGTACAGGCGCACGCCGTATATGAGAACAAATATCTTCTGGGCACCTCCATGGCCCGTCCGCTGATCGCCAAGAAGCTCGTCGAGATCGCCCGCAAGGAAGGCGCTACCACCATCTGCCACGGCGCGACCGGTAAAGGAAACGACCAGATCCGTTTCGAGCTCGGCATCAAGGCGCTGGCTCCCGATCTTCGCATCATCGCCGCATGGCGGAGCGACAAGTGGAACATGGACTCCCGTGAGTCCGAGATCGAGTTCTGCAAGAAGCACGGCATCGATCTTCCCTTCTCCGCTGACAGCAGCTACAGCCGCGACCGCAACCTCTGGCACATCAGCCACGAGGGCCTTGAGCTCGAGGATCCCGCTGTAATGCCCAATTACGATCACCTTCTGGTCCTGAGCAAAACGCCCATGAAGGCTCCCGATAAGATCACTTATGTGACCATGACTTTCGAACAGGGCGTTCCCAAGACCATCAACGGCGAGCCCATGAAGGTCGCTGACATCATCCGCAAGCTCAACAAGCTCGGCGGCGAGAACGGCATCGGCATCATCGACATCGTCGAGAACCGTGTTGTCGGCATGAAGTCCCGCGGCGTCTATGAGACTCCCGGCGGAACCATCCTGATGGAAGCTCACCAGCAGCTCGAGGAGCTGGTCCTCGACCGCAAGACCTACGAAGTGAAGGACGAGATCGGCCACAAGTTCGCAAGCCTTGTCTACGAAGGAAAGTGGTTCTCTCCTCTTCGCGAGGCGGAGCAGGCCTTCATCGAGTCCACGCAGAAATATGTCACCGGCGAAGTCAAGTTCGGCCTCTACAAGGGCAACATCATCAAGGCCGGCACTACTTCTCCTTACAGCCTCTACAATGAGAGCCTTGCTTCCTTCACGACCGGCGATCTGTATGATCACCACGATGCGGAAGGCTTCATCAACCTCTTTGGTCTTCCGGAGAAGGTTCGGGCGATGAAGATGCAGGAAGTAGAGAAAAATAAGCAGTAATCGAAAACCTGCGTGCGGGAAATATACCCTGTCATACACTCCGGTTTCACGGACGGGGAAGATGTGATTATTAAGAGATGGCACAGCGGTGCCATCTCTTTTTTTGTGGTGCTTCCCCGCCCGTGAAAAGTCGTTACTGACAGGGTATATTTTCCTTACTCTGGTTTTTCCTGCATATACTGGTGGGAAATCTTTTGCCTTCGAGTACTGAACTGTTTTTATTTTGTTCTTGCATGTGCGCATCGAAACTTATAAAATATAGCACAGGAATTTTGGAAAGGAGACGCCATGAACACAAGAACGATGCTCATACTCTATTTTGTCATCATGAATCTGATCGGCCTTTCCATGATGGTCATCGATAAAATACGTGCAATGGAGCGCCGATTCCGCATTCCGGAGTCCGTGCTCCTTATTATTGCGATTCTGGGCGGCTCTGTCGGCTGCATCGCCGGAATGATCATCTTCCGCCACAAAAAACGCAAGATTAAGTTCCGCTACGGCCTGCCGCTGATCCTGATCTTTCAGATCGGCGCGCTTTTGGCCCTGCACATAGGCACATCCAAGATCGTTTTCCTGTAACAGGCTCAGTTTTTACATCACAAGAGGGATATATGAGAGCATTCAAGATCACTGAAACAGGAAATTTCATGACGAAGCTTCTGTCCGGCAGATCATTTGATTCTTTTTTGCTGGAGGAGGCTTCTCTTAGTATGCAGGTCACCTGGGTCCTGGACGGCAAGATCAACCGCAGCTTCTACTCTAATGAGGAGTGGGAGGACGAATCGAACCACCCCTACCCGCTGATCGCCTGGTCGGAAGTGCGCGGCCATCTGCGCGAGCTGATCCGCGGCAAAAAAGCTCCCGCCTCCCTCTCCATCGTCCTGCAGCTTCGCCCGGACCTCTGTGCCAAAATATTGACCGCACAAGGTTATCAACAGCTCCTGGACAGCATCGGCGCCATGGTCCTCAATATCCGCTATGACGGAACCGAGGTCACTCTGGTGACCGGGATCGCGCTCAAGAGCTTTACGCTCGACAAGAACGCCGACAGGATCTGGGACGAAACAATGGAAAAGTTTCTCGCTTCCCGCGAGATCGGATTTGAAACAATGACATAAGCAGAAACACCGAAATGTGTTTTAAAGAAAGGAGTCTTCATGCGACATTGTCTAACACCACTGGATTTTACCACTCAGGAACTCGAACAGCTCTTTGATCTGGCAGCAGACATCGAGAAGAACCCCGACAAATACGCACATGCCTGTGAAGGCAAGAAAATTGCCACGCTCTTCTACGAGCCCAGCACCAGGACCAGGCTCAGCTTCGAGGCAGCCATGATGAACCTGGGCGGCAAGGCCCTCGGTTTTGCCGGCGCAGCCCAGTCTTCCGCCGCCAAAGGTGAGAGTGTAGCCGACACGATCCGCGTCGTCTCCTGTTTTGCCGACATAGCGGCCATCCGCCACAACAAGGAAGGTGCGGCCTATGTAGCTTCCCAGTTCTCTAATATTCCCGTCATCAACGCTGGCGACGGCGGCCATGAGCATCCCACCCAGACCCTTCTGGATATGATGACTATCCGCCAGCTCAAGGGAAGGCTCAATCATTTCACCATCGGCATCTGCGGCGACCTCAAGTTCGGCAGAACCGTACACTCTCTGGTCAAGACCCTCGCGCGCTATGACGACATCCACTTCGTCTTCATCTCTCCGCCCGAGCTCAGAGTGCCCGACTACATCACGGACCTGCTCGAGGAGAAGGGCTACACCTATGAGGAGTGCATCAAGCTCGAGGACGTCATCAGTGGGCTCGACCTGCTATATATGACCCGCGTCCAGAGAGAGCGCTTCTTCAACGAAGAGGACTACGTAAGACTCAAGGACTTCTATGTTTTGAACGAGAAGCTCATGCGCCGGGCCAAGAACGACATGTACGTCCTGCACCCGCTGCCGCGCGTCAACGAGATCTCCGTCGAGATCGACAAGGATCCCCGCGCCGCCTATTTCAAGCAGGTCCAGTACGGCGTATACGTCCGCATGGCGCTGATCCTGACACTGCTCGATATTCATGTAGACTGACCACCGGCACTGAATAAGGAGGAACCGGATGTTAAACGTAGGCAAAATAGAAAACGGAATCGTTCTTGACCACATAGAGGCAGGCAAAGCCATGCTGATCTATCACTACCTTCACCTGGACAGAGAGGACTTCCAGGTCGCGATCATCAAAAATGCGCGCAGCAATGAACTGGGCCGCAAGGACATCCTCAAAGTGGAATGCGACCCCGACTCGCTCAGCCTCGACGCCGTGGCACTGATCGATCCAGATATCACGGTCAACGTCATTAAGGGCGGCATCATCGTCGAGAAAAAGAAAATGACGATGCCCAAACAGATCGTCGGCGTACTCAAATGCCATAATCCCAGATGCATCTCCTCTATTGAACAGGAGCTCCCCCACATCTTCTTCCTGGCAGACGCAAGGCGCAAGATCTACCGTTGCCGCTACTGTGAAGAGAAATATTCCGCAGGCGAGCGCGAGAAGTGGTTCCGCTGATCTGCCGGTTTCGGCGCTGAGGCGCCGCGCGTGCCGCTTTCAAGGCAGCACCTGATCGGCGCAGATACCAAACAGTTCACTTGGAGTAATATTACAAAATGTCAGATGAATTCGTTTCCTCGCTGTACGGGGATAATCCCCCTAACAGCCAGGAGAACATAGAAAAATCCCCCTGCCAACCCTCAGGTGGAAAAGAACCTGTTCCGCAGCACGGAAAACGTAGTCCTGAACAAAGTTCTCGGATACAAGATCCACGGCGAAAAGCATACCTTCCTTGAGGATTACTGAGCAGATAGCTATTTTGCAGTCGGGGCAAAAGATCACTGCGCCGATAGCAGTCAGCGCAGGATTACTGAGCCAGCATATCCTTCAGCTCATGGCAGAGCCTGGAGATCGGAAGGCCGACTACATTGTAATAGCAGCCCCGGATCCCTCGGATATAAACGCCAAAGCTCCCCTGGATTCCATAGGCGCCGGCCTTGTCGTAGGGCTCCTTGGTGGAGATATACTCTTCCACTTCCTCTGAAGACATTTCACAGACATCCACGTCCGTACATTCATTGAATGTTCTGGTGTGGATGTTTCCTTTTGCATCTTTTACGATCAAAGTGACGCCGGTGTAGACCTGATGAATATTTCCCTGCAGCATTGTTATCATCTCTCGGGCGTCCTCGTGGTCCGCCGGCTTTCCGAGGATCTTGTGGTCCGCCGCCACCACGGTGTCCGCTCCGATCACGACGCTGAAATCTTTTGCGGCGCTTTCCTTTCCCGCCAGAATCCTCTGCGCGACTTCCTGCGCCTTCTGCAGGGAAAGCTCTTCCACGACTTCCGCCGGATACGTGCTCGTTATGACCTCCTCTCCTCTCGAAGGGATCACAACAAAATCCAGTCCCGCCTGCTTTAGCAGTTCACTTCTTCTCGGCGAAGCCGATGCCAGTACAATCTGTTCCATTTTTAACGTTCCTTTTCCATATGAGTTTTTGTCACTGCTTTAAAATTGCTGTATTGTTTCCATATTGTTTACTGTATGGTTGCGGTGTGATTTTCTGTATATGCTTTTTTTATTTCCTTCTTCGGTGGATATTCCACTGAAGAAGGGGACAGAAACAGACCTATATATCCCTTAAGGCGGTCATAGTACCCTTTTCCGAGCCCTTCTTCGGTGGTTATTCCACCGAAGAAGGGTTTTAAAACAGGGTATACACTTTTTTGCCGGAACCCTCAATGCATTGTACACGATTTAAGAGCAAATCACAACAAAGCAAATTCCAATAACACACACACGTAACAGCAAAAGAGCCCGATGCCTTGCAGCACCGGGCTCTTCGCAGCAGCTCGCATCGCGAGCCTTAATTACTTATTTGATCTCGATCTTATTTGATCTCAATCTTATTTGATCTCGATCTTCTTCGCTTCCTTCTCAGGCATTGTCTCCCTCTTAGGGAAAGTGACTTCCAGCACACCGTTGTTGTAAGCAGCATTGATGTCCTCGTGTGTCACATTCGCGACGCGGAAGCTCCTGCTGTAGGAAGAAGTGTGTCTCTCCTTGCGGATGTATTTGGTGTTCTTGTCCTCCTCCTTCTTATCTTCCTTATGGGAAGCGCTGATCGTGAGGATGTCGTCCTTGAGGTCGATGTGGATGTCTTCCTTGTTGAATCCGGGCAGCTCAGCCTGCAGCACATAGTTGCCGTCCTTCTCCATCACATCCGTCTTGAAGCCGGGGAAGGATTTCTCCAGATCGCCGTTGTCAAAAAATGCAGGGAAGAAGGATCCGAAATCTTCAAAAGGATCTCTCCAAAAGTCGTTGTTTCTTGTAAAGATTGCAGGTGTAAACATATCTGATACCTCCTTAATAATTAAGTCGTTTTTTAACTTTATTTATTTTTGAACCTGAGAACCGGATCGGAACTCTTTCTTTTCTTTTTGTTCCCTCTGTTCTCTTTCTATTAAGTGTTATACTACATGTATAACAAATAGTCAACATATATTTTGAGATTTTTTCAAAAAGTTTTTTAAGGGTCAATTGACAGCAAAAAAGCGTCAGATGAGATTCTAATTTCTCATCTGACGCCTCTTTTCAAATACTTTTCTTTACCAGACCTCCAGCCTGTCCTCCGGCGCCAGATACATCCCGTCGCCCTCTTTCACGCCATAGGTTTTATAGAATTCTTCAAACTGCTGCACTACGGCATTGACCCTCAGGTAAGGCAGCGGGTGCGAATCCTGCGAGAGCGCGTAGTACTCGCTTTTCGCGGTCGTGATCGTCCGCCACGTCTCCGAATAAGCCCTGAAGAACTTATCATAGTCGAAATTCGGGTCTTTGGCCGCGATGCGAAGCAATATTTTGATCGCTACGAGGTCCGCGATGGCCTCTCCTTCGATCTGGCTGCCCACACAGAAGACATCCTGGAAGGGCTCAATGTTATCATAGTAAGCCGCCAGTTTGTCCGCGCGCTTCGTGAACGCCGCCTGGTCCTGCTCCGTCCACCAGTTTCTGAGGTTGCCTTTTTCGTCGAACTGACTGCCGGTCGTGTCAAAAGCGTGCGAGATCTCATGCGCGAGCGTGTCGCCGACATTGGCGAACAGCTCCTCCCTGCTCATGTCAGGGTTGTACAGGCTGCCGCCGAGAATTCCGCTGCAGATCGTGATCGTGTTCTGGACCGGCGAATAGAAGGCGTTGACCTGCTGTGTCTTGGAAGTCCACAGGTCGCGGTCAACTTTCTGGTTAACCTGCTCCTGCATCTTTTTGACCCAGAAGGCACCCACTTCGTCCTGGGCGGAAATGAGATTGCCGCCCTCCTCAAGTCCCTTAAAATCAAGGCCGCTGTAGTCTTCCCACTTGTCGGGCTTGGCAATGTGGAGCGCGAGATTGTCGAGCTTGTTGATCGCTTCTTTCCTTGTCTCCTTGGAGAGGAAGGTCTCTTCGTTCAGCATCACCTTGTACTCGTCCAGGATCTCCTTCGTGATCTCTGTGACTTCTTCTTTGGTCTCGTCCGTCACATATTTATCGGAGTAGAGTCTGCCGAGCTGAGAAGGCAGGAACTGGTCCACGGCGTCCGCCGCAAATTTTTCGTCCGACTTGGTCCCTACCGCGCCGCTGATCCCGTTGAGCACCTCATAGTAGAGATCGAAAGTCTCTCTGTCGAGCAAGGTCGCGTAATCCTGCACCGTGTAGCAGATCAGGTAATCTTTGAGATTCTCCATGTAGCTCTCTTCGTAGAGGACATCCATGGCCTTAAGCCACTCCGGCTGGGTCAAAATATAGACATTCGAGTTCTCAGCCCCATAAGCCTCCAGGATTTTGCGGATGGGGAAATCGCCCGCCTCCGCTTCCAGCTGCTGCAGTGTCCTTGGGTTGTTCTCTTTTACGACAGCATCCCTTTCGTTCTCTTCCTCCGTGGTCATGATATATCCGGAGATATCTTTCTCAAACGCAAAGCATCCCTTGAGGATCTTCGTCGCCTCGTCGTCCGTATATCCCAGACCGACCAGAATGTGACGAATTACCCTGTCATAATAGGGCTCTGCCATGGCGTCACTTTCCTCCATGTATTCATAGTACATGGAGTCTCCGAAGATCAGGCCGATGGGCTCGACGTAGACCGCATAATAGTCCGCGTTATTCCAGTCGATATAGGTATCGCACTGGGCCAGCTCCGTAGCGGAGACGACGGTTCTGGGCATACTCAGATAAGCCGTGAGATCATCCAATGTCTGTGCCTTCATCAGAGGATCGAGCAGCTCCTTCAGAGCGCTCATTCCCAGCTCGTCCCTCGCCTGCCAGTCCAGCCACATCCGGTAGTATTTCTGAACCAGCTCCTGGTCGTGGATCAGATCCGGGTCCGTCTCCTTCTCAGGGTTTTTGAGAATATCCAGAATCTGCGCGTCCACTTCCAGCGATCTCTCCGTGATCGGATCATAGCTGGAGTAACCGTCCGGGATTTTGGTATTCAGCATCCAGGTCCTGTTCACGTAATGATGGAAATCATCGACCAGCCTGGGCGGTTCCGATTCGCGCACCCACTCCTGGATATCGGAATTCATCCATGAAGCCGGCTCTACCGCGAACAGAGTGCTGTCCGCTTCTCCGGGAATATCGTCCGCCGGGTCCTGCGTATCGTCTTGGACTTCCTCTCCGGTGTTCTGGGAATCACCCGGAAGAAGCCCCTCGTCTCCGGCTCCGGTATCGGCCTGCGCGCTCTCCTGCGTGCCCGCCGTCTGCGGGCCGCCCTGCGTCCTGCAGCCGGCGATATTAAGCGCCAGAACCATGGCCAGCAGCATTGCCAGTATTTTATTGTATCTTCTGTTCATTTCTGTCCTCCGTCCCGATCGTAGAAAAGGCGCGTGCAGGCCGCGTTATGCGGTGAGCGCGTCGCTCTTTCCTGTGTACAGCTGATAGTAGCGCCCTTTCTGCTCTAAAAGCTGCTCGTGATTTCCTCTCTCCACAATGCGGCCCTGCTCCAGAACAAGGATCGTGTCGCTGTTTTTAATTGTGGAGAGCCTGTGGGCGATCACAAAGGTCGTCCTGCCCTTCATGAGCTTGTCCATGCCGTCCTGTACGATTTTCTCCGTTCTGGTATCGATGGAGCTTGTAGCCTCGTCGAGAATCAGTACGGGCGGATCGGCGATCGCCGCCCTGGCAATGGCCAGAAGCTGCCTCTGTCCCTGGGACAGGTTGGCTCCGTCTCCCTTTAGCATCGTGTCATATCCATGTGGAAGCCTTCTGATAAAGCCGTCCGCATTGGCAAGTTTGGCCGCCGCCACGATCTCTTCTTCCGTCGCGTCCAGCTTTCCGTAGCGGATATTGTCTCTGACAGTGCCGGTGAACAGATGCGTGTCCTGCAGAACGATTCCGAGGGAGCGCCGCAGGTCCGCCTTCTTGATCTTATTGATATTGATATTGTCGTACCGGATCTTGCCGTCCTGAATATCATAGAAGCGGTTGATCAGGTTCGTGATCGTAGTCTTGCCCGCGCCCGTCGAGCCGACCAGGGCGACCTTTTCGCCCGGCTTTGCGTGGAGCACGATGTCGTGCAGGACCATCTTATCATCCCGATACCCGAAATCGACATGATTGAAGGTCACATCGCCTTCCAGCTTCTGATAAGTCGTGCTGTGGTCAGACTGCTTGTGATAGTGCTTCCACGCCCACTGACCGGTGTGTTTCTGCGTCTCAACAATGTTTCCGTTCTCATCGTACTCACAGTTGACGAGCATGACGTACCCTTCGTCGGTCTCCGGCTTTTCATCCAGGAGCTTGAAGACGCGCTCCGCTCCCGCCAGCGCCATGATGATACTGTTGAACTGCATGCTCACCTGGTTGATCGGCATGCTGAAGCTCTTGTTGAAAGTGAGGAAACTTGCCAGCGCGCCGACCGTAAATCCGGCGTAGGAGTTCAGTGCCAGAAGGCCTCCGACCAGCGCCACGACGACATAGTTGGCGTTGCCCATCTGGGCGTTGACCGGTCCGATGATGTTGGCGAACGCGTTGGCCTTATAGGCGCTCTTATACAGCTCCTCGTTGAGCTCATCAAAAGTCTTGATCGATTCCTCTTCGTGACAGAATACTTTGACGACCTTCTGTCCCGTCATCGTCTCCTCGATAAAGCCGTTCAGTTTACCGATATTTTTCTGCTGCGCGATGAAATTGCTGCCGGACCGCTTGGTGACCTGCATCGTCACGAACAGCATCAGGGCAACCATCACAAGGGTCAGGATCGTGAGCGGTACGCTCAGTACCAGCATCATGGACAAAATACTGACGATCGTGATCGCACTGTTGAACAGCTGCGGCATACTCTGGCTGATCATCTGTCTGAGCGTGTCTATATCGTTCGTGTAGACGGACATGATGTCGCCGTGAGAATGCGTGTCAAAATATTTAATGGGCAGAGACTGCATATGATCGAAGAGGTCTTCTCTGAGTCTCTTGAGCGTGCCCTGATTGACGTGGGCCATGACCACCTGCTGCGTAAATGCGGCCGCGATTCCGACGCCGTAGAAACAGGCGACTCTCGCCATGGCGCCCAGAAGCGGCCCGAAATCCGGGTTCGGCTGGCCGATCATAGGTGTGATATAACTGTCGATCAGTGTTCTTGTGAACATGGTTCCCTGCACGTTCGCAAAGACCGACAAAACGATGCAGACCAGGACAACGATCATATGGACGCCGTAATACTTGAACACATAGCTCATGATTCTTTTAAATAGAAGGCCCGGGTTTTCAACCTTGGGCCTGGGCCTTCCCGCCATGCGCCGTCCGCCCGTTCCGTTAAATTCCTGTTTTCTTTCTTCCGCCATATTCCTGTATTCCTCCGAGAAAACGACTCATTCTTTCTTGTCAAAGTCAGCGCTGGCGCCTCCGACCTGAGATTCATAAACTTCCCTGTAGATATCGTTACCTGCCAGAAGTTCGTCATGGGTTCCGAATCCGTTGACCCGGCCGTCTTCCATGACTATGATCCGGTCGCAGTCCTTCACGCTGGAAATTCTCTGCGCTATGATCAGCTTGGTCGTTCCGGGGATCTCTTCCCGGAAGGCTTTTCGGATCTTTGCGTCCGTCGCGGTGTCGACTGCGCTTGTACTGTCATCGAGAATCAATATTTTGGGCTTTTTGAGGAGCGCCCTGGCGATACAAAGTCTCTGCCTCTGTCCGCCGGAGACGTTGCTTCCGCCCTGCTCGATCCAGGTGTTGTAGCCCTCCGGCATTTTCTGTATGAACTCGTCCGCACAGGCCATCTGACAGGCCTTTATGCACTCTTCTTCCGTCGCGTTCTTATCTCCCCAGCGAAGGTTGTCCAGAATGGTTCCGCTGAAAAGCACGTTTTTCTGAAGGACCACGGAGACCTGGTTGCGGAGCGTATCCAGATCGTAATCCCGCACGTCGTTTCCGCCGACAATGACCTTTCCCTGCGTCACGTCGTAGAGCCGACTGATCAGGTTGACCAGCGAAGATTTCGCACTGCCCGTTCCGCCGATGATACCGATGCTCTCTCCGGACTTAATGTCGAGATTGACGTCCTTGAGCACGGGATCGCCGGTGCCCGGCCTGTAGGAGAAATCCACGTCCTCGAAGCGGATGCTTCCGTCCGGCACTTCCATGATCGGATTCTCGGGATTTGTCAGGTTGCTCTTCTCCTCGATGACTTCCGAGATTCTCCTGGCGCTGGCCTGGGACATCGTGATCATAATGAAGACCATGGAGAGCATCATAAGGCTCATCAGGATGTTCATGCAGTAGGTCAGAAGGCTCATGAGCTGACCTGTCTGCAGCTCGTTAACGACAATAAGATGGGCGCCGAACCAGCTGATCAGCAGGATGCATCCGTAGACCACCGACATCATGATCGGCGAGACGCCTGCGATGTTCATCTCCGCTTTGATGAACATCTCGTAGATGTTCTCCGCGGCCTTATGGAATTTGCTGATCTCATACTCTTCTCTCACGTAGGCCTTGACCACGCGGATGGAAGAGACGTTTTCCTGCACGCTGTTGTTGAGGTCATCGTATCTTTTAAAGACCTGCTGAAAATATTTGGTCGCCCTGCGCATGATAAAGAACATGACAATGGCAAGCAGAAATACAGCCGCCAGATAGATGCTGGCCAGCTTGGGACTGATGATGAAAGACATGACCATCGCAATGATCATGGAGGCAGGCGCTCTCATCGCCATTCTCAGGATCATCTGAAAGGCGTTCTGAATATTGGTGACATCCGTCGTCAGTCTTGTCACAAGGCTCGAAGAGGAGAACTTGTCAATACTGGAAAAGGAGAATGTCTGGATGTTGTCGTGCATGGCTTTACGGAGATTTCTCGCAAAGCCGGCCGACGCCTTGGCGCCGAATACACCGCCCATTATGCCGAAGAACAAGCCCATCAGGGCTACGAACAGCATGATCAGGCCGGTCCTGATGATGTAATTCATATCGGACCCGCCGATGCCGACATCGACGATCCGTCCCATGAGCACCGGGATGATCATCTCGCAGATGACCTCGCCGATCATGCACATGGGCGTGAGAAAAGCCGGCGTCTTGAATTCACCGATGTACTTAAAAAGTGTTTTTACCATCTTCGTCCCTTTCTATATCAGTCCTGCGGCGGTCCGTAGACCACTTCGTTTATATTGTCGATCGGATCAAAGACCTCAAAGTCCCTGCCCGAATTCCCGGTACCGGCTGACGATGCCCCCGCGCTGCTTTCCGCGCATCCCCCCAGCGTCAGCGCCGCCGCAATAATGATCACTATGATGGCGTTGATGCTCCGGATGCTGTTCTCAAACCTCGTCCGCATCTTCCGTGTTGATCGTGATTGTATCGCCGACCGCTATTTCCAGTTTGTCGGCAAGGAGCTGCTCCACAACGCACTCGCTGCTGCTCTGCGGCTCTCTTCCCTGCGTGATCCTGAGCTTATTGATCTTGTCAGGAATCGAAAAAACGGTCACCGTATCTTCGCCGACCAGAGCGTCCAGATATTTGCTGCCTTCCGCGTCCGTGATCGCGGGCAGCCCCGCTCCGCCGTCAAACTCCTTCAGGGCGTCGATATCGTCCTGCGTCAGCCCAAGCGTGGAAAGGATTCTGACATCCATCAGGTTCTGTTCGTCGTAATAGACGTCCAGAGAGTGCTTCTTGTCCGGCGCCGTCATGCGAAGGCCGGCAAGAAAGCCGACTGCCAGGAAATTCATTATGAGGAGCGAAATGAATTTTTTTCTGGTATGCAGGATCTCTTTGACTGCATCGGTCAATAAGTGGTTATGTCTTCCCATTCCTGTGTCGCTTTCTGCTCACCACTCGATCTTCTCCACCGGAAGCGGCCTGTCATTAATTTCCGTCTTCTCTACTTTGCCGTTTCGAATATGGATCACTTTATCCGCCATAGGCGTAAGGGCGAGATTGTGCGTGATCACAATGACGGTCATTCCTCTGTCGCGGCATGTCTTCTGAAGAAGCGCTAGAATTTGCTTGCCGGTCACATAGTCGAGCGCGCCGGTCGGCTCATCGCACAGAAGGAGCTTGGGATTCTTGGCCAGCGCCCTGGCGATCGCCACGCGCTGCTGTTCTCCTCCGGAGAGCTGGGAGGGGAAATTGTTCATTCTCTCCTCCAATCCTACTTCCCGCATCACTGTCCGCGCATCGAGCGGGTCGCGGCAGATCTGTGATGCCAGTTCCACATTTTCCAGCGCCGTAAGGTTCTGCACCAGATTGTAGAACTGAAAGACAAATCCGATGTCATAGCGGCGGTACTGCGTGAGGGCGCGCGCCGAACTGCCGCTCACTTCCCTGTCATCCACGACGATCCTGCCGCCCGTGCAGTTGTCCATTCCGCCGAGCATATTGAGGATCGTGGTCTTTCCGGCGCCGCTGGGGCCCACTATGACCGTGAATTCTCCCTTATCGATGGAGAAATTCGCGCCGCCCACGGCCTTGATCTCCACCTCTCCCATATGATAGACCTTCTCGACATTTTCGAATAGTATAAACGATTTATTCATAATCTGCGCGTTGATCCGCTTTCTTTTTCTTAAAGATATAGGCATTATTTCGACAATTACTATCTTTTGATCCAAAGTAAGTAATCTCTTACCTATTATAGCAGAAATAAAGGGATGTGAAAGAATCGGTTTAAAGCCCTGTCTTTCACATCCCTGTCTTTCCTGTTTATCCTTCCGGAGCCGGAGCATTGGCTTCTCCGCCGGTCTCTGCCGGAGGCGTTTCACCGCCCTGACTGCCGCCGCTCTCTCCACCGCCGGTGTCTGCCGGAGGTGTGACCGGCTCCGCACTTCCGCCGCCGCCGCCGGTGTCTGCCGGAGGTGTGACCGGCTCCGCATTTCCGCCGCCGCCGCCGGTGTCTGCCGGAGGTGTGACCGGCTCCGCATTTCCGCCGCCTTCACCGCCGCCGGTGTCTGCCGGAGGTGTTACC
>JAZQCI010000101.1:0-2965 GCA_045546175.1 Lachnospiraceae bacterium | reverse complement strand
CGATCCGACTTATCCTTGCTTACATCGGCAAGCAGCCCGGCTGATCGGTTTTTTGAGATAATTATGGAGTAGAGTATGAGCCGGCGAAGTGTAAAAATTGCTTACATCGGCGGCGGGTCGAAGGCGTGGGCAAGATCTTTTATGCAGGATCTTGCCCTGGCCCCGGATCTGGCCGGCGAAGTTGCGCTCTATGATATTGACGTTCCCGCCGCTGAGCGGAATCAGATCATAGGCACTAAGATACAGGAGAAGGAAGCAGCGCTGTCTGATTTCAGGTACACGGTATCCGAGACACTGGAGGAAGCGCTCACGGGCGCGGATTTTGTGATCATTTCCATCCTTCCCGGCACTTTTACACAGATGCACACGGATGTACATGCTCCGGAAGAATACGGCATTTTGCAGTCCGTGGGTGACACAGTGGGACCGGGTGGGGTCTTCCGTGCACTGCGGACTGTTCCTGTTTATGAGGAATTTGCTGAGGCGATCCGGAAATGCTGCCCTGATGCGTGGGTGCTGAACCTCACCAATCCCATGAGCATCTGTGTGAAGACGCTGTACCGGTGTTTTCCGCAGATCAAGGCTTTCGGATGCTGCCACGAAGTATTTCACACCCAGGATTTCCTGTGCTGTGTTCTGAAAGAACTGACAGGCATCAAGGTCAAAAGAGAGGATATCTATACGGATGCTTCCGGCATTAACCATTTTACCTGGATCACGGAGGCCCGCTATCAGGATATCGACCTGATGAAGCTGATGCCGGAATTTATGGAACGATATTTTGACACGGGATATTACGAGAACGGACCGGCAGACCAGTGGACGCGCGACACCTTCGCCTATGGAAACAGGGTGAAGATGGACCTCCTCAAGAAATACGGCGCGCTCGCGGCGGCGGGCGACCGACACCTGGTGGAATTTGTCGATAACAGCTGGTATCTGAAGGACCGGGAGACTGTGAAGAAATGGCACTTCGGCCTGACCACGGTTGACTGGAGAATTGCCAACCAGGACAGACTGATCAGGGAATCCGTTGAGATGGCGGAGGGCCGACGGGAAGTGCCGCTGGCACCTTCGGGAGAGGCGCTCGTCGATATGCTGCGCGGCATCATGGGCCTTAAGACAGTGATCACCAATGTCAACCTACCCAACCGGGGACAAATGCCCGGCCTGCCGGAAGGCAGCATCGTGGAGACGAACTGTATCTTCACCAACGGATTTGTGGATCCTATAGTATCGAAACCGCTCCCCGCGGGAGCCCTCGCGCTGGTGAGAAGAAACAGCGACAATATCGATCTTCTCTCAGAGGGAATAGCGGAGAGAGACGAGAAGAAGATCTTCGCGGCTTTCATAAACCAGCCACTTTGTGCTGGACTTGAATTCGACGAGGCAATACAATTATTTAATAAGATGCGTGTTTCCGGAAAAACAATTTGAGCCAGGTTATAAGGAGACCGCGTCAAAAGGATGTTCCGACAACCCATAGTTTTACAGATCAATGTTTAGTATTTAAGGAGAGACGAATTATGGAAATTCTGAATTATGAAGTACTGGAAAAATCCGGATATGACGGATATATTCTCAAAGATGCTCCCGAGAAGGTTATGCAGTTCGGCGAAGGCAACTTCCTCCGCGCATTCGTAGATTACTGGTTTGACGTATCGAACGAGAAAGCTGACTGGAACGGCAAATGTGTCCTGGTACAGCCTATCAAGCCCGGTCTGGCTGAGATGATCAACAAGCAGGAAGGCCTTTACACTCTGTATCTTCGCGGCCGCGAGAACGGCGAGAAGGTCGACAGAAAGAGAGTTATCTCCTCTGTCTCCAGATGCCTTAACCCCTATGAGGAGGAAGGCTTCAAGGCTATGATGGAACTGGCAGTCTCCGATGATCTCGAGTACATCGTATCCAACACGACAGAGGCAGGAATTGTCTATGATCCCTCCTGCAAGTTCGAGGACAAGCCCGCGAACTCCTTCCCCGGCAAGCTTACCCAGGTGCTTTATGAGCGCTTCAAGGCAGGCAAGAGCGGCCTTGTGATCCTCTCCTGCGAGCTGATCGACAACAACGGCAAAGAGCTTCAGAAGTGTGTGAACCAGTACATCGACCAGTGGGAACTCGGCGATGATTTCAAGAAATATGTAAATGAGGACTGCACATTCTGCTCGACCCTGGTCGACAGGATCGTTCCCGGCCGTATCCGCGACGCGGAAGAAGTGGCCCGCCTCGAAGAGATCAACGGCTATTCAGATCCGCTGCTGGTCGTCGGCGAAGTCTTCGGCGTATGGAATATTGAAGGCCCGGCATGGCTGGAGGAGAAACTCCCCTTCAAGAGAGCCGGCGTCAACTGCATCGTAGTACCGGATGTAACGCCTTACAAGAAGAGGAAAGTCCGCATCCTGAACGGCGCGCACACAGGCTTCGTTCTGGGCGCATATCTTGCAGGCTTCAGCATTGTGCGTGAGTGCATGGAGAACGAAACAGTTCTCGGCTTCATGAACAAGATGCTCTATGACGAAGTTATCCCTACTCTGCCTTTGGACAAGGATGACCTGATGAACTTTGCTCAGGCTGTTCAGGACAGATTCAACAACCCCTTCGTCAACCACGAGCTGATGAGCATCTCCCTCAACTCCACCTCCAAGTGGAGAGCAAGATGCTTCCCGAGCTTCGTTGAGTATGTCGAGAAGTACGGAAAGCTGCCGGCATGCCTGACAACGAGCTTCGCGGCTTATATCGCTTTCTATTCCAGCAATATCCAGGAGCTGACGGATGCCGGCCTTGTTTGCAAGGATCCTCAGGGAAGAACCTACACAATTTCGGACGACCGCTGGGTACTGGAATTCTACTATGATCACAAGGATGACGACGCCGCGACACTGACACACGCTGTCATGACCAACGAGCAGATGTGGGGCGAAGACCTCACCAAGATCGAAGGCTTCGAAGCTGAGGTCGCAAGAAT
>JAZQCI010000100.1:0-4077 GCA_045546175.1 Lachnospiraceae bacterium | reverse complement strand
CTTCCTTTCGAGTCATAACACCAACTCCCCTATTTCAATGTGTGCGCCGCTCTCATTTCAAATGCCTTCCGGCATGTGGCGGCGGAATAACTATTGCAAAACAACGAAGAATGGTCAATAATTCGTTTGACTGCGTTATATCTGACCAAATTTGAAGGAGGTATATCCATGCAAGCCATGGTCTTAACCGTTCCGTCCTGGCCAATACGCCTCTGGTAATTACCTGCCTGCCGGGAGAAGAGCTTTCTTTCGGAAAGACCTTTCACCTTTCCTGAACCCATTTCGGATACGGCCTGCAGTTGGCTGTTTTCTCCTCAGAAAGGCGGCAATGCTTGCCATTCCGGCAGAATCTTCAGTTCATCCGGCTCAACATGGCATGGAATCGGCAGCACTCTGACTCCCGCATCTACCGCCTCTTTCAGTACCATGCCAAACTCCGGATGTGTCCGGACATTGGGCCTGACCTCTGTCACGCCGTCCATCTGGATCACAAAGGCGGCAACCGCATGATACCCCTCCGCTGCGGCGCGAATCAGTTCTCGCAAGTGTTTCACGCCGCGTTCTGTCGGAGCGTCCGGAAAGTAGCCGATGCCGTCCACTTCCAGTGTACAGCCCTTTACTTCCATCAAATAGCGATCTTCTCCCCGCTCCATATAGAAATCGATCCGTGAACTTCCGTATGTGTGCTCCGGCTGAACCAGGTCAAAGCCCTGTGTATCCAGCCACTCCCTGACGACCTTATTGGGTGCCTGGCTGTCGATATTGAACAGAATACCGTTCCCTTTTCTGACAGCAATCAGGTCATACTTTGTCTTCCTTCCGGGAGTACACGGCTCTGTCAGATAGACCTCCGCACCGGGAACCAGGAGCTCTCTGCATCTTCCGGTATTCTTCACATGCACTGTCTCCTTCTCTCCGGCGATCTCCACATGGGCAGTGAAACGGTTTGGACGGTCTATGAACTTGGCCGGTTTGATATTCTCATAACGCATTGTCTATGTCCTATTATTGTTCAGGGATTTCACTATCCTTCTCCGGAATCCATTTGATGATAAAGGCCTCCAGGCTCATTCCAGATCAAACCGCATCTGGTCATCAATCCACGACTTCTGCGGGACGTCGTGAATCTTGTCCCCATCCATGTAGTTTCCGATCAGAAAAGGTGACGCAGGATCATGAAGCCTGCTCTGCGCCAGCACTATTTCCGGCTCCGCATTGGCATAACAGTACTTACACAGATGTCTGCAAGTATTGTAAGCGCCTATATCGCATGACAGATAGCAGGCGCATTCTGCTCTGGCCGCTTTCTTTTTGGGCGCATTCAGATGCCTGCCGATCGCTTTCTCATAGTCGCTGATCCGCATGCAGCCGCCGCAGTCTGCGCCGAAGACTGCCAGTTCATCTCCTTCCGCGCAAGGTCTTACTGTCATTCCGTGGGCAGAAGCAATCTCTACAATTTCTTTTCCCAGCGTCAGGCGCTGCTTCTCTGTTACCTCTCTCGCTTCCGGGAAATTCCGCCTGACCTTTGGATACAGGTCAATGAAGCTGATCACGACTGTCTGAGTGCAGCCGTCCAGGGCAGCTGCAATCTGCTCAAAGGCACGGAGCTGGTATTCCATTGTGTACCGCTCAGAGATAAATATCGGGTCGAAACGCCAGCCGACAGAATGAATGCCAACCAGATCGGAGAGCTTTTGAAAATCTGCTATGAGGCGATGCTTGTCGGGGACATTGGGCTCAATATCTCTTCCGTAAGGCGTAATGGAGACATACCAATACTGGCCATACTCCTTCAGAAGGTCCATGTAAGGGAACATCGGAGCAGGGTTCTTGGTGCAGAATCCGATGACATCCACTACGGACGGATCGAGGCGATACCGGCTGACCTGGCTGTGGTCATAGGGATTGCGAACGCAGACCACGCCTTCTTTGAGCCTGTTCGCAAACCATTCTGCGTAAAACGCCGGTATATCGGTTCTCTGTCCTGTGTTGATGATCATATAGTCTCTCGTGTTCCTCTCGTTCCAATCGTTTTTTCAAGATTTTTGGGCAAGGATTCTCGGTGATTCAATCTCCGAGAGGAATTGCCCTTTTTTATTTCTATTCTTGTATTTATATCTATTATATACGAACAAATGTTTGTGTTTGCGCGTTTCTTATGCTATACTATACGTATGAAAACAAATATTATTAAATACAGGACTTGTGTGTGTAATATTAACTACCATGTGGTGTGGTGTGTGAAGTACCGGAGAAAGATCATCACCCTCCAGATTGAGAAGTTCCTGAAAGACCTTGCACAGGAGATCGCCAAGGAAAAAGGGTTCACCGTACACCTTTTTGAAGCAGGGGAAATGGACCATATCCACTGTTTCGTGTCGGCGCCGCCAAAGCTCTCCATCACGGATACCGTGAAATATCTGAAGGGCATCACTGGCAGGAAGCTTTTGAGGCGTATCCTGAACTCAGGCAGAAGCTGTGGAAGGGGCAGCTGTGGAACCATTCCTACTACGTGGAAACAGTCGGGTCTGTATCGGAAGATGCCATCCGGAAGTATATCGAAAACCAGTCCAAATCCTACTGAGGTTTTATCATGCGTAAATGTGCGGACATGAACTATCACTTCGCTGCAAAACTGAGGATCTATCCTTCTTCTGAGCAGAAACATATGATCGCAGTGAATGACGGGGCGTCACGCTTCGTCTATAACCGCATGACCGCAAATGAGAGGGACCTCCATGCCATTAAAAAAGGCGGCAGGACTGTGTCCTGCGTACAGGGAGCGGATCGCGTACCTGGAACAGGTCCGTTCCTCCAAAAAGGAACTTGTAAACACGATCCCTTTCCTGAATGAGAAGAACGTGGATTCCCTTGCGGTCGACAATGCCATAAAGAACCATAACACGGCATGGAAGAACTTCCGTGAAGTCCCCGGCACAGGGATCCCTGGCTTCCATAAGAGATCCTACGAACAGTCCTACCAGACGAACGCTCATTACAGGAAGGACGCTGTCTCCTGGGAGGACGGGAACGTACACTTCGTTCGCAGGAGCGCTGGCGAACAGGTGCCGCACCTCATCACGCTTCCTATGCTGGGGACGATCCGCTTCCGCTGCTCAGGGAAGGTGTTGTATATGCTCACCTCGCATAAAGAGGACACCCGCATCGGGACCATCACCATCCGCCGGGATAACTGCGGGGACTATTATGCTGTCCTGCAGATCTCTTCTGATATACCGTTTACTGATCCCCTTCCGAAGACGGGATCCAGCGTCGGGATCGACATGAACCTTACGGACCTTTATACGGACAGTGACGGCAGAGTGATCGATAATCCAAAGCACAGCCGCGGTATGAAGAAAAAGGTCGCAAAGGCGCAGCGCAGGCTCTCCCGGATGAAAGAGGCTGCCTTAAAGGACGGAAGACCGTTAAGTGGATCGTCGAATTACCAGAAACAGCGGCTCTGCACAGCACTGCTCCAGAGGAAGGTATCGCGGAGCAGGGAAGACTACCTGCAGGTACAGTCGAAACGGCTGGTCGAAAGCCAAGACCTGATCGTTTCCGAGGACCTGAAGGTAAAGAATATGCTCAGGAACCACCGCCTGTCCTATGGGATCGCGGACGTATCCTGGGGCAGGTTCATGGAGCTGCTCAAGCAGAAAGCAGCGCTTTACGGTAAGGAGTACCTGAAGGTACCTGCAGGATACACGACTCAGACATGCAGTGTGTGCGGGTTTATCTGCAAAGGGGAGGATAAGATCCCTCTGGGCGTCTCAGAATGGGTATGTCCTGGCTGCGGCAGCCACCACGACCGCAACCACAATGCGGCAGTCGTAGTACTGCAGAGGGGCCTGAGGATAAAAACCGCGCAGGCAGGATGACTGCTGAAATATACTTCCTGGTAATCAGCTCACCAGGTTAACAGTCCCTTAACTGGCGGGCCTCCACTGCCTTTCCTGCGGGAAGGACAGCGAGCCTGCTGTATCCGGATAAGGTTGCTTTTCCGTTTGTGGAGAAGAGAAAGACTCCCGCGGCGGAACAGCAAGCTCGGAGATTCAATCTCCGAGAAGCTGACTC